>LDXM01000005.1 GCA_001443375.1 Chloroflexi bacterium CSP1-4
GGACCTCGTCGTGACCCTTGACCGCCGCCACTTCGGCGTGATCCGCTCAACGCAGGGCCGCTCGTTTCGACTGTTCCCGGACTAGGTTCGATCGGATCCCCCAGGCCTGTTCGGGGACGGTCCCGATGGCCTACGTGCGGGTCAGCCTGGCCGCTCTCGGGTTTTCGTACGCGGGCCCTGAGTTGAGAGCCTGTGTATCAGACCCGGCTACTCGCCGCTGATCCGCCGCCAGGCGGCCTGTGGGCCGTTTCCCCCGGCGGCCTCATCGATCTCGATCAAGCCTTCGCGACGTAGCCTACTCAGGACCAGTCGGATCGTCTGGTCGCTGACCCCGGGGAGGGCGGCCCGAACATCCCGGAGCCGGAAGACGACCGGGGCGTGGTGAAGGACGTATTCCCGGACCCGCGCCTGCTTCGACAGCCCGGCCAGGCTGCGCCGCGCCGCGACGCGTGACTCGAAGTCGTCATAGGAGTCTTCGAGGATGCCGACGAGGTACTCGATCCAGGGCCATACGTCGTGCGTTCCCTCGTGCCACTGCCGCTGCGATGCGTACAAGGCTGCGTAGTAGGCGTTCTTCGTGTCGAACATGCGTTGTTCAACGCTGACGTACCTGGCAACGCCGTACCCCTGGTGGAGGAGTGCGTGGGCGGTGAGGAGACGGGCGAGCCGGCCATTCCCGTCCGCGACCGGATGGATCGCCAGGAAGTCCAGAACGAACGCGGCGATGAGCAGGATCGGGTGAGCCGCCTGCGCTTCCGCGGCTGACCGATAGCGCGCGACGAGTTCCGACAGGAGGAACTGCGTCTCCTTGGGGGAAGGCGGAGTGAAGAGGATCTCCCGGTGCCCGTGCTCGTAGCTCGCGATCAGGTTCTGATCGGTCTTGAGCTGACCACCGGCTCCGTCCGTGTGCCGGAAGAGTTGGCGATGAAGGTGGAGGATGTATGGCACCGTGATCGGTTCGAGCGTCGTAGCTCGCATGATCTCGTCCATGGCGTCTCGGTAGCCTGCGAACTCGCGCTCGTTTCGGTTGCGGAACCGGCGGGGCTCGACGCCCTCTCGAGCCAGGCCTTCGATCCGACTTGGGTCCACCGTCACGCCCTCGATCGCACTCGAGGCCGTGATCGAGGCGACACGCGTCTCGTCCGCGAGGGCGCGCAGCAGCTCCGGGAGCTGGTCCCGGTAGAGCGCCTCCCGCCCGCGTCCAACGTCAAGACGAGCGAGTCGCGCGCCGAGCCGAACCGGCTGGGAGCCGAGCGTCCGGTCGAGATCGATGAAGCTACGCATCCCCTCAGCATCCGCTAATCATTACAATCGGTGTCGCCACATAGCATGATTAGCGGGTTCCTCCGTGTCAAGGAGCTGGCGGGAGTCGCCACGCCCGCTTCGGCGTCGCTTCGATTGCTGGGAGGGATAGGAATCGAGCTAAGGCGCGCCGCGGGAGTCGCCAGGCCCGCCCTGGCGTCGTTTCCATTCCTGGGAGCGATGGATCGGGCGGTCGAGGGGGCCGTAGGGTCGCCGATCGGACCACTGGGTCGATTCCTATGTCTGGGGGCGATGGCGGCCGCGCCGAACGCCCGCGCAGGCCCGTCGTTCTACGCGTTGCCGGTCGGCAGGGGTTACGTGGGCTGCCCGCTCGCGCCGGACGCGGGGGTCAAAAGTCCGGGGGGCAGAAGGTCCGGGTTGCCTTCGCGTGAACCCGTGGGGTAGCGTCGGGCTCCCAGACCTCGAGAATCGGACGGAGGACGAATCCATGAACGTGGCACGAAAGCTCGTTATGGTGCTCGTAGTCCCGGCGGTCATGCTGGCGCTCTTCGCCGTCAACATCGTCGCGGCAGGCGGGCCCAACGGGAAGACGACGATCTGCCATCTCGCTAGCAGCCGATACCACCAGATCACCATCTCCAACAGCGCGTTGCCGGCGCATTTCCGGCACGGTGACGTCGCGCTCGACGCGTACGGCGACTGCCCGTAACCCGGGGAGGGTCTGGCCCGAGATTCGGGCCGAGCCCACGAAGTTCCTGAGTTCGGAGGCAGCCGATGGCCACGCATGCGATCGCTCCTGCCCTTGCCACCGCTCGAGAGATTGCGGCGCCTTCGGTCTCGGTCGTGATGCCCTGCCTCGATGAGGAGGCGACGGTCGGAGTCTGCGTCGCGAAGGCCAAGGAGTGGCTCCGGCGGTCAGCCATACCTGGCGAGGTGATCGTGGTCGACAACGGGTCGACCGATCGCTCCGTCGAGCTCGCCGAGGCTGCGGGAGCTCGCGTCGTGCACGAACGGCGCCGCGGCTACGGCCAGGCGTACCTGCGCGGGTTCGCCGAGGCACGCGGTGATTTCGTGGTGATGGGAGATTCCGACGATACCTACGACTTCACCGACCTCAGCCGACTGATCGAGCCGTTGAAGCACGGCGCGGACATGGTGATCGGCAATCGGTTCGCGGGCGGGATCAGTCGTGGTGCGATGCCGTGGGCGCACCGCTACATCGGCAGCCCGGTCATCAACTTCGTCATCAAGTTGTTCTTCGGGACGAAGATCGGAGACAGCCAGAGCGGCCTGCGGGCCTTTCGGCGGACGGTCCCGGACGAGCTGCGCTTGCGCTCCGCTGGCATGGAGCTCGCGTCCGAGATGATCGTGAGCGCGGCGCGCGCGGGTCTCCGGATCGCCGAGGTGCCGGCCCCGTACAACGTGCGCCGCGGCGAGAGCAAGCTGAACACGCTGCGGGATGGCTGGCGGCACGTCCGCTATCTCCTGGTCGCCGCGCCCGACTTCCTCTTCACCGTCCCGGGGCTCCTCATGGTCCTCGCCGGCGTGCTCGCAACCGGGGTCTCCTTCGCGGCGCCGGCCGGGCTGCGGATCGGTGCGCTTACGTGGCAGCCCGTCTTCGCCGGCACGATCCTGACGGCCATCGGCGTGAACGCGCTCCTCTTCGGCGTCGTCGCGAAGCTCTACGGCTACTCACGCGGCCTCGTCAAAGAGGACCGCTGGCTGCGCCTCTACCGTCGGTGGTTCCGGCTCGAGCCGTTGCTCGGCATCGCGAGCGCCTCGTTCATCGTCGGGGTCGCGATCGAAGTCCTGCTCCTCGCGGTGTGGACATCCGGCGCCGAGGGTGGGCATCTCCAACTGGCCGCGCTGGCCCAGACCTTGCTCATCGTCGGCGCCGAGCTCGGGATGACGGGCTTCCTCGTCATGACCGTCGCCGCTCCCGACCCGGCTCGAGATCAGTGAGTCAGCCCGGCCACGCGAACGACGCTGGGTCCTGACATCGGACATGCGGATCGTCTTCGTCTATGACGCGCTCTACCCGTATGTGCGGGGCGGCGCCGAGCGCCGCTATCACGAGCTTGCCAGGCGGCTGAGCGCGCGCCACGACGTCCACTACATCTCCTGGCGCCATTGGTCGGGCCCGAACGAAGCGATCGAGAACGGTATTCGGCTCCATGCGGTGGGCGCTCCGGTGCAGCTGTACGGCGCCGATCGCAAGCGCACGGTGCGCGAGGCGGTCGCGTTCAGCGCGCGCCTCCTGCCCGTCCTCCTGCGGCACCGGTTCGACGTCATCGATTGCTCCGCCACCCCGTATCTGCCGCTCTATTCGACGTGGCTGGCGTCGCGCATCACCAGGACTCCCCTCGTCGCAACGTGGCACGAGTTCTGGGGCGACCACTGGTACGAGTATCTCCCGCACCGCCGGCCGGTGGCTCGCGTTGCGAGCCAGCTCGAGGCCGGTGCTCGGCGGCTGAGTGACCTCGTGGTTGCGGTCTCGCCGTTCACCGCCCGTCGCATGGGGCTTGGCGCCGACGATCCGCGGCTGCGGATCGTCGGCAACGGATTGCCACTCGCGGAGATCGCCCAGGTCCCGCGTGCCGCCGAGGAGCTCGATGTGCTCTATGTCGGCCGGCTCATCGATGAGAAGCGCGTCGACCTGCTGCTCGACGCGCTCGCTCGGCTCGACACATCGCTGCCGGGGCTCCGCTGCGGGATCGTGGGCGATGGGCCCGAGCGGATGCCGCTCGAACGACACGCCGCGCAGCTCGGGTTGGGAAGCCGTGTCACCTTCTTCGGCCAGGTCCAGGACGGCGCGGCGTTCGGGCTCATGAAGGCGGCGAAGCTCTTCGTGCAGCCGTCGATGCGCGAAGGCTTCGGGATGACGGTCGCCGAGGCCCAGGCGTGTGGCGCGGTGCCCGTCGTCGTGCGCAGTGCCGCCAGTGCGGCGCCGGAGCTGGTCCGCGATGGGGTGGACGGGCTCGTGGTCGATCCCACTCCCGACGCGATCGCACGCGGGATCGCTGCCCTTCTGGGCGACCCCGCCCGGAGGGCGTCCATGTCGATGGCCGCGCAGCAGACGGCCGCGGCCCGTGACTGGGATCTCCTGGCGGACCGGATGGAGCTGGTCTACCTCGACGCGGTGCGGGCGCTGCCGGCCTTGGCGGCGGTGCGGTGAACGTGGCGACGGCGCTGCCGCAGGTCGCGGCACGCGATCGACTCGGGTGGGGCACGCTCCGCTCGCGCGGCTGGGACCTGTATGTCTGGCTGCTGCTGGCGATCGTCATCGTGGGCTGCGCGGCCGTGCTCGTCACGACCGACCTCGGCGGTGGCGACTACGGCCAATGGCTCATGGCGTCGCGCCCGTACGTTGGGCTCGCGGTGCCGGACTACCGAGCTGACAGCGCGGTTCCTCCAGTCGTGCCGTTGCTGCTCGGACCCACGCTCGCGATCGTCGGCGACCCGATCCTGGCCATTCGGCTCGTGACGGTGTTCATCCTCTCCGGGCTTGCGCTGAGCGCCTGTGCCGCGGGTGCGACCCTCCTTCGGTCCCGTCTTGCGGGTTTGGTGGCCGCCGTGCTGGCGCTTCTCGTCGCCGATCCGTTTCTCGAGCTGTTCGCGTTCGGCGGTCTCCTGCAGGCGGCCGCCATCGTGTGGCTCTGGCTCAGCGTCGCAGCGTTCGTGCGCGCGTCGCGCGATCCAGGGGATGCGTGGGGCTGGTGGACACTCGGGGCATGCTGCGTCGGCCTCGCTGCGCTCTCGCACATGGGAACGGCTTCGATCGCGGTCCCGACGGGGGTCGCGGTCGCGGCGCTTGCGGCGGTCAGCTCGACGGCTGGCTGGCGCGATCGTGCGCGACGGCTCGTGCCGCTCGGTCTCGTCCTGACGGCGGTCGCGATCTACTGGTTCGTGGCGCTGCTCCCCGGCAGCACGGACCTCGCCCACAACCCGGCGAGCCTCGCCTACCGTGGGCCGAACCGGTTGCTTGACGCGTTCACCTCGTCGCCTGCAACAGCATTCGTGGCCGTCGCGGGGCTGATCGCCATCGCGGTCGGGGCGATCCGAGAGGGACGCCGACGACGCATCGGGCCATACGTCGTCGTCGCCGCGTGGGCGGCGATAACGCTCGGTGTCGTCCTCGGGGCGATCGTCACGGGCGCAGCGACCGACTACCCGCGCTTCGTGACGCCGGTGCTTGCCCCGCTGGTGATCGGTGCTGCCGGCGCGTTCTACGTGGCGGTCGCCGCCGCGGCCCGATGGGTGGTGGCCAGGACCCGCCTCGGAACCGACGCCGGCTGGTCGTTGGCGCTTGTCGTCCTGGTCACCGCGCTCAGCACGCCGGCCGCCGTCGCGGGCTTCAGGGCCGAAGCGGATGGCTACCGCCTGGCGGCACTCGGAAGCTTGACCGAGGCCGCCCAGTGGATGGACGCCAATCTCGCGGCCGATGCGACCATCCTCGCACCCGCGCGCGAGGCGAAGTGGCTCGAAGGGCTGACCGGACGAGCGGCACTGTTCAGCAACGCGATCCGGTACAGCTTCCGCGCCGAGGAGTGGCAGCGAAGCCTCGCCGCCGACACGCTCGTGGGCAGCGCTGGCGCCATCGTCAACGAGTTCTTCTTTGCCCGCTTCGCCGACGCCGGCTCCGCAGCGAGCGACCTGCGCGGCCTGGTCGTCGGGGCGAACCACGGCGGCGAGTTCGTCGATCTGCTCTCGCTCGTCCCGAGCCGCACCCAGATCCTCGATGGCTCGGGCGACGTCCTGGCGACCGTGACGAACCTGGCCATGGATGGGCGGACCGATACGGTGACCGACGACGAAGTGAGTGTCGTTACGGCCTGGAGCGGGCAGCGGCACGGAGCGACGGTTTCGTACCACCAGGCCGTGACGCTGCGCCGAGATTCCTCGACCCTCGAGGTTCGGGCCGTCATCTCCTCTGCGCTGGCCGTGGACGGCATCCAGATGGAGCTTCGGCCGAGCAGTCGCCTTCCCGGCAGCTCGATCGTGATCGACGGGCATCAGGCGACCATCACCTTCCCGCGCCTTGGGTCGAGCCAGCCGCGGGTCCTCGTCACCCTCGCCGGCGAAGCCGGTGAGCTCGACGCCCTCCCCGACGGAGGCCTGGGCGTTCGATCACGCGAACACCGGATCCGGCTCCTCATCACGGACCTGACCGCCGCCCCCTCGCCGAGCATGGGCCTCCAGCTCCTGCGTCCCGAGGACCTCATCGATCGCTACCACGTCTCGGCGGTCGTCCTGACCCGGGATCCCAGCTTCGACGCACGGCTCAGCCGGATGCAACGACTCGGCTTTGTGCCCGGCGCCGACTTCGGTTCCTACGTCGTGCTGGTGCACCCGCAGTGACCGGCGAGGGATTCGGCCTGCCCGAGCCCATCCTCATCGTCGGCGGGTACGGCTATCGCAACGTCGGCGATGAGGCGATCCTCGCCGGCCTGCTGCACCGACTCGCCGGAAGAGGGCTTACGGTCGTGTCACGGTCGCCGGCAGAGACCTCGGCGATGCATGGGGTGCGCTCGATCCCCGTCTGGAGCGCCGTGTCGGAGTTGCGCCACCACCGAAGCGTTGTCATCGGGGGAGGAGGCCTGTTCGGACGCCACATGGGCCTGCTCGGCCGGCTGCTGCCTGCGTACGGGTTGCTGGCGCGCGTCCCGTCTCGCGCCGTTGCCCTGATGGGCGTCGGCATCGACGCCGAGCAGTCCGCGCTGGGCGGAACGATGCTGCGGATGCTCGCTCGACGTGCCGCGCGAATCGAGGTTCGAGACGCGACCTCGCGCGACGTCTTGCGGTCCTGGCACGTCGAGTCGGTCGTCCGGCCGGACCTCTCCTCGCTGATGCCGGCCGCGCCCCCCTCAGTCGGACGCCACCTCCTCGCCATGGCCGGCGTCGATGGCTCTCGGCCCGTGATCGGGTTGTGCCTGACCGCCATCGATGAGCGGATGGGCGACGCGGTCGCGGACGCCGTCGTCGGATGCGTGAACCGGATGCCGGACGTGGAGTTCCTCTTCGTGCCGATGAGCCAGCATCCGTACGTGCCCCGGCACAACGATCTCGAGTTCGCGCGATCGCTCCGCGGCCGCGCCCCGCGCATCCGTGTGCTCGAAGGCGTCCATCATCCGGCCGCCGTGCTGTCGCTCTTCGGCGCCCTCTCCGGGGCGGTCTGCATGCGCTACCACGCCCTGCTGTTCGCCGATCGGGCGGGCGTGCCGATCGTCCCGCTGGCGTACGCGGACAAGTGCCGCGCGTGGCTCGCCGAGCATGACGAGACGAGCATCGAACCCACGGCCGACGCGCTGACCAGCGCGATCCGCGCACTGCTGCCCGCCGTGAGGATGGCCGGATGAGCTGGTGGCGACGCCTCGGCCGACACCCTCGCGCGCGCTCACTGGCGCGGTGGCTGATCGGCATCGCCGTGGTGCTTCTGCTGCTGACGGGCTTCGATGGGTCGGCGGTCCTCACGAGGCTTGCGGCCTCCGATGTTGCGCTCGCGGCAGCCGGGATCGCCGGCCTGACGGCCGCCCACGTGATGGCGGCGGCGACCTGGCGGGCCTTGGTTGGCATGACCGCCGGTCTGCGCCTCCCCTGGTCGGCAACATTGCGCTGCTACTACGCCGGACAGGCACTGGGCGGCGTGACGCCAGGCAATCTCGGCGGGGATGTGTATCGGATTCACGCGATGCGTGAGGGGGGCCACGCCTTCGATGCTTCCGTGGCTCCGATCGTGATCCAGCGCGCCACGAGCTACCTCGCGCTGAGCTGCCTTGGGGGAGCGGCCCTCGTCATGCTGGCGTCCTCATCCCCCGTCTCGACGTGGATCGTCGTGCCCGCCGCGGGCGTCTCCGTGCTCGGTGGGGTCCTCGCCGCCGCACTCCTCGTCCCGCCGCGCCGGCTCGCGGGGCTGCACGGGCGTCTCGTCCAGTTCCTCGGCGCTCGAGCGGCGGGCCACGAGTCGCGTGTCTCTGCCCGCCCGACCGCCACGGTGCCCTGGCGTGCCACGCTCGTCGGGTTCGCCTCTGGGATGGCCTTCCATGTCGGCTGCATCCTGCTGACCTCCCTGCTGGTCCTCGCCGTGGACCCTGGCGCGATCTCGCTCCCGGCCGTCAGCGCGGTGGCGGTCGCGCGCCTCAGCCTGGCCGTGCCCATCTCGCCCAGCGGGTTGGGGTTCCAGGAGGGCGCGCTCTCGGTGTTGTTCGTTGGCATCGGCCTGGCGCCCGAGACGGCACTGGCCGCGCTGCTGCTGGGCCGGGTCTCACTGCTCGCCACGACGCTCATCGGAGCCGCTGTGCTGATCCTCGACCGCCAGGGCGCCGGTCGGCTGGCGGATGCGCGGACGGCGCAACAGCCAGGCAACCCATGACCGAGCGCCGCAGCATGGCCTCAGCTGAGCCCCCGCCGTCGGCGTCGCTGGCTCATCGCGCTGGGCATGGCCGGGCTCTGGCTGGCCCAGGCGATGGCCCCGCTGGCGCTTGCCGCGGAGCCTGGAGCGCCGTCCGGCAGTGGGGCCGACTGGGACGTGGTCGTGTACGGAGCCACGCCGGCAGGCATCACGGCTGCGATCGCCGCCGCCCGCGAGGACATGAGGGTCGTGCTCCTCGAGCCAACGCGGCACATCGGCGGGATGACCGCAAGTGGCCTCGGTGCGAGCGACGTCGGCATCAAAGACTCGATCGGTGGGTTGGCGCTCGACTTCTTCCACCGCCTGGGTGTCACCTACGGCCTCGCCCGCTACGGTCAGACGACATCCTGGAATGTCACCCCCGGCGTCGCGGAGCGCACGTTCGCCGCGATGCTCGCCGACGCGGATGTGCCGGTCGTCGTGGACGCCCGCCTGCGCGAGCGCGACGGGGTGGAACGCGTCGACCAGCGGATCACGCGGATCGCCACCGTCGACGGTCGCGAGTTTGGCGGCCGCGTCTTCATCGATGCCACCTACGAAGGCGATCTCATGGCCCAGGCGGGGATCTCGTTCACGGTCGGGCGGGAAGCGAGCAGCCGATACGGGGAGTCGCTGGCGGGCGTTCGACCGCCGCAGCAGGAGCTGCCGGTGATGCCCGCGACGACCGCCGGAGGATCGCTCGCCCCAGGCGTCGATGCCGGGCCGCTCGGCGCCATCGGCTCGGCCGATCGCCACGTTCAGCCCTACAACTTCCGGCTCTGCGTTACCACCGAGCGTGCCAACCAGGTGCCGTTCCCGCGACCGGATGGCTACGACCCGTCCCGCTACCTGCTGGTTCAACGCCACCTCCAGGCCCTCGAAGACGCCGGCAGGACACCGGTGTTGGCCAACGTCGTGACGATCAACCCGATACCCGACCAGAAGGCGGATCTCAATGCTGCGGGACCGCTGTCGACCGATCTCCTCGGCGGCAGCGACGAGTACCCGACCGCGAGCTATGCGCAGAGGGAGGCGATCTGGGCCGAGCACTATCGCTACCAGGCCGGACTGCTCTACTTCCTGACCCACGACGCATCGGTGCCGGACTCCATCAGCGGTGCGCTCGATGCGTGGGGCCTCTGCCGCGACGAGTTCACCGACAGTGACAACTGGCCGCCGCAGTTATACGTGCGCGAGGCGCGGCGGATGGTCTCAGACGTCGTGCTCACGCAGGCGGACCTCACCGATCGACGGACCAAGGCGGACGCCGTTGGGCTCGGCTCGTACCGCTTCGATGCCCACCCCATCCGCCTGCTGGCAGGTCAGGACTCGACCCTGTTCTACGAAGGCCTGATCTCGGAGCCGATCGGCGGCCGCTACGACATCCCCTACGGGATCCTCGTGCCGCAAAGGTCGGAGATCCGCAACCTCCTCGATCCGGTCACGGTATCCGCGAGCCATGTCGCGTTCGCCTCGATCCGGATGGAGCCCCAGTACATGATCATGGGCGAGGCCGCCGGGTCCGCCGCCGCCCTGGCCATCCGGTTCGACGTCGACGTGCAGGATGTCGACATCGCCACCCTCCAGTCGGTCCTCCGCGGGAACGGAGTGGTCTTCCGTTCGCCCGCATCGCCATCACCTGCATCGCCCGCGCCGTCGGCGTCGCGCACGCCTGGTCCAACGGTCCAGTCACAGGTCGCTACCTCATCTGGCCCCGCCCCGGCGACACGACCGCTCGCGAGTCCGAGTGGCGCCGTCAGGGCGGTGTGGCTGATCGCGGTGTTGGGAGCTGGGCTCGCCGTCGCTCTCTTCGTCGCCAGGCGTGCCTTTCGACGACGACCGCCCGCGCCGTAGGGCGTCAAGCGGTGGGACGATTGCTGGGAGGCATAGGAATCGAGGTAAGGAGCGCCGCGGGAGTTGCCAGGCCCGCCTTGGCGTCGTTTCGATTACTGGGAGCGATGGATCGGGCGGTCGAGGGGGTCGTGAGGTCGCCGATCGGGCCCCTGGGTCGATTCTTATGTCTGGGGGCGATGGCGGCCGCTCCGAACGACCGCCGGCGCCGTAGATTCAACGCGTTGCCGGTCGGCAGGGGCTACGTGGGCTGGTGGCGGGGGTCACCCAGGACGGTTCGGTAGGCGGCGCCGAAGCCCACGTCGCGGGCGATCGCGTATGCCCGCGCGGCGTCGGCCCGCAGCCAGCCGAAGTGGGCGGCCAGGCGCGCGATGTTGCGCTGCTCCCAGCCGCGATGGGCGGCCAGCGTCGCCATCACCAGCGTGGACGCGCAGACCAGGAGCGGGTGGGGGATCTTCATCGGTCCTTCGCGATGCGGTCTGGAAGGCCCGGGTCTCGGTCGCCCGGTGGGACCCTGCGCGACGCAGCGTATGCGGCGCCTATCAACCCCGGTTCACGCGCGGTTCGTGAGCGGTATCCGATCGCCCTGGAACATGAGGTCCCGATCGCCGCTCATAGCCTGGCCAGGACCTCGGCCCGCTTGGCTTCGTATTCGGCCTGACTGATGAGGTCATCGGCGACGAGCCGGCTGAGGGTCTCCAGCGAACGACGTATTTCGTCGTGATCCGGCCCGACGGGCACGCCCTGGTCGGCCGGCGCCCCGGCCGACGCAGCTGACGGCGGGTCATGGTCGGGCACGGAGGAAGCCGCCTGCGCCCGGGTGCCGCGGACGTCCGTCGCAAGCGACCGGGCGGCTTCGTTGAAGGCTGCGGGGATGGTGCCCGACCGTTCGGGGGTGGCCCACCCGACCGCCAGCCGCATCGCGAGCGCCGGTCCGATGCTGCTCGCGAACGCAGCCTTGATGCGCTCGAGCGCGTGCTCCGCGCTGACGTCGTCCACTTCGAGCAGGAGCCCGGCCATGCGCCAGGCCGAGCGCGCCCAGTAGCGGTCGCTCTCGCGCGTCGTCGTGGCAACGACCTCGTCGAGGATGGCTCGCACCCGCGCCGCCGCCTCCTGACCGAGACGATGTTCCAGCTCCGCGCCGCCGACGACCTCCAGCTGGACCGCGACGCAGGGCCGCTGATAGCGCCGCCAGCGCGCCTCCTCGGCGCGCACGATCACCGCCCACTCGCCACCCATGCCGTCCGAGGCGACTGGCTCGCTGACGACGACGCTCACGTCGGCAACAGCGAGGAGGGGTGCGGCGATGCCGCCGAGGCCGACGATACCGCCGAGGCCGACGCTACCGCCGGTGTCGGCGTCGCCGCCGTCAGGTTCCAGCTCGTCCGGCACCTGACTGGGGTCGCCGTGCAGGCCGTTGCCGTACAGGATGGACTCGAGTGCCTCACGCGTCGAAGCGTCGGTCGGATCGGAGGATCGGACCCGGGGCGGATGGTCGTCCCGCGCGTTGTTCCGAGCCAATGTCACGCCGGTCTACTCGAGCAACGTCTCGACGGGGACGGACGCCACGCCGGCCCCGATGGAGAAGGCACCGGCGTGCTCGCCAGCCTCGTGGACGAGTATGCCTTCACCCTCCTCACGGACGCTGCGTTCGACCGGCCGCAGGCGCTCGCTGAGCATGGTCATGAGCACGCGCCAGCCGTCGCGGAAGGTGTGAAGGTTCGACGTGCCCGTCCGTCGCGGCGCCTCGAAGCTGGGCACCTCGACCACGCGAAGGCCCTGGCGCGTTGCCCGCATGAACAGCTGCGTCTCGATCTCGAAACCGTCCGCGTCCAGGTCGAGGGCCTGGATCTCGCGTCGGCGGAAGGCGGCGTAGCCGTAGCACAGGTCGGTGTTCCAGACACCGAACAGGAGGTTGGCCAGCAGCAGGAGCCCGCGGTTGCCGGCCTCCCGCACGTAGGACATGTCGGCCGTTCCTCCGTCCGGCAGGAAGCGCGACCCCTTGGCGAGGTCGGCCCCGCGGTCCAGGCGCTCGATGAAACTCCCGATCTCGAGGGGATCCATGCTGCCGTCGGCATCGAGCATGACCACGTAGTCGCCGGTGGCGGCGGCGAAGCCGGCGCGCAGGGCGGCGCCCTTGCCGGGCCGTCGATCGTTGACGATGACCGCGTCGGGTCGCAGGGCAAGCACGACCTCGACGGTCCGGTCCCTCGAGTTGCCGTCGACGATGACGAGCTCGTCGACGAACGACGGCAGCCGCTCGACCACCCATCCGATGTTCCTGGCTTCGTTCTTCGCCGGGATCACGACACTGATCCGGCGATCGAGCTGTCTGGTGCTGTGGCCCTGCCGTCCCGCCACCTGCCTCACGCACAACCTCCCTCAGCGTCCCGATCTTGGCCTCGACGCGTCGCAGGACGGGCCACGCGCCGTCCCTCACGGCACGTTCCCGTTCTTGCGCCCCGTTGCCACACCTCGTCCGGGCCAGCTCTCTCCGGACGACACGAGGGACGTCGAGCCCGTGCGGCCTCCTTCGCCTAGTCGGGCGCTCGAACGGTAGGGACGCGTTCGGCCTGATATGGACCGATGAGTGCACCCTCCCTTGCCGAGCCCTGACGACGGCACCTGCATCCTACGGCCCGCATCCGGTGGCCCACAAGGGGTTGGGAGCGTGGATCGGCCCCGGTCCGTGGCTTTGTGGTGCATGGTGTCACCGTTCCGGTGCCGAGGCGCCTCCGTCGGCGGTTCCTTCGGGCACCGCGTCGCCCCCGGTCGCACCGGCGCCCCAGCGAAGCAGCTGCTTGAGCCGCTCCAGGGGGGTGGGCGCCGCCGGCGGAGCCGCCGCCTCGACCGGCTCCAGAGCCGACACGACGATACGTCGGGAGGCCCGACCCGGGGCAAGGGCGGGCTCGAACATCTCGGCCGCCAGCGCCCGATAGTCTTCGGCACCCGAGCTGTCGGGCGCATAGAGGGTGATGGGTAGGTGATAGGACGCTGCCTCGGCCAGTCGGATGCTCTCGCGGACCTGGGTCCGGAGCATCGCCTCCTGGTAGCGGTGCTCAAGGCGGGCCACCACCGCGCGGGCGTGCAGGGTGCGGTTGACGCGGCAGGCCACGACGCCGCCCAGCCGCAGGCTCGGGTTCAGGCGAACCTTGATCTGGTCCATCGTCTCGACCACGCTCGTGACGCCGGCAAGCGCCATGAAGTGCGCCTCGACCGGCACGAGGGCTTCGCGGCAGACCGTCAGCGGCGCGATAGCCAGGTACCCGAGCGACGGTGGGCAGTCGACGAGGACGACGTCCCAGCGCGCTGGCAGCCGCTCCAGCGCACGCATGAAGCCGAGGGCGATGTCGGTCTCACCGCGGCGATCGACGGCGACCAGGTCGGGCGAGGCCGCGACCAGGTGGACGCCCGGCGCGGTCGTCTCGTAGATGAGGTGGGCGAGCGGATCGCGACCGCGGATGGCATCCACGACGCTGACCTCGGGGTTCGGGACGCCGAGCCAGGCCGATGCCGATCCCTGGGGGTCCATGTCGATGACGAGGACGTCGTAGCCGGCCTCGCCGAGCGCGCCGGCGAGGTTGACGGTGGTCGTCGTCTTGGCGCTGCCACCCTTGTGGTTGGCGACGGCGACGGTCCTCACGGCTTGCCGTCCCGGCGATCGGCGAGGTCACCGACCACGTCGCGCACCACCGAACGCAGCGTGCCGGGCGGCTCGGCGATGTCGGCCGCTGCCTCGTCGGCGGCGGTCTGCTGCCGTCGACGGCGAGAACGAAGTGGCGGCGCGGGCCGTTCCTCGGCGGGCAGGCGGCGGGCCACGATGACGGTCGGCGGCGGCGGCGTGGGTCGGGCCCCTCCGGCCGTTCGGGTCGGCCGGGTGGTCCGGGCGCGCCCAGCCGAGGGTGCGGCGGCTGGCGCACCGACCGGCACGGGGTCGGCTGGTGCCATGACCCCGGGGACGTTGGCGGGCGAACTCAGCCGTCGCTGCCAGATCGCCGCCCAGCCGCGCAGCACGCCCGAGACGCCGCGGCTCGCGCGCATCAGGCTAGCGCGCGTCAGCCCCGCGCGCGCCAGGCTCGCGGGGGACAGGAGTTGGCGCGGGATGAGGTCTGGATCGAGCGCCAGGCCGACCACGGTCACGCCGATCAACAGCACGAGCGTCGATCCGGGGGCCCACGACCCGGCGAACAGCTCGGCGGTCGCCAGCAGGCCGGCGAGGGAGATGCTCAAGGCGACCCCGACGACCAGCTCGAAGAGCGGGTCGCGGAGCCTCAGCCCGCCCACGAGCGCCAACCCGGGACAGGCCAGCACGAAGAGGGCGACGAGCGGCGCGACCTGCGTGGCGAAGCCGCCGAGGTACGCGACCGCCGTGGCGGCCGTGATGGCCGTGACCACCACGCCGCGCACGCGGGCCGCGGTCCGACCGAGCGCGGGGCCCTCCGGCGACGCGTTCATCCCAGGATCACCGGCAGCAGCACGAGCTGACCGACGAGCAGCGCAGCGTGCCCACACGCCGCGCCGAGGATCGACCCCGTGCGGCGGACCACGAGCCCGAAGGCGATGCCCACCAGCACGGCAAAGACGAGGTAGCGGAGGTCGAGCGACGCGGAGTACAGCAGGCCGGTGGCGAACGCGCTCACGACGATGCTGCCCCGGGCCAGCGATCGGTCAGCGACCGACTGGATGACGCCGCGCAATAGCCCCTCCTCGAGGAACCCGCCGAAGACGGCCACGATAACGGCGGCAGTCAGGACGTTGACCGGCGTCGGGTCCGCCACCAGCGCCTCCGGGCGCAGGATGAGGTAGGCCGGCACGGACAGGGCCGCGCCCAACAGGAAGACACGCACCTGCGGCTGCCAGCGGGTGAAGCGGATGCCGATGTCGGCCGGCCGCAGGCCCATGCGGTAGCCCACGAGCACCAGCAGCAAGTATGTCGGCGCACCGATCATCATGAACCATTGGATCGTCGGCACGACGCGCGTCGGCAGCACCAGGCTCAGCAGCTGCACGATGGGCAGCATCGCGAGCGCCAGCAGCACGCCCCGCTCGGGCTCCCGTGACCAGGTCAGGTAGGCGGTCACCAGGAAGGTGAAGGTCGCGATCTGAGCCACCACCGCGACCTCGGTCTCGGCGGTCAGGACGAAGGCTTGGGCGACGACGAGGACGAGCCCGCTGAGGCCCAGCACGACCGGCGTCCCGCCACGGGCGCGGGCACTGCGCGCGAGCTCAGCGAGCAGCGCCGGGAGTGGCGCCACCGTGAAGCCGCTTCCCGACAGGCGAGGCGCCTCGAGACCGCCGCTGCGGTCGGAGTCAGCCAATCGGCAGGATCTCCGCTAAGCGGCCGGCCATGAGCATCAGGAACGCCGCGAGTAGCGGCGCGATGGCCAGGTCGACGACGGGCAGGATGGAGCGGCCTCGCTCGGTATCGGCCACGACCAACAGGAGACGGACCGCGATGAGCGCGAGCAGGAAGGCGACGACGATGCCCCCGGCACCCGAGGCCAGGGCCTGTCCGGGCGTGCCCGGCAGGCTATCGATGGCGACCTGGGTGACGGTCCCGGTCATCGCTCTTCCGCCAACGCGACTCGACGGCCCCGGATCGAGACGGTCCCGACCACGAAACCGGCGGTCGTCATGCCCAGCCCGAGGATGATCGCCGCCGCCCGCTGGAAGGCAGCCGCCTCGCGCCGCCAGACCGCGCCACCGAGCTCGCGCAGCACCCGAGCGCCGAGGACGCGCAGCGCGTAGCTGCGCTCGGTCGACAGCGCATCGCCGCCGCCCACGAGGCGCGCGACCATCGCCTTGGAGAGGCCCTCCGCGTAGCAGCGCGACCGGTAGTAGGAGAGGGTGCCTCGGGCGGCCGGTACGCGGTGACGGACGACGGACCGCGGCTCGAAGAGGATGGTGCGGTCGGGCCAGCGCTGTCGAGCCCGGATGCACAACTCCGTCTCCTCGCCACCGAGCGGACGGCTGCCCAGCCGGCCGACGCTGTGGGCGAACCCGCCGACCTCGTCGAAGACTTCCTTGCGGAACGACATGTTGCAGCCGATCACGTTGCGCACCGGGGCACGCCCCTCGGGCATGCCGCGGTAGGTGCAGCCGACGACCCAGTCGAACTCGCGCGGGAACCAGGCCGGCCTGCCACGCTCCCATAGGGGGTCGATGGTGCCCCCGACCGCCATGACCGAGGGGTCCGCGTACCCGGCCACGAGCGACTCCAGCCAGTCGGGCTCGCCGTACGCATCGTCGTCGATGAACGCGACCACCTCGCCAGTCGCGACGCGCAGGCCGCTGTTGCGGGCGCCAGAGAGGCCGCGCTGCTCGATGTTCTCGGTCAGCACGACCCCCGGCAGACCGTGCGCGGCGCGGCCGAGCAGGGCGGGGTTGTGATCGATGACCACGATGACCTCGTGCGCCGGGCGATGCTGGGTCTGGCTGGCCACAACGGCCGCCACGAGGTCATCCCAGCGGGCCTCCGTGTAGGCGCAGATGACGACGGAGATGGTCGGAGAGGGGGAGAGCGGTTCGGTCTGCACGGGCCTGAACTGTACATGCCCATTCCCGGGCACGCCCGTCGCGGACCCCAGAAAGCGATGCGTCGGCGCACCACCCGACCTCCCGGGTCGGAGGCCGTCAGCTCACCGGGCGGTGGTCGTCTCCATCGGGTCGTCGACGATCGCCCAGCAGCCGCTGCGCGGCGTGGCCGAAGCCCTCCTTGCGCGCCAGGCGGTAAAGGGCGGTGGCGTCCTCCACACCGAGGTCGTAGCGCGCGCGGAGGCGTGACACGTTCCGCGCGTCGTCGGCATGGCGGAGGGCCAGGCGCGCCGCTGCAGCGCCGATGAGCGCCGTGACGATCGCGAGCAAGCGTCTCATGACGGCGGCGAGGATGTGGCCGGACGGCAAGGGTGTCCACTCCGCCATTGTGCGTAGCCGGCGCGCGCGGTGGCCGCCCGGTGCGTCAGGGTACGTACTCGAAGCGACCGATGTCGGGTCCCGAGCCGGCCCACGTCTCGCCCGTGACGTCGATACCGGCATCGATGGCCGGTGAGGTCGAGGTCAAGTGATAGTCCCGGCCGTCCGCGTCGACGAAGCGGGGGTCCGCCTGCAGGCCGTGGCGGTCGAAACCGGTCCATTGCACGAACTCTGCCAGGCTGTCGGTGTTGCCCTGACCGGCCACGTAGGCGACGTACCTGCCGTACGTGGCGGCGCTGCCACCGGGTCGCACCAGGTCGTGGTCGATGACCAGCGATGTCGGCAGGCCGCTCGTCAGGCTGTAGGCCCGACCCCGGTAGATGACGTTGTCGACGATGCGGAGGCCGGCGATCGAGCCCGCAAAGGACCCGCCTGCGGCGACGTAGAAGGCATAGTGGTCGAGGCCGTCGAAGGTGTTGTGAGCGAAGAGGCTGTCCGACGCGCAGCGCAGGATGAGGCCTGTCGTCTCGCCCGCAACGCTGCCGGCACCGTAGGCCACGTTGCGCACGAAGGTCAGCCGGGCGCACGGAGCGCTGCCGTCGGTGCCCGTCTCCATGACGTTGTTGTTGTCCCAGGCGATGTTGTCCGCGATGCGCAGGTCGGAGGCCGCGTAGACCTCGAACGCCCCGCCGTCATAGCCCCCGCCCGAGAGGTGCGGCGCCCGATTGCCCCACAGGCGGTTGCCGACGATCGAGACGGCACCGGTCGTCTTGGTGACGACGATGCCATTGCCGCCGCGGCTGCTGGTCACCATGCGGTCGTTGTGGTGGATCCGGTTGCCCGTCACCCGTGCGCCGCTGACGGCGCCGCTGAGCTCGATGCCCGTGTCGTTCTTGGTGATCTCGTTGTCGCGGATGGTGACGTTGGTGGCGTCCTTGACCTTGACGCCGAAGCTGTGGTTGTCGCGGATCGTGTTTCCCTCGATGAGCACGCGGGTGCTGGACTCGACCCGGACGCCGGAGCCCCAGAGGTCCGGAGCATCCCGGATGACCAGGCCGCGAACCGTCACGTCTGAGGTGCCGCGCACCAGCACGACATACGTGCCGCCCGAAACGGTGACCGTCTCACCCGATGCCGCCACGACGGTCAGGCCGGGCCGCAGGATGCTGAACGGGGCGTAGGTGCCGCCGCGGACGATGATGGTCGAGCCCGCCGGCGCGACATCCGCTGCGTGCTGGATCGTCCGCCACGGTGATAGCGCGGAGCCAGCCGCGGAGTCCGAGCCAGCGGTCGACACATAGCGCGTCGACGACGTGGCCGCCGTGGGCTTGGGCGTCGGCGTGGGCGTCGGTCGCGGTCGCGTCTTGAGCTCCGACCGCTCGACTGCGGTTCGCCACGCGGTGCCGGCGGTCGTCGGGTTCGTGGCCGCACCTTGCGGCAGCGACGATCGTGCGTCGGCCGCACGGCTGTCGATGGGCGCCAGGACCACGGCCACCGCGAGCCCTGCGGCCAGCCAGGCTGCCGCGCGGCTGGCACGTCGCTCGGGGCCGGATCCGGTCGGCGAAGGTCGGCGCTGGTCGTCCATCGGTCGCTACCTCGCTCGGCTCACCGCCGCCTGCGTGCGACGCGTCCTCCGTGCGGACCATAACAGCCATCGGCGGGCGGCGCCGAGAGGCGAAGACGTCCCGCATGACCGCGGTACGGACGTCCGGCCTGCAGCGGGCGGTGGGCGGCGGTATGGTGTCGTGGGGGGCGGTCGCTGACCGGACCGATGGCCGCGGCGCGTACCAGGACCTGCGGCGACGCGGGCTGGTATGGACGGCGCCGACGTGAGAAGATGCGGCCCCGCAGGCACAGGAGTCTCGTCGACCGTGACGGCATCCTCAGCCGACGGCCCCCGCCGCCGGCCCAGGTCCACGGGATCGATGGAGGGCGTCGTCCGCCCGGCTCGATCCAGCATCCCGGTCCGAGCCCAGGTCCCGAGCGGTGCGCCGACGCACCGCCACGGCGCGCAGACCGCGGGTTCCCGCTGGCAGCGCACCACCGCCTCCTTGTGGCGCCGCGTCCGACGGGCGTCGCCGCGCATGCTGGCGCTGGTCATCTTCGCGGTCGTCGTGGCCGCGCTGGCCGCGCCGTCGATCTTCCGGTCGGACAAGCCCGCCGAAGCGGTGACCCGAGGCGTCGGGTCGGTCGACTTGTCCTACCAGGCCAAGGGCGTCAAGGCGCCCACCGGCCGCAAGCCGGAGGCGTCCAAGCTCTGGATCCATGACGGATCGTGGTGGGGGGTCCTCTTCGACCGCAGCCGAGACGCGTACATGATCTACCGGTTCGACTGGGAGGCCGACGAGTGGATCCCGAACGGCCAGATGGTCGACGATCGTAACGGGTCGCGCGCCGATGTCCTCTGGGACGGGCGCTACCTGTACGCGGTCAGCGGTGGCCTCGACCCGGCCTCGCCGAAGCACCGCGCCCTGCTGTCTCGCTTCAGCTATGACGGGGCCCGACGCGAGTTCCGGCTCGATCGCGGCTTCCCGCTGGCGATCTCCGAGGGCGGCGCCGAGACGTTCGTGGTCGACAAGGATGGCGACGGTCGACTGTGGGTCACCTTCACCCGCGACCGAAAGGTGTACGTCACCCATTCGCTGACCACCGACCGCGATTGGACCCGGCCGTTCCCGCTGCCGGTGCCCCAGGCGACCGATCTCAGCCCCGACGACATCTCGGCCCTCGTCGCCTACGACGACGGCATCGGCGTCATGTGGAGCGACCAGAAGGATGGCGCGATGTACTTCGCCTCGCATCCCAACGGTGCCGACGACGCCAGCTGGGACTTCTCGACGGCCATCCAGGGTCCGGGTCTGGCCGACGACCACATGAACCTCAAGGCGCTCCGAGATGACCCGGCGGGCAGGGTGTTCGCGGTCATCAAGACCTCCCTCAATGACGCGCCAAAGCTGATCCGACGGGACCCCTCATCATGCTCCTCGTGCTGCAGGCGGACGGAACGTGGGATCAGTACGTGGTCAGCCGCGTGGTCGATGACCAGACGCGGCCGCTCCTGCTCATCGACCAGGACCATCGCCAGCTGATCGTCTTCACCAGCGCGCCGTGTTGCTCGGGCGGGAGGATCTACTTCAAGTCGTCGAGCCTCGACCGCATCAAGTTCTCGTATGGAGCTGGCACGCCGTTCATGGTTGCCGGCGCCGACGCCAAGATCAACAATCCGACGTCGACGCGTCAGAACCTCGGCTCCGGCACGGACCTGCTGGTCGTCGCCTCGGACGACGAGTCGAACCGCTACCTCCACAACGTGCTGTACCTGCGTGGCCCGAAGGTTCCCCCGCCTTCGATGGCCCCCGACGTCGTCACTGCGCCGTCCGGGTCGTCCGCGCCCGGCGGGTCCGGCGGTCTCCCGGTGGTCCGCGCCACGCTGTTCGAGGATGGCTTCGAGAGCGGCGGCTTCGAGCGCTGGACGACGGCGACCGGTGTCGGCGGGGGCGTGGTGCGGGCCGAGTCCGGGCAGGGCCGTTCCGGCGCCTGGGGCGGTCACCTGCTCAGCACGGCCACCAAGGGGGCCACCGCGACCGCGCGGTTCCGGCTCCCGGATGCGCTGCCCGCGCTGTCCGTGGGCCTGGATGTCAAGTTCGCCGGCGAGGGGCCCGAGGGTGGCAACGCGCCCATCCTGCGCCTCTTCGACGAGCGCGGTCGGCGACTGGTCAGCGTCTACCGCCAAAACCGACGGTCGGATCGCGTGTGGGTCGGGCAGGGCGACCTCCACGACCCCACCAGCGGCCGCATCGACCTCCAGACGTGGGCTCGAGTCGAGGTCGGGCTCCGACCGGCTGCCGGCGGCTCCGTGCTCGAGGTGCGCCTTGACGGACGGCTGGTCTACCAGGCGAGGGTCGCCTTCGACGTGTCGGCGGTGCGAGAGGTCCAGATCGGCAACGACTCGAAGGGACAGCCATTCGACATCTTCGTCGACGACGTGAGGATCCAGGGGTGAACAGCATCGAGATCCAGACGCAGCCAGCCACGGCCAGCGGACCAGGCGACAGGAGGCGGATGATGGCGTCGCAAGCTGCGGGCCGCACGGGTCGGAGTCGGGCGGCCGCCCGGGGCGTGCTGATGAGCCTTGTCATCGCGGCATCGGGGCTGCTGGCCGGTGCGGCGTCTGCGGCGCCGGTGACGGTCGGCTACCGTGACTTCTCCTATGCCGGCACGACCGCCCCGACCGGCCAGAAGCCGCAGAGCAAGCTGTGGTTCAACGACGGCATCTGGTGGGGCAACCTGTTCCACAGTGCCTCGAAGACGTACCACATCTACCGGCTCGACTGGGCGACCCAGACCTGGAGCGACACGGGTACGCGGGTGGACACGCGAGCGAAGGCCTGGAGTGACGCCAAGTGGGACGGCAGCCACCTGTACGTGGCCAGCGCCGTCTTCTCTGCCAGCCAGTCTGCCAGCGCCAAGGTCTGGCGCTTCTCCTACGACAGCGTCACCATGGCCTACTCGCTCGACAGCGGCTTCCCGGTCACCGTGTCGAGCGGCGGCGTCGAGGCCGTCGTCCTCGAGACCGACACGGCCGGCGTGGCCTGGGTGACCTTCACCCAGGCCAACAAGGTCTGGGTGACGCACAGCGTCGGCGCCGCCCAGACGACCTGGGTCGCGCCCTACGTCCTCCCGCTGCCCGGCGCGGACACGCTGACCTCTGACGACATCTCCTCGATCGTCGCCTTCGACGGCCAGATCGGCGTGATGTGGAGCAACCAGAACCCCAATGACTGGGCCATGTACTGGGCCACCCACGTCGACGGGGCCGGCGACAGCGCCGCCGACTGGGTCGCCAACACGGCCGTCAAGCAACCCGAGTACGCCGACGACCACCTCAACCTGAAGCAGCTCACCGCAGACGCCACCGGGCGGGTCTACGCCGTCACCAAGACCTCGCTCAACAACGGCGGGGCGCCGCTTACCCTGCTCCTGGTCCTCAAGCCGAACGGCACCTGGGAACGGCACACCATCGGCACGGTGGCCGACGACCACACGCGGGCGATCCTGCTCATCGACACCGACAACCGGATGCTCTACGTCTTCGCGGCCTCGCCCTGCTGTTCGGGCGGCATCGTCTACATGAAGTCGACCAGCATCGACAACATCAACTTCCCGTCCGGCAAGGGCACGCCCTTCATCCAGAGTGCCACCGACACGACCATCAACAACCCCAGCTCGACGAAGCAGAACGTGAATGGCGCCTCCGGCCTGGTGGTCATCGCGGGCGACGATCACTCTCGCTACTACCTGCACAACGCCATCGATCTGGGGCCGCCGGACACGACCCCGCCGGACACGATCATCGACTCCGGGCCGTCGGGCATCGTCAGCAGCACCTCGGCGACATTCACCTTCCACGCCACCGAAACGCCATCGACCTTCGGCTGCAAGGTCGACAACGGGCCGTTCTCGTCGTGCACGTCGCCGGCGACCTACACCAACCTCTCGACCGGGTCGCACACCTTCCGTGTGCGGGCGACCGATGCCTCCGGGAATACGGACGCGACCCCCGCGGCCCAGACGTGGACGATCGACACCTCGGTCCCGGACACGACCCCTCCGCAGGTGACCCTGACCGCTCCGGCCCAGGGCGCCCAGGTCGGGGGCACGGTCAACCTGACCGCGACGGCGTCCGATGACGTGGCCGTCGACCACGTCGACTTCCTCGTCGACGGGTCCCTGGTCGGCGCCGATGCCAGCCCGCCCTACGCCTTCGCTTGGGATTCGACCGCCGCGCCCGAGGGCCCGGCGACGGTCACCGCCCGGGCCGTGGACAGCTCGCTCAACACGGCCTCCGACGCCCACGGCGTGACCGTCGACCACACCGCCCCGGACACGATCATCGATTCGGGCCCGAGCGGCACCGTGGCCAGCTCGAGCGCTTCGTTCACGTTCCACGCCACGGAGACCGGTTCGTCCTTGGCCTGCAGCCTCGACGGCGCTCCGACCTCGGCCTGCACGTCGCCCAAGACATACACCGGCCTGGCCAACGGCGACCACAGCTTCACCGTCGTCGCCACCGATCCGGCCGGCAACCAGGATCCATCCGCCGCCAGCTGGAGCTGGACCGTCGACACGACCGGGGCGCCGCTCTTCAGCGACGGCTTCGAGAGCGGCGACTTCAGCGTAGGCGGCTGGACCGTCGTGACCGGGGGCGACGGCACGGCCGTGGTCCAGGGTGCGACCGTCAAGACCGGGACGTACGCGGCCCGCCTGGCGGAGACGGCCAGCACCGGCTCGGTCGCCTATGCCCGCAAGAACCTGGGCGCCAGCTACGCCGACCTCAGCGCGGCGGCCGACATCCAGGTCCAGCTCGAGGGAGCGAGCGGCGCCAACGTGCCCATCTTCCGGCTCTACGACGCCTCGTCGGTGCGCCTGTTGACGATCTACCGGCAGAACGCGACCAACGGCCAGATCTGGGCCTCCGACGGCACGAACCGCTTCCAGTCGACGGGCCTGCTGCCACTCAACGCCTGGGGCCGCTTCAAGGTGCATGTCATCACCGCCGGCTCGGGCGCCAGCACCGTGGAGCTGTGGCTCGATGGGTCGAAGGTGCTGACGGCCACCACCGCCAACCTGGGGACGTCGGGTGTCCGGTCGGTCCAGATCGGCAACGACACGTCGAAGCAGACCTTCGCGCTGGTCGCGGACGACGTCCTGGTGACGCAGGGGCCCTGACAGACCGCACCCAAGCCGACCAGGCGTCGGCGCTCGCCAGCGGAGGACGAAGGACTGATCTCGCGAGAGGATGCCGCCACGGCGGCCGAGGACGCCTGGCTGCTGCGGCGCTGGCGCCTCCGCGCGCCCGACGACGACCTCCTGGGCTGGCTTGGGCTGGCCCTCATGGCCGGCGCTGGCGCCATCGTCTGGTTCGGCCTCATCGGGCGCGTCGACCTCGCCGCCGTCAACGACCTCGGCCTGGTGTCCGTCCTGCCGCCGCTGATGTACGTCGGGATGGCACTCGTCGCCATCGCCTACGGCGCGATGCTCGCCCGAGCCGACTTCCCGACCTGGCTGGCGGTCGGGCTGGTCGTCCTGACCATCGCCATGCTCTACGGCCTCGCGCCGGCGATCGAGGGCGAGCTGCGCTTCTCGCCCGCCTGGCGCCACCTCGGCCTGGTCGAGTTCATGAGCCGCAACGGCGCCGTCCAACCGTCGCTCGACGCCTACCACAACTGGCCCGGGCTCTTCGGCCTGGCCGCGTTCCTGACGTCGGTGACCGGTGTCAGCGACCTGAACGGCCTGGCCATGTGGGCGCCGGTCTGGTTCAACCTCGCCTTCCTGGCGCCACTCGCTCTGGTCCTCTCGGCGCTGACCGATGACCGGCGCATCCTCTGGCTCGCGATCTGGCTGTTCTACCTGACCGACTGGATCGGCCAGGACTACTTCGCCCCGCAGGCGCTCGGCTTCCTGCTCTTCCTGGTCGTCGTGGCGATGCTGCTGCGCTGGCTGGGACATGGGGAGCTGGCCGAACCTTCCGGGGCGGTGGAGGAGGGTCGCCTCTACCGGCTGCGGCAGGTGCTCGCGCTCATCCTGGACGCCGGGCCGATGCGCGCCGCGGCATTGTCGCCCCGCCGCCGAGCGGCGCTGATGGCCGCCCTGCTGGTCATCTACGTCTTCGTCGTCGGCACCCACCAGCTGACGCCCTTCTTCCTGGCGGCCGTGACGCTCGCCCTGGTCCTCCTGCGGCGGGTCCCGTGGGCCACCCTGCCGGTGCTGATGGCCATGACCATCGCGGCCTGGGTGGCCTTCCTCGCGGTGGCCTTCCTCATCGGGCACTTCCAGAACGTGGCCGGATACGTGGGCACGCTGGCAGAGTCGCTGGCGGCCAACCTGACCAGTCGCCTGCAGGGCAGCCCCGACCACGTCACGGTCATCTATGTGCGCATCGCAAGCACGCTCTTCATGTGGGGCCTGGCCGTCGTGGGCGTGATCCGCCGGCTGCTGCAGGGCCGCTGGGACGTGACCGCCTTGGTGCTTGCGCTGGCTCCCTTCCCGCTCTTCCTGGTGCAGGCGTACGGCGGCGAGATGCTGCTGCGCATCTACCTCTTCGCCCTGCCCTTCGTGGCCTTCTTCGTCGCCTGCGCCGTCCTGCCGCGCTCGGGCGACGACGACAGCCCGTCACTGGCCACGGTCGGCATCGTCAGCGTCCTGGGCATCGCCCTGATGGGCGGGCTGATGGTCACCCGCTACGGCAATGAGCGGCTCGAGCACTTCTCCTCCGACGAGGTGGCCGCGGTGGCCGAGCTGTACCGCGTGGCGCCGCCGGGCTCGCTGCTCGTGGCGCTGACGCCCAACCTGCCCTGGAAGTCCGTGAACTACGAGCAGTACCGGTATCGTCCCTCGGGCGACGACTCGACGTTCGGCGATCTCGAGCGGGTGCTGAGCGACATGAGCCTGCACGACGGCGACGTCTTCCTCATCCTGTCGCGCAGCCAGCAGGCATACGCGGAGATGATCCTGGGCGCCAGGCCGGGGGCGTGGGAGGCGTTCCGCCGTGCCCTGCTCGGCAGCGGCAAGTTCCGCCTCGTGTACCTGAATCCCGACGCCGTGATCGCCCGCTTCACTGAGTGAGGACCCGACGCCCGATGATCGACCCGCGCCCGACGACGGCGGGTACGCGCGCCACCCTGCTGCCGACGCTGTCCGTCGTGGTCCCCGCGCGCGATGCGGAGGCGATCGTCGAGGCGTGCCTGCAGTCGGTGGTGCGGCAGGGACCGGCCGCCGTCATCCTCGTGGACGGGCGCTCCACGGATGGCACGGTCGAGATCGCCCGCCGCTACGCCGACGTGATCGTGAGCGACGAGGGCCGCGGGCTGCCCGCGGCCCGATCGATCGGCGCGCGCACCGCGACGACGCCGCTCGTCGCCCTGGTGGATGCCGACGTGATCCTGCCCGACGGGTCGCTGGCCGCCCTGCTGGCCGAGTTCGAGCGCGACGGCTACACGGCACTCCAGGCGGGCCTGCTCAGCGAGTCCGGTCCCGGCTACTGGGGACAGGCGCTCGCCGCGCACCATCGGACCGGTCGCAGCCGGTACTGGTTCGGGCTGGTGGCGACGATCTTCGACCGCGAGGTCCTGCTCCAGCACGGCTTCGACGCGTCCTTCGAGTCGGGCGAGGACATCGAGCTGCGCTGGCGCCTTGCCCAGTCCGGCGCCAAGGCCGGCGTCTCGCGCCAGGTGATCGTGCGGCATCGCTTCGGCGACACGTTCGCCTTCGCTCGTGGCCAGTTCCGTGCCGACGGGCGCGGCCTGGCGCGGATGGTGCGCAAGCATGGCTGGCGAGGGGTCCGGCTGCTGCTCCTGCCGGCCGCCGCCGGCGCCCGCGGCATCCTGCTCTCGCTGGTGCGCCGGCAGCCGCGCTGGATCCCGTACTACTGCGCGTTCAGCGTCCTCAACTACACGGCCATGCTGGGCGAGCTCGTCCGGCGCCCGCGGGGCTGAGCCCGATGGCCCTGCTGGCGCGCCTGCGCGGGCGCGTCCACCTCGACGCGTCGGCCGACCGGACGGCACGAGCGGTCCTCGTCAGCTCGGTCTCGCTCGTCGCGGGCAAGGTCGCCGTGATGGGCTTCGGGTTCCTGTCGTGGGTCGTTGCGGCGCGCCTCTACCCGGTGGCCGAGTTCGGCCTGGCGGCGGGCGCCGTGGCCGCGGTGACGCTGTGCGCCCAGCTCGCGTTGCTGGGGGTCGGATCCGCCATCATCACCCTCCTGCCCGTCCATGAGGGGCGGCCGGGGCGCCTGCTCGACGGCGCCATCACGCTGCTCGCCGCTTCCAGCGCCCTGGCCGGGCTCGGGTTCCTGCTCTTCGCCGGGACTGCCCTGGAGGAACTGAGCGTCGTTGCCGCGCAGCCCGTCTACGCGCTGCTCTTCCTGCTCCTGGCCGTCTCCGGCACGCTCGGCGTGCTCTTCGATCAGGCGTCGACCGCCCGCCGCCAGGGCGTGCTGGTGATGTCCCGCGGTGTCGCAGCCGGCCTCTGCACGCTGGTCGCCGTGGCCGCCATCGGCCTCGCCGGGACGGCCACCACGTCGCTGGCCATCTTCGCTGCCTGGGTGGCCGGCGGCCTGGTGACCGCCATCGGCGGCCTGTGGACGATGCGCCGGGTCGCCGACGGCTATCGCTATCGTCCCGTCGCCGACCGGGCCCTGAGCGCCGCGCTGATCCGCGTCGGGCTGCCCAACTACGCCCTGACGCTGGCCGAGCGGGCGCCCGGCTTCGTCCTTCCGGTGATCGTCGTCGAGCTCCTCTCGCCGGCCGCCAACGCCGCCTGGTATGCGGCCTGGATGATGGCCTGGGTCGTCTTCATCATCCCCATCCAGGTGGGTATGACCTCCTTCGCCGAGATCGCGCGCGCGCCCGAACGGACCGCCCGCATCGTCCGCAACGGCATCCGGACGTCGCTCGGCCTGGGTGCCGTCGCGGCCACCGGGCTGGCGGTCCTGGCCGGGCCCATCCTGGGCCTGCTGGGCGAGGCCTACGCGGCGACCGCCGAGGCCCCCCTGCGCATCCTCGTCATCGGCTTCGTGCCCGTCACCTTCATCCTCGCCTACTTCTCGCTCTGCCGGGCCCGGCGACGCCTGCGCGAGGCCATCGTGCTGGGTGCGGTCGATGCCGCGGCGTCGATCCTGCTGCCGGCTGCGGTCGCCCAGGAGACCGGCCTGGTCGGCATGGCGATCGCCTGGCTGGCCGTGCAGGTCGTGGTCGCCCTCGTCGCCCTGGTCCGCCTGCGCCGCCTGACTCGCCTCCCTGCCGACTGAGGTCGGGCGTCAGTCCAGGAACGGCGCGGCGGTGCCGGCCACCGCATCCCACGCGAGGAGGAAGGGCACCGGTCGTCCTTCGGGCTCGACGCTGATCTGGATGAAGGGCCGGCGCGTCGGTCCCAGCCGCTGGCGGAGGGCCTCGGGCCGCACGCGGGCCCACGACCCGGCATTGGCGTACCAGGTCCGCCCGTCTTCCCGGTCGAACGGGGTCAGCGCCGGTCGGTGCGTGTGGCCGAAGGCGAGGACGGGAACGTCGATGCCTGCGGCGCGCAGGGCCTGGTCGATGTGCCGGACGGCGGGCCCCAGGTACCCGGCGCCCTCGACGGCGCCGGCCGGGGCGATGCCCAGCGCCTGGCGAGCGAGCCGCTGCGCGATGCGCAGCCCGCTCACATCCGAGAGGCGATCGATGGCCGTCAGGGCCGCCGCCGGCAGGCCGACCTGGCCGGCGTACGCGGGCAGGACGTCGCGGCGGTAGGCGGCGCGCGCGCCTTGGAAGCGGCCCCGGCCGGCCAGCCGGCGCACCGCCGCCCGAGCGAACGGCAGGCCGGCCTCGCGCCGCGCTGCCAGCGGGACGGCATCCGAGCTCGGGTCGGGGTCGGGCCGGAGCGCGAGCGGGAAGGCGTTGAGGTCGTGGTACTGGTGCCCGTGCTCGGCATAGACGACACCGGGCAGGTACCGGATCCAGGGCTCGATCGATGGCTCCGCAGCGCCCACGCCGATCCTGGCCAGGAGGCGCTCGCGGACGGCCGGCGTCGGCAGTGCGGCGTCGTGGTTGCCGGTCACGAGGTCGACCGCGACACCCGCCGTGAGCAACGCTCGGAGCGCGTCGGGGAAGCCAGGATGGGCATCGAGGATGCGGTCCATGACGCTGGCCGAGAGCGCCTCCCAGCGGGCGCGCGGGTCACCGGCACCCGCGGGTGCGACGAGCGGCAGGTCGAAGGTGTCGCCGAGGAGGATGACCCGCCGTCCGCTTGACGTCCCTCCGTCCGCCCCGGCCAGCCACGAGGCGAAGCTCGAGAACGCGGCGTCCGCCGTTTCGTCGGGCAGCCTGTCGGCCGTGGCCGCCAGATGGAGGTCGCCGATGATGACGATGTCAGGGCGCCCGTTCATGGAACCCCGGGGCCAGCCGCGGCGGGCCTCGGCGGGATCGGTGTACAGGTGCCCGATCCGGCGTCGGTCGCGGTAGAGCCCTCCACCGGCAAGAAGGTCCAGGCGTAGCCGTCGGAGCGCAGCTCGAGCGACAGGAGGCCGTAGACGCGGGCGATGTGGGCCTCGCTGGTGGGCAGCAGCGAGCCCATCGTCCGCAGGCCGCTGCCGCCGGTGCCGACCACGAACTGGCGGATGCCCGCGGGTGTCGCCCGGCCGCGGTGGTCCTGCGGCGCGAAGCGCTCGTAGTCGTGGTCGTGGCCGGAGAGCACGACGTCGGCGCCAGCGGCCTCCAGGGCCTGCCAGAGCGCGTCGGTGCGCTCGTCGCTGCCGTGCAGGACGCCGGAGCTGAAGCGCGCGTGGTGCCAGTAGGCGAGGATGCAGGCCGCCGGATGGGCGGCCAGGTCGCCGCGTAGCCACGTCTCCTGCGGGTCGCCGACCCCGCATCCGCCGATCTCGTCGCAGTTGCTGTTCAGCGCGTACACGCGCCACGCCCCGAGGTCGTAGGCGTAGTAGCCCTCGGCGGGGTCGCCGGCGGCCGCCCCGAAGTAGGCGAAGTAGGGGGCGGCACCCGGGGTCTTGTACTCGTGGTTGCCGGGCACCGGCCGCATGCGATCCCGGAACGGTCCCCAGCTCGGGCCGAAGCAGGCCGCGAACTCCTGCGCGGTGCCCGATTCGTAGGCCAGGTCGCCCAGCGGCAGGATCGTGCCCTCGTGCTCGGCCAGGAGGCGCGCCGTGCGCTCATCGCCCTTGCCCCCGCATTCGCCGATGTCGCCGGCGGCCAGGACGGAAACGGGCGGCGCGGCCGGAGGCGCCGACGAGGGCGTGGCCACTGCCGGCCCGGCGCTGTTGGAAGGCTCGACGACCGAGGCCGCGGGCGTCGCCGGTGCCGGTGCCAGGCCGCAGCCCGCGACCGCGCCGACGAGCACGAGCACCCAGGCGCCGGCTGGCCATCGGGCGCGACGTGGGAGGCGGCGTGGGCTAGCGGACACCGTCGGCGCGAGCTCCTGTGGCGAGGCGGGCGATGGGCGACCCGATGGGGGTCGCCCATCCTACCGCGTACGCCTACACGTCTCGGAACGGGTAGATTCGGCGGCCATGCACATCGACCTCTCCGGCCGAGGCTCCATCGCGCTGACGGCGAGCGACGACGTCGCGTCGCGCTACCTGTCCGCACTCCTCGCCCCGTTCCCGGCCCAGCCCGGCATGCCGCCGGATCCGGTCGTGGCACTCACCCCGGTGCCGCCGGGATCGCTCCCGCTTCGCGAGTTCCAGCGCGCCGCGGACGACGACCTCGTCACCGCCACCGATGGCGAGCGCTGCCTCGTGATCTGGGACGGGCGGGCATGCGCCATCCCGGACGCCACGGCCGCGCGGCCGGCGGTCTTCGAGTACGAGGTCGGATTCCCGCTCTGGCGCGTCTTCCGCTCGGCGATCCGGCCGGCCCTCCAGGTGGGCATGGCCGCGGACGGCCGAGCCGTCACGCTCCACGCCGCCTCGGTCGTGCTCGACGGTGTCGGGATCGCCGTGGCGGGTTGGTCGGAGAGCGGCAAGACCGAGACGGCGCTGGCCCTCATGGAGGCGGGCGCGGGCTTCCTCTCGGACAAGTGGACCCTGCTCGGGCATGACGGCGAGCTGTCCGCGTTCCCGATCAGCGTCGGCGTGCGGCGCTGGGTACTCGAGTACCTGCCCACACTGCGGCGGACGGTCACGCGCCGCTCCCGGGTCCAGTTCGCTGCCGCCGGAGCCGCCTCGCGCATCCTCGACCCCATCGGCCGGCGGCCGGCGGCCACGCGCTCGCGCGGCATGCTCTCGGACCTCGCCCGTCGCGCTGAGGCGATGGGCGACCGGGCGGCCTTCGAGGTCGAGGAACTGCGGGCCGCCTACGCCGACACGAGCGACCCGACCCGACGCGTCCCGGCACGGGCCGTCTGCCTGCTCATCAACGCCCCGGACGGCGAACCTCCGCGCGTCGAGGCGCTCGATCCGGCCGTGGCCGCCACGCGGCTGGCCCGCACCGCCGGCTACGAGCGTCGGGCCTACTTCGCCCTCCGCCAGCGCGCCGCGTACGCGCTCGCCGGCCAGCCGCCGACCATCGCCGATCGAGCCATCGAGACCGACGCCGCGTTCTTGGTCGCGGCGCTCGGGGACATCCCCGTCCTGGGGGTCCATGCGCCCTTCCCGACCGATCCGCGCCCGGTGGCCGAGGCCATCCTGCGCGCCCTCGGCTGATGGCCGAGGCGGCCTTCGCCTTCGTCGACGGCGTCCGCGCCGGCGTCCGCGGCCCGGCGTCGATCGTCGATGCGTTCCGCCTCGAGTATGCCCCGCGCGAGGTCCTCGACCGTGCTGCCCTCGCCCTCGACATCCGTTTCGGGCGCGAGACGGCGCACGCCGCCGCCGTCGTCGAGGGTCGCCACAAGAGCGTCGGCTGGCGCATCGCCCTTGGCCCGGCGGGCGCCGCGCCGATACAGGCGGACATCCACCTCCGTGGCATGCCGCGGTCCTTCGCTCGCTCGCTCGTCCAGGGCTATGCCATCGAGCCACTGGTGTCGATCGTGGCCGCGGAGCACGGCCAGGCCCTCGTGCCCAGCGCGGGTGTAGCCAGGCCAACGGGCGTGACGCTCATCCTTGGCCGCTCGCGCGCCGGCAAGAGCACGCTCATGGCGCGCCTGATGGCTGCCGGCCACGAGGTGCTGGGCGACGACCAGCTGTTCCTCGACGCCAGCGGCGCGTGCGTGGCCTTCCCGCGCCGTCTCCGCTTCTACCCCGACCTTGAGACGACCGCCCCGGCGGCCTACGCTCGCATGCCTGCTGCCATCCGGCGGCGACTGCGGCTGATGGGACTCCTCTCCACGGTGACACGCGGCCACATCCGTCCCTCGTTGGCGGTCGATCGCACCGCCATCGGTGGCCACTGGGTGCCCGGGCCGCTGCCCATCGAGCGCGTCGTGCTCCTGCAGCGAGGCGACCACGCCGGCGAGTTGCGCAGCGCACCGGCGTCGCCCGAGCAGGCCGTGGCCTGGGCCACTCGGCTGCTGGCCGAGCAGCGTGCCCGGCTCGCCCTGTCGGGTGAGGCTGGTTGGCGAGCCCGGCTCGATCGAGCCAGCGAGGCGGAAGTGGCCATCCTCAGCGACACGTTCGCAGGCCCGGCCATCGTGTCCATCTCCGTCCCGCACGACTGGCCGGCGGCCGCCGCCGTGACGGCGGTCGCCCGACGGCTGGGGCTCGACGTCTAGGCTTTCAGGCGGTCGGGACCCCGCGCTCGGGCGCCACGACCTCCACCGACGCCAGGCCCCGTGCCGCCAGCTCCAGGCGCAGCTGGTCGGGTGTGCCGGCGAGGATGGGGAAGGTGCCGTAGTGGATGGGCACGACCGTCTGGACGCCGAGCAGCTCCACCGCCAGGGCCGCCTCGCGCGGTCCCATCGTGTAGTGGCCGCCGATGGGCAGGAAGGCCACGTCCGGCCGGCGCAGCTCGCCGATCAGGCGCATGTCGCCGAAGACGTCGGTGTCGCCGGCGTGGTAGACGCGCCGGCCGTTCTCCAGCTCGACTACGAAGCCCGCCGGCTCGCCGAGGTAGAGCGGCACGCCGAGGTCCGCGGCCCAATCGCCGGCCGAATGCTCGGCCCGCACCATCGTCACGCGCAGCCCGGCCGCCTCGACGGTGCCGCCCTTGTTCATGCCGATGACCTGGTCGGCGCCGCCGGGCAGCCGCCGCGCCAGCCAGAGGCTCATCTCGTGGATGCACGGCCAGGCGGGACGCAGCCGGCTGGCCAGGGCCACCGCGTCGCCCATGTGGTCGGAATGGCCGTGGGTCACGAGGAGCAGGTCGCAGCGGTCCACGGCGTCCGACGACTTCGGCGAGGTCGGGTTGCCGAACCACGGGTCGATGAGGATGTGCCGGCCGCCGTCCGTGGCGATCTCCACGCAGGCATGGCCGTACCAGGTGAAGGTGAAGCCGAGTCCGCCCATGGCGCCCTCCCCGCAGATCGGGTTCTTTCGGTCCTTCATGGTAGGCCTTTGCCGGTACGCGGGGGAGCGTCGCGCGGGGGACCATTTCTGAGAGACATAGGGGCCGAGCTGAAGACCATGACGGGAGTCGCCACGACCGGTCTGGCGTCGTTTCCATTCCTGGGAGTGATGGATCGGGCAGTCGAGGGGGCGGTAAGGGGGCCGTGAGGTCGCCGATCGGCCCACCAGGTCGATTCCCATGCCTGGGGGCGATGGGTCGCGCGACGCAGGGGGTCCTCGGGTCGCCACTCGGCTCGCGAGAGGGCCCTCGCCTCGTTCGCTACACTCCCCGGGTGCCCAGCCGGTCCATCCTCGAGAGCCTCGCCTACGTCAACTGGGCGCTGCTCTTCAGCCTCTCGCTGGGCAGCCTCGCGACCGTCGTGCTCCTGCGCTGGCGCACGGACGCCTCGAGGGGCTACCTCACCTTCGCGGCCGCCTGTGCGGCGCTGCTGGCCGGCCTCACCTACCTCCTCGACGGCGGCCTTCCGGCGCCCGAGAGCCTTTCCATCCACGCCGCTCCAGCGGCGCTGGAGGCGGTCCGGCGGGGTGGACTCGCGGTCCTGACCGTGCTCGCCGCGGCCGAGGTCATCGCTCGGTCCCGATCGGCCCGCAGACCGTGGTTCGGGCTGGCCGGGATCGGCGCCGGCGTCGTTGTCGCCCTCGCGGCGGGACTCGGCTGGGCCGGCCCGACCTGGCCGGGCCTGGCCATCGCCGCGCAGCTGCTCGTGCTGGCCGCGGCCACGGGCGGCGTGCTGGCGGCGATGATCCTCGGTCACTGGTACCTCGTGACGCCGCGCCTGTCGGAAGGGCCGCTCATCCTGGCGGCCCGCGCGCTGACGGCCGTGGTGGTCCTGCAGATCGTCCTCTTCGGCGTCTGGACGGCGCTCGGCATCGGCCCCTACGGTCCGTTCGCCGTCCTCACCGGCGGCGAGGCCTTCTTCGTCTGGCTGCGTCTCGTGGTGAGCCTGGTCTTCCCGCTCGTGCTCACGATGATGGCCGTGCGCACGGCGCGGACGCGCTCGATGGAGTCGGCCACGGGGCTGCTCTACATCGACACGGCGGCCATCCTCGCGGGCACGATCGTCGCGGCGGCGCTGCTCTTCGGCGCCGGGGTCATCGTGTGAGCGCGATGCGCGTCACGGTCCGCCTCTTCGCCCTGCAGCGCCAGCAGCTGGGCACCCGCGAGGTGCGCCTCGAGCTGCCCGAGGGCGCGACGATCCAGGCCGCGTGGGAGACGCTGGCGGCGGCCCACCCGGTCCTGGAACCGGCCCGCGACTCGGTGCGCTTCGCGCGCAACGGCGAGTACGCCTCGAGCGATGAAACCCTCGCCGACGGCGACGAGCTGGCCGTCATCCCCCCGGTGGCCGGCGGCGCCGACGACCTCCCGGGCGCGGTTGACCCGCGCGTGCGCCGCATCGCCCTGAGCGTCGAGCCGATCGGCGACGCAACCCTGGCCGAGCTGCGGGCTGCCGTCGCCACCGACGCCGATGGCGCCGTGGTGGCCTTCCTGGGGCGGACGCGCGAGACGCCGGGCACACCCGCGCCGGGCCAGGAGGCGCAGGCGCAGCGGTTCGCCGGGCAGCGCGTCGTGGGGCTCGAGTACGAGGCCTACGAGGCCATGGCGCTGCGCACGCTCGAGGCCATCGCCGACGAGATCGAGGCGCGCTTCGGCGTGCGCCGGCTGGGCATCGTCCACCGCGTCGGCCCCGTCGGCCTGGGCGAGGCGAGCGTGGCCATCGTCGTCGCTGCAGCCCACCGGGGCGAGGCCTTCGCGGCCTGCCGCTACGCCATCGAGGAACTGAAGGCCCGCGCGCCGATCTGGAAATCGGAGCGCTTCGCCGACGGCAGCGTCTGGCTCGGCGCGCCGGCGCGCACGGGGCCGCCCGGATCGCCCGGCAGCGCGGAGGAGCGCGAATGACAGGAGCCCGTGCGTGCCGATCCGACTGACGCGCCACGCCCGGAAACGTGCGGCAGGCGGCGCATCCCGATGGAGCTCGTCGAGCAGGTGTATCGGGATCCCGACGAGACCAGGCCAAGCGCAACGGCCCCCGACCGGGAGGTCCGCAGTCGGCTGTATGATCGGCAGCAGATCGAGATCGTCGTCGATCTTGGCGAGGACCCGAACGGCGACCTCGAGCTGATCCTGACCGGCCGGCCTGGTCGAGGTCTGAGCGCCTATCATCGAGCCCTGGACCCACGCCAACGGAGGTCCCATGGCCGCCCATCTCGCCGCGCGCGCATACGACCTGCGTGAGCGGGCGGCCGCGTTCGCGGCGGGACTCCAGACGCAGGCGCGGGCCGAGACCACGCTGGCCTGCGAGCGCGCCGTGCTGCGCCTCTTCGGCGTCAGCGGCCTCGACGCTTCCGGCCGGCCGCTGGCCCTGGAGGTCGTGGAGCGCCTGGCGGCGCTGGGACCCGGCCGGCTCGGCGGCGGCATCGCCCTGCCCTTTGCCGCCGCAGCCCGCGAGTACGACCTCTCCCCCCAGGAGCTGGCGCTCGACGTGGCCGCCGGCAACCTGGACCTCGGCCTCGAGGCCGAGCTGCTGCGCGAGCCCGAGCGCCGGCAAGAGGCGGAGGCGATGGTCGGCGCGTGGCTGGCCGGCGCCTGGGAGCGCTTCGACGCCAATCGCACCGCTCGGACCGAGCTGCTCGCGGTCCTGGGGGACCCGCCGGCGCCGTGGTTCGGCGTGGAGCTGCCGTCCCTCACGGCCGGCGCTGCCGCTGCCGCTGCCGGTGCGATCGCGCTGGTGCCGGGTGGCGTGGACGTCGTGCGCGTCCGCGTGCCGCGCGATGGCGAGCTGCGTCGCGGCCTCGACGAGGAGTTCGACGTCGCCGATGCCGGCGAAGACCCGCTCGCGGCCCCGGCGGGCAGCCAGCGCGGCCTCGGCGCGTTGCGCACCGCGCTCGACGAGGCCGCCGCCGAGGGCGGGCGATACCTTCGCCTCGGGACACGGTCGCTCGGCCTGGCGGCCCCCGACCAGGCCGTCGTGGCCGGCTTCGAGCGCGTGGACCTCGTCTTCGCCGACCCGGTCGAGACCGTCGTCGAGTTCGGCGTCGAGCCGGCCCGCGCGTTCGCCGACCATGCCTTCGCCGTCGAGGTGCTGGCCCGCAGCGGCGCCTCGCTGGTCCTCGGTCCCGGGCCGCTCGCGGTGGCGCCGGAGCTGGCCCGCGGCGAGCCGCTCGACCCGGCCACGCGCATCGGCCGGGCGCTGGCACTGCAGGCGCTCAGCCTGGAGCTGACGCGTCAGGGCGGCCTGCCCGCGGAGCGGATCCTCCTCGGCGCGCTCTCGCGGGACCAGCTGACGGAGCCGGTCGGACACCTGCCGGGCATCGTCGAGGTGGCCCTCCGCCGGCTCGTCTTCCCGGGTCATGGGCTGGTCGTCGAGGAGCCCGACGAAGCCGATGCCGATGCGGCCTGGCCGGTGGCGCTGACCGCCTGGCTCGCTGCTGGTCCGGCGCCGGCGCTCGTCCTGCGTCGCCCCGCCACCGCAGCCGTGGCCGACGCGTCGCGCGAGGTGCGGACCGCCGTGGAGGCGGCCGCGGGGCTGGCCGCCGCGCGAAGCCTGGGGTTGCTCCACGGCGAGGCCGCCGCCCTGGCCAAGCGGAGCCTGCGCGTGGCCATCGACACGATCCGGGAGCTTGCCGACGAGGGCTGGGAGCACCTGCTGCTCTCGCCCGCCGCGCTGGCCCGACGGCCCGAGCCGGCCGAGGGTTGGATCGGCGCCGGGGGCCGCGCCGCCAAGCGCGAGCACCTTGACCTCCTGGGCCTGGGGGCCGATGCTGTGCTCGCGCCATGAGTGAAGGTCACGAGGATCCGGGCATCACGCGCGTGGAGTGGTCGGGCTGGTCGTGGTCGCCGCGGCGACGCGTGCCCTGGCTGGGCGTGCTGCTCGTGGTCTTCGGCCTCGCCATGCTGGTCGATCAGCTGACGCCGCTCAGCGCCTCGGCGCTCATCCTCGGCGCGCTGGCCATCGCCTTCGGGGCCAGCTGGCTCATCGGCGGATCGCGCTGGGCGATGGTGCCCGCGCTCGTGCTGGCCGCCCTGGCCATCCCCGACGCGCTCACGGACCTCAAGGTCATCACCGGCGACGGCTGGGGCTCGGTCGCGCTGGCCATCGCCTTCCTCGCCATCTGGCTCGTGGGCGGCCGGCGGGGCCGGCGTCCCGGCTGGTCCCTGTGGCTGGCCGTGATCTTCGGGATCATCGGATCGACGCAGGTCTCCGACCAGTTCGACTGGCTGCCCGACCTCGACGCCTTCTGGCCCGTCGTCTTCATCGTGGTGGGGGTCGCGCTGATCCTGGGCCAGGGCCGCCGGGGGAGTTCCGCCCCCTGGTGAGCGCCCTGCGCTACTTCGTGTAGACGCCCCCCGGGTCCAGCTCCTCGCGGATGAGGCGCAGCTCCTCGGCGGTCGGGGCCGGCGTCTCGGCCAGGCCGGCGGCGACCTTCGGCCGCCAGGCCATGGCGGCCTCGACCTGCTCCAGCGTGGCGCCCGGATGGAGGAAGTCGAGGCGCATCTCGCCCGCGTCGTCGAAGTGGTAGATGCCGAGATCGGTCACGACCACGGAGGGCCCATCGCCCAGCCAGCCCTGCTCACGCCGGATGCGGGCCGCGTTATCCGCGCCGCCCAGGTTGCCGGGTGAGGTGCGGAAGTCGATCCGCTCCACGAAGCTGCGCGGGCTCTGGCGCATGATCACGAAGACCTGGCGGGCGTTGATGGCGATCTCGCACGCGCCGCCGGAGCCGGGCAGGCGCGTCCTGGGGTGCGCGTAGTCGCCGATGACCGTGGTGTTGATGTTGCCGAAGCGGTCGATCTGCGCCGCGCCGAGGAAGCCCACGTCGATCAGGCCGCGCTGGAGGTAGTAGCCGAACAGCTCGAGCATGCTCACCACGGCCGTCGCCCGCGTCACGATCGTGGGGTCGCCGATGCTCAACGGCAGTCGGGCGGGCTGGGCACCGAAGACGCCGGCCTCGTAGACCAGCTCCAGCTCGGGCGCCACGGTGCGCTTGGCCAGGTTGACGGCGATGTTGGGCAGGCCCACGCCGACGAAGCAGACGTGCTGGCCGGCCAGCTCGCGCGCGGCGGCCACGATCATCATCTCGGAGCGCGTGAAGGGGGCCGCGGGTTGGTCGGTCACCGGTAGTCCCCGTAGTCCACTGACCCCGACGGCGCCGTGCCCGGCCGGAGGGAGGCGACTCGCTCCGCGCCGAGCTTCTCCAGGTACTCAGCGCGACCGGAGACCCCGTGCACCCACTCGTCGAGCCAGGCGTCGAGGGCGGCGGCGTCGCGGCTGACGGCGTCCCACTCGATGTAGAAGCGGTTGTCGCGGTCGTAATAGCCCTGGGCATACGAGGGGTGGGCGCCGAAGGGCTCCACGACCACGGCGTCCACGATGAGCCCGGGGATGATCGTGCGATTGGGATCGGCGCGCACGACCGACTCATCCACCAGCTCCTCGACGACGACGATGACGCGCTCGGCGGCGAAGGCGACCTCCTTCTGGCAGCCGAGCAGGCCCCACACCTGCGTGTCGCCGGCGGCATCGGCGCGCTGGGCATGGACGATGGCCACGTCAGGCTTGAGCGGTGGCACGGCGTAGACGTATTCCTCGCCGTACGGCGAGCGCACCTGCCGGATGAGCGGGTTCGCCTTGGGCAGGTCCGACTCGAAGTAGCTGCGCAGCGGGAAGAAGGGCAGGTTCATGGCCCCCGCCGTGTACCGCCCGACCATGCCGAAGTGGCTGTACTCCTCCACCTCGAGCGGTGCGGGGTCGGCGTCCTCGATGCGCCGCCGGATCGCATGCAGGCCGCCCACGCCGGGGTTGCCGAGCCAGCTGAAGATGAGCTTGCGCGCCACCCCGGCGCCGATCATCTGGTCGTAGATGACGTCCGGCGTCATGCGCGCCAGGGTCAGCTCGCGCCGGCGTTGGCGGATGATCTCGTGGCCGGCGCTGAAGCTGATGAGGTGCGTGAAGCCCTCGATGGCCACCGTGTCGCCGTCGCGCACGATCTCCGCCACCGCGTCGCGCATGGTGGCGACCTTCGAAGTGCCGGTCACCGCGGATCCGCATCCCCACGGGCGATGATCACGGTGGCGTTGGCATGGTGCGCGACGTACACCGACACGCTGCCGAGGACGGCCTGGCCGAGCGCGCTGAGTTGGCGCGAGCCGAGCACGATGGTGTCGTAGCCGAAGTCCTCGGCGACCTGCACGATCAGCGGACCCGCGTCACCGATCGGCTCGTGGGTCTGGGCATCCAGCCCGCGTTCGGCGAGGAAGGCCTTCGCTTCGTGCAGCTCGGCGGCGTGGGCCGAGGCGGCGCTCCACGGATCGTCCGGCGGCGGGCCCATCTCCAGCGGCGCCACGCTGACCAGGCCGACACGGGTCCCCAGGCCGGCGGCCAGCTCCGCCCCCACCTCGAGCGCCCGTCGCGCCGGGGCGCTCCCGTCGTAGGCGATCAGGATGCCCCGGATCACGCCGCTCGCCGCCGTTCCACGTCAGGCGACCTCCGTGGGCGTCGTGCCGGGTGGCGGCCCGGCGCCGCCGGGTGTCTGCGCTCCCATGACCAGCCGCGGCTGGGCTCCGAACGAGACCATCGGGAAGCGCGCCACGAAGAGGCCCCACAGGCCGCGCGGGGCCAGCAGGGTCAGCCCGATCGCCACGACGCCGAGGATCACGAGGTACAGGCTACCGAAATCGGCGAGGGTCTCGCGCAGGCCGATGAAGACGAGGGCACCGACGATCGGGCCCTCGATCCGCCCCAGGCCGCCGATGATCACGATGAAGATCATGCGCGCGGTCCAGTCGACGCTGAAGGCCGCGTTGGGCTGGATGCGCAGCAGGCTGAGGTAGATGATCGCGCCGGCCACCGCGCAGCCGACCGAGGCGATGAGGTAGACCGCCAGCTTCGTCCGGAAGACGTCGATGCCCAGGCTTTCCGCGCCGGCCTCGCTGTCACGGAGGGCCCGCAGGGCCAGCCCGAGGCGCGAGCGCATGATCCAGGCCACGAGGATGACCGAGCCGAAGCCGACGCCCAGCGCCAGCCAGTAGGTCAGCGCCAGCCGGCCCTGCGGGCCCAGGAAGGCCGCGCCCTGGATGGTCACCCCGTTGCCGGCGCCGACCTCCTTCGCTCCCGAGACGAGGATCCGGAAGACCTCGGCGATGACCCACGTGCCGATGGCGAAGTAGCCGCCGTGCAACCGGAAGGCGAAGAGCGAAGTGGCCAGCGCGATGAGCGCGATGACCGCGGCCAGGACGGGGATGGCCAGCAGCGGGTGGAGGCCGAGGCGGTCGGTGCCCACGAAGAGGCCGTAGGCGCCCAGGCCCACGAAGGCTTGCTGGCCGATGGAGACGAGCCCCGCGTAGCCGGCCAGCAGGTTCCACATCTGCGCCAGCGCGAGCAGCGTGAAGAACTCGATGAGCAGCTTCATGAACCCCGATCCGCCCCAGGCCGGCGCGGTCGCCAGGACGGCCAGCAGCAGCAGGCCGACGACCGCCGCGGCCCGGCTGGCGGGCGTGGCCGACTCGACGCGAAACGGGGGCACGGCGGTCGCGCTCGTCGTCGACATGCTCACACCTGGCGCGCCGTGCGGCGGGCGAAGAGCCCGCTCGGTCGAAAGGCAAGGACGGCGAGGAAGAGGAGGTGCCCGGCCAGCGCCTGGTAGGCGGGGTTGACCTGGTTGCCGACGGCCTGGGCCACGCCCAGGGCCACGCCCCCGACGAGGGTGCCCCACAGCGACCCGAGGCCGCCGATGATGACTGACTCGAAGGCGAAGATGAGGCGCTGCGGCCCGTCCGAGGGCCCGAAGGTGGTGCGGATGCCCAGGAAGACGCCGGCCACCGCGACCGTCCCCAGCGAGATGGCCATGGCGATGCTGTAGAGGCGGCGGTGATCGATGCCCACGATGCGGGCCGCCTCCGTGTCGTCGGACGTCGCTCGCAGGGCGCGGCCCAACTGGGTCCGACTGACCACGAACTGGAGGCCGAGGAGCACGCCGACGGCGACGAGCAGCGTCAGCAGCGGGAAGAACCCGACCGAGATCTGATCGGTGAGGGTCACGCTCGCATTCTCGAGGGGTCCGGCGTCCAGGCCCTGGGAGTCGGCCGAGAAGACGTCCAGGAGCACGTTCTGCACCACCACGGCGATGCCGAAGGTGACCAGCACCGGCGGTAGCACGCCGCCGCCGAGGGCGAAGTTCAGGAGCACGCGCTGGAGGAGGAAGCCGATGACCATCATCACCGGCACCACGGCGACGAGGCCGACGAGCGGGTTGGCGCCCGTCGCCGTGACCACCACCAGGGCCAGATAGGCAGCCAGGATGTTGAGGTCTCCGTGCGCGAGGTTGACCAGGCGCATGACCCCGAAGGCCAGCGAGAGCCCCGTGGCCAGGAGCGCGTAGAGGCCGCCGAGGAGCGTGCCCTGGATGACCGCGTTGACCCACTCCATGTCGGCTGGACGCTCCCTCAGATGCCGAAGTACGCGGCGGCGATGGCCTCGCGGGTCAGCTCCGCGGGCCGTCCCGCGAGTGAGATGCGCCCTTCCAGGAGGCAGGCGACGCGATCCGCGACCCCGAGGGCCTGATCGATGTTCTGCTCCACGATGAGCACCGTCGTGCCCGCCGCGGCGATGGCCGGAAGTCGATCGTAGAGCTCGCGGATGACGACCGGCGCGAGCCCCAGCGAGACCTCGTCGAGGAGCAACAGGCGCGGGTTGTTCATCAGCGCGCGCCCGATCGCGAGGGCCTGCTGCTCGCCGCCGGAGAGCACGGCCGCGCTGCGGCGCGCGCGCTCCTTCAGCAGCGGGAACAGCTCGTACACCCGCCCGAGGCCCCAGTGGCCGCGCCTTCCGCGGTAACCACCGATGAGCAGGTTCTCCTCGACGCTGAGGCTGGGGAAGACTCGCCGCCCCTCCGGCACCAGCGAGACGCCGAGCTTCACGCGCTCGTGGGTGGGCAATGCGTCGATGGCCTGGCCATCGAAACGGATCCCGCCGCCTCGCGCGGGCAGCAGGCCGGCGATCATGCGCAGCAGGGTCGACTTGCCCGCTCCGTTGGAGCCGATCATGGCGAACCGTTCGCCCTCCTGCACCGCGAGTGAGATGTCGTACAGCGCCTGGAAGTCGCCGTAGAAGCTGCTCGCGCCGCGGACCTCCAGCAGGCTCACGCGCGGATTCCCTGGCCGAGGTAGACCGACTGGACCTCGGGACTGGCCATGACCGTCTTCGGCGCGCCCTCGGCGAGCTTGCGGCCGTAGTTGGTGGCCATCAGGCGGTCGACGACGGAAACCAGGGCCTGGACGATGTGCTCGATCCAGACGATGCCCAGCCCCTCGCCGCGCAGCGCCCGGATGATCTCGATCAGCGCCTGCACCTCGTGCTCCGCCAGGCCGCCGGCGATCTCGTCGAGTAGCAGCAGTCGGGGACCGGAGGCCAGCGCTCGCGCCAGCTCCAGCCGCTTGCGGTCGAGCAGCGTCAGGGCGCCGGCAGGCGTGTTGGCGTGCGCCAGGAGACCGGTCCGTTCCAGCGCCGCAACGGTCGCCGTACGCGGGTCGGCGCCGGTCCGCTGCCCGGCGAAGCTGGCGCCGATCAGCACGTTCTCGAAGACGGTCATGCCGCCGAAGGGATGCGGCACCTGGTGGGTCCGACCGATGCCGGCCCGCGCTCGCGCGTGGACCGGCATGGCCGTGATGTCCCGGCCGTCGAGCAGGATGCGCCCGCGGTCGGGCTGGAGACTGCCGGTGATGAGGTTGAGCATCGAGGTCTTGCCGGCGCCGTTGGGGCCCACCACTCCGAGGATCTCGCCCGCCGCCAGCGTGTAGGACAGCTCGTCGGCCACGACGACCGTCCCGAAGGCCTTGGCGACGTGGTCGAGCTCCAGCAGCGCGGCCACGTCGCCTCCGGGAGCCGAGGGACGGACCTAGCCGCCGATGGGGCGGAGCTGCCCGGCCTTCGGGATCTCGGGATGGTCCTTGTTGCTGACGATGACCAGGTCGTAGGGGAAGGTGGTGCCCCGTCCCCACTGCCCGCCCACGAGCGGCGTCTTGGAGATGTTCGGGAAGGGCACTCCGCCCGTCCAGTCCACCCTGCCCACGATGGTGTCGAGGACCGTGACCTTCAGGGCGTCGCGGATGGTCGCCTTGTTCTCGATGTCCGTGGTGCGCTTGAGCACGTCGCTGGCCAGTTCGAAGAGGGCGTGCCCGAAGCCGATCGGCTGCGTCCACTGCTTGCTCGTCGCCGCCGTGTACCCGTCGGCGAGGTCCTTCGCCGTCTGGCCGGTCAGCGACGAGCTGAAGGGATGGCTGGGGCTCCACCAGACCTCGCTCGAGAGCGCATCGCCCTCCCCGTTGGTGCCCAACGCCTCGACCGAGGCCGGGAAGAGGAGCGCCTTGCCGATGGAGGCGATCTTCGGCGTGAAGCCTTGCTGCTTGGCCTGGTTCCAGAAGGTCGTGAAATCGGGCGGGATGGGCACGCCGGTGACGATCTCGGCCGAAGCTGTCTTGAAGGCGCCGATCTGGGCCGAGAAGTCGGAGCTGAGGTTCTCGTACCGGCCGGGGTCGTGGATCGTGTAGCCGGCGGCCGCGAGCGGCGGCGGGAAGCCCAGGACGGGGTCGCCCCAGGCGTTGCCATCGCCGTCGTTGGGGAAGAGCCCACCTACTTGCTTGTTCGTGTCGACCTGGCTCCACATGTCCAGGAAGACGGCGATGATGTCCTCCAGGCCCCAGAAGAAGTGGTACGTCCACTCGAACGGGACGGGGTTCGCCGGGTCCTTCTGGCGCCCGAAGAAGTACGGCTGCCACGGTGCGACCGTCGAGATGCAGGGCACCTGGTTGGCCTCGGCCTGGTCGGAGACCGGGTTCGTCGTCTCGGGTGTCGAAGCGACCAGCATGAGGTCGATCCCGTCCTGGAGGATGAGATCGCCGGCCACCTCGGCGGCACGGTTCGGGTCGGACTGGCTGTCCTTGGCCAGGATCTGGATGGGATGCAGCGTGCCACCGATATCCACGCCACCGGCGAAGGCCGCGTTGGCGCCGGCGAGGATGTACTCGTCAGCCTCGCCGAAGCCGGCCAGGGGCCCCGTCGTGGGACTGACGTAGCCGATCTTGATGGCGCGCCCGGTCGGCACTGCGGTGGCGGTCGCGCCGGCCGTCGCGGCGGGGCCCGTGGTGGCCGTCGGGGCGGGCGTCCCTCCGCTCGGCTGGCAGGCCGCGAGGAAGGCGCCCAGCCCGGCGGTCGCTCCGGCGTACCCCGTCAGGCGCAGGAAATCCCGCCGGTCGAGGGGACGACCCAGCACCGCTTCGACGATCCTCCGCTCGTTCGCTTCGTTCGACATCGCGCTGCTCCTCCTCGTGCCGCTCGTGCAGCGAGCGGTCGCTGATCAGACTCCTGCGCCTCGACGGGAGTGTACGGGCTCGGCCCGTCCGCTACACATCGATTCGGAGCGCGTCGCAGGCGGGCGCGTTCATCGGAAGCGAGTGAAGTCGGGCGGCCGCTTCTCGTTGTAGGCGGCGAATCCCTCCCGTCCCTCGTCGGTCTTCGTGTAGAGGCTGAGGCCGTCGAAGACGAGGTTCTGGATGCCCACGATGTGATCGGTGTCGGCGTTGAACGAGTGCTTCAGGAACCGCATCGCCGTCGGCGAGTAGGCGGCGATCTTCTTCCCCCAGGCGACGGCCGTGGGCACGACCTGGTCCTGCGGGACGACCGCGTTGACGAGCCCCCACCGCTCGGCGGTCGCGGCGTCGTACTGATCGAGCAGGAACCAGATCTCCCGCGCGCGTTTCTCGCCCACCACGCGGGCGAGGTACGCGCTGCCGAAGCCGCCGTCGAACGACCCGACCCGTGGCCCGGTCTGGCCGAACCGGGCCGTCTCCGAGGCGACCGTCAGGTCGCACAGCACGTGGAGCACGTGGCCGCCGCCGATGGCGAAGCCGTTGACCGCGGCGATGACGGGTTTCGGGATCGCCCTGATGAGCCGGTGCAGCCGTTCGATCTCGAAGAGCCCGCTCTCCGTCGGCCCATAGTCGCCGGTCTCCGCGCGCTGCTTCTGGTCGCCGCCGGCGCAGAATGCCCGGTCGCCCGCGCCCGTGAGCACCACGGCGGCGACGGTCGAGTCCGCCCACGCCGCCCGGAAGGCGGCGATCAGCTCGTCGACGGTGCGGCCGCGGAACGCGTTCATGCGATCCGGGCGGTCGATGGTGATGATCGCGACGCCGTCGTCGATCTCGTAGCGGACGTCGGTGAAGCCGTTGCCAGTCATTCGGTCACCTCGCTGCCGGGGGGTGGAGCGCGTGGGCGCATCCAGACGCGTATGGTACGGAGAGCGTGAACCAGTGTCGGGCAGGTCGTCGAGGGCGGGATGCAGATGCAGAAACCACTGGCCGGTATCAAGGTCCTGAGCTTCGAGATCCAGGTCGCCGGCCCCTACTGCAGCATGATGCTGGCCGACCAGGGAGCCGCTGTCATCAAGGTCGAGCAACCGGGCTCGGGTGACACGGCTCGCGGCGGCGCGCCGAGGATCACGAACGAACGGGGCGAGCAGCAGAGCGGCTACTTCCTGCGCTTCAACCGCAACAAGCGCAGCCTCACGCTCAACCTGAAGAGCGAGGCCGGGCGGCAGATCTTCCGAGACCTGGCCAGGGGTTCGGATGTCCTGATCGAGAACTTCCGACCGGGTCTCCTCGACGAGATGGGGCTCGGATACGACGCGCTGTCGAAGGACAACCCCGGCCTCGTCTACGCCAGCATCACCGGCTTCGGGAGCATGGAGGGCTACCTGGGGCCCTACAGCAAGCGTCCCGCCTACGATATCGTGGCTCAGGCCATGGGCGGCCTGATGGCCACCTGCGGACAGGCGGGTGGCCCGCCGACCTGGCGGGGGGTGGCCCTCGGCGACATCGCCTCGGGGATGAACGCGGCGTACGCGATCACGCTGGCCCTCTTCCAGCGCGGCCAGACCGGCCTGGGCCAGTACATCGACGTCTCGATGTACGACACGATCATCGGCCTGGCGGAGCGTTCGCTGACCGCCTACGCGCTCACGGGCACGATCCTGGAGCGCGGACGCGAGCCGTACATGGCTCCCTGGGGGCCGTTCGAGTGCAGCGACGGGTGGGTCGCGCTGATCGTCGCCACCGAGCGCGACTGGGGCCATTTCTGCGAGGCCATCGGCCGTCCCGACCTCGTCGGCCACGAGGGCGCCACGTCTGGCCCCGAGCGGGCCGGGAACATGGCCGGCTGGCTCGGTCAGACCATCGCCGGGTGGTTCAGGGGCCAGACGAAGGCCGAAGCCGCGGAGAGGTTGCTGGCGGCCGGGCTGCCGGCCGGTCCGGTGCAGAATGCCCAGGAGATCCACGAGTGTCCCCATGTCAAGGCCCGGGGGACGCTGATCGACGTTCCCGATCCCATCCTCGGGACGGTGCGGCTGGTCGGGCCTCCGTTCAAGATGTCGGGCAGTCCGGCGCCGGTCACCATGGCCGCGCCACTCCTGGGCGAGGACACCGCGGACATCCTGCGCGAGATGCTCGGTTACTCCGATCAGGATGTGACTCGTTTGCAGGCAGAAGGAGTCCTCTAGGTGCCGATGTCGAGTGAAGTTGGCGTCGTGAGCGCCGTGCGCAGCCCGTTCGGGAAGTTCGGCGGCGCGTTGCGGGACTTCACCTTGCCCGAGCTGGGTGGGCGGGTCGTCGCCGAGGCCATCCGGCGGGCCGGGATCGACCCGGCCGACGTCGAGGAGGTGGCCACCGGCGTCAACCTCCCGGGAGCCGACCGCTCGATCGCGCGACAGGTGCTGATCGAGGCCGGGATCCCGACGTCGCGCGTCGCCTACACCATCGATCGGGCCTGCTGTTCCTCGATGGCGGCGATCTCGATGGCATCGCGCTCGATCCGCCTGGGCGACACGAGGATCGCCGTGGCCGGCGGCACCGAGAACATGAGCCGGGTGCCCTACTTCCTGACCGCGCAACGGTGGGGCAACGCTCTCGGCGACGTGGTCCTCAAGGATCAGCTGGTCATCGCCGACCCCATGACGGGCAAGCCCCGCGCCGTCCAGGCGGGGGAAGAGGCCGTCGAGTACGGGATCACCCGCGCCGAGCAGGATGCCTGGGCCGTGCGCAGCCATGAGAACTACCTGCGGGCCTGGGAGGCGGGCAAATTCGCCGAGGAGATCATGCCCATCTCCGTTCCGCAGCCCAAGGGGGAGCCGCTGCTCTTCACCCAGGACGAGTCGGTGCGCCCCGGCACCACGCTGGAGAAGCTCGCCGCGCTGCCCACCATCTACGGCAGCCCCACGGTGACCGCGGGCAACGCCCCGGGCCTCAACACCGGGGCATCGGCGATGGTGCTGATGTCCCCGCAGGAGGCCGAACGACGCGGCACGGAGCCCCTGGCCATGCTGATCGGCTGGGCCATGGCGTCCGGGCATCCCGACCGGATCGCGTCGATCCCGGCGGAGTCGGCCAGGCTGGTGCTGGAGCAGGTCGGGATGACCATCGACGACATGGACCTGATCGAGATCAACGAGGCCTTCGCGGCCGTCCCGCTCGTGTCGACGCTGCTGATGGCCGGCGGCGACCGGGCGAGGGCCGAGGCGATCCGGGACAGGACGAATGTCAACGGCGGCGCGATCGCCATCGGTCACCCCACCGGCGCGACGGGCGCGCGCCTGGTCATGACCCTGATCTACGAGCTGCGACGTCGCCGCGATGCGGCCGGTGAGAGCCGGCCCTACCACGGCCTGGCCACCATCTGCGGCGGCATCGGCGAGGCGGAGGCGATCATCGTCAAGGTCGCGGCCCGACGACCGCCGCGCACGGCGTCACGAGGCCAACGGAGCCGGACGTGACCTCCCTGCGCGCCGACTACGCACCGGACGGCCAGGAGCATGCGGGCGAGTTCCCGTACACGCGCGGGATCAGCGCCGAGCCGGGGCCGTGGATCATGGGCCAGTACGCCGGCTTCGGCACGGCGGCCGAGACGAACGGGCGCTTCCGGGCGCTTCTCGAGGCCGGGGTCACGGGCTTCTCCGTGGCGCTGGACCTGCCGACGCAGATGGGCCTCGACTCCGATGATCCGGCCGCGGCCGGGGAGGTCGGCAAGGTGGGCGTCGCGATCGACAGCCTGGCGGACATCGAGACCCTGATGGCGGGGATCCCGCTCGAGCGGATCAGCCAGATGCGCACGACGGCGAACTCGATCGGCTACATCTGGGCGGCGATGTTCGTCGCCCTCGCCGAGCAGCGAGGCCTCGACCCGAACGCGTTCGGGATCTTCATCCAGAACGACGTGCTCAAGGAGTACGTCGCCAGGGGGACGCAGATCTTTCCACCCGCGCCCTCCCTGCGCCTGTCCGTGGACGTGCTCGAGTACGTGGCGCGCCACGTCCCTCGCTGGGTTCCGCTCGCCGTCTCCGGGTACCACATCCGCGAGTCCGGCTCCGATGCCGTCCAGGAGATCGCGTTCACGTTCGCCAACGCCATCGCGTACCTCGATGCCGCCGTCGGCCGTGGCGTCTCGATCGACGCGGTCGCGCCAACGCTGTTCACGTTCCTGTCGGCCGACATCGAGCTCCTCCATGAGGTGGCCAAGTTCCGGGCGGCGCGGCGCGTGTGGGCGAAGCTCATCCGCGAGCGGTACGGCGCTCGCGACGCGCGGAGTGAGCAGCTGCGCATCTTCGTCTTCACCGCCGGCTCGTCGCTGACGGCTCAGCAGCCGCTGAACAACGTCGTGCGGGCGACCGTCGAGGCGATCGCCGCGGCCCTCGCCGGGGTGCAGACGATGCACGTGTGCGCGTACGACGAGGCGGTCGGGGTGCCGACAGAGGCCGCGGCGACCCTGGCGCTGCGCACGCAACAGATCGTCGCCTTCGAGACCGGCCTGACGGAGACGGTCGATCCCTTCGGCGGCTCGCACGCCATCGAGGCGCTGACCGCCGAGACCGCGGTGAGCATCGAGGCGCTGCTGGCCGAGATCGAGTCGCGCGGCGGTGCCCTGGCCTGCATCGAGTCGGGCTGGTTCCAGGACGAGATCGCCGGGTCGGCCTACCGCCAGGCGCAGGCGGTGGAGGCGGGAGAGAAGCCCGTGATCGGCGTCAACCGGTTCGCGTCCCCCTCGGAGCCGATCGCCGTGTTTCGCAGCGACCCGGCAGGCGAGCAGCGGCAGCGGGACAGTCTGCGGGCCTTGCGCGAACGCCGATCGCAGTCCGATGTCACGCGGTGCCTCGACCTGGTCGAGAGTGCGGCACGCTCCGGGGCGAACGTCGTCCCGGCCTGCGTGGAGGCGGTCAAGGTCTACGCGACGGTCGGCGAGATCGTCGGGCGCCTGCGTGCCGTGTTCGGAGAGTGGCGCCCGTCGGGCGCGTTCTAACCCGATGCCGAGGTCAGGAACGCGGCCAGGCACTCGTTGAAGGCCGCGGGCTGTGCGCTCTGGGGTGAATGGAAGGCGCCCGGGATCACGGCACGTTCGGCGCCGATCCGTTTGGCGAGGACGTCGCATACGTCCTGCAGGCCGGCACCGGCCGTGGCGCGAGTGGCCGCGCTCGCCGTGTCCCAGCCACCCGAGACCACCAGCTTGGGGAAGGATGCTGTCTCGAGTGCGCCGACCGGTACCTCCGCCTCCCAGGGCATGCGCTGGTGCATCGAGGTCCGGATGGCCGCGACCTTGTCGGGAGCGAGGCCGGCGCTGAGCTCTGACCAGGCCCGCAGATGCAGCGTCTCGAGGTCGTAGCCCATGGCTTGCAGGAATGCCGGATAGAACGCCTCTGGCGTGAGGTCCGCGAGCCTGGCGAAGACGGCGGCGATCCGCTGCTGCATCGCTTGGGCGGCCGGGCTTCGGGGTGCAAGGTGGAACAGCGGCGGTTCGATGACCACCAGAGAGCGGGCCGCACCGGGCCGGCGTCCGGCGGCGATCAGGCTCGCGACCGCACCGTACGAGTGGCCGACCAGGTGGGCGCCGTCGCCGAGGAGTTCGGCGATATCGTCCGCGTCGCGGTCGAAGTCCTCGCCGCGGGTCGGTGGGCTGTCGCCGTATCCGCGCCGGTCGACGAGGAGCAGGCGGTAGCGGTCGGCGAGCGGCCGCTGCGCGGCCCAGGATGCTCCGCCCCGCACGAAGCTGCCATGCACGAAGAGTACGGGTTCCCCGTCGCCCCACGTCGTGACGTGCAGCTCGCTCATCGCCCCCGAGGAACGATCCGCTGCCGCAGGATGCCGACCATCTCGGGACTCCCGGCATAGAGCGCTTCGGGAACCTTGTCGCGCCCCATCAGGGCCGAGAGGTCGACCGGCCGGCCGGAGGCGTAGACCAGCACCGCGCCGATCCTGTCCAGCAACAGCGAGGGGAAAGCCAGGTCCCACAGGTTCACGGCCGGATCGAAGAAGAGGCCCGTCACGGCGCCCTTGGCGAGCAGGCACAGCTGGTAGATGGGCGCACCCAGGCAGTAGATGCGGCCTGGAAAATCGACCGCGAACGTGCGCTGGTAGTTCGTCGGCCCGAAGATGAACGTGTTCGGCTCCAGCGCGGCCGAGAGGCTCGGGTTGAGCGGCTCGTCGTTGCAGAAGCCCGGGCCGTCTTCGTCGGCCCAGAAGAGTTCGCGCGTGACCGGGTTGACCGCGGCTCCGGCGATGGGTCGGTCGCCGTCCATGAGGCACACGGCCGGCATCCAGAGGGGCATCCCGGCCACGAACGCGCGGCTCCCGTCGAGCGCATCCACCACCCAGGCACGGGTTTCCCCCGGCGCCGGCGGCCGCGACTCGGCAGTCTCTTCACCGATGTAGCCGTACCGGGGCGCCAGAGCGGTGAGTGATGACCGGAGGAAGTCCTCCACGGCCGCGTCGGCCTCGGACGCGATGCTCAGGTCGGCCTTGACCGTGCCGGTCACCCTGCCGTAGTAGCGCAGGGCGAGTTCCCCGGCCTCGGTGACGATCTGCCGTATGTCCGCGATCGCTGGCGACATTCGGGTCTCCCGCTCAGGTGCGCGGCGAGCCGCAGGTGCTCGTGCCTGACGAAGGCCCGCCCGAAGCGGGCCGGTCGGACTGGTCAGCAGCGCGCCAGGCGATGATGCTACGGTACGACCTCACGGACAGCACGAGGTGCGGCGGATGAAGCTCGGCGTCTTTCTCCCTGTCTCGGGTCGGGCGGCGGTGCCCGAGGTGCTCACCGAAGCGGCCCGCCAGGCCGAGACACTGGGTTTCGATTCGGTCTGGGCCGCGGAACGGATGGTCAATCCCTGGGAGATGACGACCCGCTACCCGTACAACGCGGCCGATACCTGGTTCGTGCCACCGGAAAGCCCCTTCCTGGAGACGTTGACGGCGCTGACCTTCCTGGCCGGCGTCACCGAGAGGATCTCCCTTGGCGCGAGCGTCATCGTCCTGCCCTACCGACATCCCCTGTTCACGGCCAGGGTGGCTACCTCCATCGACACGCTGTCCAAGGGACGACTCATCCTCGGCGTCGGGATCGGCTGGATGCCCGAGGAGTTCGAGGCGCTGGGGGTCAACTTCAAGGACAGGGCGGGCATGTCCGAGGAGCAGCTGCAGATCTTCAACCTGCTCTGGAAGGAGGAGCGGCCGCACTTCGAGGGTCGCTACTACCGTTTCGGCGAGGTGGCCGTCAATCCCAGGCCGGTCCAGCAACCGCGCTTTCCCATCTGGATCGGCGGGGAAAGCGAGGCGGCCCAGCGGCGGGCGGCCAAGTACGGCGATGCCTGGTTCTCGTATTTCGTGAAGACGACGGCCGAGGAGCTGGCCGCTCGCTTCAGGCAGCTGCAGCAGTGGGCCACCGAGGCGGGCCGGGATCCGGGTTCGGTCAAGCTCTGTTCCGTTCGCCCCATCGACGTCACCGCCGAGCCGGTGCCCCAGGAGGAGGACAGCTTGAGGGGCACACCCGAGCAGCTCGTCGAGGCGCTCCGGCGTTTCGAGGACGTCGGCGTCGAGCACATGGCCCTCCAATTCCATCGCGGCCGCTGGCCCGAGCGGAGGGAGCAGATCGAGAGATTCGGCCGGGAAGTCATCCCGGCCCTGCGCTCCTAGCCGCTCGACGGCCCAGGTCTGCCAGCCGGAAGCGCGAACCATGAGACGTGCCGCCGACGTGCCCCTGTACTACAACGCTATCGACATCCTCGAGCGCAACCTGGGCGCGCGAGCGGACAAGGTCGCCCTCTACAGCGCGGAACGGACGATGACGTTCGGGCAGGTCTCAGGTGAGGCGAACCAGGTCGGGAACGCGCTCAGCAAGGCGCTCGGGGTTCGTCTCGGAGACTTCGTGGCGCTCCTGTGCCTCGACGGACCCGAGTGGGTGACGTCCTTCTTCGGCATCGTGAAGGCCGGCGCGGTGGCCGTCAGCATCAACACCATGGCGACGCCGCGCGAATGCGACTACATCCTGCGCGACTGCCGGGCCAGGGTGCTCATCGTGCACGAGTCCCTGTTGCCGACGATCGAGGGGATCCGCGCCGGGCAGCCGTCCCTGGAGCACGTCGTCGTCATCGGAGGCTCGGCTCGAGAGCCCGATCTGGCCTATCCCGAGTTGATCGGCGACCAGGCGACCGAGTTCGTGGCGGCGCCCACGCACCGCGACGACCCGTGCATGCTCAACTACTCCAGCGGCACAACGGGAGAGCCGAAGGGCATCCCCCATGCCCAGAAGGACCTGCCCCTGACCGCGCAGCTCTACGCCGTCGACGGCATCGGGCTACGAGAAGACGACATCACCTTCAGCGTCGCCAAGCTCTTCTTCACCTACGGCTCGGGTGGGAACCTGATCTGGCCCTGGTACGCCGGCGCGAGCGTCATCCTGTCGCCCGCCCCGTCCCGCATCGCCACCAACCTCCTGGAGACGATCGACCGGTTCAAGCCGACGGTCCTCAACGGCGTGCCGACGAGCTACGCCTCCATGCTGGCCGTCGACCGGTTCACGGAGACCTACGACCTTGCCTCGCTGCGCATGTGCCTCTCGGCCGGCGAGGCCCTGCCCGCGGCCATCTGGCACGAGTGGAAGAGGCGCACCGGCCACGAGATCGTCGAGGGTATCGGGACGACGGAGAACTTCGCCCTGTACCTCACCAACCGGCTGGGCAGCGCGCGCCCGGGCAGCGCCGGCAGGTCGGTCGAGGGCTACGAGATCAAGATCGTCGACGATGGCGGGCAGGCAGTGCCGAGAGGCCAGGTCGGCAACCTGCTCGTGAAGGGCGAGACCGCCGCGCTCGCCTACCTCCACCAGTATGAGCGGAGCCACCAGACTTTCCTCGGCGAGTGGCTCGCGACCGGCGACCGCTTCCACGAGGACGACGACGGTTACTACTGGTACGTCGGGCGTTCGGACGACATGCTCAAGGTCGGCGGGATCTGGGTCTCGCCGGTGGAGATCGAGAACACCCTGACCGGTCACGTGGCCGTGCGGGAATGCGCGGTCGTCGGCCGCGCGGACCAGTCGGACCTGATCAAGCCCAAGGCGTTCGTCGCCCTGCACGCCGGCTACTCGCCTTCCGAGGAGATGGCCCAGGAGTTGATCGCCTACTGTGCTCGGGAATTGGCGGCTTTCAAGCGTCCGCGCTGGATCGAGTTCGTGGACGAGTTGCCCAGGACCGCGACCGGCAAGCTCCAACGCTCGAGGCTGCGATGACCTACACGCTGCCACTCGACGAGATCGACAAGGACGACGTCCAGCGCTGCGGGGGCAAGGGCGCCAACCTTGGCGAGCTGACCCAGATCGGGGCCCGGGTGCCGCCCGGGTTCTGTATCACGGCCGACGCACTGGGGTACCTCCTCAGCTCCAACTCGCTCGACGGTCCGATCGCCGAGGTCGCCTCGCGGCTGGACTTCGAAGACCTCAATGCCCTCGAAGCGGCCACCGCCGGCATCCGCGGCATGATCGCCTCCGCGCGCGTCCCGACCGACCTGGAGGCGGAGATCCTCGAGCGGTACCGGGCCCTGGTCAGCGACGCCAACCGGTACGTTGCCGTGCGTTCGTCGGTGGCCGTGAAGGACAGCCCCATCTCGTCCTTCCCCGGGATGATGGACACCTATCACTACGTGCTGGGTGAGACCGAGCTGCTCGAGAAGGTCCGCGAATGCTGGGCGTCCCTGTGGACGGCACGCGCCGCGTTCGCCCGGCACCGACAGGGCATCGCCCAGGACCGCGGCCTGATCGCGCCGGTGATCCAGCTCATGGTCAACGCCGATACCGCTGGCGTATTGTTCACGGCGAACCCGATCACGGGGGCCACGACCGAGATCGTCATCGAATCGAACTGGGGGCTCGGCGAGTCCGTCGTATCGGGCCGGTCGATGAACGATTTCTACGTGCTCGACAAGGCTAACCTCGGATTGAGAGAGAGGAGAGTCGCTCGCAAGAACGTGATGGTAACAATGGATCTTGGCAGAGGCTCCGGACGTCTCGAGCAGGCGGTGCCGCCGGAACGGTCCAGCGAGCCAACGCTTTCGGACGCTCAGCTCGTGGAATTGGGACGCACGAGCAAGGGCATCGAGGACCACTTCGGATTCAACGTCGACATGGAATGGGCCTACCAGGACGGGATCCTCTACGTCCTGCAGGCTCGTCGGATCCGACACGTGGGCAAGAACTAGCCGTCAAGCGATGCGACGAAGGAGTACGGATCATGGCCCAGCGAACGGTCGACTGCCACAATCACTGGTATCCGCCCGACTACCTCGAATACCTGGTCGGTCGGACGGAATTCCCCTACGCGCGCCAGACTGGTCCCACCAGCTACCTCTGCTATGCACCCGGCGGCGTCATCGTGGCGCATATCGACCGGGCCGGACACTACGACCTCAAGGCCCGCATCGAGGACCTGGACAAGGCCGGCCTCGATACCCAGATCATGAGCATCACCATCCCCGGACCGGAGATGCTGCCGGTCAAAGAGGGCATCTATTGGGCGAAGCGGACCAACGACTCCTTCGCCCGGGCCGTCCAGGACTATCCGGGGCGCTTCTACGCCTACGCGGGCCTGCCGTGGCAGGCTCCCGATGAGGCGGTCAAGGAGCTGGAGCGCTGCCACAAGGACCTCGGCGTCAAGGGCATCCAGGTCTTCTCCAACGTCAACGGCAAGCCGCTCTTCTTCGATGAGTTCGACCCCATCTGGGCCCTCGCGAACGAACTGGATCTGCCCTTCCTCGTGCATCCCACCGTGCCCTTGACGGCGAGCGTCATGGACATGGTGCGCATCCCCTACCAGCTGTACGGCTATACGCTCGACACCTCGATGGCCGTGATCAGCCTCATCTTCAACGGCGTCTTCCAGAAGTACCCGAACCTCAAGGCCGTCCACTCCCATCTCGGCGGCATGGTGCCCTACCTGGTGCAGCGCCTGAAGGCATCCTGGAAGGGCTACGCCGCGGAGTGGGGCCTGGAACTCGAGGAAACCCCGGACATCACCTATGCCGATCGGGTCTGGCCTGATACGACGTCGTTCTACCTGCCGGCCATGCGCTGCGCCCTGGAGTGGGTGGGCCCGGGGCACCTCGTCGTCGGCACCGACTACGCCCATCGCGTGGGCGATCCCGAGGGCGCCATCCAGGCCGTCAAGGACCTGGGCGCGTCCGTGAACCTGTCGCAGGACAAGACGGACCTGATGCTGGGCAAGAACGCCGAGGCGCTCTTCAAGCTCCCGCCGATGCCTGGGCGCTAGCACGCCTCAACGGGAGGCCCCGGAGTCGGGCCGCAAGCCCGATTCCGGGGCGCCTTCCTCGGGTAGCTGGCCGGTGTGTCGACCGGATGCACGGCGGCCGTGAGGAGATCCCCATGCCGACAGACAGGAGCATCAGCTCACTCAGGACACTGAGACCGGATCGCGACGCCGACATCTTCTGGTTCAGGGATGACCTGCACCAGCCCTACCCCATCTCGCCGATGGGCATGACGACGATCCAGAAGCACCACGCCTGGGGCTATCACGTCGCTTCGGAGCAGACGCAGCTGCCGCCCTCGAAGGGCGCGCACGTCAAGCTCTACCGGGGCCGCGTCTACCTGGGCTTCGCCCTGATCGACGATCCGGAGGAAGTCGCGCGCCGCGCGAAGGCGTTCGGCCAGCTCGTCGAGCACTGCACGGATCACTGGGCGGAGTTCTACGGCGGCTACATCTCGGAGGTGATCGCCAACCTGGCTTCGCTGGCCGCGGTGGACGGCGACGGCCTGACGACTCCGCATCTTCTCGACTACCTGAACAAGAGCGAGGAGATCAACCGCCGGCATTGGGAGATCCATTTCATCCTGATGTATCCGGCCGACACGATCTACCTGGAGTTCGAAGCCTTCTGCAGGACGCACGGGGTCGAAGAAGCGGCCTTCGTCAACATGCTCAAGGGATTCAACTCGATGTCGACGCAGACCGACGAAGGCTTGTGGCACCTGGCCGAGGCGGCGGACAAGGCTGGCCTGCGCGATCGACTGCGGAACACGACGGCCGGGATGCTCCGGGATGCGCTCGCGGGTGATCCGAATGGGCGCGAGTGGCTCGATCGTTTCGACGAATGGCTGGAGCGGTTCGGCAACCGCATCAGCGCCGCGCACCTCGACGTGATCTTCCCGACCTGGAAAGAGGACCCCACGCCCGTCCTCGAGACCATCAACAGCTACTTCGCGCGCATGGACGCCGGCTGGCACCTGCTCCAGGCCCGCGACGAGGTGATGCGGCAGCGCGACGAGGTCATCGCGGCCGTCGAGCAGAAGCTCACTGCGGAAGACAAGCTCGTCTTCGAACGACTCCTGCCGGCCGCCCAGCAGGTCTACGCCTTCCAGGAAGACCATGGGTTCTACATCGACGCGGGCTCCACCGCCGCCCTGCACAACTCGCTGATGGCCTGCGGTCGGCGCCTGCATCGCTGCGGCCTGCTCGAACGGGCCGAGGATGTCTTCTTCCTGACCTTCAGCGAGCTGGTCGAGATCCTCGGCGACCTGGCCCGCGACGAGAAGATCGGCACGTATCACCATCGAGCCCTCGTGCCCTCCCTCGTCGCGGAACGGAAGGAGAACCGGGAAGCGGCGACCGCCCTCGATGCTCCGCTCACGGTCGGGAACGTCCCATCGACGATGAGCGACCCCATCGCCCTCAAGGTGTTCGGGATCGTCGACGAGGTGCTTCACCCCAAGGGCGAGAAGCAGATGGTCGAGCGACTCGAGGGGTTCGCCGGAGCGGCGGGCGTGGTCGAAGGACCGGCGCGCGTGATCCTGAGCTTCGAGGAGTTCCCCACGCTGCAGTCCGGCGACATCCTCGTCTGTCCGGCCACCAGCACCGCCTGGACGCCGCTGTTCCTGAAGATCGCCGGCGTGGTGACCGACACGGGCGGCATGCTGACTCATGCCGCGATCGCGGCCCGCGAATACGGGATCCCGGCCGTGGTGGGAACGTGGAATGCCACCAATTCGATCCGCGACGGGGACATCATCAGGGTGGACGGGAGCGCCGGGGTGGTGCAGGTCCTGGTCCGGGCCGAGGGCCGGGGCTGATCGGGCGCTGCGCGATCCGTGGGGGCCACGACGACGGATCTCACTTCCGTTGACAACGCAACTAGGATGGCTCTGCGCGCTCGTCACAGGGAGTGTTCGGAGCGGCGCACGAGGAAGGGAGTGCAACGGTGATGAACCTGGGCAGGGCCGTCGACGACTGGGGCGACTACGTCACACGGCACAAGCTGAAGGTGGCCATCGTTGGCGGCCTCGTGGCCACGCATGTGACCACGAACCTGGGCATGTGGTACCACGGCATCGGGCTGCCCGACCTGAACTTCAACATCCTCAACGGGTACCTCGTGTTCGGGAACGCGGGCATGGACCCGGCAGGGATGAGCGACCCGGTGTGGCTGACGCTCTTCGGGGGGGTCGTCCACTACGCCATGGGCGTCTCCTTCGCCCTCATCTACGCGTTCGGGATCTACCCGCTGATCCCGATCGCGAACACGATCCGCGGCAACTTCATCAAGGCGTTCATCTGGGGCCTGATCCTGGCCACGCTCAGCGCGGTGTGGTGGATCAACCTCTTCCCGAATCTCGCCGGCCCGGGCACGAGCGCCGGCATCTTCATGACCAACCTGGGAGCCGACTGGTGGAAGTGGCTGGTCGCCGTCTACCTGTGGCACCTCGTGTACGCGTTCAATCTCGGTTCGTTCTTCCAGCCGAAGGACGTCCCGGCGTAGGAGCCTAGCCAGGGATCAGCGGGAGGCGTCGACCTCGGCCACGGCCTCGCCGAAGAGGCGGACCCCGGTGTCGATCTCGTCGGCGCTGACGATGAGCGCGGGCGACATGCGTACGGCGTCGTCGCCGGCCTCGAGGATGAGCAGGCCGCGCTGGAAGCTGGCCATGGTGACGGCATCGGCGCTGGCCGGCGAGTCGAGCCCGATGCCGATCATCAGGCCCTTGCCGCGTACGTCTTTGATGATGCGGGGGAAGCGCTCGGCCAGCGCGCGCAGGCCGGCGCGAGCCTGTTCGCCGCGCACGGCCGCGTTCTCGACCAGCTCCGCCTCGAGAAGACGGACCGTCTCGATGAGCGCGGCGCAGGCGAGCGGGTTGCCGCCGTAGGTCGAGCCGTGGGTGCCCGGCGTCCAGGTCATGATCTCCGCCTTCGCGATCATGCCCGCGATGGGCATGCCCGAGGCGATGCCCTTGGCCGTGAGCAGGATGTCGGGCTCGACGCCCCAGTGCTGCACTGCCCACATCTTGCCCGTGCGCCCGGCGCCCGACTGGACCTCGTCGGCCACGAGGAGGATGCCGTGCTCGTCGCAGATGCGGCGGAGGCGGGGCAGGAAGTCGTCGTCGGGCACGACGTAGCCGCCCTCGCCCTGGATAGGCTCGACGAAGACCGCCGCGAACTCCTTGGCGGGCATCAGGCGCTTGAAGATGCGCCCCTCCAGCTCGTCGAGGCCGGCGCTGCCGTAGGGCACGTGGTAGACGCCGGGCAACAGGGGCCCGAAGCCGGCGTGGTACTTCGCCTTGGATCCGGTCAGGCTCACCGCGCCGTAGGTGCGGCCATGGAAGGCGCCGAGGAAGGCGATCACGTTCTGACGACCGGTGTGGTGGCGGGCGAGCTTCAGCGCGGCCTCCACGACCTCTGCGCCGGAGTTGCCGAAGAACACGCGCGTCTTGCCCTTCATCGGCGCGATGCGGGCGAGGACCGCGGCCGCCTGGGCGTAGATGGGCAGGTAGAAGTCGGAGGCGCTGAAGTGGAGCAGGTCGCCCGCCTGGCGCGTGATCGCGCCGACGACGTCCTCGTGGCTGTGGCCGGTCGAGTTGACCGCGATGCCGGCCGCGAAGTCGAGGAAGCGGTTGCCGTCGATGTCCTCCACCATGAGGCCGTCGCCGCGCACGGGCACGATGGGGTAGACCCGCGGCAGGCTGGGGGAGGTGACGCTTTCGTCGAAGGCGATGTGCGCGCGGGCCTTGGGGCCCGGCAGCTCGGTCACGATGTCGGGGACCGGGCGGGTCTGGCTGCGGCGGTCGACGAGCTGCGTCACGTGGTCGCTCCTGGGATGGCGGACGGCCGTGACGCCGGGCCTCGTGGGCGTCCCGGTGCATAGGGTTTATGCAGGGTGGATACTCCGGGCAGTGTAGCAGGCACGGCCACGCAGGGAAGCCAGGTCGAGGCCACACGGGCCGCCTGACGGCGGGCCGCGTGCCTCCCTCGTGCCGCCTGCCGCCGCCGCCCGGCCCAATTCCCGCTCAACCTCATTCTATGATCGGTATCAGGCCTTGGCGAGCGACAACAGGCCGATCGGCGCGGTGTGACGGGAGCTTGTGCCCAAGGGACCCTCCCATTCCGCGTTCTATGTTCGACGCGGCCCTCAGGCCAGCCTGCCCATGGGCTTGTCACCGACCCTTACCCGCCGAGCGAACATAGATCGCTGACGCGCGCGACGGTAGTACTGACAACGCGGTCGACAGGCCTGGCAGGCGGCTGCGCTCCCCGCCGTCCCCCCCGCGCGCCTCAGTCGACGACGGTGTGGCTCTGCTCGCGGAGGAACTGGGCCACGTAGTACATCGAGAGGCCGGCCTTGCCGGTCGAGCCGGAGCCCTTCCAGCCGCCGAAGGCCTGGACGCCCGGCCAGGCGCCGGTGGTCGCGCCGGCACGGCGGTTGACGTAGAGCACGCCGGCGTGGATCTCCGTCAGGAACTTCTCGACCTCGGCCGGGTCCTCACTGTAGACGCCCGCCGTCAGGCCGTAGAGCGACTCGTTCGAGAGGCGGATGGCCTCGTCGAGCGAGTCCACCGCGGCGACCGCGGTGAGGGGCGCGAACAGCTCGTCCTGGAAGAGGCGATGACTGGCCGGCAGGTTGCCTACCACCGTCGGCTCCACGTAGAAGCCACGGTCCAGGCCCCCGTCGGTGAGGTGCTCGCCGCCGGTGAAGACGGTCCCGTCGCGGCGCGCTTCGGCGACGGCTCCCTGGTGCCGATCGACCGCGCGCCCGTCGATGATCGGACCGAGCCAGTGCTCGCGCTTGAGCGGGTCGCCGATGGTGATCTTCTCGGTCTTCTCGACGAGCAACCGCACCAGCTCGTCATGCACCGGCCGCTCGACGTAGACCCGGCTGTTGGCGGAGCACTTCTGGCCCCCGAAGCCGAAGGCCGAGCGCATGATCCCCTCGGCCGCCTCCTCGAGGTCCGCCCGGCGGCTGACGATGGCCGGGTTCTTGCCGCCCATCTCCACGATGCAGGGGCGCGGGTAGCGCGTCGAGAACGTGCGGAAGAGGTCGAAGCCGACCTCGTAGGAGCCGGTGAAGACGATGCCGTCGACGTCCTGGTTCTCGCGCAGTTCGGCGCCCACGGTCTCGCCGGGGCCCATGACGAGGTTGACCACGCCGTCCGGCAGGCCGGCGGCGCGGTAGGCCTCCATGAGGGTCACGCCGCTCATCGCCCCGGCGCTGGCCGGCTTGAACACGACCGTGTTGCCGGCGATGAGCGCGGCGGAGGTGGGGCCGCCGGCCAGCGCCATGGGGAAGTTGAAGGGGCTGATGACGGCGAACACGCCGTGCGACCGCAGGATCGAGCGCGTGTGGACGGCGGCGTCCCCCAGGTTGTCCATGGGGTGGTCATACGCCTCGTTGTCTTCCCATGTCTTCGCGTAGTAGCGGATGAGGTCGGCCGTCTCCTCGACCTCGCCGAGCGCCTCGAGCCGGTTCTTGCCGACCTCGATGGCCATCAGCCCCGCGTACTCCATCTGCCGCTCGCTGATGATGTCGGCGGCCCGGCGCAGGATGGCCAGGCGCTCGTGCCAGGGGGTGGCGGCCCAGGCCGGCTGAGCGGCGCGTGCGGCGGCGACGGCATCGCGCACGTCCTGGCGCGTGCCGCGCGCGAAGGTGCCCACGACGACGTCGCGGTCGATCGGCGAGCGGACCTCGAACGTGCCCTCGCCGTCGCGCTCCCGGCCACCGACGAAGTTGCGGTGGTGGGCGCCCAGGCGGGCCTTCGCGCGCTCGAGGCCGGCCTCGTAGGCCGCGTGCAGCTCCTCGTTGTCGGCGCGCAGCGTTGCGTAGGTGACCTTCAGGCGCGGCGCGGTCGGGCTGGTCATCTCAGTGTCCCCTGGCTCGTCGGGTGGTCGGCGTGAGGGGTCCAGTCTAGCGCCGGAGTGCCGTCGCGACCTCCCCGAGGTCGGCCGCCACGGCGTCGGGTCGGCCCCCGCCACGGGCGCGGGCCGCGGCCCGCGCGAGGTCCTCGTCGCCGTGCTTGCCGCTGCGCACGAAGACGCCCCGTAGCCCGGCCCGCTGGGCGCCGAGGACGTCGTGCCAGAGGTCGTCGCCGATCATGGCCACGTCGGCCGTGTGGAGGCCCGGGGGGCCGGTCTCGGCCGCCAGCTCCCGCACCGCCTCGAGGAAGAAGGCCTTGGTCGGCTTGCCCACCACGGTCGCCCGCCGCTCGGTGGCGTACTCGAGGCCCACCACGAGGCCACCCGAGTCGAGCGTCACTCCGCGCTTCGTCAGCCACCAGCGGTTCTTGTGCATGGCCACGAAGCCGGCGCCCGCCCGCAGGAGCCGGAAGGCGCGGTCGAGGGTGGCGAAGGTCAGCTCGTCGGAGGCGTCGCCGATGACCACCGCGGCGGCGCGAGCCTCCGGCTGGTCGGCCTCCTCGCCCGTCATCAGGTCGAGGCCCGCGAATTCGGCGCGGGCGTCGGTGGTGGAGATGAGGAAGATCCGACCACCGGGGTGGCGCCGGGCCACGTGGGCGGCGGTGGCAGAGGCGGCGCTGACGATCCGCTCGATGGGGATATCGAGGCCCGCGCGCGCGAGGTGCGCGGCGAGCGTCGTGCGGCTGATGGCCGAGGTGTTCGTGGCCAGCCGGTAGGGGACGCCAGCCCGCTCCACGGCCGCCAGTGCGCCGGCCGCACCCGGGATCTGCCGGCCGCGGAGCACGAGCACCCCGTCGATGTCGAGGAGGAGAGCACGCACGCCCCGGAGGGCGGCGACGAGCTGGGCGGCGGGCGGCGAGGGCACGCGGCTGATGGTAGGGGAAAAGCGGCCGCGGCCAAGCCGTCCAGCGCGGATCGGCGCATGACCGGTGGGCATGCGAGGCCGGTGGGTCGTGCGTGGCTGCCGGGCCATTGGAGCCGATCGTGAAGCGGATGAGCACGAGTTCGGGCCGTGGCATGCGGCGTGGTCATGCCCTGGGGGGTCCCGCTCCGCTCCCACGCCGTTGGGACTAGACTCCGCGCCGATGAAGGGCGCCATCGCGCTGGTCGGATCGGGGGAGTTCACGCCCGCCCTCGAGGCGATCGACCGGGAGCTGCTCGCGGCCACGGGCCGCGCCCGCCCGCGGGTTGCCATCCTGCCCACGGCCTCCGCATCCGACGGCGAGGACGTCTTCCTGCGCTGGGCGGAGATGGGCCGCCAGCACTTCAGTGCGCTCGGGGCGGAGGTCGAGCCGGTCCTCGTGCGCGACCGTGGCGGTGCGCAGGACCCGGCGAACGTGCAGGCCATCGGCGAGGCGGACCTGGTCTACCTCTCGGGCGGCCAGCCGGACTTCCTCTACGACGCGCTGGCCGGGACGGCCGTGGAGCGCGCGATCCACGAGGCCCACGCGCGCGGCGCCGTCGTGGTCGGCTGCTCGGCCGGAGCGATCGTCCTGGCCGACCGGCGCCTCCGCGTCCGGCGCCGGATGCCCTTCCCGCCGAGCTGGCAACCGGCCTTCGGGCTGGTGCCCCAGGCCGTGGTCGCGCCCCACTACGACGCGCTGCCCGAGACGCTGATGCTCCTCCTCATCCTCGCCGCGCCGCGCGGCTCGGTGGTGCTCGGCATCGACGAGGAGACGGCGGCGGTGGGTCGGGACGGCACCTGGCAGGTGCAGGGTCGCGGCCGCGTGACGGTCTGGCGCGGTCGGCGCCGGACCCGACACCGCGACGGGGAGACGTTCCGTCTCTAGGGCTGCGACCGTCGGACGCCCGAGCGGCTCTCGCCGTCGACATGGCCTCGGGCCCTCGTCCTAACGGCGGTTGTTCCACGAACACCAAACAGGACGCTCTGGGCGCCGACGCTGGCCAGCGGACGGTCCCCCGGGACTCCGGTCGAGGTTCGAGCGTGCGTTTCTTCGCTCGGGCGGCGGAGGACAGGGGTCCGCATGGCCGTCTCAGCATGGCAACCGGGTCCCGGGCGTCGCGTCGTCTCGTGATCTGCATCGTTTGGTGTTCCTGGCGCAACGCGCGTCCCCGTCGGCCTCGGGATGCCGGCCTCGCGCGCTGGGACGCCGGGTCCGGACCGGGGAATCGAAGACGCCGGCCCTGCCCAGGGCCGGCGTCAGAGCGTGCGCGAGAGCCGAACGCCCGGAGGTGCCGACGGATCAGACCGCCTGGACCTCGCGGAAGCAGTCGGAGCAGTAGACCGGCTTGTCCTGGCGCGGCCGGAAGGGGACCTGGGCGGCGTTGCCGCACTTCGAGCAGATGACGGCGAAGTACTCGCGCGCCGGCCGGTCGTCGCCGCGCTCGTAGCCGCGCGGGCCGCCGATGTCGCGGACGTCGTAGCCGGAGCCCGACGACTCGCGCTGTGCCCGCCGCGAAGCGCGGCAGCTCGGGCATCGCTTCGGGTCGGACGTGAATCCCTTCTGCGCGTAGAACTCCTGGTCGGCGGCCGAGTGAACGAACTCGACGCCGCAGTCGGCGCAGGTGACGTTTCGATCGGTGTACGACACCCGAATGAGACCTCCGTGGAGCAGCGTGTGCGCGTGTTCGATTCGCCGGTGGCCGGACGGAGGACGGCGTTGCAGGGAGTGTGGCGCGAGGTCGGGGGCCGGGCGCCGCTCTGCCCAGGTGCTCTGCCGAAGGTCCCTGAAAGCCGGGGCGCACCGGTGATGCGCCGCGAAGGTTACCACAAGGGCGCCTGGCGGCCTCCGCGCGTGCCACGCGAGATGGCACAATGGGGGTGGAGCCTCGGCCCGGCGAGCGAGGGCCAGGGGGCTCCTCGCTCGCCCGATCAACGCTCGCGCCGATCCGCTCATCCGTCGAACGGAGGACCGGGCCCCTCGATGCCGCGACTCCTGCACATGGCCGACGTCCACCTCGGCGCGCGCCACCACGACCTTGGCGAGGCCGCGTCCCAGCAGCGGGAGCGGCAGTTCGCCGCGTTCCGACGCGCCATCGACCTGGCCCTGGAGGAGCGAGTGGACGTGGTTCTCGTCGCGGGCGACCTCTTCGACTCGAACCAGCAGCCGCGCCGTTCCGTGGAGCGTGCGGCGGCCGAGTTCAAGCGCCTGGCCGGTGCGGGCGTCCGCGCCGTCGTCATCCCGGGCACGCACGACGTCTACGACCCGGCCTCGATCTACCGCGTCCACGACCTCGCCGCGCTGGCCGGCCAGAAGCCCGACGCGGACGTCGTCGTGGTCCTCACGCCCGACCGTCCGGATGTGGTCTTCCCGTCACTCGACCTCGTCGTCCACGGCCGTGTCTTCGCCACGAAGCGGGCACCGGCCAGCCCGCTCAAGGGCTTTTCGGCGGCCGCCGACGACCGCGCCCACTGGCGCGTCGGGCTCGTCCACGGCTCGCTGCGCGTCCCGGGCAAGGTGGACGACGACGACGTGCTCTTTACCGAGCACGAGGTCGCCGCATCGGGCCTCGACTACCTCGCGCTCGGCCACTGGCACTCGTTCCGGCAGGGCGTGCAGGGCGACACGACCTGGGCCTACGCCGGAGCTCCCGAGCCAGTCGCCGTGGACCAGGACGGCTCGGGCCAGGTGCTGCTCGTCGATCTGAGCGAAACGCAGGGTCGCAAGTACGTCTCCATCGTGCCCCGCGAGGTCGGGCGCACGCGCTTCCGCAAGCTGGACGTCGACGCCGCCGAGGTCGGGACGCAGCCCGCTCTGGTGGAGCGGCTGCACGCCATGGCCGACCCGGACCTCGTGCTCGACGTCCGCATCACCGGCGTCGAGCCGGACGACCTCGAGCTCCAGGAGGACGAGGTCGAGCGGCAGCTCGAGGGCGGCTTCCTCAAGGTCCGCGTGCGCAACCTCGCCGTCCCCCCGCCGGTCGAGGGCGACCTCCCCCCGCCGGACACGATCGCCGGAGCCTTCATCCGCGACCTCGAGATGCACATCGCCGAGGCGGAGGCGGCGGAGGATGCCGATCGCGCCGCGGAGCTGCGCGAGTCGCTGCGGCTGGGCCGGATCCTCCTCGACGACCCGACGCGTGTGACGGTGGCCTGATGCGCATCGAGCGGCTGCGCCTGCGCGACCTCATGCGCCACGCCGACCTCGACCTGGAGCTGGCACCGGGCCTGACCGTCGTGCGCGGCCCGAACGAGTCGGGCAAGTCGACCATCCAGCGGGCCATCGAGTTCGCCTTCTTCCGCAAGGTCACCGCGGCCGGCCAGGACGTCGAGGGCCTGCGGCGCTGGGGCGCTGGCCAGGAGGCGGCGCCGGTCGTCGAACTCGACTTCGTGGACGACGCAGGCGTGGCCGGCCATCTCGTGAAGACGTTCGCCGGCGTGAAGGGCAGGGCCGAGCTGCTCTGGGGCGACGACAAACTGAACGATCCGGCCGCGATCGAGCGGCGGCTGGCCGAGCTGACCGGCATCCCCAACGAGAAGTTCTTCCGCTCCACCGCGGCGGTGCGCCACGAGGAGCTGGCCGACCTCGACCGCGATGAGACCACCCTGCGCGATCGCCTCCAGATGTCCGTCAGCGGCGCCGACCGCGGCATCGGCGCCGCGCGCAAGAAGCTCGACGACGCCGTCCGCAAGTACACCACCGAGGGCGCCAAGAACCCGGGCATGCTCAAGACCGCCCGCGAGCGCGCGGCGGCCCTGGAGATCCAGCTGAGCGACGGGGAGTCGGCGCTCGCCCGTCTCGAGGAGGAGCGCTCCGCGCTCTCCCGGGCACGCGATGCCGACGCGACGGCCGAGCGCCAGCTCAAGACCGACCGCGACCAGCTCGCGGCGGCCGAGCGGGCCGTGGCCCTGCTCGCCCGGCAGCAGGGCGCCCAGGCCCGGTACGAGCGCTACCGCCGGGCCACCGAGCTGCGCGACGAGATCGCCGCGAAGGAGGCCGGCCACCCGGCGAGAGTGCCGCTCTCCGCGCTGCGTGCCTCGGTCGAGAGGTTGCGTGTCGCCGAGAAGCAGATCTCGGAGTACCGCGCCGAGCTGGCCGACCAACCCGAGGTGTCCGGCTATGACGTGGGCGCGCTGCCCACCCCATCCTGGCGCCGCTGGGCAGTCGTCGCCCTCCTCCTGGCCGTCGTCGGCATCGTCATCGCCGCGACCGGCACGGTGGGACCGTTCGGTACGGTGCCCGGCTTCGTCGGCCTCGGCATCGCCGCCCTCGGTCTGCTCATCGGCGCGACGGCACTCGTCCAGCAGCGCCGCAGCTCCGACGTGCGCCGCCAGAACGTCCTGCGCGAGGAGCAGATCTCGCGTCGCCTGCGCGGTCGCTCGGAGATCGAGCAGCTGCTCCGCGACACCGAGGCGCGGCGCGACGGAGAGCTCGAGGTGCTCGAGCTGGCCGACGTGGCCGCCGCGGAGCTGCTCCTCGAGGCCGAAACGGCCCACGTCGCCGCCATCGACCAGCTCAAGGCCGAACAGAAGGGGCTCCTCGGCGACGAGCGGCCCGCCGACGACGTGGCGCGGCTGCGCGACGCCGCCGCGGCCGAGGCCGAGCAGGCCAGGCATGCGCTGGCGGGCATGGGCGAGATCGGCGCCGAGCCGGCCAAGTCGCGGGAACGCTGCGAGGCCACCGTGCGCGCCAGCCAGGCCGAGCGCGAGCGGGCGATGCACGAGATGGCCAACGCCGAGGGCCGCGTGGACGCCAACAAGGTCGATGCGGAGGCCGTGGCCGTCGTCGCCGAACAGCTCTTCGAGGCGCGCCGGCGGCTGGCCGCCGCCGAGCGGCGCCTGCGCATCGTGCGCACGACGCTCGAGACCCTCGACGCGGCGGAGAAGGCGACGATGAGGAAAGCCGCCCGCTTCCTTGAGAAGCGCATGGCCGGCGACGTGGCGCGCATCACCGGCGGCCGCTACCGGCGCATCCGCGTGGACGAGGCCGAGCTGACCTTCAGCGTCTTCTCTCCCGAGACCGGCGACTGGGTGGATGTGCGTTCGCTCTCCCAGGGCACGCTCGACCAGTTCTACCTCGCGGCGCGCCTCGGGCTGGTGCGCCAGGTGACGCAGGACCGCCGCCCGCCGCTCGTCTTCGACGATCCCTTCCTGACCTTCGACGACGTCCGCGCGCGTGAGGCGCTGCAGCTCCTGCGCGAGACCGCGGCCGAGCTGCAGGTCATCTACCTGACCACCTCGGACCGCTACGACGACGTGGCCGACCGGGTCGTGGTGCTGCCCGCACCGACCGAGCGGGACACGCAGGCGCCGGACGAGGCGTCGGTCGGGGCGGCCTGAACCCGCTCGGCGTCGTCCTCGGCCTCGCCTCGGCCGCCTCCTGGGGCAGCGCGGACTTCCTCGGCGGCCTCGCGACCCGAGCGGTCGGCGCCCTGCCCACGGTCGCGCTCAGCCAGCTCGTCGGGTTCGCCGGCGCGCTGGGGCTGGCGCTGGTGGCCCGCGAGGCACTCCCCGGCCCGCTCCCGCTGGCCTGGGGTATCGTCGCGGGCCTGGCCGGTCTGGGCGGCGTCCTGGCGCTCTATCGAGTCCTGGCCGTGGGCACGATGAGCGTCGGCTCGCCGCTCGTGGGCGTCATGGGCGCGGGACTGCCGGCCGCCGCCGGCCTCCTGCTCGGGGACGCCGTCTCCTCGCTCGACCTCGCCGGCGTCGCCTGTGGGCTGGCCGCCGTGGCGGCCGTCTCGTGGACCCCCTCGGGCCAGGGGAGGGGCGAGCTGCGGCGCGTGCTGCCACTCGTGGTCGCCGCCGGCATCGGCTTCGCCGGCTTCTACCTGGCCATCGACCAGGCGGCCCGCACGGGCGGCGAGACGTGGTGGCCGCTGGTGGCGGCGCGGGCGGGGTCGGTGCTGGGTGCGGCCATCGCCGTGGCGCGTCTGCGCCCGGGGGGACGACCCACGGGCCGCTGGCCGATGCTCATCGCGATCGGCCTGGGCGACCTGCTGGGCAACGCGTTCTTCGTGATGGCCAACGCACAGGGGGCGCTCAGCGTGGCGGCGGTGCTCTCGTCGCTCTACCCGGTGGCGACGATCGTCCTCGCGCGGCTCGTCCTCGGAGAGCGGTTGCGCCGGGCGCAGGCGCTCGGCGTGGCCCTGGCGCTCGTCGGCGTCGCGCTCATCGCCGCATGACCCAGCGCCGGCGGGGATAGCCAACGCGCGGTGCCGCATGCGAGGATGACGTCGATGCTCACCGACGAGACGATCCGCCGTGCGCCCAAGGTGCTCCTCCACGACCACCTCGACGGCGGCCTGCGCCCATCCACCATCGTCGAGCTGGCCGCCGAGTTCGGCTACGACGGGCTGCCGACGACCGATCCGACCGACCTTGCGGCCTGGGTCCGGCGGGGCGCCGACCGCAAGTCGCTCGAGCTGTACCTCGAGACGTTCGCCCACACGGTCGGGGTCCTCCAGGAGCGCGACGCGATCATCCGCGTGGCGGCCGAGTGCGCCGAAGACCTCGCCGCCGACGGGGTCGTCTACGCCGAGGTGCGCTACGCGCCCGAGCTGTCGACCGAGCGCGGCCTGACGCTCGACGAGGTCGTGCAGGCCAACCTCGAGGGCTTCGGGCTGGGCATGGAGCGGGCCGCCGCAGCCGGCCGGCCGATCGTCATGAAGATGATCGCCACGGCGATGCGCCAGGCGGCGCGGTCGGTCGAGGTGGCCCAGTGCGCCGTCCGTCATCGCGACGAGGGTGTCGTCGGCTTCGACATCGCCGGCCCGGAGGCCGGCTATCGCCCGACCCGCCACCTCGACGCGTTCGACTTCATCCGCCACGAGAACTTCCACATCACCATCCACGCCGGCGAGAGCTTCGGGCTGCCGTCCATCTGGGAGGCGCTGCAGTGGTGCGGCGCCGAGCGTCTCGGCCACGGCGTGCGCCTCGTCGACGACATCACGCAGGAGCCCGACGGATCGGTCCGGCTGGGGCGGCTGGCCGCCTTCGTGCGCGACCGGCGCGTTCCGCTCGAGATGTGCCCCACCTCGAACGTCCACACCGGCGCCGTGGCCAGCCTGGCCGACCACCCCATCGACCTGTTGCGCCGCCTCCGCTTCCGGGTGACCGTGAACACCGACGACCGGCTGATGAGCGGCGTGTCGCTCTCGTCCGAGTTCGCCGCCCTGGCCGCCACGTTCGGCATCGACCTGGGCGAGATGGAGTGGCTGACGCTGAACGGCGCGAAGAGCTCCTTCGCACCGTTCGACGAGCGGCTGCGCCTCATCAACTCGGTCATCAAGCCGCGCTACGCCGTGCTCCGGGCGGAGGAGGCCGCCGTCCTCGGCTGAGAGCGACCGCCGTGGCCCCCGCGCCGTCAGCGCCTCATGAGCCCTGCCGCGGCCGCCGCATCGAGCAGCCAGACGGCGTTGTCGCCGCGAGCGAGCTGCGCCGGCAGCCGCGCGACGTCCAGCGGTCCCTCCAGCACCTCGGCCACGCGCCCCGCCTTCGCCGCCCCGTGGCACATGACGAGAACGTGGCGCGCCACGGTGACCACGCGCGGGTCCAGCGTCAGCCGGGGCAGGTGCGGCTCGATGTGCGTGGGTGCGGGCACGGCCATCGCGAGCGGCGCTCCCGCGGCCAGCGCCGCGCTACCCGGGAACACCGACAGGATGTGCCCGTCGGCGCCCATGCCCAGCAGGACCAGGTCGAAGACGGGCAACCCGTCGCGGCCGACCGGGACGCGCGCCCGCAGCCGCTCGGCGTAGGTCTTGGCCGCCCACGCCGCGCCCAGCCCCTCGCCGATCGCCGCCTCGACCGGGAAGGGGTGGATGCGCTCCGCCGGGACGGGCAGGCCCATCCCGCCGTCGCCGATGTCGAGGAGGATGTCCAGCGCGAGGCGGGCGCACGAGGCCGCGTGGTCGGGCGGGACGTAGCGCTCGTCGCCCCACCACAGCTCGACGCGCGACCAGTCGAAGGCCTCGCGGCGCGGCCAGGTGGCGAGGCGGACGTAGAGCGCGACCGCCGTGGAGCCGCCCGTCAGCGCGACGTGCGCGATGCCGCGCCCCGCGACGGCGGCGGCGAGCACGCCCACGACCCGCTCGGCGGCCGCTTCCGCGAGCGCCTCGGGATCGGGCAGGACGACGACCTCGGCCATCGCGCTCACACCCCCAGCAGGTGCACGGCCTGTTCGATCGCCCGGCCGAGGACGCGATCCGGGCCGGCCCGCTCGAGCGCCTCGGCGAGATACGGCGCCTCCCCGAACGGCTCCAGGCGTCCGGCCCGCCGGCTGACCTCGGCACCCGACCAGTCGGCCGTGGCGAGCAGGTGGTCCGCCTGGCGGGTCACGCGGGCGCGCACCTCGTGACCGCGCCGGCCCAGCTCCAGCTCCACCAGCACCAGCGAGCCCGGCGAGCGCAGCCTCGCGTCACCGGCATCGCCGACCGGGCGCACCTCGACCCGCACCGCGCCCCGCTCGCCCCGGAAGGTCCCCACCAGGGCGCCGCCGCCACCACGCGACGCCGCCAGGGGCGCCACGACCACCCAGCCCAGCGTCGCGGCCAGCCAGCCGGCGAAGAGGGCCGCCTTCGTCAGGCGCAGCGCGTCGCCCGGGCGCAGGACGTCGATGCGCAGCGCGCGCGCGGCCGGCAGCTCCGGCGCGAGGAGGGGGTGCTCGAAGAGCCCGGCCAGCAGCTCCCGCCACAGCGTCAGGCGCATCCAGCCGATGTCGTGCACGACGGGCCGCCCGGCGGCGTACACCTCGGCCAGCCCCGCCAGGTGCGCGCCGCCATCGTCGCCGAACGAGCCCGAGTCGACCAGCAGCCGGTCGCAGATCGCGAGCAGGTCGCCGAAACGGTGGCGGCCGATGGGCGGGTCGTCGAGCCACCAGAGGACGACCGGGAGGTCGTGGATCAGCAGCGGCTGCACGAGCCCGGCCAGGTGCTGCTCGATCTCGCCGCCCGTGCGCACGACGATCTGCTCGGTGCAGGTCTCGGCTCCGCTGCGCCCGGCGATGCGGCACTGGGCGGAGATCCCCGCGTCGATCCAGGAGGGCCCGCCCGGATCGCCCGGGCTGAGCACGAGCGCCCGCGAGGGGTGCCGCGTGGCCAGCGTGTTGATCGCGTCGAGGGCGCGCTCGGACGTCTCCGGTCGCGGGGCCACCGCCACCAGCGTGAGGACGGACGTGCGCATGCGCACGCCCACGTCGCCGGCCACGTCGAGCCGGCCGGCCAGGTGCGGGTCGCCCAGCGCCAGGGCGCGCGCCCGCGCCGAGAGGTGGGCCTCGTGCGACTCGCGCGCCGCCGCGCTCCAGATGCGCGACAGCTCCGCCTCGATCCCGGGCACGCTCGTGGCCCGGGCCGTCCAGCGCCGGGCGCCCGCCACCATCGTGATCGGCTCGCCGCCCACGTTCACAGCCTCCGCCAGCGGCGCCCGTCCCGCTCGATGAGCCGGTCGGCGGCCTCCGGGCCCCAGGTGCCGGCCTCGTACGGGTGCACGCGCAGCTCCTCGCCCGGGGTGGCACCGGCCGCGAGCTCCTCGATGGGCGAGACGATGCCCCAGGCGGCCTCGACCTCGTCGGCGCGGGTGAACAGCGAGGCGTCGCCGAGCATCGCGTCGAGGATGAGCGTCTCGTACGCCTCGGGCGCCTCGGTCGAGAAGGAGCTGCCGTAGGTGAAGTCCATGTTCACGCTGCGCACGTCGAGGCCGAGCTCGGGCACCTTGGCCGCGAAACGCAGCAGGATGCCCTCGTCGGGCTGGATGCGCAGGGCCAGCAGGTTCGGCTCGGGGTCGCTGGTCGACTCCCGGAAGAGCATGAGCGGCGGCCGCTTGAACTGGACGGCGATCTCGGTCGTCCGCTTGGGCAGCCGCTTGCCGGTGCGCAGGTAGAAGGGCACGTCCGCCCAGCGCCAGTTCTGGACCTCGAGGCGGAGCGCGACGAAGGTGTCCGTCTCGGAGTCGGCGGCCACCTCCGGCTCGTCGCGGTAGCCGGCCACGTGCACACCGCCCACCCAGCCTGAGCCGTACTGGCCGCGTACGACGTCGCGGCGCACGCGCTCGGCCGTCCAGTCGGGATCCACGGAGCGCAGCACGCGCAGCTTCTCGTCGCGCAGCGCGTCGGCCTCGAAGGCGATGGGCGGCTCCATGGCGACGAGGCTGAGGAGCTGCAGCATGTGGTTCTGGAGGATGTCGCGCGTCGCTCCGGCCTCTTCGTAGAACGAGCCGCGGCCCTCCATGCCCAGGTCCTCGGCCACGGTGATCTGCACGTGGTCGATGTAGCGCCGGTTCCAGACCGGCTCGAAGATGCCGTTGCCGAAGCGGAAGACGAGGATGTTGCGGACCGTCTCCTTGCCCAGGTAGTGGTCGATGCGGTAGACCTGCGACTCGCGGAAGACGCGCAGGACCTCGCGGTTGAGCGCGCGCCCCGACTCGAGGTCGTGGCCGAAGGGCTTCTCGATGACGATGCGCGCCCAGCCGCCGCGGCGCTGCTCACGGTCGAGGCCGGCTCGACCGAGGTTCTCGACGATGGGCCCGTAGGCCGAGGGCGGCGTGGCCAGGTAGAAGAGCCGGTTGCCGCGCGTGCCGCGCGCGGCATCGATGCGGTCGAGGCGGTCAGCCAGCGCCCGGTACGCCTCGGGCGTCGTGAAGTCGCCCTGCTGGTAGTGGATGCCGGCGGCGAAGTCGGCCCACAGGGCGGGCTCGATGGGCAGCCGCGAGTGGTCCGCGACCGCCACTGCCATCTCGGCGCGGTAGGTCTCGTCCGTGTACGGCCGCCGGGCGTAGCCGAGCACGCTCGACTCCGCCGGCAGGAGCCCGGCCCGGCGCAGGTTGACGAGGGCGGGCAGGACGCGGCGGTGCGCCAGGTCGCCGGTGGCCCCGAAGAGGACGACCGTGCACGGCTCCGGCACCTTCTCCAGGCGCAGGCCCTCGCGCAGCGGGTTCGCGAGGGCGCGGGACCGGCCCCGAGCACCGCTCCGGGAGGTCCCGGAGCGACGGGCCGGCGTGCTGCGCACGGCCATCAGTCGGTCTTCAGCGCGTGCCCGCCGAACTGCTGGCGGAGCGCGGCCAGCACCTTCGCGCCGTAGCTCTCGTCCTGGCGGCTGGCGAAGCGGGCGAGCAGCGAGAGGGTGATGATCGGCGCCGGGACGTCCAGCGCCATGGCCTCCGCGACCGTCCAGCGGCCCTCCCCCGAGTCGGCCACCCAGCCCTTGATGTCCTCGAGGCCCTCGCCGTGCTCGGCGAAGGCGAGGCCGGCCAGCTCGAGCAGCCAGGAGCGGATGACGGTGCCGTGCTGCCAGGTCTTCGCGACCGCCTCCAGGTCGAGCGAGTACTCGGAGGCGTGGAGGATCTCGAAGCCCTCGGCGTAGGCCTGCATCAGGCCGTACTCGATGCCGTTGTGGACCATCTTCACGTAGTGCCCGCTGCCGGCCGGCCCGCAGTGGACGTAGCCGCCCTCGGGCGCCAGCGAGCGGAAGATCGGCTCCAGCGGCTCGACGTCCTCGCGGTCGCCGCCGACCATCGTGCCATAGCCGTTCTGCAGGCCCCACACGCCCCCGGAGATGCCCGCGTCCACGAAGCGCAGGCCGCGCTCCCTGAGCATGCCGTGGCGGCGCTTCGAGTCGTGGAAGTTCGCGTTGCCCCCATCCACGATCCAGTCGCCGGGGGAGAGCACGGCGGCGAACTCCTCGAGCGTCGCCTCGGTGGCGTCCCCGGCCGGCACCATGAGCCACACGATGTGCGGGGCCGGGAGCATGCCCACGGCCTCCTCGGCCGTGAAGGCGCCCTCGAGCCCCTCGGCCATGATCTCGCGCGTCTTCTCCGGCGAGCGATTGAAGGCGACGACGCGGTGGCCGGCGCGTTGCAGGCGGCGGGCCATGTTGCCGCCCATGCGGCCGAGGCCGACGATGGCGAGGTCCACGATCCAGGTCTCCCGTGCTTACAGGGCGGCGATGAGGGCGTCCAGACCGGCGTCCGGGTCGGCCCCGAGGCCGACGCGCAGGACGGGCCGTCCATGCGCTCGGAGCGACGCGAGGTCGCCCAGCGCCTGGGCGTCGATGAGCATGCCGAAGCTCTCGGCGGCGCCGGGAATGGGCACGTCGGCCGGGTGATCGGCGACGAGCTGCAGGAAGCAGCCGGTCGGCGGGCCGCCCTTGTGCAGCTGGCCCGTGGAGTGGAGGAGGCGCGGACCGTAGCCCACGGTCGTGGCCAGCCCCGTGCGGGATCGCAGCCGCTCGCGCAGGGCGGCCAGCCGCGCGTCCCGCTCCGGCGTGCGCGCGACGTAGGCCTGGACGGCGACGTAGCCGTTCTCGGGCGCGAGCGCGAGGTGGGCCCCGAGCCGGGCGGCCAGCGGGGCGCGGACCGAGAGGCCCTCCTCGGCCGGCAGGCGACCGAACTCCCGGTACCCGGCCAGCACGCGCCGGGTGTTCTCCTTCGACTCGGTCACGTTCGGCTCGTCGAAGGGGTCCACGCCGATCACGGCGCCCGCGACGGCGGTCGCGAACTCCCAGCGGAAGAACTCCCCGCCGAGCCCCTCACCCTCGGGGATGACGAGGTCGATGACCGGGTGCCCCGCGGCCGCGAGGCCGTCGAGGGTCACATCGGTCTCGGCACGCCAGCCGGCGGCCGCCTCGCGCGAGAGGCGCACGAAGATGCGGTCCGGGCCGTAGTCGCCCGGCGCCCCGAGCGGCTCGCCATCCACGGGGACGATCCCCCAGCCGTTCTTGCCGGTGCTCTCGGCCACGAGCTGCTCCGCCCAGGCGCCGAAGCCGGCGATGCCGGGCTCGATGACGAAGGTCAGCTTGTCGCGCCCCTCGAGGGCGAGGGCGCCGAGCGCCGTGCCCAGCGCCAGCCCCGGGTTGCCCGCGTCCTCGGCACGGCAGGCCTCGGCCATCCGCCGGCCGTCGGCGAGGAGCGCTTCGAGGTCGAGGTCGAGCAGCGCGCCCGGCACGAGGCCGACGTAGCTGAGCGCGGAGTAGCGGCCGCCGATGTCGGGCGGGTTGAGGAAGACGGCCCGGAACTCGTCGCTGTGGGGGACCGCCTCGAGGGCCGGGCCGGGGTCGCCGATGGCGGCGAAGTGCTCGCCCTCGTCGCGGCTGCCGATCTCGTGGTGGCCGGCCCGCTCCAGCGCCCAGAAGTGCTCCAGGAAGGCCAGCGTCTCGGTCGTCGTGCCCGACTTGCTGGCGATGAGGTAGAGCGTCGTCGACGGCTCGAAGGCCTCGGTGGCGCGGCGCACGGCCTCCGGGTCGGTCGAGTCGAGGACGCCGACGGGGATGCCCTCTTCGCCCATCGGGTAGGCGCCCGCCAGCACCTCCGGCGCGAGTGAGCTGCCGCCCATGCCGCACACGAGCGCCTGGCGGATGCCCGATGCGCCGGTGGTGGCGGCGAAGACGGCCAGCTCGTCCATGTGGCCGCCGAAGTGCTGCGGCGCGTCGAGCCAGCCAAGGCGGTTGGCGATGCGCGCCGCGACCTCCGGGTCGGCCGTCCAGACGCTCGTGTCGCGACCCCAGATGCGGGCCGGCCAGCCGGCCTGGAGCGCGGCGTCGAGGGCCTCCTCGACCGGCTTGCGGAGGAGGTCGGGGATGCGGTAGCGCTCGATGGCGGTGGGGTCGGTCATCGGTCGGTCCTTCCCTCAGGCGGTGGGGACGCGATGCCGGTCGGGTGCCGGCGAGACGACCCCCCGCACCGTGCCGGTGAGGACACCCCGGGCGACCTCGGCCACGTGGGCGGGGGTGAAGCCGAGGTGCTCGAAGATGGTGGGCGCGGGCGCAGAAGCTCCGTACCGCTCGATGGCGATCATCGCGCCCTCGGGGCCGACCCAGCGGTCCCAGCCGAGCGAGACGCCAGCCTCGATGCTGACGCGCCGCGTGACCTCCGGAGGAAGGACGTCGTCGCGGTAGCCCGTGGGCTGCGCCGCGAACCGCTCCCAGCAGGGGAGGGAGACGACCCGCGCGCGGATGCCCTCGTCCTCGAGCTCCTTGCGCGCGGCCACGGCGAGCTGGAGCTCCGAACCGGTGGCGATGAGGATGACGTCCGGGGTGGCCGGATTCCCGAGGCCGTCGACGGCGTCGGCCAGGACGTAGCCGCCACGCCGGAGGCCTTCGACGGCCATCTCCGCCGTGCCGGCCAGGACCGGCACCTTCTGGCGGGACAGCGCCAGCGCCACCGGCCCGTCCCGTCGCTCGGCGGCCAGCCGCCAGGCGGCGACCGTCTCATTGGGGTCGCCGGGGCGCACGAACCAGAGGTTGGGCATCGCCCGTAGCGCGGCATAGTGCTCGACCGGCTGGTGCGTCGGGCCGTCCTCGCCCAGCCCCACCGAATCGTGTGTCCAGACGTAGACCACGTGCAGGCCGGCCAGGGCGGCGATGCGCACGGCGCCGCGCATGTAGTCGCTGAAGGTCAGGAACGTGCCCGCGTAGGGCAGGAAGCCGCCGTGGTAGGCGAGCCCGTTGGCGATGGCGCCCATGGCGTGTTCGCGCACCCCGAAGCGGAGGTTGCGACCGTCCTCGTGGGCGGTGAAGTCGCCGCCGCCCTTCACGTCGGTCAGGTTGCTCTCGGACAGGTCGGCCGCGCCGCCGAACAGCTCGGGAAGCGCCATGGCGAGGGCCTGGATCGTCGCCTGCGAGGCGTTGCGCGTGCCCATCGCGTCGTCAGGCCCGTAGGCCGGCAGCGCCGCCGTCCAGTCCTCGGGCAGCCGCCCGGCCATGCGCCGCTCGAACTCGGCGGCCTCGGCGGGGTACTTCGCCTCGTAGGCGGCGAAGCGCTCGCGCCAGTCGTCCAGCAGCGCCGCGCCGCGCGGCAGGGCCGCCCGGAAATGCGCCAGCGCCTCGTCGGGGATGAAGAACTCGCGATCGGCGTCCCAGCCGTAGGCCTGCTTCGTCAGGCGCACCTCGTCCGGGCCGAGCGGGGCACCGTGCGCCTTCTGGGAGTCCTGCTTGTTGGGCGACCCGTAGCCGATGTGCGTGCGCACCGCGATGAGGCTCGGGCGGGGGTCGGCCTGGGCGGCAGTCACCGCGGCGGCGACGGCCTCGACGTCGTTGCCGTCATCCACCCGCTGGGTGTGCCAGGCGTAGGCGTCGAAACGGGCCAGCACGTCCTCGCTCCAGGCCATCGAGGTCGGGCCGTCGAGCTGGATCCGGTTGTCGTCGTAGAGCACGATCAGCTCGCCCAGGCGCAGGTGGCCGGCCAGGCTGGCCGCCTCGGCGCTGACGCCCTCCTGCAGGTCGCCGTCGGAGCAGATGACGTACGTGCGGTGATCGACGATCGTGTGGCCCGGCCGGTTGAACTCGCCGGCCAGACGCCGAGCGGCGATGGCCATGCCCACGGCGTTGGCGATGCCCTGGCCCAGCGGCCCGGTGGTCGCCTCGACACCCGGCGCGAGGCCCCATTCCGGGTGGCCCGGCGTCCGCGAGCCCCACTGGCGGAAGCGCTCCAGCTCCTCGAGCGGGAGGTCGAAGCCGGTCAGGTGCAGCAGCGCGTAGAGCAGCATGCTGGCGTGACCGGCGGAGAGCACGAAGCGGTCACGGTCGGGCCAGTCGGGGTCGGTGGGTGCGTAGCGCAGGGCCCGGGTCCAGAGCACGTAGGCCATCGGGGCCATGCCCATCGGCGCGCCGGGGTGGCCGCTGTTGGCCCGTTGCACGCCGTCGATGGCGAGCGTTCGGATCGTGTCGATGGCCAGCTGATCGAGGCGAGCGGCGGTCATCGTCATGCGCGGTCGCTCCATCGGTTCGGTCAGGGGTCGAGCTTATGATAGTCGCGGACATGCAGTCCCGACCGCGGCCCGTTCGCCGGCTTTCCCGCGCCTCCTCCCGGCGCGCCCGGACCCGCCTTGGGATCGTCGCCCTGGGCGACCTGGTGGTGGACATCGTGGCCGCCACGAAGGAGCCGCTGGCCCACGCCAGCGATGCCGCCGGCGCGATCGTCTTCCGCCAGGGCGGGTCGGCGGCGAACACCGCGCGCTGGATCGCACGGCTGGGCGGTGAGGCCGCCTTCGTCGGCGCCGTCGGCCGCGACGAGTGGGGGCGGCGGCTCGGCGCCTCCCTGGCGGAGGCCGGCGTGCGGGTCCACCTCGTGCGCAGGGCGGGACGGACGGCGCGCATCGTGGCCCTCGTCGAACCGGGCGGCGAGCGCACCTTCATCACCGACCGCGGCGCGGCCGATCAGCTGACGCCGGAAGACCTCCGGGCGGCCTGGTTCGCCGGCGCCGCCGGGCTGCACCTGCCCGCCTATTCACTCCTCAACGAGCCGCTCGGCGCGGCCGCGCGACGGGCCGCCGAGCTGGCCCGCGCCGCCGGGGCGACCGTCTCCGTGGATCTCGCCTCGCGGCGGCCGCTGCTGTCGCACGGGCGGCGCACGGCGTGGGAGAGGATCGCCGCCCTGGCCCCCGATCTCCTGTTCGCCAACGCGGGCGAGGCCGCTGCCCTGGCGGGAGCCCGCGGGGAGCACCATCTCCTCGATCTGGCGCCGGTCGTCGTGGTGAAGGAGGGACCGGGCGGCTGCCGTCTCATCGTCCGCGGCCCCCGCCCCGGTGGCGAGCCGGTCCGCCTGGCGGTGGCCACGACGCACATCGCCGCCGCGGACACCACAGGCGCCGGCGATGCCTTCGATGCAGGGTTCCTCCTGGCCTGGCTGGGGGCGCCGGCCGAAACACGCCACGACACCGCCGTCCTGCGCTGGGCAGCCCTCGCCGGCCACCGTGCGGCGGCGCGCCTGCTCACCGGGCCGCGGAGGGAGCGGCTGGGGTAGGCCCGAGGGCCGGGCTCACATCCCACCGGTCGTCGCGCCGGGTACGCTACGTCGGATGCCCGCATCTCGTCACCCGGCCCTCGACATCGCTCCCGTGATCGCCGACGCGCTGGCCACCGGGCGCCCGGTCGTGGCGCTCGAGTCGACGCTCATCAGCCACGGGCTGCCTGCGCCGCGCAACGTGGAGGTGGCGCTCGCCGCCGAGGCGGCGGTGCGCGCCGAGGGGGCCGTGCCCGCGACCATCGCTGTTCGCGACGGCAGGCTGCTCGTGGGCCTGTCGCGCGCAGAGATCGAGACCCTGGCCGCGGCGCGGGACGTCGTCAAGGCCTCGCGCCACAACCTCGCTGCGGCGCTGGGCCGGCCTGGCTGGGCGGGCACCACGGTGAGCGCGACGATGATCGCCGCGCACCTGGCCGGGATCCAGGTCCTCGCCACGGGCGGCATCGGCGGCGTCCACCGCGGCGGCAGCGCGAGCATGGACGTCTCCGCCGACCTGGACGAGCTGGCCCGGACGCCCGTGCTCGTCGTGTGCGCCGGTCCCAAGTCGATCCTCGACGTTCGCCTCACGCTCGAGGTGCTCGAGACGCGCGGCGTGCCCGTGCTCGGCCTCGCCACCGACGAGCTGCCCGGATTCTTCAGCCGGAGCAGCGGGCTCCAGCTCCAGATTCGTGTCGAGACGCCGGCCGAGGCGGCCGCCCTGGCGCGGCGCCACTGGGGGCTGGGCCTGACCACCGGCATCGTCGTCGCCGTACCGGTACCGGAGCCAGCCGCGCTCCCGCGTGCTGAGGCCGATGCGGCCATCGACCGTGCCATCGCCGAGGCCGAAGCGGCCGGCATCCACGGCCCGGCGGCCACGCCCTGGGTCCTGGCGCGCGTCGCGGAACTGACCGACGGGCGTTCCATCGCCGCCAACGTCGCCCTCATCGAGCACGACGCGTCGGTCGCCGCGCGCATCGCGGTGGCCCTGGCGGAGAACGACACCACGTAGACGTCCATCACCCGGCGTCGCCCCCCCCGGTGGCCGTCCGGTTCCACGGTGCTAGGATGCGCGGAGCGTCGGCGGGACCGGCGAGCGCCGCGCCATCACGAGGCCCCGCCCGCTTTCGAGTCGGCCGCGCGCGCCTCCCACACGCCCGGCAGCCCCAGGTTTCGCGTCCCGAGGTCCACATTCCCGTGTCCGAGCCCCATCTCGCCCCCGCCATCGACGTCCGCGGCGTGCAGCGCGTCTACCAGGCCAAGCCGAAGGACGTCGTCGCCCTGGCCGGCGTGGACCTGCGCGTCGAGCCCGGCGAGCTCTTCGGCCTGCTCGGCCCCAACGGCGCGGGCAAGACGACGCTGATCAAGATCCTCACGACCCTGCTCCTGCCCACGGCGGGCACGGCCAGCGTCTTCGGCTTCGACGTGGCCGCCGACGCGAAGAGGATCCGGCGGATCATGAACATGGTCGCGGGCGGCGAGCAGTCGGGCTACGGCATCCTCACCGTCCGCGAGCAGCTCTGGATGTTCAGCCAGTTCTACGGGCTCGGCCGGCGCGAGGGCTGGCGCCGCGTGGACGAGCTGATCGAGGCCGTGGGCCTGGCCGAGCAGCGCGTGCAGCGCGTCTCGGAACTCTCGACCGGCCAGCGCCAGAAGATGAACCTCGCGCGCGGCCTGCTCAATGACCCCTGGATCCTCTTCCTCGACGAGCCGACGCTGGGCCTGGACGTCTCCGCCGCGCGCACCGTGCGCGAGCTGGTCGTCGAGTGGCGGGCGGCCGTCCCCGGCCGCACGGTCCTGCTCACGACCCACTACATGGCCGAGGCCGATGAGCTGTGCGACCGGCTCGCCATCGTGGACCGCGGCCGGATCCTCGCCGAAGGCACGCCCGTCGAGCTGAAGCGCCGCGTTCAGCGCGAGTCGGTCTTCCGCCTGGAGCTGGACCGGCTCGCCGGCGGAGCCGCCGCGCTGGCCGCCCTGCCCGGCGTCGTCCGCGCCGCCACCATGAGCGACGGTGCCGGCGAGGTGGGCCGCGAACGCCAGTCGGTCGTGGTCAACCTCGTCCTCGATGACGACGCCGCGCTCGGTGGCGTCGTCGGCGCCCTGGGTGGCTTGGGTGCCCGCATCGTCGCCCTCCAGAAGTCGGAGCCCAGCCTCGAGGACGTCTTCGTCGAGCTGGTCGGTCGCGGCTTCGACGACGAGGCGGTGCACCATGGCGAGCGGCCCGGGCCGCCGCCTGCGACCCTGGCCGAGATGACCCACGACACCGAGGAGGCCGAGCCGCTGGGCTCGGAGGTCACGCGGTGAGCGCGCTCGCCCGGCCCGCCGCCGGCACGCCCCAGGCGGACGCGGCATGGGACCGGCGCAGGGTCTTCCTGGCCAACCTCCGCTCGGTCGGCGGGCGAGCCTACCCGCGCGTCCACGGGCTCTTCCGGGAGCCATCCTGGGTCCTCTTCGAGATCCTCCTGCCCTTCCTGACCACGTCGGCCTTCGTCTTCGTCTACCGCGCCCTGCAGGCGCCGCCGGAGTACGTCGGCTTCGTCGTCCTCGGCGGGGCCATGACGGCCTTCTGGCTCAACGTCATCTGGATGATGGCCGCGCAGCTCTACTGGGAGAAGGACCAGGGCAACCTCGAGCTCTACTTCGCCTCACCCGTGGACATGATGAGCGTCCTGTTCGGGATGGCCGTGGGCGGGCTGATCATGAGCTCCACGCGCGCCGCGGTCGTCCTGGCGGTGGGCGCCGTGGTCTACGGCGTGACGTTCACGGTGGACCAGTGGGGGCTGCTGCTGCTCGTCTTCTTCCTCACCCTGGCCGCCCTGTACGGGCTGGGCATGATGCTCTCGAGCCTCTTCGTGCTCTGGGGCCGCGAGGCCTGGCACCTCACGCAGCTGCTCCAGGAGCCGGTCTACTTCGTGTCCGGCCTGAACTTCCCGGTCGGCCGGCTGGGCTTCCTGGGCGCGCTGGCCGTGGCCCTCATCCCGCTCGCCGTGGGCCTCGACGCGATGCGCCAGCTCGCCTTCGCCGGGGCTCTCGGCCCGACGGGCACGCCGCCGCCGGAGATCGAGGCGCTCATCCTCGTGGGCATGGCCGTCACCTTCACCTGGATGGCGCGGGTGATGCTGCGCATCCTCGAACGGCTGGCCCGCGAGAAGGGCCGCCTGTCGGCCCGCTGGCGATGACCGCGCGCGCGACGGCCATCCCGGCCGCCTTCGACCCGGGCCGCGCCGAGGGCCGGGGCAGCGCCGACACGGCCCGCGGCTTCGTCACGGCCGCCCTGCTCGGCTGGCGCATGGAGGCGAACTGGACCGACCCGCTGCTCTTCTTCATCTACTCCGTGGCCAAGCCGGTCGCCAGCGCGCTCATCCTCGTCTTCATGCTCGAGGTCATCGCCGGCCCCGGCGCCCGGGACCTGCGCAGCTTCGTCATCGTGGGCAGCGCGCTGTGGGCCTTCGTCATGAGCGGCATGGCCGGCCTGGCCTGGTCGGTGCTCGACGACCGCGAGCGCTACCGGATGCTGAAGTACGTCTACGTCAGCCCCAGCGACTTCCTCGTCCTGCTCGTGGGCCGAGGGGTGGCACGCATCGCCATCGGGGCCATGGGCGCCCTCATCGTGCTCGCCGTCGGCGTGGTCTTCCTCGGCCTCCGGTTCGATCCGGGCGCGGTGGACTGGGCGATGCTGGGCCTCGTCCTTCTCGTGGGGCTGGCCGCCATCGTCGCCCTGGGCGTGATCCTCGCCGCCGTCTGCATGCAGACGCGCCAGGAGTCGTGGTCGTACCCGGAGGCCGTGGCCGGCGCCCTCTTCCTGCTCGTGGGCGCCGTCTTCCCGCTCGCCGTGCTGCCCCTGCCGGCCCAGGCGGCCGGACTCGCCCTGCCGCTGACGTGGTGGCTCGAGGGCGTTCGGATGGCGCTCTTCCCCGGCGGGCGGAGCGCCATCGGCGGTGAGGGTTCGCTGTGGACAGCGTGGACCGGCTCGGCGGCGCCCGACGGCGGCGCCATCGTGGGCACCTTGCTGGCGACGAGCCTGATGATTACACTCGTGGCGGCGGCCGCGTTCCGCGTATCCGAACGGCGCGCCAAGGACCGCGGCCTGATCGACCGTACGACCGGTTCCTGAGGGAGGGCGCGAATGCGCATCTACGAGGGCAGCCCGCGCCAGGACTTCGAAGAGGTCCTCCGCTCCGTCGGCGCCTTCCTCGACCAGCGCGGCATGCGCGAGGTCCTCCTGGCCGAGGCGCCCGACGGCTTCGTCGTGCAGGGCCTCGTCGTCACGCAGGCCGGCGCGGGCGGCTGGTCGGAGTCGGTCGGCGCGATGAGCAAGGAGACGCTCACCTTCCTCGACGACGACATCGCCCGCTTCATGGACGAGGCCATGGCGCGGCGCAACTCGGGGCAGCCCGTGCCCGACTTCGCCGCCGCCGGCCGCTACGAGAATTCGCTCCGCGTCATCGGCCGCTGGATCGACGAGCAGAAGCCGCGCGACATCTTCTTCTTCGAGCAGGACGGCGCCTTCGTACTGCGCCTGCTGATGGCCGGTCAGGTGGGCATGAAGCACGTCCTCGCCGAGTTCACCAAGGACGACATCGAGCGGATGATCGAGCAGGGCCCGGCTTGGCGGAACAGGTCCTCCGGGCCGAAGGCCGGCGCCGCCCCTGAGGCCGCTACCCAGACCACCTGATCAGCCGGTCTCGACCGGCGCCACGCCCAACGGAGGTCGCAACCATGAAGGCACTGAAGATCGTCGCCACGGCGCTCGGCGTCACGCTGGCCACGCTCGTGATCCTGCCGCTCCTCGTGCTGGCCGGGCTCTTCATCTGGCTGAAGCTGACCGAGGAGGCGGACGAGGAGGCGCTCGAGCTCGAGCCCGAGGCCTCCTGACCACGCTGACCCCACCGCGGCCGCAGTCGGCGGCCGCCGCCGCCCGGGACCGTCGCCTCGCCGAGGCGGCGGTCCTTGGCGTCATCGTCTTCTGGGGCTTCAACTTCGTGGCCATGAAGTACGTGGTCGGCGTCCTGCCGCCGGTCGGTGCGCAGCTGGTGAGGTATGCCGCCGCGGCGCTGGTGATGCTGGCCTACCTGTGGCGGCGCGAGGGCAGTGTCGGCCTTCCCCGGCGGGACCTGATGATGGTCGCCTGCCTCGGCGCGCTCGGCTACGGTGGTTACCAGATGCTCTGGTCGACCGCCCTGCAGTCGACCGGCGCCGGGGAATCGGCGCTGCTCGTGGCGGCCACGCCGGTCATGGTGGCGCTCATCGCGGCCATCGTGGGCACGGACGCCCTGGACCGCGAGAAGGTCCTGGGCATCGCCGTCGCCCTCGCCGGAGTCGTGGTCGTGGTCGCCGCGGGTCGTGGGTTGGAGCTTGACGCGGACCTCGTGGGTCCGGCGCTGACGCTCCTGGGCGACCTCCTCTGGGCCGTCTACGTGGCCCTCGCGGCGTCCGTCCTGCGGCGCCACTCCTCGTTGCGCATGACCACCTGGGCGGCGCTGGCGGGAACGGCGGTCATGGTGCCGCTCGGGGCCGTCCAGCTGCGCGACGTGGACCTCGGCGCGGTGCCCATGCTGGCCTGGGTCGCGATCGCCTTCTCGGCGCTGCTGTCCGTGGCCGTGGGCAACGTGGTGACCTTCCGGGCCGTGCGGCTGCTCGGCCCGACCCGCGTCACGAACTACCAGTTCCTCTCGCCCGTGGTGGCCGTGGTCGTCGGCGCGCTGCTGTTGAGCGAGGTCATCGTGCCCGGGCAGATCGTGGGCGGGGCGATCATCGGCGCCGGGATCCTCGTCGCCCGGGGCGACGGGCGGCGGCTGCTGGTTCGAGCGGCGCGGTCCGTATCGGCAGGCTGAGCCGATGCGCCGGTATCCTGCGCCGCGTGAGTCGCGCGCCGCATGTCCCCGTCTTCCCGCCCGGCGCGGCACCCGTGAGCTTCCTCATCGACTACGATGGCACGATCTCGCGCGTGGACGTCGGCGACGCGCTCCTCGAGCGCTTCTACTCCGACCTCGAGCTCCTCGCGGCCAAGGACGACGATTACGACGCGGGTCGCATCGGCTCCCGCGAGCTGATGCAATGGGACATGGCCGTCCTGCCCGACGACGCTGAGCTGCTGCGCACGACCGCCGCTACGCTTCCCCAGGACGAGACGTTCGCCGGCTTCGTGGCCGCGGTACGCGAGGCCGGCGCGGTACTCGAGATCGTCAGCGACGGGCTCGGCTTCTATGTGGAGTCAAACCTGGCGCGGTTGGGGTCGGCGCTCGCGTCGCTGCCCGTGGCCACGAACGACAACCCTGTCGCCGGTCCCGAGGGGATGTCGTTCCCCTACGGCCATCCGGCCTGCTTCGTGTGCGGCACCTGCAAGCGCGAGCGGGTGCGCGCGCATCAGGTCGGGGGTCGCGTGGTCGTCTTCGTCGGCGACGGGACGAGCGACCGCTACGCGGCGCACCACGCCGACGTCGTCTTCGCCAAGGGCAGCCTCGAACGTTGGTGCCGCGAGGTGGGATGGCCCCACCGTTCCTGGGACCGCTTTTCGGAGATCGGGGCCTGGACCAGGGCCGCCTTCGCGAACGGGCAGCTGCCGCGCGCCGGGGCGGACCTGGAGCGGTGGCACGCTGTGCACGGCCGCCCGCCGCGCGACTTCATCTGCGGCCCCGAAGTCTGGGGCGAGGGCCGGACGGCGCCAGCGCCGTAGCCGCCGCCGTGCGGCCGGGCTCCCGACTCTGTATCATTCGAAAAACCCCCGGAGGATCTGACCCATGGCGAAGTATGTCTTTGTGACCGGAGGGGTGACCTCCTCGCTCGGCAAAGGCATCACCGCCGCCAGCATCGGCCGGCTCCTCAAGAGCCGCGGACTCTCCGTCAGCATCCTCAAGCTCGACCCCTACATCAACGTCGACCCGGGGACGATGTCGCCCTACCAGCACGGCGAGGTCTTCGTCACCGATGACGGCGCGGAGACGGACCTCGATCTGGGCCACTACGAGCGCTTCATCGACGAGAACCTGACCCAGCTCAGCAACGTCACCACGGGGCGCATCTACCAGGCGGTCATCGCCAAGGAGCGCCGCGGCGACTACCTCGGCGGCACCGTCCAGGTCATCCCACACATCACCAACGAGATCAAGGAGCGCATCCAGCGCGTGGCGCGCGACGGGCGCGCCGACGTGGTCATCGTGGAGGTGGGCGGCACGGTCGGCGACATCGAGTCGCTGCCCTTCCTGGAGGCCATCCGCCAGATGCGCAAGGACGTGGGACGCACGAACGTCCTCTACGTCCACGTCACGCTGCTGCCCGCGCTCGCCGCCACCGGCGAGCTGAAGACGAAGCCGACCCAGCACTCGGTCAAGGAGCTGCGCGGCATCGGCATCCAGCCCGACGTCATCATCCTGCGCTCCGACCACCCGGTGAGCCAGGAGGTGCGCGACAAGATCGCCCTCTTCACCGACGTGCCCACCGAGGCGGTCATCACGGCCGAGACGGCCGAGACGATCTACGAGGTGCCGCTGATGTTCGAGGCCCAGGGCCTGGGCGAGCTCGTCGTGCGCGACCTGCGCCTCGAGGCGAAGCCCGCCGACCTCGCCAGCTGGCGGGCGCTCGTGGAGCGCATCAAGCGCCCTAAGCCGGAGCTGGAGATCGCCCTCGTCGGCAAGTACATCGAGCTGCCCGACGCCTACCTCTCGGTGAGCGAGGCCCTGCGCCATGCCGGCTGGGCCAACGAGCGCAACATCCGCATCCGCTGGGTGGATTCGGAGGCGCTCACGCCCGCGAACCACGAGGAGCGCCTGGCGGGCGCGGCGGGCATCCTCGTGCCGGGCGGCTTCGGCCACCGCGGCATCGAGGGCAAGGTGCTGGCCGCGCGCTACGCCCGCGAGCGGCGTGTGCCCTACCTCGGCCTGTGCCTCGGCCTCCAGTGCGGCGTCATCGAAGTCGCCCGCGACGTGGCCGGCGCGAGCGGCGCCAACTCCACCGAGTTCGACCTCTTCACCGACCACCCGGTCATCGACTTCATGCCCGACCAGCGCGAGCTGGAGGACAAGGGCGGCACGATGCGCCTGGGCCTCTACCCGGCGAAGCTGACGCCGGGCTCGAAGGCCGCCGAGGCCTACGGCGCCGAGGTCATCTACGAGCGCCATCGCCACCGGTTCGAGGTCAACAACCAGTACCGCGAGCGGCTCGAGGCGGCGGGCATGCTGCTCTCCGGCCAGTCGCCGGACGGGCGCCTCGTGGAGATCGTCGAGCTGCGCGACCACCCCTGGTACGTGGCCAGCCAGTTCCACCCCGAGTTCAAGTCCCGGCCCGACCGGCCGCACCCGCTGTTCACCGGCTTCGTCGCCGCCTGCATCGCGACGAGCCGCGCCCTTCTCACGCCGAGCGCCGCAGAAGCGCCCAGGGAGGCCACCTCCGCATGAAGATCTTCCTCGACACCGCCGACATCGAAGAGATCCGCACCGCGGCCCGCTGGGGCGTGCTCGACGGCGTGACCACGAACCCGACGCTGTATGCCAAGGTCGGCGGCAGCTACGACGCGATCCTCGAGGAGATCTGCCGCATCACCTCGGGCCCGGTCAGCGCGGAGGTCGTGGCCGAGGACCTCGAGGGCATGCTCACCGAGGGGCGTCACTTCGCCAAGCTGGCCCCGAACATCGTGGTCAAGGTGCCCATGTGCGAGACCGGCCTGGAGGCCATCGCCCGTTTCGCCGAGGAGGGCATCAAGACCAACTGCACGCTCCTCTTCACGGCCAACCAGGGGCTCCTGGCGGCAAAGGCGGGCGCCTCCCTGCTCTCGCCCTTCATCGGCCGCCTGGACGACATCAACCAGGACGGCATGGAGGTCATCCGCGAGCTGGTCTCGATCGTCGAGCTGCACGACCTCGAGTCGGAGGTCCTGACCGCCTCGGTGCGCCACCCGCGCCACGTGACGGAGGCCGCCCTCGCTGGCTCGCACATCGCCACGCTGCCCTTCAAGGTCCTGCAGCAGATGATCCACCACCCGCTCACCGACAAGGGCATCGTGCAGTTCCGGAAGGACTGGGAGAAGGCCCGCGCCGAGGCCGCTGCCAAGAGGTAGCTCTCATATGCTCGTCGGGGGAGCACAAGACGGCGATCGACGAAGCGACCCCCCTCTTCGCGGACGTCGGATAGCCGAATTCGGCTAACATGCGCCGCGATCGAGACTCCCAGGCGCCGAGATGCGCCTCGCTCGACTGCTTACGTTCCCCGGGCGAGCATTTGAGGATCGCGAATGCCGCCGGCGCCGGGAAGCAGCCGCCGACCCCGGACGGCGACAGGCCGCCACCCCGTACCACGGTCTCCTCGATCAGGCCCGGGCATGGGGCAGTCGATGAGGGCCGCCGGGGGGGGGGGCTGGACCGGTCATCGTGTCTCTGCTCATGGGGCGCACGGCCGCGACGCAGGTATGATTATCGATGATCGATAAGGTGCCAGCCTGGTGATCGCGAATCGTGGAGAACCCTCGGAGGACCAGCCCGTGGCAGTGACAGAAGCGATCCTCGGTCAGTTCCTCGGTGATGCAGGCTTCCCCGTGAACTGGGATGCCGAGATCGAGAAGGACTTCTTCTGGGTCTACGACGACCTGCATTGTCCGCATCCGGTCAGCCCGATGTTCTTCGACATCGGCGGCTGGTGGCTGAGCTGCGATCACATGTTCCGGAGGTTCGGGACACCCTTCGCGGTCGACTGGCTGGCAAAGAATGTCAATGGCTACGTCTACACGACCGCCATCCCGGCCGATCCGGAGCTTCGCATCGATGCGACCGAGTACAGCGCCCGCTACGGAGCGCGGGTGCCGCGCGACGCGGCGTTCGGTGCGACGATGGGGGCATATCTCGACACGGTCCTGCCCATCTACGGCCGAGACTTCGCCGACTGGTGGCGGGACCGCCTGCGGCCGGAGATGGAGCGCAACTTCGCCTTCCTCGAGGCCCGGCTCGATACCGCCGAGCGGATGGACCTTGCCGACATTGCCTGTCTCCTCGAGGACGCCATCGACGTCCACGATCGCCATTGGAAAATCCACTGGATGCTCAACTTCGCCCAGCTTTCGGCAACGCTCGCCCTGCGGGCAGTCATGAAGAAGACGCGCGGCGGGGTCGATGAGCAGCTCCTGGGGCGCCTCCAGAATTCGGCCTCCGATCGGAACTGGGACTCGATCGAGGCGCTCTGGCGGATGAAGAACGAGGTCCGCGACGACGCCGAGCTTCGGGCCGCGTTCTCGTTCGACGCTGTCGCCGAGATTGCCCGGTCGCTTCAAGCCAGCGAACGCGGCCGGCGGTTCATCGCCGAGCGAGTCGAGCCGTACCAGCGCGAGTTCGGCTGGCATGCCGTCTGGAGCCACGAGTTCATCTTCCCGACGGTCCGCGAGCAGATGGAGCCGGTCCTCGAGCTCGTCCGCGGCTACCTCGCGACGGATTACGACTTCCCGAGCGCGATCGAGGCGATGCGCCTCGACATCGAGGCCGCCTCGCGGGAGATCCTCGAGGGGCTGGCTGGCGAGGGTCTCGAGGAGATGCGGGCAGCAAACGCCGTCAACCGGCGGATGGCGCCGTTGACACCCGACCACCACTTCTACATCGATCAGGGCGCGAACGCGCACCTTCGCCTCGTCCTTATGGAGGTCGGCCGGAAGCTCGTCGAGGCCGGCCGTCTCGACCGACCGGACGATGTCATGTTCCTCCGCTACAACGAGCTGCGGAGCCTCATCGGCAGCGCCGCGGCGATCGCGGCCAGTGAGATCGTCGCCAACCGCCGGCTCGAACGGGAAGCCGCGGAACGCCTTCACCCGCGCGACTGGATCGGCACGGTAACTCCCTCGCAGCTCGCCTTCCCGTACCTCGTCAACTGGGGCTACCCCGACCGCTTCTACCAGCAGCAGTCGGACGACGAACGGCTGATCACCGGCCTCGGGGCATCCGCCGGCGTCATGGAGGGCATCGCGCGGGTCGTCCGGACCGTCGAGGAATTCGATGAGGTCCGCAATGGCGACATCCTCGTCTGCCAGATGACGAACCCGGCCTGGGTCGTCCTCTTCACGAAGATCGCCGGGCTCGTCACCGACACCGGCGGGACCACCTCGCATCCGGCGGTCCTGGCGCGCGAGTTCGGCATCCCCGCGGTCATCGGCACCTCGGTGGCGACCCAGCGCATCGTCACCGGCGACCGCCTCAGGATCGACGGGACGGCCGGGCGGGTGGAGATCCTGCGGGACGCGCCGGGCGCATCGGCGGCCGGAGCGGCCTCCGCCGTCGGGCGCTGAAAGGAACGTCCGGTTGGCCGTCGCACGCACCGTCTCCCGCAGCGTCCTCGCCGATCAGGTCAGGGACCGACTCCTGGAAGGCATCCTCGACGGGCACTACCCGCCGGATACGCGGATCATCGAGACCCAGGTCGCCCGCGAACTCGGGACCAGCCAGGCGCCCGTCCGCGAAGCCCTCCGAGCGCTCGAGGGGCTCGGCATCGTCGAGATCACCCCGTTCCGAGGGGCGCGGGTCCGCCGTCCCTCGAAGCACGAGATCATCGAGGCCTACGCCGTTCGGTCGACGCTCGAGACGCTCGGCGCCCGGTTGGCGGTGCCACGGATGAGCGACGCGGACGTCGCCGAGCTAGCTGGCCACCTCCGGGCGATGCACGCGGCGGCTGCCGACCACGACGGGCACGGCGTGGCCGAGGCCGACGCTCGCTTCCACGGGCGGATCGTCGAGCTGGCCGACAACGGCGCGCTCGTAAAGGTCTGGCGCTCGCTCGAGCCGTTCCCACGCACCTATCTCACGCTCGTCGTGCCCGGTGCCGACCCGGAATGGTCGGCCGCACTCCATGATCCGATCCTGGCCGCGATCCAACGCCGCGATCCCGAGGCGGTCGTCGCCGCCCTCCAGCGGCATTTCGACGAGGTCAGCGACAACATGGAACGCCGCTGGCCGGACGACGAGCAGGTGGTGGTCGCCGATCGTCCCCGTAGCCGAAGGAAAGCATGAGCTCCAACCTAAAACTCTCCGAGGAGATGTCGGCCGGTCCTGCGAGGCTCCGCGTCGATGTCTACGGGTCCGAACCCCTTGAGCACGTCCTCGACGACATGAGCTTCCTCGATTACCGCCTCGCCGACGTCCGGATCGAGCCGGAGGTCACCCTTGCCGAACCCGACGTCGTCTGGCATCAGGACGCCGCCAAGGACATCTCCTACGACGGCCGTCGCATGACGTTTAGCGGACCCTGGCCGGCCGGGCCGATCCAGAAGGTCGTCGTCACGATGCTCGCCCTCCGGATGGAGTCGGTCGGACTCCATCCGTTTCATGCCTCGGCCGTCCGCTATCGCGGCACGACGGTCCTCTTCCTCGGCGGCGAGTCGAACCACGGCAAGTCGATGGGCCAGATCGAGGCCTGCCGCCGCGGCGCGATGCTCGTCTCGACGGAGACGACGGTCATCGATGAGACGGGCCGGGCGGTCGTCGGGTCGAAGGAGCCGTTCATCAAGAAGCGCACTGAGGGCACCGAGCGCGCCGACAAGGCGGCGCCGGACCGCGGTGTCGAGAAGTTCTTCGGAACGATGCCGAGCTGGGAGATCCACACCGCGCCGAGCAACGTCGACGTCGTCGTCGTCCCCGCGATCGATGGCAACTTCGACCCGTCGTGCGCCGCGATGATCCCGTTCGAACGGCAGTTCCAGACGTTCCACTCGGTCCAGAACTACTTCCTCCTGAACGAGCTGCTCGCGCCGGGCTTTCCCATGCCGATCGTGGACACGGACGCGCTCCGCGCGGTGCGGGCCGATTTCGTGCGTCGCTTCGCCGAGCGTCCCTACTTCTTCGTCCGGGCCGCCACGCCGCAGGTGCTCCTGGATGAGGTGGATCGGGTGCTCTAGGCTCGAACCATGCGAGCCTTCGCCTACGAGCGACCGACCACGCTCCAGGGGGCCGTCGCCCTGCTCGCCGAGCACGGTTCCGAGGCTCGCCTGCTCGCCGGGGGTACGGACCTGATCATCCGCCTGCGCGATGGCTCGATCGCGCCGCGCATCGTCGTCGACCTCAAGCGGATCGCGGAGCTCGACGGGCAGATCCGTGAGCACGATGGCGGTCTGACGATCGGGGCACGGGCGGTGATGACGGACATCGCCGCGGACGGGCGCATCCGGCGCGACTACCGGGCCCTCGCCGAGGCGGCCGCGGTCGTCGGCTCCGTCCAGATCCGGAACCGCGCGACGCTCGCCGGCAACATCTGCAACGCCTCGCCCGCGGCGGACACGGCGCCGGCGCTCCTCGTCTACGGCGCCCGCGTCATCGCGGCGGGTCCGGCCGGGACCCGACGCATCCCGATCGACGCGTTCTTCGTCCGGTCGGGTGTCACGACCCTTGCCCGCGGCGAGCTCGTCACCGCGATCGAGCTGCCGCGCCCGACGAGCCGGCCGGGATCCGTCCACCTCCGACGAACGCGACGTCGCGGCCATGACCTCGCCTCGGTCACCCTGGCCTGTGCGGTCCGCGCCGACGGCGTGACCCAGCTGGCCTACGGCAGCCTCGGCCCGCGGCCGGTCCTCGTCAGCGACGAAACCGGCCTGCTCGCCGATCCAACGGCGCCTGAGCTTGCGAAGATGCGGCGCCTCGAGGCCCTGTTCGTCGGCGCCAGCCCATCGCCGCGATCGATGCGCGCCAGTCCCGAGTACCGCCTGGCGATGCTGCACGTCCTCGGCCTTCGGGCGGTCGGCACTGCCATCGAGCGCCTGGCCCAGGGAAGTGTTCCACGATGACGATGCGCCAGCGGATCGAGCTGACCGTCAACGGGCGCATCCGTTCGGTCGAGGTCGCGCCGCACCACACGCTCCTCGACGTCCTCCGCGACGATCTCGGGCTGACCGGCACCAAGGAATGCTGCCTGGTCGGCGAGTGCGGCGCCTGCACCGTCCTGGTCGATGACTTGGCCGTCGATTCCTGCCTCATGCTCGGCGTGGAGGCGGATGGCGCGAGCGTGACCACGGTCGAGGGCCTGGCCACGGGCGACAAGCTGCACCCGCTCCAGGAGGCCTTCCTCGAGACCGGCGCGGCACAGTGCGGGTTCTGCATCCCCGGCCAGCTGCTCGCCGCAGCTGCGCTGCTCGCGAACGACCCGCACCCGACGCGAGCGGCGGTCGAGGAGGGCCTCGCCGGCAACCTCTGCCGTTGCGCCGGCTACGAGCAGATCATCGAGGCCGTCGTGGTCGCCGCGCGGGCGGGGGCCAGCGAGTCATGACCGACCCGTGCGTCGGCATGTCGCCTCGACGGGTCGGCGGGCGGGACCGGGTCACCGGCCGGCAGGCCTACGTGGCCGACATCCACCTGGACGACGTCCTGCACGCCAAGCTCGTCAGCCTCGACTGCGCGCGGGCACGGATCATCACCGTCGACACGAGCGCCGCCCTCGCGGTCCCCGGCGTCCGCCTCGTCATGACCGCGGCAGATCTCCCGCAGCCGGTCCCGCGCTTCGGCCCGCAGTTCCAGGATCGGCCGGTCCTGGCGGCGGGGGAGACCCACTACCACGGCGAGCCCTTGGCGGCCATCGCCGCCGAGACGAAGGACGCCGCGGAGGAGGCGACCCGGCTCGTCCGGATCGAATACGAAGAGCTGCCGGCCGTCTTCACGATCGCCGGGGCCCTCGACCCGATGGCGCCGCTCGTCCAGGATCCGGCACTCCGGCCCGGCGATCGGCTGGCGCGCTCGAACGTCCTGCGCGAGCACCACTACGGCTGGGGCGACGTCGACGCGGCCTCCGCGGACGTGGTCGTCGAGGGGACCTACGCCTTCCCGATGGTCACCCAGTTCGCGATCGAGCCGCACGGGTTCATCGCCGCCCCGGACAGCGACGGGATCGCTGTCTGGAGCTCGATCCAGCATCCGAACTGGCTGCAGCGGGTCATCGCCAGTCTCCTCCACCTGCCGCTGGCCAAGGTCCGGATCTTCGCGCCCGACCCAGGCGGCGGGTTCGGCGGCAAGCAGCACGCCAAGTACGAGCCGCTCGTCGCCTTCATGGCCCTCCGAGCGGGTCGACCGGTCCGCCTCGTGCTGACCCTCGAGGAGACCTTCCAGGCCGTCCGCCGCGGCGCCTCGGAGATCCATGTCCGCTCCGGCTTCCGCTCGGATGGCGGCCTCGTGTTCCGGGACATCGAGGCGAACTACCTCATCGGCGCCTATGCGGACATCGCCGACCGGACCGTGGCCAAGGGCAGCTACACCTCGAATGGCCCGTATCGGGTCCCGGCCGTCCGGATCGTGGCCCGGAGCATCCTCTCCCACACGACGCCCTCGACGGCGTTCCGCGGGTTCGGCAACCCGCAACAGATCTGGGCGGTCGAATCAAACATGGACGAGGCTGCTCGAGCCCTGGGCATCGATCCGCTCGCGCTCCGGCTCCAGAACCTCGCTCATCCCGGCGAGGCCTTCATCCCCGGCGACACCCCGGCCGACGGGGACTGGGCCCGGACGGTCGAGCGGGCGGCCGAGTTGATCGGCTGGGGGAGTCCGCCGGCGCCCGGTCGGGGTCGCGGCCTGGCGGTCGGGCTGAAGTCCGGCCCGACGACCGGCCTGTCGAATTCCATCGTCCGGCTGCTTGCCGACGGGAGCGTCATCGTCTATGCCGGCACGTCCGACATGGGCCAGGGGGCCCGGACGATCTTCGCCCAGATCGCGGCCGATGAGCTCGGCGCTCCGCTCGACTGGGTCACGGTCGTCATGGGCGACACGGCCGTCGTGCCCTACGACCAGCAGACGTCGGCGAGCCGGTCGTCGGTGTTCATGGGCAACTCGATCCTCCTCGCCTGCCGCGACATCCAGGCCAAGATCCGCGCCATGGCGGCGAGGCTCGAGCCCGTCGATGAGGCCGCGGTCGTCGTGGAGCGCGGCGAGGTCCGGATCGGCGGGCGCGTCACGCCCATCCGCGACGTCCTGGTCCGTGGGCTGGGTCGCCTCGGCGGCGAGCTCATCGGGATCGGCGAGATGCGCAAGGAAGCGGAACCGGAGCATCCGCTCGGCGGCACGGCCGCGTTCTTCGAGTTCAACTGCACCGCGGTCGAGGTCGAGGTCGACCGGGAGACCGGTGACGTCGTCGTCGCGCGCCACGTCACCGTATCCGATGTCGGCAAGGCCATGAACCCGATCCAGGTCCGGGGCCAGGACGAGGGCGCCGCCATCATGGGTCTCGGACACACCCTCATGGAGCACATCATCCACGACGAGGCGGGCCGGATCCGCAACCTCGGGGCGATCGACTACCGGATCCCGACCAGCCTGGACCTGCCCCTACGCATGGAGAGCGACTTCGTCGAGAACGCGGATGGGCCGGGCCCGTACGGCGCGAAGGGCATGAGCGAGGGCGCTCTCCTGTGCGTCGCGCCTGCCGTTGCGGCGGCCGTCCATGACGCGACGGGCGTCCGGATCCGCGACCTGCCGCTCTCGCCGGAGCGCGTCTGGCGCGCGCTGCACGACGCTGCCGAGTCGCCCGACGCCGGAGCCCCCGAGGCGATCGACGCCCGATGACCTACGCCTACGCGCTCGACGCCGTGCCCGCCTCCACGCTCGACGAGGCCAAGGCCCTGGTCGGTGGCAAGGCCGCGAACCTCGGCGTCATGGCGCGCGAGCTCGGTCTGCCCGTGCCGCCCGGCTTCGTCATCACCACGGAAGCCTGCGGGACCTTCCTGGTCAGCGGCTGGCCGGCCGGCCTCGACGATGAGCTCCGGGTCCGGATGGCCGACGTCGAGGCGGTCGTCGGGCGCCGCTTCGGCGACCCTGTGGACCCGCTCCTCGTCAGCGTCCGGTCCGGCGCGCCGGTCTCGATGCCCGGGATGATGGACACGATCCTGAACCTTGGCCTGAACGACCCGACGACCGCCGGCCTGGCCCTCGCCGCTGGCAGCGAGGCCTTCGCCCGCAGCTGTCGCGAGCGGCTCGGGGCCAGCTTCCGGTCGATCGTCGGCGTCGACGTCCCGGACGACCCGTGGCAGCAGCTGCGCCTGGCGGTCGAGGCCGTCTTCCGGTCATGGAACAGCGACCGCGCTCGCGCATATCGCCGGAAGGAAGGGATCCCGGACGACCTCGGGACGGCCGTGACCGTCCAGGCCATGGTCTTCGGCAACCGCGGCCCGACCTCGGCAGCCGGTGTCCTCTTCACGCGCAACCCGGCGACCGGCGAGCCGACCCTCTACGGGGACGTCATGTTCGACGCCCAGGGCGAGGACGTCGTCGCCGGGACGCATCGGACGGAGCCGATCGCGGTCCTGGACGAGCGCATGCCCGCCGTCGCCACCGAGCTGCGCGACCACGCGACGCGGCTGGAGCGGCACTACGCGGACCTCTGCGACATCGAGTTCACGATCGAGGAGGGCAGGCTCTGGATGCTCCAGGTCCGGGTCGGCAAGCGCAGCCCCCAGGCGGCGTTGCGGATCGCGGTCGACATGGCCGAGGACGAGACCTTCCCGCTCTCTCGGGCGGAGGCGGTCGAGCGCGTCGCCCCGCTGCTCGCCCATCCACCGACGACGACGAGCGCTCGCAGCAGCTTCGTCCTGCCGCTGGCGACCGGCCTGCCGGCATCGCCGGGGATGGCCAGCGGCCCGATCGCGACGAGCCCGGAGGCCGCCCAGGCATCGGCCGAGGAGGGCACTGCGGCCATCCTGGTCCGAGCGGAGACGTCGCCCGACGACGTGCACGGGATGGCCAGGGCGGCCGGCATCCTGACCTCCCGTGGGGGCCTGGCGAGCCACGCCGCGGTCGTCGCCAGAGGCTGGGGGATCCCGGCCGTCGTCGGGGCCGCCGGGGTCGAGGTCCGCGACGGCCACGTCGTCGCCGGTGGCCGGATCCTGCGCCACGGCGCTGTCGTCACCATCGACGGCAGCACCGGCGAGGTCTTCGAGGGGGCGATCCCGGGCAGAACCGAGGTCCTGCCGGAGGTCCAGACGCTGCTTTCGTGGGCCCAGGAGCTCGGGATCCCCATCGGGGACGACGCAAGGGCGGCCGATGACGCAGGGGCCCGAGACACGGGGCACATCCTCCCCGGCGCGGGTCGCAGGGCGACGCCCGACGACTGCCTCCGGGCGATCGCGATCAAAGGGTTCGCCCCGCTCCAGGGTCTCGCCGACGCCGTGCTCTCGACGGTGGGCGATGTCCAGCCGATCGTCGACCAGCTGGTCCTCGACGGTCTGGTCGCAACGGTCGCGGGCGCCTACCGGCTGACCGAGGCCGGCACGGCCCGGGCGGACCGCCTGCGCGCCGCCGAGCAGGACGCCTGGGGCATCGATCGCGCCAACGCGGCGCTGGATGCGTTCGTCGCCCTCGACCACCGGATGAAAGACGCGGTGACCGCCTGGCAGCTCCGCGATGCGGACGCACAGGTCCTGAACGATCACTCGGACGCCGCCTACGACCAGCGGGTGCTGGACCGCCTGGCGGCCCTTCATGCCGACGCAGCCGCCTGGCTGGCCCCGCACGAGCAGGGTTGCCCGCGGTTGGCCGACTACCGCCTCCGTCTCGGTCGCGCGCTCGACCAGGCGCTCGGGGGTGATCAGCGCTACGTGGCGTCACCGCGCGTCGACGGCTACCACGGGATCTGGTTCGAGCTGCACGAGGACCTCATCCAGCTCGCCGGTCGGAACCGCGCGGACGAGGTGGCGGCCGGGCGCGCCTAGCAACTCCGGCCGGTGAGGTGACCTTGGGCCTTGCGCGTGCGTCGGAATGCCACCAGTGGTCAGACGAGAGACTGTCCCCGGAAAGCCGGGTGCCCGTCCTTCCCGCCAACAGGGCGCAGCGCCCGATGGGGAGCCGGGGCTGGGGCTGGTCCGGCTCGAGTCGCCCTACGGCGTCGGGGGCGAGCCAGGGAAGACCAGGCCGTCCATCTGGTACGTCCCGTTGCTGCCGTTGAAATGGAAGCCGCCTCCTTGCCAGGACCACGTGACGCGGGATGGTACCGTGGGCTGATGAGCAGATCCCTCCTGGCGGACGCGTTCGGGCACCACGCGTGGGCGACGCTGCGGTTGATCGACACGTGCCTCTCGCTCGGTCCTGAGCAGCTGGGGAAGGGCGTCCCGGGAACCTACGGCTCGATCCTTGAGACGATGCGCCACATCGTCGGCGCCGACGCCTCGTACCTGTTCGCCCTGACGGGCGGGCGCAGCCCCCTCATCGACGAGGACCAGATGGACCTCCCGGAGCTTCGGACCGCGATGGAGGCCAACGGAGCCGCGTGGTCATCGTTCCTGGCACAGGACCTCGATCCGGACGTGGTCGTCGTGAGGCACCGCGACGACGGGACCGAGAGCCACGCGCCGGTGGGCATCCGACTCGCGCAGGCGCTGCACCACGGGACCGATCATCGAAGCCAGATCTGCACCGCGCTCACGACACTCGCGGCGGAGCCACCGGCGATCGACGTCTGGGATTTCGCCGAGCTGGACGGCCGGCTCGCCGAGGTCCCACCCCCGTCCTGACGACGTCGAGGGCGTCGATCAGCGGCCCTTGGCGTAGCCGAGCGCGGTGAACTTGTCCCAGAGCGAGGCGGCGTTGAGCGTCTGGATGTGGTCCATCATGTAGCCCTGCCCGACGTCCACCGGGTAGCGCTCGTCGAAGCGGACGCGGGCGATGGTCTCCTCGCGCGTCCAGCCCCTGGCCACCGCGTCGGCGACGGCCGACTTCCAGTCGAGCAACATCGCCCGCTGGGTGTCGACGTACTTCAGCGTCGTGACCGGGCCATGGCCCGGGATGAGGTGGTCGACGTCGAGCTGGCGGATCCGCTCGAGCGCCTCGAGCCATTGGTCCACGTTCGAGGTCATCAGCCAGGTCTGGCATTCGCTGAAGATCGTGTCGCCCGTGAACACGGCCCGCTCCTCGGGCACGTGCACGGCGACCTGGCCCGGCGTATGCCCGGGCGTGTGGAGGACGTTGAAGGTGTGGTCGCCCACTCGGAGTGTCAGGTCGCCGGTGAAGACGATGGTGCCCTTGTTCGGATCGGCGTAGTAGGTCTCGCGGTCAGGGACGATCGAGGCCGCATCGGGGTCGTCGGTCGGCACCGCCTCCAGGGCGTAGGCGAACGGGTCGAGGTCGGGCGTCACGACCATGAAGTTGTCGTAGAGCCCCTGGTGCTCGACGACCGGCACGCCCTTGAACCAGTAGTTGCCGAAGATGTGGTCGACGTGGTGCTCGGTGTTGATGAGGTAGCGGAGCGTCCCGCGCGCCTCCGCCTCGGCGCGCATGGCGACCGCCCGGGTCGGCAGCTGCGGCGTGTCGATGACGACGACCCCATCCGAGGTGGTCACGAAGCTCGGGTTGCAGCCGCGCAGCTTCGTCGTGGTGAAGATGTTCGGCGTAACGTTCTCGAGGCCGAGGTCGGGCATGGCCGAGGCTCCCTGTGATGGCTATCGGGTTCGCGGGACTATTGGGTGGCCGTGAGACCGCCGTCGATGCCGAGCACCTGGCCGGTCACGAACGAGGCGGCGTCGGAGCAGAGGAAGATCGCGGGACCGACGATGTCACGGGTCTCACCCACGCGACCGAGCGGGATGCGGCCCACGATGCCCGCCTTGAACGCCGGATCCTCCAGCAGCATGGCCACCTGGGGCGTGTCGACGAACGTGGGCATGATGGCGTTCACCCGGATGCCGTACCTGGCCCACTCGGTCGCCCACTGGCGCGTGAGCGAGTTGATGGCGCCCTTGGCCGCGACGTACGCGGAATAGCCGGCGTTGATGCCGAGGCTGGCGCGCACCGACGAGATGTTGAGGATGCGGCCGTCCCGGCCCTGCTCGATCATCGTCCGCACCACGGCCTGTGTCGGCAGGACGGTGCTCCGGACGTTCAGCTCCATGATCCAGTCCCAGTCGGAGCGAGGGTAGCGCTCGGCGGCATGAAGCGCCTTCCCGGCGCCGCCACCGACGGCGTTGACCAGGATGTCGATCCGCCCGAACTGCTCGAGCGTCTCCTGGACCATCCGCTCGCAGTCGGCCTCGCTGGTCATATCGGCCGTGATCGCGAGGCCCTCGGATCCGGCCGCCCGGACCCGCTCGAGCGTCGCCTCGCAGCTCTCCCGCGTCCGGCCGGCCACCGCCACCTTGGCCCCGGCGCCGGCGAGCGCCTCGGCCAGCGATGACCCGATGCCGCCCCCACCGCCCGCGACGATGGCGACCCGTCCCACGAGGCTGAAGATGTCGAGCTGCCTCATCGTGCTCCTTCAAGATGGCGGTGCGAGCCCGCGGCTGTCTCGTGCGCAAGCGACGCTCTATCCTACGACTCGAGCGACCATGATCCTGAACCTCGACGGCCTGATCCCGGCGACCGTCCTGCCGATGCACGCCGACGGCAGCATCGACGAGGCCGCGCTGCGCTCCTACATCGGCTGGGTCGCTGACCAGGGACCGGTCGCGCTGGCGATCAATGTCGACACCGGCGAGGGCCCGCATCTCACCCACGACGAGAAGGTCCGCGTCCTGCGGGTCGTGCGCGAGGTGACCGACCTGCCGATCGTGGCCGGCCTGGCGGGGCCATCGACCGACGCCGCCGTGCGCCAGGCGAGGGACTTCAAGGCGGCCGGCGCCGATGCGCTGCTGGTCTTCCCGATCCCCGCCTATCTGAGCGAGCCGCTCGACGTTCGGGTCCCGGTCAGCTACCACGAGGCGATCGCCGACGTGGGCCTGCCGATGATCCTGTTCCAGCTGCAGCCGGCGCTCGCGGGGCTGAACTATGAGCCGGACACGCTGCGCGCGATGGCTGCGGTCGAGGGGGTGGTCGCGATCAAGGAGGCGTCGTTCGACGCTCGGCGGTTCGTCGATACCGCACGCCTTATCGCCCAGCTGCCGCGGCCGATCACCCTCCTGACCGGCAACGACAACTTCATCCTGGAGTCGTTCATGCTCGGCGCGACCGGGGCGCTCATCGGGTTCGGCGCGGTGATGACGCGCGAGCAGGTCGACATGATCGACGCCTGGAACGCGGGCCGCATCGATGACGCTGTGGCGCTCGGCCGACGGGTGCAGCGCCTCGCTGACGTCGTCTTCGCGAGACCGGTCGGCGACTACCGGGTGCGGCTCAAGGAATGCCTGCGCATCCTGGGCGTGCTCGAGGCCGCCCATGTCCGTCGCCCGTTGATGCCCCTCGGTGACGCAGAGCGCGCCCACTTGACCAGCGTGCTGATCGAGGTCGGCCTGCTCCGGGAGGCGTCGCGATAGACTGCTCGTGCAGCGCGTCGGTACCGACTTCGTCGAGCCAGGGTCCTCGTCCGCTCGACCCGCCGCCGCAAGGAGTCAGTCGTGGCCACCGAACCCGCAGATGTCCTCATCGTCGGCGCCGGCGCCACCGGTGGCGTGGTGGCCCTCCGCCTCGCCCAGGCCGGGTTCCGTGTCGTCTGCCTGGAGCAGGGCGACTGGCACGATCGGTCCGAGTACCGCGGCGCCGAGCTCGACTGGGAACTCACCATGCGCAAGCAGTGGGCGACCAGTCCGAACGTCCGGGCGCTGCCAGAGGACTACCCGATCGACGAGAGCGACACCGAGGTCTCGCCCCTCATGTACTCGGCGGTCGGCGGCTCGATGCTGATCTTCGCTGGAGCCTGGCCGAGGATGCTGCCCTCGGACTTCCGCGTGCGCTCGCTCGATGGCATCGCGGACGACTGGCCGCTGGCCTACGACGAGCTGCTCCCCTACTACGAGCGGAGCGACCGGCAGTTCGGCGTGTCGGGGATGGGCGGCGACCCGGCCTATCCGCCAGGAGGTGAGGACCCGCCGCTGCCGCCGCTGCCCATCGGCGCCGGCGGCCTGAAGGTCGCCCGGGCCCATGCACGGCTGGGCTGGCACTGGTGGCCGGAGCCGAATTCGATCCTGTCCGTCCCGTATGACGGGCGCCATCCCTGCGTGCAGCGAGGCACCTGCCAGCAAGGCTGTGGTGAGGGCGCCAAGGCGTCGACGGACCTGACGCATTGGCCCAAGGCGATCGCCAGCGGGGCCAGGCTGGTGACCGGCGCCCGGGTGCGCCGCCTGGAGACGAAAGCCGCTGGCCTCGTCACCGGCGCCACGTGGCTCGACCGCGACGGTCACGAGCATTTCGAACCAGCGAAGGTGGTGGTCCTGGCCGCCAATGCCATCGGCACGCCGAGGCTGCTGCTGCTGTCGGCATCCCCGGCGCATCCCGATGGGCTCGCCAACGCCTCGGGACTCGTCGGCCGGCGGCTGATGATGCATCCCTTCGCAAACGTGGGCGGGCTGTTCGACGAGGACCTCGAGAGCTGGCAGGGCCAGTTCGGGTGCTCCATCGAGTCGTTCGAGTTCTACGAGACCGACGAACGGCGGGGCTTCGTCCGGGGCGCCAAATGGGGGCTGGCCCCCACGTTCGGTCCCATCAACGCCGCCCTGCCGAGCCGGGCCGGGACGCGCGTCTGGGGTCCTGACCACCATCTGCACGTCCGCTCCCACCTTGGTCGGGGCGCGAACTGGGGCCTGTTCGGTGAGGATCTGCCCGACGAGTCCAACCACATCACCCTGTCCCCGACCCTCACCGACTCTTCCGGGATCCCCGCGCCAGAGGTGCACTACAAGGTGGCGGAGAACTCGCGCCGGTTGCTCGACTTCCACATCGAGCGGGCGTCGGAATCGCTGCGCGAGGCAGGCGCGCACACGGTCGAGGTCGATCGGCTGATGCGCTACTCGGGATGGCACCTCCTCGGCACGGCCCGCATGGGTGACGATCCCTCGACCTCCGTGTTGGACCGCTGGAATCGGGCGCACGACGTCCCCAACCTCTACGTCGTCGATGGCAGCTGCTTCGTGACCTCGGCGGGCGTGAATCCGACGTCGTCGATCTGCGCCATCGCCCTGCGTGCCGCGGATCACATGGTCGAGAGCCGGTTCAACCAGCAGGTGCCGGCATGACGGCCCAGTCAACGCCCTCGGCCACGCCGTCCGACCCGTTGCCCACCCTCGACCCTGACCGCCGCGCCACGTTCACCGCCATCGCCGCGTACCTCATCCCGGCGGCCCACGGCATGCCGTCGGCCGGCGATGTCATCGGCGACGCCCGGCTCCGGTTCGTGCTCGCCGTCCGACCCGACCTGGTCGAGCCGCTCCGAGCGGCGCTGCGCCATGAGCTCGGCACCGACCCGGCCGCGCGCCTCGCGCGCCTCGAACGGGAAGAGCCGGACCACCATGCCGCGCTGCTGCTGGTGGTCGTCGGTGGCTACTACACGGACGCGGACGTCCGAGAGCGGCTCGCCTACCCGGGCCAGGAGGCCAGGCCGGTAGTCGTTTGGAAGGTCCCGCCTTACGTGGAGGAAGGCCTCATCGACCAGGTGCTCGCGCGCGGGCCGATCTGGCGTGACCCTGCCACGGGCCGCAGGGCCGAGCCGACCTGAACCCCACGCTCGCGCAACGACAGGAGAACGAGATGGTCGCTCCCGTATCGACGACATGGCTGGACCCCTTCCTCGAGGGCTGGCGACCGGGCACCGGCGATCCGCTCGAGGATCGCGAGCCGGCCACCGATCTCCATCTCCTGACGATCCCGGCGTCGACGCCCGACGACGTCGCGCGCGCTGCTGCGGCCGCTGCGGCAGCCCAACCTGCGTGGGCGGAGACGAGCTACCAGGAGCGGGCGCGCATCCTGCGCCGGGCGGCAGACATCTACGACGCGCATCGTGAGGAGTTCGGCGCGTGGACGATGCGGGAGACCGGCGCCGTCCACAGCAAGATGCATCACGAGCAGAACTTCGCCTATCAGGAGGTGCTGAACGCGGCGACGCTGCCCTCCCAGCCATACGGCTCGCTCATGCCGACGGCGCAGAAGGGGCGTCTTTCGATGGTCCGCCGCGTCCCGGTGGGCGTCGTCGGCGCGATCACCCCGTGGAACTCGCCTACCGTGCTCGGGATGCGGGTGGTCGCACCGGCCCTCGCGCTCGGCAACGCCGTGGTCCTGAAGCCCGACCCGCAGACGCCCGTGGCGGGCGGCGCGATCTTCGCCGCCGTGTTTGCAGAGGCGGGCCTCCCGGATGGCCTCCTGCAGATCGTCGTGGGGGGCGCCGACGTCGGCGAGGCGATCGTCACCGATCCCAACGTTTCGCTCGTGGCGTTCACCGGATCCACGGCCGCCGGCCGGCGGGTCGGCCAGCTAGCGGGTGGCCTGCTCAAGAAGGTCTCGCTGGAGCTGGGTGGGAACAACGCGTTCGTCGTGCTCGAGGACGCCGATCTCGAGGCGGCCGCCTCGGCGGGTGCCTTCTCGTCGTTCCAGTTCCAGGGTCAGGTCTGCTTCGCGGCCGGCCGGCACATCGTCCACCGGAGGGTCGCCGGCGCCTACGTCGACGCCTTGACGGCGAAGGCGAAGCGTCTCCGGCTCGGCGATCCGTATCGCGAGGACGTGCAGCTCGGGCCGATCGTCAACGCGAAGCAGCTCGCGCGCGTCGACGGCATCGTCCAGCGGTCTGTCGCGGGTGGGGCCAGGCTGGTCGAGGGCGGCACCTACGAGGGATTGTTCTACCGGCCGACCGTGCTCGCCGACGTGACGACCGACTCGCCCGCCTGGACCGACGAGATCTTCGGGCCCGTCGCCCCGGTCACGACCTTCGAGACGGACGACGAGGCGATAGCCCTGGCGAACGCGAGCGAGTACGGGCTCGTCGCGGCCATCTACACGCGCTCGACGTCGCGCGGGCTTGCCCTGGCGAACCGGATCAAGGCCGGCATGATCCACGTCAACGATGGGACGCTGAACGACGAGGCCATCATCCCGTTCGGCGGGATGGGTGCGTCGGGCAACGGCAGCCGGTTCGGTGGAGAGGCCAACTTCGACACCTTCACGGAGTGGCAGTGGGTGACGGTGCGCGACGAGCCGCCGTCATTCCCCTTCTGATGACCGGTGCGCTGGCCGGTCAGGTGGTCCTCGTCACCGGGAGCAGCCGCGGCATCGGCGCCGAAGTGGCCGCCAAGGCGGCCGAGGCGGGCGCCCGCGTGGCGATCCACTACCGCACCTCGGCCGAGGGCGCCCAGCGGACGCTGCGGCGCGTCCGTGACGCCGGCTCGGATGGCCACGCCTTCAGCGCCGATCTCGTCGACGGCCGGCAGGCCGAGCAGCTGGTACGGCAGGCCATCGCGCACTTCGGCCGCGTCGACGCGCTCGTCAACAACGCCGGGCTCACGCAGGTCGGGCCGTTCCTCGAGATCGAGCCGGCCGACTGGGCCGCCATCATCCAATTGGACCTGACGGCCGCCTTCCACACCTGTCGAGCGGTCCTGCCATCGATGGTGGAGCGAGGCAGCGGCAACATCGTGAACATCGCCTCGCGGCTGGCGCAGATCGGCGTCGCGGAGACGGCGGCGTACTCGGCGGCGAAGGCAGGGGTCATCGGCCTGACCCGGGCCCTGGCCCGGGAGTTCGGACCGCGCGGGATCCGCGTCAACGCCGTCGCGCCGGGCGTCACCGAGACCGGCATGACCACCGGTCTGGTCGAGAGCGAGGAGGGCCGCCGGCGGCTGCGCGAGATGCCGCTGGGACGCTTTGGGCGGCCTGAGGAAGTGGCGGACGCGGTCATCTTCCTCCTCTCCGACGCCTCGGCGCTATTCCTGGGGCAGACGCTCAACCCGAACGCCGGGGGCTATATGCCATGACCAAGGTCATCGACGTCCGCCAGGCGGTGGGGCTCGTGCGCGACGGCAGCACACTGCTGATCGGTGGCTCGGGCGCCGGGCACGCGGTCCCGCAACGCTTCATCGACGAGCTGGCGGCGGTTTTCGGCGAGGAGGGTCGGCCGCGCGACCTGACCACGGTCCGCGTGGTGGGTATCGGCGACTTCGCCGACCGTGGCTTCTCGCAGCTCGGCCTGCCCGGGCTCATGCGGCGCACGATCGGCAGCAATATCGGAAACGAGCCGCGCCTCGGCGCGCTCGTCGAGGCGAACGAGATCGAGTCGTACTCGTTCCCGCAGGGCGTGATGTCGCAACTCATGCGCGAGATCGCCGCGGGACGGCCGGGGCTCGTCACGCAGGTCGGCCTGAGGACGTACGTCGATCCGCGGCAGACCGGCGGCAAACAGAACGCGGCCACGACCGAGGACCTGGTCGAGGTCGTCACGCTGCGCGGCCGCGAGTGGCTGCTCTACCACGCCTTCCCGATCGACGTGGCCGTCATCCGGGGCACGAGCGCCGACGAGGACGGCAACCTGACGATGGAGGGCGAGGCCGTACAGGGCGAGATGCTGGCCATGGCCATGGCCGCGCGCAACAGTGGCGGCATCGTCATCGCGCAGGTCCGGCAGCTGGCGACGCGAGGCAGCCTGCGAATGCGCGACGTGAAGGTGCCGGCAGCGTTGATCGACCACGTCTACGTCGATCCGGAGCAGTGGCAGACGTACATCACCGAGGACTCGCCGTACTACGCCGGCGCGCTGCGCAGGCCGGTCAGGCCCGAGCCGCCGCTGCCGCTCGACGTGCGCAAGGTCATCGCGCGTCGCTCCCTGCTCGAGTTCCCGCGCGGTGCCATCTGCAACCTGGGCTTCGGGATCAGCCAGCTCATCGGCCGGGTGGCCTGGGAGGAGGGCATCACCGACCAGCTGGTGCTGACCGTCGAGCAGGGCATCTTCGGTGGCGTGCCGGTGGCGGGCAACGAGGGCGGCGCCGGGTTCAATTACCAGGCCATGATCGACCAGCCGTATATGTTCGACTTCTACGACGGCGGCGGGCTCGACGTGGCGAGCCTCTCCTTTGCGGAGGTGGACGCCGAGGGCAACGTGAACGTCCACGCCTTCGAGGGGCGTGTCCGCGGCCCGGGAGGATTCCCGAACATCAGCGCGCGGACGCGGAAGATCTGCTTCGTCGGCACATTGACCGCGCGCGGCCTGCAGGTCGAGATCCGCGACGGCATCCACGTGACGCGCGAGGGCAGCCTGGGCAAATTCGTGCCCCGGGTGCGCCAGATCTCGTTCAACGGCCACCTGGCGCGGGAGCGAGGGCAGCAGGTGCGCTACATCACTGAGCGGGCGGTCTTCGCGCTGGAGGACGACGGCCTCGTGCTCACCGAGGTCGCCCCGGGTATCGACGTCGAGCGCGAGGTGCTGTCGCGGATGGGGTTCCGCCCGCGCGTGGCCGATGACCTGCGCGCCATGGACCGCCGGCTGTATGCGACGGGACCGATGGGCCTGGCGGCGGATTTCGGAGCGGCGCCGTGAGCGAGCTCATCTCGCTCCGGCTGGGCCCCGTGGCGCACATCGAGCTCGTCAACCCGCCGCTCAACCTCGTCACTCGCGAGCTCACCGAGCAGCTGCGCGAGGCGCTGGCCCGCCTCGCCGCGGCAGACGACGTTCGGGCCGTGGTCGTAACGGGGCGCGGGGAGCGCGCCTTCTGCGCGGGCTCCCACATCGGCGAGTTCGAAGGGCTCCGCGGCCGCGTGGCGGAGGGCAAGCTGCTGCTCGAGAAGCTCGTCTACCGCCAGCTGGCGGAGCTGCCCATGCCGACCATCGCCGCCATCGAGGGCGATGCCCTGGGCGGCGGACTCGAGCTGGCTTTGTGCTGCGACCTGCGCATCGCATCGGCCCGCGCCCGGCTGGGCATGCCGGAGGTGCGCCTGGCCGTGCTGCCGGGCAGTGGCGGTACGCAGCGGCTCCCCAGGGTCGTGGGGCCGGCACGGGCCAAGGAACTGATCCTGACCGGCCGGATCATCAGCGCCGACGAGGCGGAGCGGATCGGCCTGGTCAACCAGGTCGTGCCCGCCGGGGAGGCGCGGCAGGCGGCGGAGGCGATGGCGGATGAGATCGCCGCTCGCGGCCCACTCGCCGTGCGAGAGGCAAAGCGGCTGATCGATGCCGCCATGGACCTGGACCTGGACGCGGGCCTGGCCGCCGAGTTGGACGCATCGGAGCGCATCTTCGCAAGCGAGGACATGCTGGAGGGAGCGAACGCCTTCTTCGGAAAGCGCGATCCCGAGTACCGGGGCCGATGAGGTCGACGTGAAGTGAGGAAGCAACCACATGAGTGAGGTCGGCCGGTTCGGGGTCTTTCTGCCTTCGTACATCTGGGAAGGCGACGGTCCGGAGAGGTCGCGCGGCATACGCGAGTTCGCTCAGAGGGTGGAGGACCTCGGCTTCGACTCGCTCTTCATCACCGACCACCTGCTGGCGGCGAAACGGTTCTACTCGGTCTCATGGCTCGAGCCCGTCTCGGCCCTGGCAGTCGTGGCCGGCGTGACGGAGCGCGTCCGTCTCGGCACCTCGATCCTGATCATGCCGCTGCGCAACCCGGTGATGCTGGCCAAGGAGCTGGCCACGCTCCAGTTCCTCTCCGAGAACCGCATGATCCTGGGCGCCGGCGTCGGCTGGAACGACGCCGAGTACGAGGCGGTGGGGGTCCACAAGTCGGAGCGCGGGAAGCGCACCGACGAGATGCTGGACATCATGGTGCCGCTGCTCGAGGGCGAGACGGTCACGTACCACGGCCGTTACTACTCGGTCGACGACGTCTTCATCGAGCCGCGGGCGTCGCAGCGCCCCGAGATCTGGATCGGCGGCGGGTCGCAGCTGGCCGACCCCAAGTCGCCCGACCTGCCGCGTTTCGTGGACTCGGTGAAGGCGCGTGTCTTGCGCTCCGACGGCTGGATCCCGCGTCCTACCTGCCCGCCGGACGAGATCGCCCGCGACTGGGTCGAGCTGCAGGCGTACTACCGCGAGCACGGCCGCGATCCCGGCCAGTGCGTGGTCGCGCACGAGAACTTCCTGCACCTGGTGATGACGAACGACCCGGCGAAGGCGCGCGAGGAGCAGCACCGCGCCTTCCTGAAGGTGATGAGCGCCGAGCGCGGACCAAAGTACCTCGAGTCGGTCTACCTGTTCGGCACGCCCGACGAGGTGATCAGCTCCCTCCAGGCCCGTATCGACGCTGGCGTGGAGTCCTTCGTCTTGCACACCATGACGCCCGATCCGGCCCAGCTCCAGGACTGGGTCGACGAGATCATCCCCAACGTGACGTTCCCCGCCACGGCCGGTCCGGTGCGGCGCATGGCGCCCGCGCTGCGGTGACCCGGCGGGTCGCCCTGATCGGCAAGCCGCTCAGGCGACGCCATTCGCAGGTCATGCATGATGCCGCGTTTGCCGCAGCCGGGATCGACGCGCGCTACGAGTTGCTCGAGCTCGAGGCCGATGCGGTCGCGGGCGCCGTGGACGAGGCGCGCGGGCCCGATTGGCTCGGCCTCCAGGTCACCGCGCCGTACAAGCGGCTGGTCGCCGGCCTCTGCGACGAGGTGGAGGCCGACGCCGCGACGATCGGAGCGGTCAACAGCGTCGCGCGATCCGCGGCGGGCGAACTCGTGGGCTTCAACACCGATGCCCCCGGCTTCCGCGCCGGGGTCGAGCTCGCCATGGGCCGGTCCCTGGCGGGGGTCGAGGTCGTCGTTGCCGGGGCAGGCGGCGCGGCCCACGCAGTCGTCTTCGCCTGCCTCCGCGCCGGCGCGCGCCGGGTGACGATCGGCAACCGCACCCTTTCGTCCGCCGCGGAGCTCGCGGAGCGCTTTGCCGACGTCGGAGCGGGGTCCGTGTCGGCCGTGGCGCTGGATGACCCCGCCTTCACGGCCGCGCTGCGGTCGGCGGAGCTCGCGGTGAACGCGACGACGGTCGGCATGCTCGAGGCGGGGACGACGATCGCGGTCGAGCAGCTGCCGGCGTGGGCGACGGTCTTCGACCTCGTCTACGTGCCACCCGAGACGCCGTTGCTGCGCGCGGCGCGGGCGCGAGGCATGCGAGCGGCGAACGGGTCGGAGATGCTGATCCAGCAGGCCGTCGTCGCCTTCGAGCGTTGGACCGGGGTGGGCGGCATGGCGGACGTCATGCGTGCCGCCGTCGCGCCGCTGCTCGCCGACGCCGCCGCCCAGGCCTGAACCGATGCGCTTCGCCACCATCGTCGAGGACGGGCGCGCAACGGTCGCGGTGGTTCGCGGCCGGCGCCTACTGCCGCTCGCCGTGCCGGACCCGAGGCTCGGCTCGCTGCGTGGTATCGCGGCGAGCGGCGCCGACGGGTTGGAGCGCGTTCGTGAGTGGGTGGAACGTCAGCCGGAGGAGGCGCATCGGCCGATGGATGACGTCGAGCTCGGGCCGGCCGTGCCGGACCCGGGGGCCATCTACACCATCGGGCTGAACTACGCGTCGCCCGGCGAGGCCCACGGCGCCAGGCCGCAGCGGCCGATGGTCTACGCCAAGCTGCCGACCGCGGTGAGCGGGCACGGGTCGGTGGTGACGTGGGATCGCTCGCTGACCGCCAACGTCGATGCCGAATCGGAGCTCGGCGTGGTCATCGGCGAGCCGGCCGTGGCGGTGGCGCCCGAGGACGCCATGCGGCACGTCTTCGGGTATACCTGCATCAACGACATGTCCTCGCGCGACCCATGGCTCGACGGCGACCAGTGGCTGCTTGGCAAGTCGCTGGCCGGCTTCTGTCCGGTGGGCCCGTGGGTGGTGACGCGCGACGAGGTGGCGCCCGAGGACCTCCGGCTCGGCTGCGCCATCAACGGTGTCGCCATCCAGGACGGCAGCACCGCGCAGATGCGCTTCTCGATCGCCGAGGTGATCTCGTATCTCAGTCACCACGCGATATTGCGACCGGGCGACCTGATCGCGACCGGCACCCCGGCCCGCCTCGCCGGACCGCTGGGCCCGGAGCGTCGCCTCCAGGTCGGCGACGTGGTGACGGTCTGGGTCGAGGGGATCGGGGGGCTGACGACCACCATCGGCTGATGGCGTGGCAAGGAGGACATCGCGATGAAACCGCCGACCGTGTTCCTGGGCGAGATGACCAGTCCCGAGGTCGAGGCCTTCCTGAAGGACCACGAGACCGTCATCGTGCCGACGGGCTCGACCGAGCAGCATGGGCCACACGGTCCGCTCCTGACGGACGTCCTCGTCCCGAACGAGGTGGCCCGCCGCGTCGCGCCGCGGGTCGGCGCTCTCGTCGCGCCGCCGATCAACTACGGCCTGTCCTATCCACACACCGGGTTCACGGGGCTGGTGCAGCTCCGGATCCCGACCTTCATGGCCCTGGTCGAGGACCTGTGTGCCTCGCTCGCCACCGTCGGCTTCACCCGGATCGTCTTCCTGAACGGCCACTACGACAACACCTACGCGATCGCCTACGCCTGTGCCAACGCGGCCGGCCGGATGCCCGCGGGCGTGCGCGCCTTCCCGGTCAACTACTGGGACGGCATGACCGCAGACGATGCGGGGGAGTTCTTCGGCCCAACGACGGGGCTCCATGCGAATCGCGCCGAAACGGCGGCCGTGCTCGCGATCGACCCGCTACTCGTCGACATGGACCGGGCCAACGCCGAGATGCCGCCGTTCCCGGAGGTCACAAACTCGGCCCCCGTGCACACCGCGTTCTTCTTCTCCGCGCCGGGCTCCGTCCACCGCGCCACGCACTCGGGCACCTGGGGCGACGCGCGCGGGGCGACGCCCGAATACGGCGAGCGCTACCTCTCGGTCGTCACGGAGGCGACGGTTCGCGTGCTCGATGACATCGAGCGCACGTTCGAGGCGATGCCGCCCCGCTGACGGCGCGCGGCCCCGACCCGTTGGGGCGACCGCCCTCAGCCCGGGGGATCAGCCGCGAACCAGGTGCCGGCGCGCATGACGCGGCGGACCCTGAGCTCGGGGTCGAGTTCGACGAGATCGGCACGCTGGCCCGCCGCGATCCGGCCACGGTCCGAGATGCCGAGCAGGGCGAGCGGGTTGCGGCTGGCGGCCGCGACGGCGGCAGGCAGCGGCACGCCGGATGCCGCGACGTTCCGCACCGCAGTGTCGAGGGCGATGACCGATCCGGCCAGCGTGGAGGTCCCGGCGAGGGTGACGCGCTGTCCCACGACCTCCACCTCGAGGCCGCCGACCCACCCGCGTCCATCGCCCATCCCGGCGAGCGCGATGGCATCGCTGACGAGCAGCAGCCGGTCCGGCGGCTTCAGCCGCGTGATGAGCGGCCACAACGCGGGATGAACATGGATCTTGTCGGCGATGAGCTCGACGTAGGCCGCGTCGTCGAGCAGGGCGGCCACGGCGACGCCAGGCGCACGGTGATCGACGCCGCTCATCGCGTTGAAGAGGTGCGTCGTGGACGTCCCGCCGACGTCGTAGCCGGCCTGCGCCTCCTCGATGGTCGCCGCCGAGTGACCGATCGAGGTCGCCACGCCGCGGTCACGGAGCCAGCGGATGAGGTCCGTCGCGCCGGCCAGCTCGGGCGCGATGGTGAGCAGTCGGAGTCCGTCGATGAGCGGCTCGAGCGTCCGGCGCGGAACGCCGGCCGGGACCTGGAGGTGGGTCGGGTCGTGAGCCCCGCGTCGGGCCGCGGCGAGGAACGGTCCCTCCAGGTTGAACCCGAGCGGCTCGGCCCCGTCGGCCGGGGCGTCCGGCAGCCAGGTCCGGACGCGTTCGGCGAAGGCCACGAGCGCTCCGATCGGCGCGGTCAAGGCGGTCGGCAGGAACGAGGTCACCCCATGTCGCAGGAGCTGGCGAGCCATGCCGTCGAGCGCGTCTGGATCGCCCATCGCGTCGTGGCCGCCCCAGCCGTGGACATGGACGTCCACGAACCCCGGGGCGAGATACGGCCCATTCGCCGCCGGTTCGTCATCAAGGTCGATCGCGGCGATGCGCCCGTCCTCGATCGTGATCCGGCCACCCGCCACCCGATCCTCGAGGACCAGCCGGCCGCTGACGGTGTTCGCAGCCCCGGTCGTCATCGGTCGGCGTCGACGGTCCTGCCGTCGGTCGCTTCGGCCGCGTCGAGATCCGGACCTTCGACGTCGAATTGCACGTCGAGCCCATAGCGGTCGGCCGCATAGCGCGATTCGGTCGCCTCGATGCGGCGGCCGTGGCCGTCCACGATGACCCGCCGCTCGACGAGCAGGGGGTCGCCGATCGGGATCGCCAGGAGTTCGGCATCCTCGGCCGTGGCAGTGGCGGCGGAGATCGTCCCCGTTCCCCGGCGCAGCACGAATCCGGCCCGGCCGAGCGTTTCGTGGAGCGAACCGTGGTCGAGGTCGGCGGTCATGACCGCGTCGGCACAGGCGCCGATCAGGATGGCCGATTCGAGGGCGATGGGCTCACCGTCCGCCTGACGCAGGCGACGCAGGTGCACGACCGGCTGGTGCGTCGGGATGCCGAGGCTCGCAGCCTCGGTCGCTGAGGATGGACGGATGACGCGGGTCAGGGTACGAGAGCTGGAGACGCGTCCAGCCCGGCGCATCTCCTGGCTGAAGCTCATCAGGCGATTGGCGTGCCGATGGGCCGGAGGCTTGGTGACGAAGCTGCCCCGCCCTGGCTCTCGCCTGATGAGACCGTCCGCGGCCAGCCGCTGCATGGCGTTCCGTGCCGTCATCCGGCTGACTCCGAACTCGGCGCACAGGTCCGCGTCGGATGGCAGCCGCTCGCCGGGCCACAGGGTGGAGATCCGCTCGCGCAGGGCCTGCTCGATCTGGCGGTAGTGGGGCTGGTAGCGCGTCTCGGTCACGGTGCACCTGCAGACGGACGGGCGGCGACCGGATCGCCTCGTCCTGAGGCCTCGGCGCCGTGGATGGCGGCCCCGATGGCTCCGGCCCAGGTCCCCAGCTCGGCCGGCACGAGCCGCACGCGGTCGAGAGCAGTCGTGTGAACCCGTTCGCGCAGCTCCGCCTCGATGGGCCCGCGCAGCAGGTCGAATGCAGCCGAGACGCCGCCGCCGATGACCACCACGTCCGGGTTGATGACCGCGATCATGTTGGCGATGCCGATGCCCAGGTAGCGCCCGACCAGGGCGAGTCCCGCGACCGCCCTCGGGTCGCCGGCGCGTGCCGCCTCCATGGCCGCCTCAGCGGTCCCGGTGCCACAGGCCGCGGCGATGCGGTCGGCCCGCGCGAAGGCCTCCAGGCAGCCCCGATTGCCGCAGCCGCAGGTCGGCCCATCGGGCTCGAGCGTCTGGTGGCCGAGCTCGCCGCCGGTCCCGTCATGCCCCTGGTGGACGCGGCCATCGATGGCGATGACACCGCCGACGCCGGTGCCGAGCGTGAGCCCGATCATCGAAGTGGCGCCCCGTCCGGCGCCCATGCGCAGCTCGGCGAGGCCGAAGGCCCGCGCGTCGTTGATCAGGAACGCCGGCAGTCCCAGCGCCGCAGCGACCGGGCCTGCCACGGGCCGTCCCGCCCAGGGCCCTGGGAAGTTGACGAGGAACCGCGTCGTGCCGGCGGCCGGGTCGTACAGGCCGGGTACCCCGATCCCGACCGACGTGACTACAGGGGAGCGGCCGATCGCCTCGGCACCCACGGCCGCGAGGTGTGGCACGACGACGTCTGGGCCATCCGCGGTCGGCGTCGAGACCTGGTCGCGGTCTAGCACGCGCCAATCGCCGCCATCGCGCTCGACCACCGCCCACTTGATGTTCGTGCCCCCCAGGTCGAGGCCAAGATGGCGGCTGGTGGGCGGACCGCCGCTCGCGACCATCAGGCCTCCGCGGTCACTCGCGTGTAGGCGGCCGCGACGGCGACGATGATCGCTCCGAACAGGACCTGGCGGACGGCCTCCGGGTAGCCGAGTGAGCTCAGCAGTGAGCTGATGACCGTCAGGATGAGCGCCCCGACCATGGTCCCTCCGTAGCCGCCCCGGCCACCCATGATCGAGGTCCCGCCGATGACGGCCGCCGCCACGGACGGCAGGACGGCGCTGTCGGCGAGTGTCACGCTGGCAACGTTCGTGAGGCCGGTAAGCACGAACCCGGCGATCGCCGCGAGCACCGCCGAGAGGACATACAGCGTGATTAGGACCTGCCACGCGCGCGCGCCGGAAAGGCGCGCGGCGATCGGGTTGTCGCCGATGGCGTACAGCAGCCGGCCATAGCCGGTCCGTCGCAGGATCAGCAGGATGAGCACCGCCACGGGCACGAACACCAGCAGGCTGTAGGGCACGATCTCCGCGACGCTCGCCGAACCGAGCCAGCGCAGTTCAGGGGGCACGCCCCCCCCGGCCTGGACCTTGACCAGCTGCCAGACGTTCGCCAGGCCGAGCACGACGAAGCTCATGCCCAGCGTCATGATCAGGGGGTGGACCCGGAAGACACCGACGCCGATGCCGGTGACGAGCCCGGCCAGGATCGCTGCCACGAGGGCCACGGCGAGCCCGACCGGCCAGCCGCCGGGGCTGCTGACGAACGTCGCCACCACGAACCCGGACATCGAGGCAACGGCGCCGACGGAGAGGTCGATGCCGCCGGTGATCATGGCCAGCGTCTGACACCCGGCGAGGATCGCCAGCGGCACGGCGCCACGGACCATGGCGCCGAGCCATTGCGTGCTGACGATGCCGGGCCGGACCAGCTCGCTGACGACCATCAGGACGCCCAGCAGTCCGAGCAACGGGATGATCGGCCGGTCGCGGAAGAGGCCCCGCCACGCCGCCACCGTTAGCCACCGCGCTCCGGCCCGCTCGGTCCGCACGGTCTCGGTCATGGCCGACCTCTCCGGATCTGGAACAGGGTTCCGACCATGACCACGCCGATGAGGATGATCCCCTGTGCGGACGTCGCGAGGTTCGGGTTCAGGTTGAGGAAGGTCATGTCCGTCCGGAGCAGGGCCAGGATCAGCACGGCCACGATCGGACCGAAGGCCCCACCGCGGCCGCCCGCCAGGCTGACCCCACCGAGGACGACCGCGGCAACGCTCTGGAGGGTGTAGGAACCAGAGAGGGGGTTCCCGATCCCGGTGCTCGCCGTCAGGCTCAGTCCGGCGAACGCCGCGAACAGGCCCGTGAGGGCGTAGGCGAACACCTTCGCCCGACCCACCGAGACGCCGCTCCGGAACGCGGCGAGCTGGTTGCTGCCGATCGCATACAACGACAGGCCGAATCTCGAGCGCCGGACAGCCCACCAGATCAGGCCAACGATCAGCACGAGGACGATGGCGGCCTTGGGGATCCACTCGTTGCCCAGCGGTCCGAGCACGAGGTCCTTGAGCCACTGGGCGGAGCCGCCGCCAGGTGTCTTCAGGACGAGGAGCGCGCAACCGGCCCACACGAAGGACATCGCCAGCGTGACCACGATGTCCGGCACGCGGGTGAGGACGACCAGCGCTCCATTGACGGCGCCGAGCACGAGGCCGAGCAGAAGGACGCCGACCACCACGACCACCGCGAACTCGTCGCTCCGGCCCAGCATCAGGGAGGCCGCGACGACGTTGGTCAGTGCCATCATCGATCCGATCGAGAGGTCGATCCCGCCCGAGATGACCACGATCGCCTGGGCGACGGCGGCCAGGGCCAGCGGCAGCACCGAGATGGCGAGACCCTGCACGCCGGTCACGCCGTAGCTCGGCTGGATGAACTTCGTGAACACGAGGAGCGCGGCGAAGAACGCGAGCAGGCCGAGCGACCACGCGTTGCGCCGCGCCCACCGCGCGAGCGCCTCGGTCGGCTGGGCGCCCGCGGTCTCGACCGTGCCGGCCGTGGCGGTCATCGCTCGGACGCCGGCTGGCCGGATGCGGGGCTCTCGTCCGGCAGCGGCCCCGCGACCTCCGCCCCGACAGCCCCGGCGACAGCCTCGGCGGCCACATCCTCGGGCATCAGCGCGTCCGAGCGAAGGTTGTAGGCGGCGCGGAGCAGCGCCGTCTCGTCGGCGCTCGCCGCGTCGATCTCGCTCACCACGCGACCGCCGAAGATGACGATCGCGCGGTCGCACACCAGCGGTATCTCCTTGAGGTCGGAGGTGTACAGCAGGACCGCCGCCCCCGCCTCCGCCAGCTCGCGGAGCAGCACGTAGATCTGCTGCTTGGTGCGGATGTCGATGCCGCGGGTCGGGTCGAAGCACAGCAACGTCTTGACGCCCCCGGCGACCCAGCGCGCGATGGTGACCTTCTGCTGGTTGCCGCCGGAGAGCCGGCGCACCTCTCGCCCGGCCCGCGCATCGATCTGGAGCGTGGCCACCGCCGCGTCGACCGTGCGGCCCTCCCCGCGCAGGTCGATCGGGCCCCAGCTGCGGATCCTCGCCGTGTAGGGGAGGGCGATGTTCTCGCGCACGGAACGCTGCATCAGCAGGGCCTCGGCGCGATCGGCGGCGACGAAAACGAGGCCGGCGCGGATGGCATCGGCAGGATGATGGAACGACACCGGCGACCCGTCGACGAGCAGCTCGCCGGAGCTTGCGCGCTCCGAGCCGGCGAGGACGTCGAACAGCTCGTCCTGGCCCTGGCCCTCGAGGGCCACCACCCCCAGCACCTCTCCAGGGGCAAGGTCGAACGACACGTCTTGGAGCTTGGTGCCCGATGCCAGGTTGCGGGCGGTCAGGCGCGGCTTCGCAGCCGTCGCCCGCGCGCCACCGGTTGCTCGGCGTCCGTCCCGCCCGGGCAGGCCCTTGACGATATCGCCGAGCATCAGCTCGACGATCCGCTCCTCGGAACCCTCGTCGACGTCGACCACGCCGACCGTCTCGCCCTCCCGAAGCACCGTCGCGCGGTCGCACACGGCGCCGATCTCGATCAGGCGGTGCGAGATGAAGATGACCGACCGGTCGCCGCCCCGCAACCGGCCGATGACCTCGAGGACCCGCTCGGTGAGGTTCGCGGGCAGGGCCGCGGTCATCTCGTCGAGCATGAGCACGTCGGGCTCGATCGCGAGGGCGCGGGCGAGATCGATGATCCGGAGCGAGGCCAGCGGCACGTGCCGCGCCGTGCTCAACAGATCGAGATCATCCACGCCCAGCTCGCGGAGCCAGTGGCGGAACGGCTCGATGGGCGTCTCCGTGAGCCGCAGATTGGACCGGATGTCCAGGTCGGGGATCAGCGCCGGCTCCTGGTACACCGAGACGAGGCCGCCACGCCGCGCCTCGCCCGGCGAATGGACGATCCGCGGCCTGCCGCGCACCGCGATGGTGCCGCTGTCCGGCCGGACCGCGCCAGTCAGGATCTTGACGAGGGTGCTCTTGCCGGCGCCGTTCGCGCCCATGAGCGCGTGGACCTCGCCCGGGCGCACGGCCAGGGACGCGGCCTTGAGCGCGACGACCGCGCCGTAGGTCTTGGAGACGCCGGTGGCCTCGAGCAGGAGATCGGTGGCAGCGAGGGTCATCGGTCCTCGGTGAGTAAGGGGAGACGCCGGACGAGCCGGCGTCTCCCCTGGGGTTCCGTGATGGCTCGGATCGGTCTAGTCGTTCGGGCCCTTGCAGGCAACGGCCTGCGCGGGGGTGTACGTGGTGTACCCCTCGATCTGGAGGCCGAGCGGCCAGTTCGGATCGAGACCATCGACCTGCCAGGACTTGAGCAGAGCCTTGCCCTGGTCGGTGACGTTCTCGGCGACGACCGGCTTCAGGAGGACGGTGTTCGGCTGGCTGGCGGTCGGGTCCGTCGTGACGGTTTCGCCATTCAGGAGCTTGAGCGCCAGTCCGACCCCCGCGCCACCGACGGCGGCGGTGTTGGTGACGGCAGCGCCCACCAGGCCGGGGTAACCCACCGGGTCCAGGAGCTGCTTGACGAACGCGCCAAGGTCCGCGCCGACGATCGGCACGAAGGGCTTGTTGGCGGCCTTGATGGCATCGACCACGATCGAGTCCATGCCGGACGTCCAGATGCCCTGGATGGTTTCGTACTGGCCGCTGGAGAGGAAGTCATTGATCAGCGTGGTGGTGATCGCCGGGTCCCATTGGGTGGCGACGCCATCGTTGTTCGGGACGACCTTGATGTTCGGGTACTGGGCCAGGACTTCCAGGAAGCCCTTGTGGCGGTCGTTGTCCGCCGGGTGGCCGGCGTAGCCGCGCATGTAGTAGACCGTGCCTGTCCCGCCCATCTGCTCGAACAGCCACTTGGCGCCGAGCTTGGCGTACTCGACCTGGTTGTTGTAGAGGTTGTACGTGTCCGGGTCGGTGACGTACGCATCCACCGAGACCGTCACGATCCCGGCCGTCTTCGCTTCGGTGAGTGCCGGATTGAGCGCGGCCGCGTCGTTCGGGTTGAAGACGATCGCGTCCACGCCCTTCGCGATCAGGTCACGGATCTGCTGGAGCTGCTCGGCCGCGGTCCCGTTCTGGTGGATCACGGTCAGCTCGGAGACCTGGCCGGACGCCAGCGCCTCTGCCTTGGCCGTGCACACCTGCTCCTCGCGGAAGCCGTTGCCGACGCCGCCGGCGTTCGAGTACCCGATCTTGTAGGTGGTCGGCGGAGCCACCGTGGCCGGGGCCGCCGTGGCCGGGGCCGCCGTGGCGGGGGCCGCCGTGGCGGGGGCGGTCGTCGCACCCGTGGAGCACGCGGACGCGAGAACTGCGACGGCCGCCAGGCCGACCAGCAGTCTGCGAGTCGATCCCTTGATCATTGGTTCTCCTCCTCTTGCGAGCGACGTGCCGATCTGGTCACGTGGGACGCACTCACTGTTCCCCGTCACGGGGAGCCGTTCGATGCGATCTACCGGTCGCACCTCCTCCGCGTGAGGCCCATGGAAGTCACTCCTCCACGGTGATGGTACGACGAGCGATCCGCCGCGCGTGTTCGCGATAGGCGTCGTCGAACAGCTCCCGCGAGCGATCGGCGCCGACGACCGAGGCCCGCGTGATGACCGATGGCATCGCCCCGCGCTCCACGAGCAGCTGGGCGGTGCGCACCTTGATGGAGTTCACGATCGCGACAGCCGCCAACGACGAGCCGGGTCCGACGGGTGTCTCGAGTCCGTCGATGTCGATCATCGCGTCGGCGTGTGGGGTGCACAGGTCGATGACGAGGTCGGCCTCATCGAGCAACCGGCTGCCGACCAGGGGACTGGGCTCGTCCGACATGGATTGTGCGACGGACGTCACGGCGATCACTCGAAGTCCACGGCGCCTCGCGCCCCTTGCCATCTCGACCGGCACCGCCGACAGCCCCCCGGCCGAGAAGACGATCATCATATCGGCGGGCCCGAACGTGAAATTGGAGAGGATGACTTCGGCGAGCCCCGGCACGCGTTCGATGAACATGGCCTGGCGCTGGCCGTTGGCACCGACGACCTGGGTGTGGAAGGTCATCGAGAGCTCGACGATGGGGTTGAAGCCGGGATACGAGCCGTAGCGCGGGAACATCTCCTCCACCGGGATCCGCGAGTGGCCGGTGCCGAAGAGGTGGACCAGCCCGTCCGCCGCGATCGCATCGGCACACCACTGGCTGGCCTGCTCGATCGCCTCGGCCTGGGTCGTCGCGACGCGCTCGAGGAGCGCAGCCGCGGCGGTCATCCAGGTGAGTGGCAGGGTCATCGCCACGGTCAGTAGCCGCCCTCGGCGGTCGTGCCGGCCGCGGCTGGTTCCGGGACTGTGCCGGAGGCGCGTGCCCGGAAGTCGTCCAGGATCGTGCTCGTGGCGGTGGCCCCGCAGCGCGTCACGCCCAGGTCCATGACCGCCAGCAGGGCGTCGAGTGTGCGCAGGCCGCCGGCCGCCTTGACCTGGACGTGCGGCGAGACCGTCCGGCGCATGAGTGCCAGGTCCTCGTGCGTGGCGCCGGTCGGCGCGAAACCGGTCGAAGTCTTCACGAAGTCGGCCCCGGCCGCTTCGCTGGCGTGGCAGGCGCGGACCTTCTCATCATCGGTCAGATACGCGTTCTCGAAGATGACCTTGACGATGGCACCGGCCGCGTGGGCGACCTCGACGACCGCCGCGATATCGG
>LDXM01000006.1 GCA_001443375.1 Chloroflexi bacterium CSP1-4
CGAGTCTACGCCCGTGCGAGGGTCAATCGACACCGTGTGTGGACGAGCCGCGGGACGGGCCCGTCACACCGTGCTTGTTACATAACTTCCATTATCGGCAGTATGCATGACCCACGTACACCTTGGTGGTGAGAGAACCCTGCTTCACCGCGGCTCGAGGGCTGCGATGTCGACTCCCTGCGCCTGGAAGTGCGTTGTGACGGCCCTGAGGATCGCCTCCGCAGCCTCGTGAAGGCGCAGTACCTCGGAGTGCTCGTAAGGCGGCTCGAGCGGATCCGGGTATCGGGCGCCCGGGAACGCCGCCGACAGCGCAACGAGATCGACCGCGAGGTCGGTGATGCGGACTCCGTCAGGAACTCTCTGCGCCAGGAGGACGAGGTCGTGCGTCCTCGGAGGCTCGGAGCCATCCAGCGCGATGGCGGCCTTCAGGGCCTTCTCGGCGGCCTGCTGGGCGAGCTCAGCGGTCTCACGCGGGGGCAAGGCAGGATCGCCCAGGATGGCGGCCGCCGTCAGGAGATCGCCGAGGGCGATCCGTAGCCACCAGACGGCGTAGTCGGTGCTGTCAGGGGCGTCCATAGATCGTCCGACCCTCGGCGAGCGCCCAATGGACGACGCCCCTGGGCCGCCCGTGGGAGCCGGCGATCTCATCAGCGGTCGACACGACGATGTCTATCGAGATCGGCAGATCGGCGAGCCCCCGACGGATGCCGATCCTTGCCTCGCGCCGGTTCGATACCTCGTCGACGACGACGAGGAGGTCGTAGTCGCTATCGTCTCGGGCCGTTTTCCGAGCCCGGGAACCGAAGAGCACGATCCGTGCTGGGTCCGCGATCCGGACGATGCGGCCAACGATGGCAGGCAGCCATAGGTCCCCCTCCAGGACCACACTCCTGGACGCCTCCGGCTCCGAGAGATAGGGCGCGCTAACCTCGCGGACCTGGGCCGATCGCTCCGCCCGCGAGCGGTGCACGGCGGCGACGATCTGCGAGGTCGACAGCTCCGTGTGGGTGCGAGTCTCCGCGGTCGGCGCCGCGATGCCGCCCCTGACGACATTCGTCAGGTCATCCTCGTCGATCACGTGCTGCGTTCCGATCTTCCAGGCAGTCAACTTCCCGGCGCGGATCCAGCGCCTGATCGTCTCGGGGTCGCGGCCGACCAATCTGGCCGCCTCGGGTACGGTGATCATTGTTGCATACTACAACATCCCGATCAGCAGACGCTGCGGTCCGGCCCGAGCCGCCCCTCCCCCACCAGCGCGGTCACGGCCACCCAGGGGTACCGCGACCCTTGAATGCGCAGATCGCGAGGATCTGCCGGATGAAACCGCGGCGCAGGCGCGCATCGTACCGGTCCCTGTCAGGGCCGATGCCCGCCGCACGTCCAGGAGGCGCTCCCGATGTCCGTCCCGCGTCCCGCCCGCCCCCGCCACCTCGTCGCCGCGGTGGCGGCCACGTTACTCTTCGCTGCCTGCTCGTATGGCGCAGGCGGCGTCTCATCCGCCTCGAGCGGCCCGGTCACGCCAGCCCCCGCCGCCTCCGCCGGTGGCGGAGGATACGGCGGCGGCTATGGCGGCGGGGGGGACGACTACGGCACGAACCCGCCCGCCTCCCCGGCCGCGAGCGAAGGCGCCGGGTCAAACGTGCTGGCGATCGCCGAATCTCCGACACTGGGCACGTTCCTGGTGGGCCAGGGCGGCCGCACCCTCTACACCTTCGACAAGGACACCGCGACCGCGAGCGCATGCAGTGGCGGCTGCGCGCAGGCCTGGCCGCCCCTCGTCGTCGAAGGCGCCGAGGCGGCCACCGCAGGCGCAGGGGTGAGCGGGGCGATCGCCACGATCACGCGCGATGACGGCTCGCGCCAGGTGGCGTACGACGGCCACCCGCTCTACTACTACGCAGCCGATGGGAAAGCCGGCGACACGAACGGCGAGGGCGTCGGCGGCGTCTGGCACGTAGCGAAGCCGTAGACCGCGTCGGGCCGATCGTCAGGTCTCGTTCCGGGCTCCCGCCCGCCAGGCCTCGGCAGCCGCCCGCAACTCGCTCGCCAGCGAGGGCACGACGCGCCCTTTCACCCGGACGTCGCGGGCGCGGTAGCTGACCTCCACGGTGCCTCGCTCACGGACGCGCGCGAGCAGCTCGCCCGCGGCATACGGGAGCGCCACGTCGACATCCTCCCAGAGTTCGGCGAGCAGGGCGGAGAGTCTCGCGCGCAGCGTCTCAAGGCCGTAGCCGGTGAGCGCCGAAACGTGGACCGCCTCCCCCACCGCGGGGCCCGGCCGGTCGCCGTCGGTCGCGGCCGGGTCGATCAGGTCCGTCTTGTTGTAGGCGACGAGGCGCGGCTTGTCGCCCGCGCCGAGCTCGGTCAGCACGGCCTGCACCGTCGTCCGGTGCTCCTGTCGGTGCCGGTCGGAGGCGTCGACGACCTCCAGCAGGACGTCGGCCCGATTGACCTCCTCGAGCGTGGCCCGGAACGCGTCCACGAGCTGGTGCGGCAACTTGTGGATGAAGCCCACGGTGTCGGTGACGATGGCGCTCTGGCCGTCGCCGAGCTTCACGGCGCGGCTGGTCGGGTCGAGCGTGGCGAACAGCTGATCCTCGACCTTCGCCGCTTCGGCCCCCACGAGCGCATTGAGCATCGAGGACTTGCCGGCATTCGTGTAGCCCACGATGGCCACGGTGGGCACGAGCCGGCGGTCGCGCGAGCGGGCGGTCGTCTCGCGCTGGCGTCGCACGACCTCGACGCGCTCCTTCAGCTTGCGGATCTTGTCACGGATGACGCGCCGGTCGGTTTCGAGCTGCGTCTCGCCGGGGCCCCGGGTCCCGATGCCGCCGCCGGTGCGCGAGAGGTGCGTCCACAGCCTCGTCAGGCGGGGCAGCTGGTACTCGAGCTGGGCCAGCTCGACCTGGAGGCGCCCCTCGTGGGTCTGAGCGTGCTGGGCGAAGATGTCGAGGATGAGGCCGCTACGGTCGAGCACCTTGACCTTCAGCAGCTCCTCGAACGCCTTCTGCTGGTTCGGCTTCAGCTCGTCGTCGGCGACGAGCAGCGTGAAGCCCGTCTCGCCCTTGGCCTGCACGAGCTCCTCGGCCTTGCCCTTGCCGAGGTACCAGTTGGGGTCGACGTGGCGGCGGTTCTGCCACTCGGCGCCGACCACCTCGGCCCCCGCCGTGGTGGCCAGCGCGGCCAACTCCTCGAGTGAGTCCTCGGCCGACCAGCCGGGATCGTCGCCGGTGTCGACGGCAACGAGGAAGGCGCGCTCCTGGGGCGGGGCGAGCTCGATCATGGAGGTGGTGGGCATGGATCTAGCCTAGCGCCGAGCCGGCGGCATCGGCGAGGGGCCGCATGCCCTCGAGCCACGTTCGCACCAGCTCCAGGGCGACGGGCCGCGGGTCCGCCTCGGCGCCGATCCAGCGGATGCCCGGCTCGGTGCGGAACCAGCTCGCCTGGCGTCGGGCGTACAGGCGGGTGCGACCCGCATCGCGCTCGATGGCCGTGGCCGCGTCGATCTCCCCGTCGGCCACGGCGAGCGCCTCGAAGTAGCCGAAGGCGCTGAAGGCACGGGGATGCACGCCGAAGCGCTGGCGCAGCGCGACCGCCTCCTCCACGAGACCGGCGGCGAACTGGGCGGCGGCACGCGCGGCGATGCGGCGGTCCTGCTCGTCGCGGGGCAGGCGGAGGCCGATCCAGAGGCTCGGCGCGGGATAGCCGCGCGGCGGTTCGGGCAGGCGATCGCCGACCAGCCGCGCCCGCTCGAGCGCGCGCACCACGCGGCGGGGATTCGCCAGGTGGGTCGCGGCGGCAAGCGTGGGCGCCGTGCGCTCCAGCTCGTCGGCCAGTGCGTGGAGGCCGTCTGCCACGAGGCGCGCCTCAAGCTCGGCACGCACGCCGGCGTCCGCGGTCCCCTCGTCGAGCGGAACGCCGCGCCCCACCGAGCGCAGGTAGAGGCCGGTCCCGCCGACCATGATCGCGATCCGGCCCCGGGCGGCGATGACTGGCAGGACGTCGTAGGCGTGGCGCTGGAAGTCGGCCGCGGTGAACAGCTCGTCGGGGTCCACGAGGTCCAAGCCGTGATGGGGCACGCGCGCCCGGTCGGCCGCGGAGACCTTGGCCGTGCCGATGTCCATGTGGCGGTAGACCTGGCGCGAGTCGGCGCAGATGATCTCCACGTCGCCGTGCACCTCGGCCAGCGCCAGCGAGAGGCCGGTCTTGCCGGTGGCCGTGCCGCCGGCGATGACGAGGAGCGGCGGGAAGGTGGTCACCCGGCGAGCCGCCCGACCAGCGCGTAGGGACCGGCCCGCTCGATCACCACGGGGACGAGCAGGCCGACGAGCGCCTCGGGCGTCTCGGGTCCGGCGAAGTGGACGAGGCGGTTCTCGCGGTTGCGCCCCGTGAGCTGCGGCCCCGACGTGTCTTGTCCCTCGCCGTGGTCGTGCGTGCGGGGGGCCTGCACGCCCTCGACCAGCACCTCGATCGTCCGCCCCACCCAGGCCCGATTGCGCTCGAGTCCGATTCCCTCCTGGAGCGCGAGCAACTCGTTGAGCCGGCGCCGCTTCTCGGCCGCGGGGACGTCGTCGGGCAGGCGCGCCGCCGGGGTGCCGGGTCGCGGCGAGAAGGCTGCCGCGAAGACCTGGTCGTAGCGGACCGTGCGCAGCAACTCCAGGCTGCGCTCGAATTGGGCCTCGGTCTCGCCGCAGAAGCCGACGATGACGTCCGTGGTGAGGCTGATGCCGGGGATGGCGGCCCTCAGCCGCTCCACGAGGGACAGGTACGACCCGACCGAGTACTGGCGGCCCATGCGGTGGAGCACGGCGTCGTCGCCCGACTGGACCGGCAGGTGGAGGTGCTCGCAGACCGAGGGGCACTCTGCGATGGCGTCGATGAGGCGATCGGTGAGGTCCCAGGGATGGGAGGTGATGAAGCGCAGGCGCGGGATCGCCGGCGCGCCGTCGTCCGTGCGCAGACCGTCGATGGCGCGCAGCAGCGCGGCGATGTCCGGCCGACCCTCCAGCTCCAGCCGCCGGCCGAGTCGCCGCTGGCCACGCAGGCCGCTGAAGCGCGGCTCGGGCGCCAGGTCGTGGCCGTACGAGTTGACGTTCTGACCGAGCAGCGTCACCTCGCGGTAGCCGGCCGCGGCGAGCGCCCGCGCCTCGCCGACGACCTCATCGAAGGGCCGGCTGCGCTCGGGACCGCGGCTGAAGGGGACGATGCAGTAGGTGCACGTCTTGTCGCAGCCGTAGATGATCGGGAGCCAGGCCTGGAACGGGCTGTGACGGGCGACGCGCCCCTCCCCCACCGCCGCGGCACGAGTGGCCGTCAGGCGGTCCGCGGTCGCCGCCACCGAGCGGCCGACGCGCTCGTAGGTCGGCCTCGCCAGCCGCCCTGGCGCCGTGGGACTGGCGATCCCGAGCCGCTCGACCAGCTCGGGCTCCTCGTCGGGGCGCAGGAACAGGTCCACGGCCGGGTAGCGGCGCGGCAGGACGGCCACGTTGTCGGCGCGCACGGCGCAGCCGGTGAGGACGACCCGCAGCGCCGGGTTGGCCTGCTTCAGGCGCTCCAGCGCGCCCATGCGGCCGATGACCTTCTGCTCGGCCGCCTCGCGGATGGCGCACGTGTTGATGACGACCAGGTCCGCCGCCTCGAGCGTCGGCGCCTCGCCGCAGCCAGCGGCGAGCAGCGCGCCGGCCATCTCCTCCGAGTCGCTGCGGTTCATCTGGCAGCCCAGCGTCCAGACGTGGAAGCGCGGCAGGGCGACATCGTCGGTGGCGAACTCGGAGAGTCCCTCGGGCGCGCTGGCCGGGTGGCGGGGCGGGGCGGGGCGGACACCGAGTCCCGGATCGACGACGCGCAGCTGGCGCAGGGTCATGGGCGGCTCCGGGCGGCCTCGAGGGCGGCGAGGAAGGGCTCCTCGACCTCGTCGGGCACGACCGTCCGGGCGATCGCCTCGGCGTACGACATCGTGTCGCCATGGTAGTCGCTGCCCCCCGTGGCCACGAGTCCCCGGCCCCGGGCGATGGCGGCGAGCGCCGCCGTCTCCTCGACCGTGTACGGCCGGCCCATGCCGCCGTAGTGGACTTCCAGCCCACCCAGGCCCCAGCCGATGAGGCGGTCGACGAGCGCGACCCGTTCGGGCGCTTCGCGGTAGTGGGCGAGCACGGCCAGGCCGCCGGCCGCCCGGATGGCCGTGATCGCCTGACGCGGGTCGAGCCCGCGCCGCGGGACGTACGCCCGACAGCCGCGTCCGAGGATGCGCGCGAAGGCGTCCTCCACGCTCGCGGCGTGCCCGGTGGCGATGAGCGCCCGCGCCACGTGCGGCCGCCCCAGGCTCGCCGGGTCGGCGGCGGCGACCACCGTCGCGAAGGCGTCGTCCACGGGCATCCCCAGCCTCCGGAGGCGGTCGAGGGTCTCGCGCACGCGGATCTCACGGCCGGCCCGCTGGCGCGCCAGCGTGGCCTCGAACGCCTCGTCGTCGGGGTCCATGCCGTAGCCGAGGATGTGCAGCTCACCCTCCCAGGCGTCGTCCCCGTCGTCGACGGCGTTGATCTCGACCCCCGCGATCAGCCCCGGGCCGGCATCGGTCGCCGCGGCTCGGACACCCCCCGAGCGCAGCTCGCGCACGCCCTCGAGCGCATCGTGGTCGGTGAGCGCCACGAGGCGCAGGCCGGCCGCCGCCATGGCGCGGTACAGATCGGCCGGGGCCTCGACCCCGTCCGAACGGCTCGAATGAGCGTGCAGGTCGAGGCGCGAGTGGGACGGGTCCAGGATCAGCCCTCGACGATGCGGGCGATGCGCTCCACCGCCACGGCGCGCCCGGTCGTGGCATCCACGTCTACGAGGAGCGCGTTGAAGACGACCGGCCCGTCGCCCACCTCGAAGCGCGTGGGCAGCGCGTTGATGAAGCGCGGCAGGACGGTGGCCGGGTCGAAACCGATGATGCTCCAGACGGGCCCGGTCATGCCGATGTCCGACTGGTAGGCCGTACCACGGCGGAGGATCCGCTCGTCGGCCGTGGGCACGTGCGTGTGCGTGCCGGCGACGACGCTGACACGGCCGTCGAGGTAGACCCCGAGGGCGTTCTTCTCGCTCGTCAGCTCACAGTGGAAGTCCACCAGCCGCACCGGCGGCAGCTCGTCCGCGGCCTCGTCGAGCAGCGTGTCCATGACCGTGAAGGGGTTCTCGATGGGCTGCATGTACGTCCGGCCCTGGACGTTGATGACCGCCAGCTCGGTCCCGTCCGCGGCGTGGAAGAGGCCCCAGCCGCGGCCGGGCACGTCCCGGTCACCGTAGTTCAGGGGGCGCAGGATGCGCGGCTCGCGCTCGAGCTCGGGGTAGATCTCGCGCTTGTCCCAGATGTGGTTGCCGCTCGTGATGACGTCCACGCCGCCGGCCAGGATCGCCTGCGCCGTGGAGACCGTGAGGCCCATGCCGCCGGCCACGTTCTCGCCGTTGGCGGTCACGAAGTCGATGCCGCGCTCCTCGCGCAACCCGGGGATGACACGCTCGGCGGTGACCCGGCCCGGCTTGCCGATGAGGTCGCCCACCATCAGCACGCGCAGGATGCCCGCCCCGGGGCGGGCGGGCGCCGGGGCCAGGCGATCGGCCGCCTGCACCTCGATCGCGTGACGCAGCGCGGCGCCTACTTCGCGTACTCCACGGCGCGCGTCTCGCGGATGACCGTCACCTTGATCTGGCCGGGATAGGTCAGCGACTCTTCGATCTTGCGCACGATGTCGCGCGCCAGGCGCATCGAGGCCAGGTCGTCGATCTCTTCGGGCCGGACCAGGATGCGCACCTCCCGCCCGGCCTGCACGGCGAACGACTTCTCCACGCCCTCGAAGCTGTTGGCGATGGCCTGCAGGTCTTCGAGGCGCTTGACGTAGGTGTCCATCGACTCGCCCCGGGCGCCCGGCCGGCTGGCGCTGATGGCGTCGGCGATCTGGACGATGGGCGCCTCGACGCAGGCGTATTCGATCTCCTGGTGGTGCGCCGCGATGGCGTTCACGACCTTGGCGGGCAGGTTGTGACGCTGCGCGATCTGGCCGCCGATGGCCGCATGGGGCCCTTCCACCTCGTGGTCCACGGCCTTGCCGATGTCGTGCAGCAGCCCGCCCATCTTCGCGATCTGGATATCCGCCCCCACCTCGGCGGCGATGACGGCCCCCAGGCGGCTCGTCTCGATGGAGTGCTGGAGGACGTTCTGGCCGTAGCTCGTACGGTACTTGAGCCGGCCGAGGAGCTTGATGATCTCCGGCGGCAGGCCCGGCACCCCGGAGTCGTAGGCCGCCGACTCACCGGCCTGGCGCATGACCAGATCGACCTCGGCGCGCGCCTTGGCCACGACCTCCTCGATGCGTCCGGGATGGATGCGCCCGTCCTGGATGAGCTTCGTCAGGGCGAGGCGGGCGATCTCGCGGCGGATCGGGTCGAAGCCGCTGATGACGACGGACTCGGGCGTGTCGTCGATGATCAGGTCGATGCCGGTGGCCTGCTCCAGGGCGCGGATGTTGCGCCCCTCACGGCCGATGATGCGGCCCTTCATCTCGTCCGAGGGCAGCGGCACCACGGTCACGGTCATCTCGGCCGTGTGGTCGGCCATGACGCGCTGGATGGCCGTGACCACGACGTCGCGCGCCTTGTCCTCGGCCTCGTCGCGGGCCTTGCGCTCGATGGCGCGGGCGATGCGCACGGCGTCATTCTCGGCCTCTGCCCGGACCGCTTCGAGGAGCTGCGCCTTGGCCTCCTCGCGACTCATCTGGCTGACCCGCTCCAGGGCCGCGATCTGCTCCTGCTTCGCCCGGGAGAGCTCCTCGCGGCTGGCCTCGAGCTCGCGTTCGCGGTCGATGAGCTTGCGGTCGCGTTGCTCGAGGATGTCCGAGCGTTCGTCGAGCTGGGCGTCGCGCTGGAGCAGACGGGTCTCGAGCGTCGAGAGCTCGGCGCGCTTCGCGCGGGCCTCTTCCTCGCCCTGGCGCTGCAGCCGAAACTGTTCGTCCTTGGCCTTGAGGATGAGGTCCTTCTGCTGCTCGCGGGCCTCGGCGAGGATGCGCCCGGCCTTCTCCTGTGCGTGCTTGACGGCCTGACCGGTCCAGACTCCGCGGGCGACGTAGCCCAGCACGATGCCGCCGGCGAGGGCGATGACGATGCCCAACGCCAGGACGATGGCGTCCATAGCTCCCTCCCGTCCAGCGCGCGGGCTGGCGGTCATTCAAGTCGTCAGGCGGTGCCATGGGACGTCGGCACCGGCGGCGCTCCGTGGGGCCGGCGCGCCGACTGCAAGGGCTCGCCACCCCCGGCGCGCTGATCGGGCGTCCCGATCGTTGTCCCGGGGCTGACGCGAACTTCGGTTCTGCGGCGAAGCCTACGCCCGCGCGCTGGCGGGCGTCAAACGCTCGGTTGGCCCCGTTCATCATCAGCCACGTGGGCAGAGGCGCTTCGACCCGGCCGACATCGATCTATGTTTCCGACGAGCGTGGAGCGCGCGGCAGGCCTCCGAATACGGCCGGCTTATGGCCCCGAGGCGCCCGGGATCATGCCTCTATGTTCGCCGCGTCCGACAAGCCCGGTTCGCGGCGCGCTTGGCGTCGAGGCTGTGCGTGGAACGAACATAGAGCAAGGTCGGCGGTGCGGAGGGGCTGACGGCCATGATGCGCGGGTGTCCGGCGAGGACATCGCCATCGGGCCCCAGGTCCGAGTCCCGCCGTGCCCAACATGGCCGGGGTCGTGTGACCGTGTGCAGGCGCCGGAGGAGCGTCAAACGCGGGATGGCCTCCGGAGGAACCCGACCTCGGTGGCGGGAACTTCGGCTGAGTCGAATGACGCGTAGTGGCCGGTCGCACGCGGTCGATCTCAGTCGGGCCCTATGCTGCTGTCCAGATCCGAGTCGTCGGTCGCCGCGCGGCCCAGGGCGGCAGCGATGACGTCCGGCGAGAAGCCGTGGCGCGCCAGAAGCGCATAGGCCTTCTGGCGGCGCTTTCGCGGGTCGGTCTCGCGACCGAGCACCGCGGCCTTGCGTGCCAGGAGCCGGTCCGCGGCCATCCCGTCGGGTGTGGCGGCTCCGTCGTCGGCGCCGCCACGCGCTTCCTCGGCGGCATGGTCGCGCTCGTCGAGCACGGCATCGACCACGGGCCGCTCCACGCCCTTCAGCGCGAGCTCGCGGCGCAGCGCGCTCGCGCCGCGGGGCCGGGAGCGGTCGCGGCTCTCCACCCACGCCCGCGCGAACGCCTCGTCATCGAGGTAGCCGAACTCGATCAGCCGCTCGAGAACGATCTCGACGGGTACTGGCGGGTAGCCGAGATGGCGCAACCGTCGGCGCGTCTCGTCGATCGAGCGAGGCCGTACCGCGAGGAAGGCGGCGGCCGCGTCGAGAACGACGGCCGGGTCCTGGACCTCGGCGCGCTCGGCCTTGCGTGCATCGGCGCGGGCTCGTCGCTCCGCGCCGGTGGCGGGCCGGCTCATTCGGCCTCCGTGATGCCCTCCACCGGCAGGGAGATCGTGGCGACCTTCGCCCGGATGTCCGCCTCGATCCGCTCGGCGACGTCCTTGTTCGCCTTGAGGAACTCCTTGCTCGCCTCGCGGCCCTGGCCCAGGCGGGTCTCGCCGTAGTTGAACCAGGCGCCGGACTTGCTGACCACGTCCGTGGCCACACCGACGTCGAGCAGGCCGCCCTCTTTCGAGATGCCCTCTCCGTACATGACGTCGAACTCGGCGACGCGGAACGGCGAGGCGACCTTGTTCTTGACGACCTTGACGCGCACGCGGCTGCCCACCGCGTCCGTGCCGACCTTGATCGTCTCGATGCGGCGGATATCGAGGCGGACGCTGGCGTAGAACTTCAGGGCGCGGCCGCCCGGCGTCGTCTCGGGGTTGCCGAACATGACGCCGATCTTCTCGCGCAGCTGGTTGGTGAAGACGAGCGCCGTGTTGGAGCGGCTGACCGCGCCGGTCAGCTTGCGCAGGGCCTGGCTCATGAGCCGGGCCTGGATGCCCACGAAGGAATCGCCCATTTCGCCTTCGATCTCCGCGCGCGGCACGAGGGCCGCTACCGAGTCGATGACGACGCAGTCGACGCCGCCGGAGCGGATGAGCGTCTCGGTGATCTCGAGGGCCTGCTCGCCCGTGTCGGGCTGGCTGACGAGGAGCTCGTCGACGTTGACGCCGCAGGCGCGCGCGTAGCCCGGGTCGAGCGCGTGCTCGACGTCGATGAAGGCGACCACGCCGCCGCGCCGCTGCGCCTCGGCCAGGATGTGCTGGCAGAGCGTCGTCTTGCCCGACGACTCGGGGCCGAAGATCTCCGTCATCCGGCCGCGCGGGATGCCGCCCACGCCGAGCGCGAGGTCGAGCGCGATGGAGCCCGTGGGGATGGAGTCCACCTGCTGCCGCTCGGCCGAACCGAGCTTCATGATCGAGCCGCGCCCGAACTGCTTCTCGATGGCCAGGATCGCCGCATCCACGGCGCGGCTCCGCTCGCCGGCGGCTCGATCGTTCGTCTTCTCCACGCCGTTCCTCTCGCCGCCGGCCGTGATGCCGGCCCCCGTGATCGTCATCGCCTGGGTTCTCCTCCTGGGCTGGACCGAGGGCCGGGTCGTGGGCCTGCTACTCGCTCGCCTCCGGTTCCTCCCAGCGCGGCTTGCGCTTGGGGCGGATCAGCTCCGCCTGTGGGGTCGGAGCGTCGGAGAGGGACTGGAGCTTGGGCTTCGCGGCCGCGTCCTTCGGCTTCTTCTTCATCTCGCGGTGGGGTCGATCCTTCGATGCCATGCGATCACCACCTCCACGCCGCCGTCATGGTGGACGGCGGGGATCTACGACGACTTCACCCTCCCTCAGCGCCAGCTTGTCTGTCACTCGACGGAGCGTCGGAAGGGTGCTTCTGGACACGGCGCGCCGACGTCTCGCTCACGAGGTCGGGGAGCGTCCCGGCGGCGATCGCCTGCCGGACGCGCGCCATGAAGTCTAGGCAGTAGGTCAGGTTGTGACAAGTCGCCAGCCGGTAGGCCAGCAGCTCATCGGCGCGGAAGAGGTGCGCCAGGTAGGCCCGTGAATGGTGGCGGCAGAGGCGGCAGCGGCAGCCCTCCTGGACAGGGCCCGGGTCGTCGAGGAAGCGGGCATTGCGCAGGTTCAGCCGGCCTTCGGGCACCCACAGCGTGCCGTTGCGGGCCACGCGGGCCGGCAGCACGGAGTCGAAGAGGTCCACGCCCCGATGGACGGCATCGAGCATGTCGGGCGGCGAGCCGAGACCCATGAGGTAGCGCGGCCGCGGGTCGTCGGCCAGGAGCGCCACGACGACGTCGAGGGCCTCACCGCGCTGGGCCGCGGACTCGTCGCCGGCGAGCCCGCCGATGCACAGGCCGTCGAAGGGCAGCGCGGCGGCGAAGCGCGTCGAGGCCGCCCGCAGGTCGGCCTCCAGGCCGCCCTGGATGATGCCGAAGAGCGCCTGGTCAGCTCGCGCGTGGGCGCGCAGCGAGCGCTCGGCCCAGCGGTGCGTGCGCTCGGTCGCCTCCTGGACCTGGGCGCGCGTGGAGGCGTGCGGCGGCACCGGTTGATCGAAGGCGACGGCGATGTCGGGGCCCAGGGCCTCCTGGACGCCGATCGAGTGCTCCGGCGTGAAGCGGTGCGTCGAACCGTCGAGGTGGCTGCGGAAGGTGACCCCCTCGTCGTCGATGACGCGCAGGTCGCCCAGGCTCACGACCTGGAAGCCACCCGAGTCGGTGAGGATGGGCCGGTCCCAGCCCATGAAACGGTGCAGTCCGCCGAGGCGGGCGATGCGCTCGTGGCCGGGGCGGAGGTAGAGGTGGTACGTGTTGGCCAGGATGATCCGGGCGCCGATCTCATCCAGGTCGTCGGGGTCGAGCGACTTCACGGTGGCATTGGTGCCGACCGGCATGAAGGTCGGCGTGTCGACCGATCCGTGGGGCGTATCGAGGCGCCCCAGTCGGGCACGGGTCGAGCCGTCGCCGGGGGCCGGGCGCAGCACCTCGAAGTGGACGGGCCGACCGGGCGTCCCGGAGTCTGCGGCGGCGGCCGCTGCGGGCATCGTCGTCATCCGGAGATCTCCGCACGTTCGGTGAAGAGCGCCGCCACGACGATCGAGCCCACCAGCCAGGCGACGACGACAGCGAGTGCGGCGCCCGCGTCGAGCGAGGATCCGCCCCCTCCGTCCCCGAAGCTCCCGGGCAGGCCGCCCGCGACCATGGCCGTGGCGGCGTCGAACGGCAGGTACTTGACGATGTCGGGGAGGAAGATCCCGGCGAACTGCTCACCGAAGAAGAAGGCGATGCCGGCCCCGATCCCGGCCAGCTGGCTGCGGGCGATCGTCGCGATGGCGAAGCCGATGGCCCCCTCCTCGGCGATGGCCAGCCAGCCGCGGGCGAGGTTCTCGGGCAGGGTGCGGAGCGTCGCGGCGTCGTCCAGACCCGCCGTGGAGACGCCCGCGAGGTTCGCCCCCACGACGGCCAGGGCCACGCCGGCCGCGAACGCGACGAGCAGGCCGATGCCGGTCAGCAGGGCCACGCCGGCGAAGGTGGCGACGACGTAGCGGCTGCGGCTCTCTCCGCGGGCAACGGCGTTCTTGAGCGTGCCCCAGCCCCACTCCGAACCGGCCACCGCGGCGCCGTAGATGACCGCGAACAGGCCGCCCAGCCCGAGGATGAAGCCGAGCACGAAGCCATAGGCCAGCGGGAAGGTGAGCAGCAGCAGCGCGTTCCCGCCGTCGGGGTCCGCCCGCCGGTCGTTCGCGGTCGCGCCGACGGCGACGAGGATGAGCCCCAGGAGGCCGATCAGCAGGCCGAGCGTGAGCCACGTGGCCGGCCGCCGCACGAGCTTGCGCAGGCCCGAACCGAACAGCCTCATGCCCCGCTCCCGGGAGCGGTCGGACCCGGGCCATCCACGTCAGGCATGCGGGTGAACGTGCCTTCCCCGCCGGGCGACGGCTCACCGCCGGTCAGCTGAAGGAAGATCGACTCGAGGTCGTTGCCCGATTCGAGGGCCGAGGCGTAGATGCCGGCTTCCGCGAGGGCGCGGTTGGCTGCCGCGGCACGGCCGTGGTCCACGCGCACGGTGAGCCAACCGTCATCTCCGGGCGACGCGCTGACGCTGCCCGGGCCGGCGAACGCCTCCAGGATCGCTGCCGCCCGGCCGGCCTCCTCCGCGGCGACACGCACCCGCACCAGGCCCTGGCTCGCGAGGAGCGCCTGGATCGACCCCTCTCGCACCAGGCGACCGGAGGCGATGATGCCGGCCTGGTCGGCCAGCTGCTGGATCTCGGCCAGGATGTGGCTGGAGATGAAGACGGTCTTACCCCTCGACGCGAGGTGGCGCAGCGTGTCGCGCATGGCCACGATGCCCGCCGGATCGAGGCCGTTGGCGGGCTCGTCGAGCAGGAGGAGCCTCGGATCGCTGAGCAGCGCCGCCGCGATGCCCAGCCGCTGCTTCATGCCCAGCGAATAGCCCGAGACCCTGTCGCCGGCCCGGTCGCGCAGGCCGACGAGCTCCAGGAGCTCCTCGATGCGGCTGCGCGGCGTGGGCGCGCCGGTGGCGGCGAGGGCCCGCAGGTTCTCGCGCCCAGAGAGGTAGGGGTAGAAGGCGGGCGCCTCGATGATCGCCCCGACCTCGAAGAGCCGGTGCCGGTCACGCCGCCCGAAGGGCCGCCCGAGGACCTCGATGCTGCCCGCGTCGGGGTGGATGAGGCCGGTGAGCAGCCGCATCGTGGTCGTCTTGCCGGCGCCGTTGGGGCCGAGGAAGCCGTAGACCACGCCGCTCGGCACCGACAAGTCCAGCCCGGCCAGCGCGACGCGCGAGCCGTAGCGCTTGTGCAGGCCGCGCGTGGCGAGGGCCAGGCCATCCGTGGGCGGCGCGGCGGTCACTCGGGCGGCGCCCCTTCGGTCGTCACGCCGTCCCACAGGCCGCTGTCGACCCGCTCCTGCCGGCGCGGCGGCGGCACGTCGTAGCCGAGCTTGCGCAGGTGCTCGCGCGCGCGCTCCGTGGCCACGCGGCCCTGCGGCGTGCGATCGAGGAAGCCGAGCTGGAGCAGGTAGGGCTCGTAGACGTCCTCGATCGTCTCGACTTCCTCGCCCAGGATGGCGGCCACCGCGGCGCCGCCGACCGGGCCGGAGGCGAACTTCTGGACGATGGCCGCGAGGAGGCGCCGGTCGGTCGTGTCGAGGCCCTCGTCGTCGATGTCCATGGCCAGCATGGCCGCGTCCGCCTCGCGCGCGGAGATCCGCCCGTCCGACTTCACCTGGGCGAAGTCGCGCACGCGCTTCAACAGGCGGTTGACGATGCGCGGCGTGCCCCTCCCCCGGCGCGCCAGGACCTCGACCGCCTCGTGGTCGATGGATACGCCGAGGATCCCCGCCGAGCGCGCGACGATCGTCGCCAGCTCGCCCGTCTCGTAGTAGTCGAGCCGGTGCACCGCGCCGAAGCGGTCGCGCAACGGGGAGCTGATGCGCCCCGCGCGCGTCGTCGCGCCGACGACCGTGAAGGGCTTGATGTTCAGGCGCAGCGAGCGCGCGCTCGGTCCCTTGCCGATCATCACGTCGATGGCGAAGTCCTCCATGGCCGGGTAGAGGATCTCCTCCACGGCGTGGTTCAGGCGATGGATCTCGTCGATGAAGAGGACGTCGCGCTCGTCGAGGTTGGTGAGGATGGCCGCCAGATCGCCGGGGCGCTCGATCGCCGGGCCGCTCGTGGTGTGGATCGAGACGCCCAGCTCGCGGGCCACGATGTTGGCCAGCGTCGTCTTGCCCAGGCCGGGCGGGCCATAGAGGAGGATGTGGTCCGCCGCCTCCCCCCGCTGCCGGGCCGCCTCGAGCAGGATGCGCAGGTTTGCCTTGACCTTCTCCTGCCCGATGTACTCCGCGAGGATGCGCGGCCGGAGGCTCGTCTCGACGACCGCCTCTTCCACCGCCAGGGCCGCCGAGCCCACGACGCGTCCTTGCTCGTCCATCGGCGCCGAGTCTAGCAGGTCCGAAGGCGGATGTGAACATGCGTTCGCATCGCCAGCGACCTCTCAGTCCCGGCGCAGCGTGCGCAGCGCGACCTTCACGCGCTCCTCGAGCGAGTCGCCCGGGGCGCCACCGACGACCGCCTCCCGGGCCGCCTCGCGCGCCTCGCCGGCGGAGTAGCCGAGGGCCTGGAGGGCGGCCACGACTTCCGTCTCGCCCACCGCGGCGCCGCGCGCCCGCCCCCCGGCCAGGCCGGCCGCCATGCCGGCCGCGGCGACCTTCTCCTTCAGCTCGAGGATGACCCGCGCGGCGAGCTTCCGACCCACCCCGCTGACGGCCGTGAGCACGGCCTCGTCGCCCTGCAGGATGGCCAGCTGCAGGTCCGGCACGTGGCGCGCCGAGACGATCGCCAGCGCCACCCTCGGACCGACGCCGGCCACGGTGAGCAGGAGCTCGAAGAAGCCCAGCTCCTCGGTCGTGCGAAAGCCGTAGAGGGCGTGCAGGTCCTCGCGCACGAGGTGGTGCGTGTGCAGCTTCAAGTGCGCCCCGTGGCGGGCTGCGGCGATCGTCCCCGACCCGGCGTACACCCGGTACCCGACGCCCCCGATCTCCAGGACCACGGAGTCGGAGCCCACGGCCCCTACGATCCCCTCCAGCGACGCGATCACGGGCGCCGCCTCAGGCCGCGGGCCGGTAAGCGTGGGCGAGGCAGATGGCGATGGCCAGCGCGTCGGCCGCGTCGTCGGGGCGAGGCAGCACCGCGAGTCCCAGCACGGTCTGGACCATGCGCTGCACCTGCGCCTTCTCGGCCCGCCCGTAACCGGTGACCGCCATCTTCACCTCGTGCGGGCCGTACTCGTGGACGGCCAGCCCGAACTGGGCGGCGGTCAGGAGGGCCACGCCGCGGGCCTGCCCCACCGCGAAGGCGGTCTGGACGTTCTTGTTGAAGAAGAGCCGCTCCACGGCCACCAGGTCCGGCCGGTGCGTCTCGATGAGGTCGGCGATGCCCTGCTGGATGAGCAGCAGGCGCTGCGGCAGCTCCATCGTCGAGGGCGTCTCCAGGCAGCCATAGTCGATGGCCCGCAGCCGGCTCCCGGTGCGCTCGACCAGCCCATAGCCGGTCATGGCCGTCCCGGGATCGATGCCCAGGACGATCAAACCGACGCCGCCTCGGCGAAGACTTCGTCCGGGATCTCGAAGTTCGCCGTCACCCGCTGGACGTCGTCATGGTCCTCGAGGTGCTCGATCAGGCGCAGGTTCTGGCGCGCGTGGGCGGCGTCCACCTCGACGGTGTTCCGGGCATGCATCGTCAGCTCGGATGACTCGACGTCGACCCCCGCCGCCTCGAGGGCCCGCCGGACGGTCTCGAGGTCGCCCGGATCGGTGAAGACCTCGATGGGATCGCCCTCGGTGTCCACGTCGTCGGCGCCGGCGTCGATGGCCAGCAACGCGACTTCGTCCGCGTCGTGCCGCTGGCGGGGGATGCCGATGAGACCTCGCGGCACGAACTGCCAGGCCACCGCGCCCGAGCCGGCGAGCTGGCCGCCAGCCTTGGTGAAGATCGCCCGCACGTCGGCCGCCGTCCGGTTGCGGTTGTCGGTGGCCGCCTCGACGAGGATGGCCACTCCCCCCGGGCCGTAGCCCTCGTAGACGATCTCCTCGTATTGCTCCCCGTCGCCGGCGCCCGCGGCGCGCTCGATGGCCCGCTTGATGTTGTCGGCGGGCATGTTCACCGCCCGCGCCTTCTCCATCGCCAGGCGCAGCTTGAAGTTGGCGTCGGGATCCGCGCCGCCGGCCCGTGCCGCCATGCTGATCTCGCGGGCGACCTTGGTGAACACGGCGCCGCGCTTCGCGTCGTTGGCGCCCTTCTGGCGCTTGATCTGGGACCACTTGGAGTGACCGGACATCGAGCGCGATTCTATATGATGACCCCGCCGATCCTCCGGCCCCGAACACCCTACCGAGAGGTCTGCCCCTCGATGAAGAGCGTCGATCTCGCGCACCTCCGCAACGTCGTCCTGGCCGGCCACGCGGGTGCCGGCAAGACGACGCTCGGCGAGCATCTCCTTTACGCCGCCGGGGCCATCCCCCGGATGGGGCGCGTGGACGACGGGACGGCGAGCCTCGACTTCGAGCCCGAGGAGCAGAAGCGCAAGCTCTCCCTTTCGCTGGCCGTGGCTACGCTCGAGACCGCCGGCTACCGCGTGACGCTGGTGGACACGCCCGGCTACGCCGACTTCGTGGGCGAGGTCGTGGAAGGTTTTGCGGCCGTCGACGCGTCCCTGTTGGCGATGGACGCCTCCGGCGGCGTCGAGGCCGGCACCGAGACGGCCATCGCCCTGGCCCGCCGCATGGGCCGGGCCGCGCTCTTCGTGCTCACGAAGTGCGACCGAGAGAACGCCGACCCGAACCGTGCCCTGGACCGGTTGCGAGAGCAGTTCGGCACCAAGATCGCGCCGCTGCAGCTGGCGATCGGCGCCGGCGATGCGTTCAGCGGCTACGTCGATCTCGTCCACCGCACGGCGTATCGCTTCGAGAAGGGCGCACGTCAGGAGATGCCGATCCCGACCGAGCTGGAGCCCGAGGTCGCCCGGCGTCGCGACCAACTCCTCGAGGCCGCCGCCGAGGCGGATGACGAGGTGCTGGCCAAGTACCTCGAGGGCGAGGACGTCAGCGACGCGGAGCTTGACGCGTGCCTCCACAAGGGGGTGCGCGAGAGCATCCTGGCACCGGTCGTGGTCTGCAGCGCCGAGCGGCACATCGGCATCGACGGCGTGCTCGACGCGATCATCCGCTACCTGCCCTCCCCCGACGAGGAGGCGCCCGTCACCGCCCTGGACAAGGGAGGCGACGATATCCTCATGGCCGCAGACCGCGACGGCGCGCTGCTCGTGCGCGTCTTCAAGACGACCGCCGACCCGTTCGTCGGCCGGCTCACCTACCTGCGCGTGCTGTCCGGCGTCCTGAAGAACAACGACCACGCCTGGAATCCTGCGCGCGGGGAGGATGAGCGCATCGGCCAGCTCCTGCTCCTCCACGGCAAGGAGCAGGAGGCTGTCGGCGAGATCGGCGCCGGGGAGATCGGCGCCGTGGCCAAACTCGTGTATACGAAGACCGGGGACTCGCTCTCGAGCCGCGAGCGCCCGCTGCGCCTCCCGCCCCTCGAGTTCCCCGGGCCGACGCTGCCGGTGGCCATCGAGCCGCAGACGAAGGCCGACCTCGACAAGCTGGGCACCGCGCTGGCACGGCTGCTCGAGGAGGAGCCCACGATCCGCCTCGAACGGCCCGTCGAGACCGGCGAGCAGGTGCTCTACGCGCAGGGCGAGAACCAGATCGCCGTCATCGGCGAACGCCTGAAGCGCAAGTTCGGGGCGGCCGTGGTGACCCGGCAGCCGCACATCCCCTACCGCGAGACGATCCGAAGCCGTTCCAGGGTCGAAGGCCGCTACAAGAAACAGACCGGCGGGCACGGCATGTTCGGGCACGTCTGGCTGGAGATCGAGCCGAATAACGGCGGCGGTGTCGAGTTCGTCGAGAAGGTCGTCGGCGGCTCCGTGCCCAGGGGCTTCTTCCCCGGCGTGGAGAAGGGCGTGCGCGAGGTCGCCGCCGAGGGCGCGCTGGCCGGCTACCCGGTCATCGACTTCAAGGCCACACTCGTGGACGGCTCGTTCCACACCGTCGACTCCAACGAGCTCTCCTTCAAGATCGCCGCCTCGATGGCCACCAAGAAAGGTATCCAGGATTCGAACCCGGTGCTCCTCGAGCCGATCATGGACGTCGTGGTGCGCGTGCCCGAGCAGTACATGGGCGACGTGAACCGCGACCTCAACACGCGGCGGGGCCGCGTCCTCGGTCTCGACAGCGAGGACGGGATGCAGGTCGTGCGTGCACAGGTGCCGATGGCCGAGCTGCCGACGTACGCGACCGAGCTGCGCTCGCTCACCCACGGCCGCGGCTCCTTCAGCGCCGAGCTGGCGACCTACGAGGAGGTGCCGGCGCACATCGCGCAGAAGGTCATCGACCTGCACCGCAAGGAACTCGAGGCTGCCGGCCACTAGGACCGGCGCCGCTCACCCCGCCGTGGCGGTCAGGGCCATCGCGAGATCCAGGCGCCCCTCGTAGAGGGCGCGTCCCAGGATCGCCCCGTCGCAGCCCGCATCCGCGAGCCGACGCAGGTCGTCGATCGTCGTCACACCGCCCGACGCGATGAGGGTGGCCTCCGGGGCGGCCGATCGGAAACCCCGGTACAGGTCGAGGTCGGGCCCGCCGAGGAGCCCGTCGCGCTCGATGGCGGTGACGGCCAGGACACGCAGGCCCGCGGCGATGAGGTCGCCCAGCACCTCGAGCGCCGGTCGGCCCGCGGCCCCCTGCCGCCAGGCCTCGCCAACGACGCTCCCGGCGCGCACGTCGAGGGCGGCGACGATGCGCTCGACACCGTGGCCGGCGACGAGCCGGGATGCGAACCCCGGATCACGCAGGAGCGCCGTGCCCAGCACGACGCGATCCGCGCCTGCCGCGAGCGCCGCCTCCACACTCGCGGCGTCCCGCAGGCCGCCGGCGACCTGACAGGGCACGCCGGCCCCCGCGATCACCCGCGCCACCAGGTCCGCCTGGACGGGACGGCCCTCACGCGCGCCGTCGAGGTCGACGATGTGCAGGCGGGTCGCCCCCTCCCCCACCCACCGCCGGGCGATCAGCAGCGCGTCGTCGCCATACGTGGTCTCGCGCGCGAAATCGCCCGCCACGAGCCGCACGACGCGGCCTCCGCGCAGGTCGATGGCGGGGATCAGCTCCACGGGTTGACGGGCCGTGCAGTCATCTGATAGCGTTGTACCATGCTACAACGATACCATGACTGCACGTCCTTCCGGTCGAGGCGCCCCTGATGCGCGAGTTCGAGGACTGGCGGACCCCGGCCACGGGGGATCTCCTGGACGCGATCCTGGCCCTCCCCGACCGAGACGAGGCCGAACGGTTCCTGCGCGACCTGTGCACGCTGCGTGAGATCCACGACCTGGCGCAGCGCTGGCAGGTCGTCCGGCTGCTCCAGGAAGGGCTCCATTACGCCGAGATCTCGGGTCGCACCGGCGCGAGCACGGCGACGATCACCCGCATCGCCTCCTGGCTCCACCACGGGACCGGCGGCTACAGGGCCGCCCTGGCGCGGACGAAGGGCCGGGCGGCCACGGCGACCGGTCGATGACACCGGATCGCCTGCGCCTGGCCGTCCCCAACAAGGGCCGGCTGCTCGAGCCGACCCTGCGCCTCCTGCGCGACGCCGGGCTCGAGTTCGAGGACCAGTCGCGCGCGCTCGTCAGTCACGCCGAGAACGTGCCGCTCGACATCCTGCACGTTCGTACCGAGGACATCGTCGAGCTGGTGGGCGACGGCGTCGCCGACCTCGGCATCACCGGTACGAATCTGCTGGCGGAGGCCGACGTCCAGCTTCCCGTGCGCCTGGAGCTGGGCTACGGCCGTTGTCGTCTCGAAGCCGCAGTCCCGGTTGACGATGAGGCGGTCTCATTCGAGCAGCTCGCCGGCCGGCGCCTGGCCACGAGCCACCCTGCGACGACGCGACGCTTCTTCGGCGAGCGCGGCATCGACGTCGCCATCGTGCCGCTCAGTGGTTCCGTCGAGGTGGCGCCCCGTCTGGGCCTGGCCGAGGGGATCGTCGACCTCGTCTCCACGGGCTCGACACTGATCATGAACGGGCTGCGCTCGGTCGGCTGTCTGCTCGAGAGCCAGGCCGTGCTGGTCGGCCGGCCCTCGGCCGTGGCGCGACGCGACGCCACGGTCGACGAGGTCGTGACGGTGCTCGGCGCGGTCGTCGCCGGCCGGCGCCGGAAGTACCTGATGATGAACGCACCGCGCCGAGCGCTCAGCGCCATCGAGGCGATCCTGCCCGGGCTCGCATCGCCGAGCGTCATCCCGCTCGCCCACGACGACATGGTCGCCGTCCACGCCGTGGTCGAGGACGCGGACGTATGGCGCATGCTCCCGCCGCTGCGCGCGGCCGGGGCGTCGGGCATCCTCGTGGTGCCCATCGAGAAGCTCGTCCCGTGAGCGTCGCCTTCGCGCGCCTCCGCCGCGTCCGCCTGGCCGACTGCTCCGTGACCGAGCGCGCCGCGCTCGTCGAGCGCAGCGCGAGCGCCTCGTCGGACGTGCGGGAGGGCGCCCGTGCGATCGTCGACGAGGTTCGGCGCGGCGGGGACGCCGCCCTGCGCGCGGCGAACGCCCGGTTCGGCGGTGGGCTTGCCCCCAGCGCCGGCGTGCCGGCACCGCTGCGCGTCTCCGCCACGGAGCTGGCCGCCGCCCGGGATGCCCTGCCCGATGTTCTGCGGGACGCCCTGCTCGCGATGGCCCGCAACATCGAGGCCTTCCACGCCGTCCAGGTGCCGCCACGCGAGCAATGGGTCCAGGTCGCCCCGGGCATCCGGGTCGGGCGCGCCTGGCGAGCGCTCGACCGCGTCGGCGCCTACGTCCCCGGTGGCGAAGCCTCCTACCCCTCGTCACTCCTCATGAGCGCCATCCCGGCTCGCCTGGCGGGTGTCCGGGAGCTGGTCGTGGCCAGCCCCGCCGGGCGCGACGGACGCGTCTCAACGGCGCTCCTCGGCGCCGCGGGGCTCATGGGCGTCGACGAGTTCTACGCCATGGGCGGAGCCCAGGCCATCGGCGCCCTGGCCCACGGCACGGAGAGCATCGGGCCTGTGGACCGCATCGTCGGTCCGGGCAACGCCTGGGTGACGGCGGCCAAGCTGGAGGTCCTGGGCACAACCTCGATCGACTTCCCCGCCGGTCCGTCCGAGGTGATGGTCCTTGCCGACGGGACCGCCGAGCCGGCCCACGTCGCCGCCGACCTGCTCAGCCAGGCTGAGCACGGGCCCGATTCGGCTGCCGTCCTCGTGACCACCTCGCCCGTCCTCGCCGACGCCGTCGAGGCCGAGGTCGCCCGCCAGCTGCCGGCCCTGCCTCGCCAGGCGTTCCTGCAGGCCTCACTGGCCTCGGCCGGCCTCGTAGTGGAGGCAGCCGACCTCGACGAAGCGCTCGACTTCGTCAACGCCTACGCACCGGAGCACCTGTCGATCGTCGTGGCCCGCGATGATCGGGCGTTCGCGGCGGTCCGGCACGCGGGCTCCGTCTTCCTCGGTGCCTGGGCGCCCGAGTCGGCCGGGGACTATGCGACGGGATCGAACCATGTCCTGCCCACCGGCCGCCTGGCGCGCGCCTACGGTGCGCTCGGCGTGGAGTCCTTCGGCAAGTGGGTCCAGGTGCAGCGGGTGACGCGCGAGGGCTTGGCCGCCATCCGGCACACGGTCGCGGTCGTGGCGGAAGCGGAGGGCCTGACCGCCCACCGCCGCGCCGTGGACATCCGCTTCGAGATGGGAGACGCCGCGCCATGACCGATGCCGCCCGCCGCACCGGTACCACCCAGGTCTACACCTGGGAACCCTCCAACCAGGCCATCGCCGCGCGGTACGGCGTGCGCCCCGAGGATGTCGTGCGCTTCGACACGAACACCTCGCCGGCCGAGCCGGCCGGGCTGGCCGGCGCGCTCGCGGGGCCGTTCGACCCGAGCCTCAACGAGTACCCCGACAGCGAGTACGCGGAGCTCACCGCGGCGGCCGCCGCGTACACGGGCGTCGACCCGGGCGAGATCGTCGTCGGCGCCGGCGCCGACGAGGTCCTCGACATCATCGCCAAGACCTTCCTGCCGGCCGCCGGCGCGGCGATCGTGCCCATCCCGACCTACGGCATGTACGGTGTCCTGACATCGCAGCGTGCCGCCCGGGCGATCGCGGTCCCCCGGCGCGGGACAGACGGCGCCTTCGGGCTCGACCTGGATCGCCTCCTCCCCCTCCTGGCCGAGGCGCAGGTCGTGTGGCTCGCGGTGCCCAACAACCCGACCGGCGCGGATGAGCCGGAGGCCAACCTGCTGGCGCTCCTCGACGCCGCCGCGGCGCTCGGGCCCCAGGCACCGGCGATCGTCGTGGACGAGGCCTACCACGAGTTCACCGGACGGACGGCCATCCCGCTGCGCGACCGCTATCCGCATCTCATCGTCGTGCGCACGCTCTCCAAGGCCTTCGCCCTGCCCGGCATCCGCATCGGCTATGCCGTGGCCGCCCGCGCGACGATCGCGCGCCTCGAACGCGTCCGGCCGCCGGGCAGCGTCTCCACGGTCTCGGCGACCATCGGCGCGGCGGCGCTGCGAGCGCCGGCGACCGCCGTCGAGAATGTGCGGCGGCTGGTCGAGGAACGGAGCCGCTTCGCCGCCGCGCTCACCGCCGCCGGGTGGACGCCGCATCCCTCGGTCACGAACTTCCTCCTCGTGCGCATCGGCAGCCACGAGCAGGCCGAGGAAGCCGCCGAGCGGCTGCTGCACCGCGGCCTGGTGCCGCGCACGTTCGGGCCGGCCAACCCGCTGCGCGGCCACCTGCGCCTGACGGTGCGCTCCGCGGCCGAAAACGCGCGGCTCGTCGAGGCCATCGGCGCATGAGCGGCACGATCGGTCGAGCGCGCACGGCCGAGGTCCGCCGCACCACGCGGGAGACCGACGTGACCGTGCGCCTCGACCTCGACGGCATCGGCACGGCCGACGTGCGCACCGGCGTGGGCCTCTACGACCACCTGTGGACCTCGTTCGCCCACCACGCCCTGGTGGACCTCGCCGTGGCCGCGACCGGCGACCTCGAGGTGGACGAGCACCACACGGTCGAGGACGTCGCCCTCGTCGTGGGCAGTGCCCTCTCGCAGGCGCTCGGCGACCGCTCCGGTATCCGCCGCTTCGGCGACGCGTCCGTGCCCATGGACGAGGCGTTCGCGAGCGCCGTCGTGGACTGCTCCGGGCGGCCGTACGCCGTGCTCGACCTGGCCTTCCGCGGCGAGCGGATCGGCGCCCTCTCGACGCAGCTCATCGAGCACGCCCTCGAGGCGTTCGCGCGCTCGGCCGGCCTGACGCTCCACCTCCGCGCCGCCGGCCGCAACGACCACCACGTCGCCGAGGCCGCCTTCAAGGCGCTCGCGCTCGCCGTGCGCGAGGCCACCGAGTCCGATCCGCGGCGCAGCGGCATCGCCTCCACGAAGGGGACCCTCGACCCGGGGTCCGCCACGTGACCCCGGTGCGCGCGGCGGTCGTCGATCACGGCGCCGGCAACCTCGTCAGCGTGCGCGCCGCGCTCGAGGCGGCCGGAGCCGTCGTCACCATCGCCAGCCGGCCCTCCGGCCTGGCCGGCGTGTCGCTCATCGTGGTCCCGGGCGTCGGCGCCAGCCGGCCGGCCATGGCGCGGCTGCGCCGGAGCGGGCTCGACGACGCGATCCGCGCGTCGCTCGACGACGGCGCCTGGTACCTCGGCATCTGCCTCGGCCTGCAACTCCTCTTCGAGCGCTCCGAGGAGGACGGTGCGGAACTGCTCGGCCTGCTCGGCGGCACGGTGCGCCCCATCGTCGGCGCGCCGCGGCTGCCACACATCGGCTGGAACGCCATCGAGCGTCGCCGCCGCCACTCCCTCCTCGAGGGCATCCCCGATGGAGCCGCCGCCTACTTCGTCCACTCCTTCGTGGGCGTCCCCGACGACCCGTCGGTGGTCCTCGCCCAGACCGAGCACGGGGGGCGCTTCCCGAGCGTCGTCGCGTCGGGCCGGCTGCTCGGCACGCAGTTCCACCCGGAGCGTTCCGGGAGCCGCGGGCTGCGCCTGCTCGCCAACGCCGTGGCCCTCGCGGGCGCCTGAGCGATGCTGCTCCGTCGCGTCATCCCCTGCCTCGACGTGGCCGGCGGCCGCGTCGTGAAGGGCACGCGCTTCGTGGACTTGCGGGATGCGGGGGATCCGGCCGAGCTGGCGGCCCGCTATGCTGCGGCCGGTGCCGACGAGATCGTCCTCCTCGACATCACCGCCGCGCCGGAGGGCCGCGCGACGCTGCTGGAGCTGGTCGAGCGGACCGCGCGGCGGCTGTTCGTGCCCCTCACCGTGGGCGGCGGCGTGCGCTCCACGGCGGGCATGCGAGCGGTGCTCCGCGCCGGCGCCGACAAAGTGGCCGTGAACACGGCCGCCATCGCCGACCCGGGACTCATCCGTCGCTGCGCGCGCGTCTTCGGGCGGCAGTGCGTCGTCGTCGCCGTTGACGTGCGGGCCGTGTCGGCGGACGGCGGCTGGGAGGTGCTTGCCCGCGGCGGCCGGGACGCGACCGGCCTGGATGCCGTGGCCTGGGTTCGCCGCGCCGCCGGGCTGGGGGCCGGTGAGATCCTCCTCACGTCGATCGACCGCGACGGCACGCGCTCGGGGTTCGACCTGGACCTGCTGCGCGCCGTGACGGCGGTCGTGGATGTGCCGCTCATCGCGTCGGGCGGTGCGGGCACGCCCGCCGACATGGTGGCGGCCATCGTCGAGGGCGGCGCCGACGCCGTCCTCGCCGCGTCGGTCTTCCATCGCGGCATCCACTCGATCGCCTCGGTCAAGGCCGCCCTGGCGGCCGCGGGCGTGCCGGTGCGGCCCGTGGAGGAGGCCGCCTGATGGCCGCCGCCCGAGTCGTCCCCCGCTGGGGCGCGGATGGGCTCGTCCCGGGCATCGTGCAGGACGCCGCCGATGGTCGGGTGCTGATGCTCGGCTGGCTCGACGCGGAGGCTCTCGCCGCGACGCTGGACAGCGGCCAGGTCCACTTCCACTCCCGCTCCCGCGACCGGCTGTGGCGGAAGGGCGAGGAGAGCGGCAACGTTCTGCGGCTCGTCGGGCTCGCCCTCGACTGCGACGGCGACGCGCTCCTGCTGACGGTGGAGCCGGCCGGCCCCGCCTGCCACACGGGCGATCGCTCCTGCTTCGATGCCGGGCTCGCCCACGGGCGCACGGCGTTCGCCGCCGGGACGCCGCAGGGCTTCGGCTGGCTCGAGACCCTCTGGGCGACCATCGGCGATCGAGCCGAGCGGATGCCCCCGGACTCCTACACGACGAGCCTGCTGCGCGGCGGCGTGGACGCCGTGGCGCGCAAGGTCGCCGAGGAGGCGGTCGAGGTCGTCATCGCGGCCAAGGACGACGCTCATGCGGAGGCGGCCGATGCAGATCGCCCCTGGGCCAGTGCAGCGCTGGCCGGCGAGGTTGCCGACCTGCTGTACCACGCGCTGGTGCTGTGCGCCCAGCGGGGCCTCTCCCCGAGCGCAGTGCTCAACGTCCTCCGCGGCCGCCACGCGGCCTGAGCTCAGCGCCGGACGCGCCCGATGGCCAACCGCTTCTTCCCGGCACGCACCACGAGCCACTCCCCGGCGATCGGGGTCACGGCCTCATCCGTGGCCGTCACGCGCCGCTCGTTGAGGGAGAGCCCGCCCTGGGCGATGGCACGCCGTACCTCGCCGCTCGAGGCGTAGAGGCCCGACGCGAGCGCCACGGCCAGCGCCCCGGCGCGCAGGGCCTCGTCGCCGATCTCGAAGCCCCCGAGCGCGGCGTGAAGGTCGGCCAGCACCGCCGGGTCCTCGATGGGCCCGCCGCCGCCAAAGGCTGCTTCGGCCACGTGCACCTGGCGCTGCGCCTCGTCGTTGCCGTGGACGCGCGCGGTCAGGTCGAACGCAAATGCGCGCTGGCCCGGGCGGCGTTCCGGGTGGGCGGCCTGCTCGGCCTCGAGCGCTTCGACCTCCTCGCGCCCGAGCAGCGTCAGCCAGCGCAGCAGCGTGCTCACCATCGCGTCCGGCTGGTTGAGCAAGTACTGGTAGAAGTCGTACGGCCGCGTCAGCTCCGGGTCGAGGAAGACGGCGCCCTGCTCGGTCTTGCCCATCTTCTCGCCGCCCGGCGCGATCAGCAGCGGGCTGCACAGCGCGTACGCGGCTGGCTCCTCCCCCTCTTCACGCCCCTCGACGCGCCGGATCAGCTCCAGACCGGCAGTGATGTTGCCCCACTGGTCGGCGCCGCCCATCTGCATCTCCACCCCGTGCTCACGGAAGAGGTGCAGGAAGTCGGCCGCCTGCAGGGTCATGTAGCTGAACTCGGTGAAGGAGAGTCCCGCCGCCATGCGCTGCTGGACGGATTCCTTGGACAACATGTAGGCGACGGTGAAATGCTTCCCGATGTCGCGCAGGAACTCGAGCAGCGACCATCGGCCCAACCAGGCGCGGTTGTCGAGCATGACCGCCCCGGCGGAGCCGGCGGAGAAGTCGAGGAAGCGCCCCAGCTGGGTGCGGAACCGCGCCCCGTTCGCGTCGAGCGTCGCATCGTCGAGGAGGTTCCGCTCGGCGCTCTTGCCCGTCGGGTCGCCGATCATGCCGGTGCCGCCGCCGATCAGGGCGACCGGCCGCCCTCCGGCCCGCTGGAGGTGCGTGAGCAGGAAGACCTGCACGAGATGCCCGACGTGCAGTGAGGGCCCGGTCGGGTCGAAGCCGACGTAGGCGCTGATCGGTCCGCGCGCGAGGCGGGTCTCGAGACCGGCCGTGCGGTCCTGGATCAGGCCGCGCCAGCCGAGCTCCTCGATGAACCGGCGGGAGTCGAGGGGGGCGGGCATCGGCGGGCGAGCGGACCTCGGTGCAGCGGCCTGGGCGGAACGACGCGATCCCGTCGCGCGTCACTACCGAGCGCGGGTCGCCGGCGCCCATGAGAACGGAACAGCCGGCTGAGTATGGTAGAGTCCCGGGCCGTATGCAAACCAGCCTCGCGCGCCGCAACGCGCGTCGCCGCAACGGCGGCCGACGGCGCGGCGGAGGGGCGGCTCGTGCCGCCGCTGTCATTCTCCCTCTGTTCCTCTTCGTCACCTTCGTCGCGGTCGCCGGCGTGGCCTTCGTGGGGGCCGTTTCGGCCTATGCGTTCTACAGCCGGGACCTGCCCGACGCCACGGACCTCGAGAAGATCGCCTTCAACGAGCAGTCGATCATCTACGACCGCACCGGCATCGTGGAGCTGGCGCGCTTCGGCGACCAGCGGCGCGAGACGGTCACCTTCAACGAGATCCCGCCCGTCCTGCTCGACGCCACGACGGCGGTCGAAGACCGGTCCTTCTGGACCAACACCGGCTTCGACCCGGTGGGCATCGCCGCCGCGGCCGTCGCCACCCTGAGGGGCGACCCTCGCGGCGGGTCGACGATCACCCAGCAGCTCGTGCGCCAGCGGCTCCTCGACGCGACGCTGGTGCAGGACCCGGCGCGCACGGTCGAGCGGAAGATCAAGGAGATCATCCAGTCGGTGCGCGTCACGCAGGCCTACCCCGGCCTCGAGGGCAAACAGCGCATCATCACCGCGTACCTGAACCAGAACTTCTACGGCAACAACGATTACGGCATCAAGGCAGCCGCGAAGGACTACTTCGCCGTGGCCGACCTCAAGGACCTGACGCTGGTCCAGGCGGCCGTCCTGGCCGCCATCCCCAAGTCGCCCACGAGCTTCGACCTCGTCCGCAACGCCGTCGCCCAGGAGGACGGGACGCTCATCGTGCCGGCCGACACGGACATCGCCAGGCGCCGCAACCTCGTGCTCGACCTCATGGAGGAGGGGCGCACGCCGATCAGCGACGAACGCGGCATCCGCTACTCCGCCGCCGACTTCGACGAGGCCCGGGCGTCGCCGATCATCCTCGCCCCGCGTGCCGTGCCCACCTGGAAGGCGCCGCACTTCGTGTGGCAGGTGCGCGAGCAGCTGACGTCGGTCCTCTGCGATCCCGGGGCCGGGACCTGCCCGGCCCTCGAGCACGGCGGCCTCAAGATCATCACCACCCTCGACTGGCGCCTCCAGGTGCTCGGCGAGCGTTGGGTCAGGGCCGCCGCCATCCTGCCCCACGCCAAGGATCCCGAGGCCTACGCGGCGAAGATCGGCGTCAAGTACCAGTCCTGGATGGCCAAACTGCGGACCAAGAACGTCTTCAACGGCGCGCTGGTCGCGATGGACTACGAGACCGGCGAGATCGTCGCCTACGTCGGATCGGCCGACTACTACGCGACCAAGGCCACGAAAGAGTTCCAGCCGCAGTTCGACGTCCTCGCCGACGGCTGGCGCCAGCCGGGCTCGGCCTTCAAGCCGTTCAACTACGTGACGGGCATCGACGATCGCACGATCACCGCGGCGACGATGCTCATGGACGTCACGACGAACTTCGCCGCCAGCGGCAAGGAGTACGTGCCCACCGACTTCGACAACCTCGAGCGCGGTCCGGTCCGCGTCCGCAGCGCCCTGCAGTTCTCGCTCAACATCCCCTCCATCAAGACCCTCGCCTACAACGGCATCGACCACGTCTTCGAGGCGTCCAAGAAGATGGGCCTGCGCTTCCAGCGTGAGCGCACCGATGCCGGACTCTCGATGGCCATCGGGACGGTCGAGACGCATCCCGTGGATCTCGTGACCGGCTACGCGACGATCGCCAACGGCGGTCGGTACATCGGCCACACGGCGATCCTGCGGGTGCTCGACGCGCAGGGGAAGGACGTCGTCTCGCCCTACACCCCCCCGGCCGGGGAGCAGAGCGTCAGCCCGCAGGCGGCCTACATCATGACTGACATCCTCGAGGGGAACACCGACCCGAAGATCAACCCCTTCTGGGGCAAGTTCAACATCCTCGACAAGGACGGGAAGCGGCGGCCGGCGGCCCTCAAGACCGGTACCAACAACGACGCCAAGGACCTCAACGCTTACGGCTACATCGCGCCGCCCACGGCCGAGGGGCGCAAGCGCGGCGAGTACGCCCTCGCGGTGGGCGCCTGGAACGGCAACAGCGACAACACCGAGGTGAGTACGCCGCGCAATCCGGTCTTCTCGCTCGACGTGCCGGCGCCCGTGTGGCAGGGCTTCCTGGTGCAGGCGACCAAGCAGTGGGAGATCCGCGATTTCGTGCGGCCCACGGGCATCACCGAGGCGACCGTGGATGCCTTCACCGGCATGGCGCCGGGCGCGTTCACGACCAGCACGATCGAGGAGCTGTTCATCGAGGGCACCGAGCCGCGCATCCCCGACGACACGAAGTTCGCCCTCCAGATCGAGGAGGAGTCCGGGCTGCTGTGGGCCGAGGGCTGCAGCGGCACGCCGGTCACCCGCGGCTTCCTGGACCTGTCTCGCGTGGAGTCGGCCTTCCCGCTCTGGCAGGAAGCGAACCGGGGCTGGATCGAGCGCGCGAAGCAGGGCCCCGGCGTCCGTGGCGGTCCCAAGGGCACCCGTACGACCTACTTCTACAATCTCGGCTACCACCCCTACGGCTCCACCTGGGGCGCCCCGTTCCCGCCCACAGAGACCTGTGTTCCTGCCCCCTCCCCGCTCCCGCCCGACACGCCGTTCCCGCCCGACACGCCGCTCCCGACCGACGCGCCACAAGCGAAGCACACGCCGAAGCCGAGGCCCACCGCGATCCCCGCACCGACGCCCGCCCCGACCTGATCGGGGGCTCGCCTGCGGGGACGCCTAGAGCAGGACGATGCTGGCGCCGTCGCCGCCCTCGCCGCGCTCACCCGGCCGCCACTCCTTCACCAGCGGGTGCCCCGACAGGAGTGCGCGGACCGCGTCGCGCAGCGCGCCCGAGCCATGGCCGTGCACGATCGTCAGGCGCACGGCGCCGGCGACCGCGGCCTGGTCCAGATAGCGGTCGAGGGTCTCGAGCGCCTCGTCCACCCGCGCCCCTCGCAGGTCGAGCGTGGCCTGGACGCCACGCGGCGGTGCCTCCCGCGTCGGGCGCGCGGCCCCCAGAGCACCCCGCCGGCCGGATCGTGGCTCGGCGGCGACGACCACTCCGTCGGCGCGCGCCGGCGTCGCCGCGCCGGTCGGTGCCACGAGGTCCGCCACCTCCACGGCGACGCGCATCCCGCCGGCCTCGAGCGTCGCCCGGCGGCCGTCCTTCTCGATCACGGCGATCCGGCCCTCCCACCCACCGCTCCCGCTGCGTGCGTGCATGCCGACACGCCAGGCCGGGGCCACCGCCTGCGCGGCCGATTCGGGGCGTGAGCGGGCTCGTCGCGGGGCGGGGATGGCCGCCAGGCGTCGGTCCAGCGCCGCGTCGAGGGCATCGAGCCGCTCCACGGTGAGCGCGCCGCGCTCGAGTGCAGCCCGGGTGACGCGGATCTCCTCACGCACGGCGGCCAGCGCCCGATCCGCCTCTTCGCGGGCGCTCATGAAGGCGTCGTCGCGCTCGCGGCGCGCTCGCGCCCGCTCGATCTCGGCGGCCTGTTGCGCCTCGCGCGCCCGGGCCTCGGCCAGACGGGCACGCTCGGTGGCAGCGTCGGCCGCTTCCCCCGCCTCGCGGATGCTGGCCAGCGTCGCCTCGAACTCGACCTGCGCCCGCGAGAGGCGCGAGCGGGCGTCGGCGACGAGGTCAGCCTGCAGTCCCAACCGCTCGGCGATGGCGAAGGCCTGGCTGGTGCCCGGCAGCCCGATCGTGAGACGGTATGTCGGGCTGAGCGTCTCGAGGTCGAACTCGACCGCGGCGTTGCGCGCCGCCGGGGTGTTGTGCGCGTACGTCTTCAGCTCCGCGTAATGGGTCGTGGCGGCCACGAGCGCCCCGGCGCGGATGAAGTGATCGAGCAGCGACTGGGCCAGTGCCGAACCCTCGGTCGGGTCGGTACCGGCGCCCAGCTCATCGAGGAGTACCAGGCAGCCCAGCCCGGCCGAGGCGACGATGCGCACGATCGAGCGCAGGTGCCCGGAGAAGGTGGACAGGGACTGCGCCACCGACTGCTCGTCGCCGATGTCGGCGAAGATGTCACGGAAGACGGGTAGCCGGCTACCGGTCGCGGCGGGCACGTGGAGCCCCGCCTGGTGCATGAGGGCCAGCAGGCCGAGCGTGCGCAGCGCGACCGTCTTGCCGCCCGTGTTGGGCCCGGTGATGACGAGCGCGGTGTAGTCGCCGCCGAGCCGGACGTCGATGGGTACCACGCGCCCCGTCAACCCGGGATGACGGGCCCCGAGGAGTTCGACCTCGGGGACGGTCGCCGTCTCCGCGCGCACGCCGTCGAGCTCGCCGGCCAGGCGCGCCTTGGCCGACCAGAAGTCGAAGTCGGCAAGCGCGCCGAGGGTCGCGCGGAGCGCCGCGGCCTGCGCGCCCACCAGCGCCGAGAGCTCGTCGAGGACCCGCTCCTCCTCGACCTGCACGGCCAACTGGGCTTCGCGCCAGGCGTTGCCCAGCTCCACCACGGCGAGCGGCTCGATGAACAGGGTCTGGCCGCTGCCCGACTGGTCGCGCACGATGCCCTTCACCCGGCCCTTCGCCTCGGCGCGCACGGGGATGACGTAGCGGCCGTCGCGCAGCGTGACGATCGGCTCCTGCAGGGCGCCGGAGAACTCCGCGCCGTGGACCATCTGCTCGAGGCGTGAGCGCAACCGCTCGTAGGCGACGCGCACCGCGCGACGCAGCCCGCCCAGCGCCGGCGAGGCCGAGTCGAGCATCTCGCCCGCCGGATCGAAGCTCGTCTCCAGGCGCAGCCGCAGGTTCGGCAGCGGCTGGATGCGCCGGCCGAGCTCGCGCAGCAGCGGTCGCCGCTCGTCGCCCAGCGCGTCGGCGAGGCGCGTCGCCGCCTCGAGCGTGACCATCACGTCCACCAGCTGCGCCGCCTCGAGCCGCCCGGCCCGGGCAGCCCGCTCGATGGCCGGCCCGATGTCGCGCGCGCCACCGATGCCCACGCCGGGCCGCTCCGCGAGGAGTCCGCGGGCCTGGTCCGTCTCATCGAGGCCCCGCCCCACGATGACCGGCTCCGGGCTCGGGCTCAGCGCATCGGCAAGCCGGCGGCTGGGCCCGAAGCTCGTGTTCGCCGCCAGCCGCTCGCGGACCTGTGGGAATTCCAGCAGCGCCTGGGACTTGGTGTCCACTCAGCCGCTCCGCGGAAAGGGGCGCGACAGCGAGGCGTGATCGCGCACGCCGAAGCGCCAGGGCCGGTCGGACCAGCCGGCGCCGGCATAGGCGACGCCGACACGCGCGGCAGCCGCCACACCGTCGGCCAGCAGCGCCTCCCGCATGCCCGCCGCCGGCGCCGCCAGCCAGAGCGGCCCGGGAGCCGTGAGGTCGGCGCCGTCGAGCTCGAGGCCGATGCCGAAGGCCGCCCCGACGTTGCCCGGGCCCGCCGCCAGCCGTGCCCGCGGCGGTGCTGTCCGAGCGGGGGGCGTCCGGCGGACAGCCAGGGCCACGATGCCCTCGAGCGGAGCCACCGCCCGCACCAGCACGGCGCCCACCCCACCGTCAGCGGCGCCCACGACGTTCAGGCATGTGTGCAGTCCGTACACGCGGTAGACGTAGGCGTGGCCCGGCGGCCCGAACATCGCCGCGTTCCGCCGGGTCGGCCCGGCGCGGGCGTGGCTGGCGCGATCCGCGGGACCGCCGTATGCCTCCGTCTCGACGATCACGCCGACGCTCGCGGTGCCGTCCTCCCAGCGCCGCACGAGGCGCACGCCGAGGAGGGCCACCGCCAGCTCGATGGTCGGGCGCGTGAAGAAGGACCGCGGCAGCGGAGAGAGGCCGGTCCTCGACTCGTGCATCCCGGTCGCGCGCCCGTCGGGCCGCGCATCGGCGGGGCTCAGCCGAGGACGAGCTGTCGGATCTCGCCCGGGATGAACGGGGCGAGCACCGCCAGGACGAACGGCACGATCGTGTCCCGGACCCAGCCGCCGACGACCGAATCGACGAGGGCGGTGTGCAGTCCCGTGACCCAGGAGACGTCGACGATCCCCTGGAGTGGGCGCCCGGCGTAGAAGGTGTCGAGGCCGATGATCGCACCGGCGACCAGGAGCAGGGCGACGGCCAGCATGAGGAACCCGCCCAGGACTTCGTCGAGGATCGGCCAGCGGCCGAGCAGCGGGGCGCGCTTGGTGAAGACGGCGACGGCAATGCTGGCCAGCACGAGGGCGACCGTGAAAGCGATGCCGAAGGCCAGCATCTCGCTGTACCCGGTCTCGAACTGCGTCCAGTAGCCCGACAGCCAGGTGCCCAGGGGCTGCCACAGGTTCGCCGCCAGGACGAAGGCGAAGGCCCACGTGCCGAACACCATCAGGCCGCGCGTCACGCCCTGGAAGAAGCCGAAGACGAACGCCGCGGCGAAGAACAGCAGGAGGAGGATGTCCGCTGCGGTCATGCTCTGGACGAGACCGACGATGTCCATGACGACTCCGTGTTCGGGGACTCGGTGGCCTAGCGTAGCAGCGCGTCATCCCCACGGGCAACAGACCCGGACCGGCCCTCAGGACCGCAGACGCGCCCCGAGACGTTCGCCCAGGGCGGTCACGACGCCGGCGACGATGGCCTCGATCTCGGCGTCGGTGAGCGTCCGGCCGGCCTGCAGGCGCAGCCGATAGGCGAGGCTCGACTCCTCCGCCCCCAGCGGCGCGCCCCGGTAGCGATCGAAGAGCCGGACGTCGCGCAGCATCGGCCCGGCCGCGTCGCGGATGACCGCCTCGACCGCGCCGGCGGGCACATCGTCGCCCACGACCACCGCCAGGTCACGCTCGACGGCCGGTACGCGAGCCAGGGGCACGAGCCGGCGCACGGCTGGCACGGCCCCCAGCAGCGCGGCTACGTCCACCGTCGCGAAGGCCGCTCGGCTCGCCCGCGCGTCGACGGCGGCCAGGAGTCGCGGATCCAGCTCGCCGGCACGCCCCACCTCGGCACCTGACGACACGAGGCGAAGGAGCGCCGTCCGACCCGGGTGCTCGACGGTGGGCAACGACGCGGTCGTCTCGGCCACGAGGCGTCCGGCGCCTGCGCGGTCCACCAGCCAGGCCAGGAGGCCCACGACATCGGCCATCTCCGCGCCGCGGGCAGCCTGGTCCCAGGCCCCGGGCACCCAGTCCCCGGCGAGCAGGATGCCGAGCACGAGCGACTCGACCGGTGCGCCGTCCCGGAAGCGATGGATCGACCCGACCTCGAACAGGGCCACGTCATGCCGGCGCTGGTGCTCGTTCTCGATCAGGACCCGCAGGAGCCCCGGCAACAGCGAGCGGCGAAGCTGCGAGTGCTCCAGGGAGACCGGGTTCGCGACGCGGATCGTGGCCGGGTCGTCGGCGGCAAGGCCGAGCCGGCCGTGGTCTTCGGGCCCGATCAGCGCATGGGTCACGACCTCGTCGAGGCCTCGACCGGCGAGCAGCTCGCGCAGGTCGTCGAGACCGCGGCGCGGGTCGGGACGGTAGCCGGGCATCGAGCTCGCCGGCCGCTCGCCGGGGATCGTCTCGTAACCGCGTACGCGGGCGACCTCCTCGATGAGGTCCGTCTCGATCGCGATGTCGCGGCGGTGACCGGGGACGATGGCCACGAGCGCCGCAGCCGCCGAGACCGCGTCGAGTGCCATCAGGTCGGAGCTTCTGGCGATGGGCACCAGGTCGCCTGCCACCGCGCCCTCGGTGGCGATCCCGACGCGCGCGAGCAGCGCCTGCTGCTCGTCAGCGGTCACGTCCACGCCGAGCAGGCGGCCGACGCGGGACGGCCGGAACGGGACCCGGCGCGGCGGCGGCTCGACGGGGTCGGTGTCCACCACGCCGCGCGCCACGCGCCCGCCGGCCCAGGCCGCGATGAGCTGCGCCGTGCGGTCCGCGCCCAGGCGGGCGAGGCGATGCTCCTGGCCCTTCTCGAAGCGCAGGCTGGCCTCGCTGCGCAGGCCGTAGCGCTGCCCGGTGCGGCGGATGCTGACCGGATCGAAGATGGCCGACTCGATGACGATGGCCGTCGTCCCCTCGCCGACCTCGCTCGCGGCGCCGCCCATGACCCCGGCGATGGCCAGCGGTCCCGTCCGGTCCGCGATGAGCAGCGTGTCGGTCGTCAGCTCGCGCACGACGTGGTCGAGCGTCTCCAGCCGCTCGCCGGCGCGGGCGTGGCGCACGATGAGGCGGCCGCCCGCAACGGCGGCGGCATCGAAGGTATGGATCGGCTTGCCCAGCTCGAGCATGACGTAGTTGCTCGCGTCCACGACGTTCGAGATGGGGCGCATCCCGGCCGCCATCAGCCGCAGCTGGACGTCGAGCGGCGAGGGGCCGATGGCCACGCCATCCATCCAGCGCCCGACGAACCGGGGACAGAGGGCCGGGTCCTCGACCTCGACGACCAGGTGGGAAGCCGCCTCGTCGCCACTCTCCGCGACGTCGATCGCGGGCCAGCGCACCATGGCGCCGGTGGCCGCGGCCACCTCGCGGGCCAGCCCCAGCAGCGACAGCGCATCGCCGCGGTTCGGCTTGACGTCCACGTCGAGCACGACATCGCCATAGACGTCCGCGAGTCGCGCTCCCAGCGGCGTGCCGGCGGGCAGGATGAGGATCCCCTCGGCGTCGGTCGTCAGGCGCAGCTCGTCGCCGGAGCAGAGCATGCCTTCGCTGACCACGCCCATCTTCGTCGTGCGCTCGATGCGCCGCTCGCCAGGCAGCATCGCACCGGGCAGGGCGACCGGGACGCGCTGTCCCGGGGCGATGTTCGTGGCGCCGCAGACGATGGACAGCACGCCGCCGCCACCGTCCACGCGGACCCTCGTCAGCGAGAGCCGGTCGGCGTTGGGATGCGGCTCCACGGCCAGCAGCTCCCCCACTACGACATCGCGCCAATCGTCGCCGCGGCGCTCGATGCCCTTGACCTCCATGCCCAGCAGCGTCAGGCGCTCGGCGAGGGCCTCCGGGCTGAGGTCGACGTCGACGTACTCGCGCAGCCACGACAGCGGGACGCGCATCAGAACTGCTCCAGGAAGCGCGCGTCGTTCTCGAGGAAGTAGCGGATGTCGTTGATGCCGTAGCGGAGCATGGCGATGCGGTCGATGCCCATGCCGAAGGCGAAGCCCTGGTAGACCTCCGGGTCGATGCCGCCGTTGCGCAGGACGACGGGGTGGACCATGCCCGCGCCGAGGATCGTCATCCAGCCGCTGCGACCGCAGGCCGGGCAGCCCCCGCCGTCGCACACGACGCACTGGATGTCGAACGCCACGGAGGGCTCGGTGAAGGGGTAGTAGCCGGGCCGGAAGCGCGTCGGGCGCCCGGCGCCGAAGAGCGCGTGGGCGAACTCGTCGAGCAGGCCACGCAGGTGGGCCATGGTCGTGCCCTCGTCCACCATGAGTCCCTCCACCTGGAAGAACTCGAAGCCGTGGCTGGCGTCGACCGCCTCGTGGCGGAAGCAGCGACCGGGCAGCAGGGCCCGGATGGGCGGCCGCGTCTGCCGCATCACCCGCATCTGGCCGGGCGAGGTGTGGGTGCGCAGCAGCAACCGATCCCCGTCGTTGGTGGGCGCGTCCACGTAGAGGGTGTCCCACAGGTCGCGGGCGGGATGGTCGGCGGGGATGTTGAGCGCCTGGAAGTTCAGGCTGTCGGTCTCGACCTCGGGGCTCTCGTAGACCACGAATCCGAACTGGCCGAAGATCCGCGCGATCTCGCGAGTGGTCTCGACGAGCGGGTGCAGCGAACCGCGGCGCAGGGGGCGTCCGGGCAGCGTGACGTCGACCCGCTCGGCGGCCAGGCGGACCTCGAGCGCGATCGCGGCGAGACGGGCGCGGCGCTCCGCGATGGCCTCCTCGACGGCCTCGCGCACCTCGTTGGCGATGGCGCCGACGCGCGGCCGATCCTCGGCCGGGAGGGCCCCGATGCCGCGCAGGACCGCCGTCAGGGCTCCCTGTTTGCGACCGACGAAGGCGGTCTCGGCCGCCTCCAGCTCCTTGAGATCGTCGGCGTCGGCCACCGCCGCCAGGGCGCGCTGGCGGAGCGCCGCGAGATCGGCGCTGACCGAGGCGAGATCCACGACCGCCGGCTCAGCTCGCCGTCAGGACGGGCGGGCGACCTCGACGATGCGGGCGAAGGTCGCCGCATCGCGCACGGCGATGTCGGCCAGGACCTTGCGGTCGAGGGCGACGCCCGCGGTCTTCAGCCCGTTGATGAGCTGTCCGTACGTCGTACCGTTGAGGCGCGCCGCGGCGTTCAGCCGAACCACCCAGAGGCCGCGCATCTGGCGCTTCCGCTGCTTGCGGCCCACGTAGCTGTAGGCCATCGCGTGGAGGAGTGCCTCTCGCGCCGGCTTGATGAGCTTCGAGCGCGTGCCCTTGCGGCCTTCGGCGGCCTTGAGGAGACGCTTGTGTCGCTTGTGGGCGGCGACGCCGCGCTTGACGCGTGCCATCGGTTCGTGGTGCTCCTAGAGGTACGGCAGCAGACGCCGGATCTGCGCGGCGTGCGTGGTGTCGAGGACCGCCTTGCCGGCGTACCGGCGCGTGCGGCGTGAGGACTTCAGCTCCAGATGGTGTCCCCGCCAGGCCTTGACCCGGACGACCTTGCCGCCCCCGGTCACGCCGAAGCGCTTCTGGGTCGCCTTGTGGCTCTTCATCTTCGGCACGGTCGTCAGTCTCCTGCGGGGGGCGGGGCCGGCGGGGCCTCGTCCGGTGCCGCACCCAGCCCTGAGGCCGGTGCGACGGGTAGTGGCGGGACCGGCAGCGGGGCGCCCGCCCCGTCGTCCGTCGGCCCGGCGGCATGGCTCTTCGGTTTGTGCGTCGAGGTGATCACGAGCCACATCGACTTCCCCTCGAGAAGGGGCTGGCGCTCGATGGCGCCGTGCTCGCCGACCTGCTCGGCGAACTTGAGGAGCAGATCGCGGCCCAGGTAGGCATGTGTCAACTCGCGTCCGCGGAAGCGACACGAGACCTTGATCCGGTCGCCGTCCTCCAGGAACTGGGTGGCGCGGCGGACCTTGGTATCGAAATCACCCTTGCCGATCTTCGGGCTGAGGCGGATCTCCTTGAACTCGACCGACCGCTGGTGGCGGCGGGCCTCCTTCTCACGGCGCGTCTGCTCGTATTTGTATTGGCCGTAGTCGAGCAGGCGGGTGACCGGCGGGGCGGCCATGGGAGCCACCTCGACGAGGTCGACCCCCTTCTCCTGCGCGAGCCTGAGAGCCTCGACGGTGGGCATCACCCCGAGCTGGCTCCCGTCTTCGTCCACCACCCGCACCTGCGGGACGCGGATCATCTCGTTGATGCGCAGGTCTCGACTCAGGCTCGTTCCTCTTCCGTGCGTTTGGGGGCCGGCAGGCGCGCGAACAAGGCCGACTCTCGGCGTCGGTTGCCCGCGGGACTATAGCACGGGCTTTCCGAGAGCCGCAACGCGAGCCGAAGGTGTTCGGTGCAAGCCGAACACGCTCAGTCCGGCCGCCGCGCGGCCGCCTCCTCCGCCAGCCGCTCGGCCAGCTCCTCCCAGCCCACCGCCGGCTGCTGCTCGCCGCCGCGCGTCCGCGGTGACGCCGTGCGTGCCTCGGCCTCGCGATCACCGAACACGAGCATGTAGGGCACCTTCTGCTCCTGCGCGAGCCGGATCTTGTTCTGCATGCGGTTCGAGCTGTTGTCCACCTCCACCCGCAGGCCGCGCGCGCGGAGGACCCCGGCCAGCTCGCCGGCCGCATCGAGATGCCGGTCGGCGATGGGTACGACGACCGCCTGGACCGGCGCGCACCAGAAGGGGAACGCGCCGGCATAGTGCTCGGTGATGATGCCGATGAAACGCTCGAAGCTGCCGTAGATCGCATAGTGGATGACGACCGGCCGCTCGACCCCGCCAGCGGCGGCGCGGTACTCCAGCTCGAACCGCTGAGGCAGCTGGTAGTCGAGCTGGATGGTGGCCATCTGCCACTCCCTGCCCAACGCATCCTCGACGAAGACGTCGATCTTGGGGGCGTAGAACGCACCGCCGCCCGAATCGACCGCGTAGGCGATGCCGGCCCCGTGGAGCGCCTCGGCCAGCTTGCCCTCCGCCATCTCCCAGAACTCATCGGTGCCCAGCTTTTTCTCCGGTCGCGTGGCGAGCTTGAAGCGAGGCTCGAAGCCGAACGGGCCGTACTGACGGCGCACCAGCCGGAGCGCCAGGTTCACTTCCTCGATCACCTGGTCGTCGCGGCAGATGACGTGACTGTCATCCTGGGTCAGCTGCCGTACGCGGAACATGCCGGCCAGCGCGCCGGTTCGCTCGTTGCGGAAGAGCCAGCTGTAGTCCGCCAGCCGCATCGGCAGGTCGCGATAGGAACGCACCTGCGTCCGGAAGATCAGCATCGATTCCGGGCAGTTCATCGGCTTGAGGCCCGAGAGGTGGTCGCCGTCCTCGAAGACGAACATGTTCTCGCGGTACAGGGCCCAGTGACCGGAGGTCTCCCACAGCTCCTTGCGCACGACCGCAGGGGTGCGCACCTCCACGAAGCCGCCCTCCAGCCGCACCTGGCGTGACCAGGCCTCCAGGGCGCGCCAGAGGGCCATGCCCCGTGGGTGCCAGAAGGGGGCGGCCGGCGATTCGGCGTGGAAGCTGAACAGGTCCAGGTCGCGACCGAGCTTGCGGTGGTCGCGCTTCTTCGCCTCCTCGCGCCGCCACAGGTAGCGCTCCAGCTCCTCCTGGGTCGCCCACACCGTGCCGTAGATGCGCTGGAGCATCGGCCGCTTCTCGTCGCCGCGCCAGTAAGCACCGGCCACCGACAGCAGCCGGAAAGGGCCGATGCGCCCGGTGGAAGCCACGTGCGGACCTCGGCAGAGGTCGATGAACGGGCCGTGCTCGTAGGTCGTCACCGGCGGCATCGGCCGGCCGGCCGCCCGGGCGGCGACGCCCAGGTCGTCGAGGATCTCCACCTTGTACGGCTGACCGCGCTCGACGAAGAAGGCCCTCCCCTCCTCCGGCGGCAGCTCGTGGCGCACGAAGGCATGGTCGGCCGCGACCGACGCCGCCATGCGCGCCTCGATGGCGGCGAGGTCATCCGGCGTCAAGGCCCGCGGCAGTTCGAAGTCGTAGTAGAAGCCATCGGCGATGGCCGGACCGATGCCCAGCTTCGTGCCCGGGAAGAGGTCCATGACCGCCTCGGCCATGACGTGCGCGGCGGAGTGCCGCATGGGGTCGAGCGGGTCGCCCGCGCTCGCGTCGAGCAGCTCCTCGACCGACCCTCGCTCGGGCGCGACGAGGACCTCCTCGTCCGGCGGGGCTTGCCCCTGCGCTTCTGCCATCGTCCGACCTCCAGGAATCGAAACAGCCTCTCGTCCATCGACAGGACGAGAGGCTGTGCCTCCCGCGGTCCCACCCGCCTTCGCCGCCGGACGCGCCGGCGACGCTCTCGTGGCCGCGCTAACGGGCGGCGCCCGGGCCGGTTCACCGGCCGCTCACGGGTGGTGGCGACGTCCCGCCGCTCCGTCGGGGCTTCCAGCCTCGGCCCCGACTCTCTGGTGGATCGGCTCACTGCTGATCGTCGCGTCCCGCTCGGCGCGTTGCTTCGCGATGGTGGGCGACACTGGACTCGAACCAGTGACCTCTTGCATGTCAAGCAAGTGCTCTAACCAGCTGAGCTAGCCGCCCGCGGCTGCGGATGATACCAGAGGGTCCGTGGCGGGCTCTGTCGGCCGGGGAATCGAACGGCCCCCGCGACGAGCTGTCTCACCTGGGGAACCGGGTGACGTCGCGGAGGCCTTGGGCGCAATGGAACGCGCCGCTCCTTGCACGCAACCTTGCCGAACGGGGCCCGTCCGCGCTCGGCGGTGCGTCTGTGCAACAGCGCTGCTCACGCGTCGAAGCCGGCCTCCCGGTAGCGCTCTTCGCCGTCGAGCAGGGTCAGGCGCGGGCGCGCCAAGGCCAGCGCGCCGCCGGGGCGCACCGGCTCGTCGATGACAGCCGCGTCGAGCACGACAAGGTCGGCCGGCGAACCGGCCACGAGGCGCCCGCCAAGCTCGTCCCGCGCGGCCCGCCAGGGACCCGAGGTCGCCGCGCGGAGCGCCCGGTCCAGGGTGATGGACTCCTCGGGCGTCGAGGGCGGGACCCCGTCACCCCACTCGGCGGCCTGCCGCGTCACGGCCATCGCGATGCCCGGCCAGGGGTCCGCCGGCTCCACGGGCGCGTCGGTGCCGAATGCGAGGAGGCCGCCCGTCGCCTCCAGGCTGGCCAGCGCGAACGCATGGCGCGTGCGGTCGCCCCATGCCCGCCGCATGATGGTCTCGTCGCTGCGCAGCTGGACCGGCTGCAGCGAAGCCACGACACCGAGCCGCCCGAAGCGGCCGACGTCGTCGGGGTGGATGAGCTGGGCGTGCTCGATGCGCGGCCGGTATGGCAGGTCGGCCAACCGCTCCGCCGTGACGGCGGCGAAGGCGTCGAGCGTCGTGCGCACGGCGCCGTCGCCGATGGCGTGGATCATCGTGGCGATGCCCGCCTCCGCAGCCGCGGTCACGCGCTCGATCATCCGCTCGCGCGACTCGAGCAGGCGTCCCCGTGGCCCGGCCGGGAACGCGCGACCCCCGGGGTCCGCCGCGTAGGGCTCGAGCATCGCCGCGGTGCGCGAGCCGACGCTGCCGTCGCCGAAGAGCTTCAGCCAGCCGACCCGGAAGCGCGCCGCTGAGAGCCTCGCCTGGGGGTCGCCCGGATCCGCCGGCGCCACGCCCTCGCCGCTGTGCAGACCGGCCGCCACGGCCGTTTCCAGCTGCTCGTCGCGGACGCCGGCATGGACGCGCAACAACAGGCGACCCGCGGCGGCGAGGCGCCGGTAGACGAGCAGGCCGCCTTCCAGGGTGGGGTCCGGCGCGGTCGCGCCGGGGTCATGGACGCCGGCGATGCCCAGGGCGGCCAGGCGGTCGGCGTGACGGACGACCGCCTCCGCGAGGCGCTCGGACGTGGGACGTGGGACGGCCTCCACGCCGATGCGCGTGGCGTGCTCGAAGAGGACGCCGCTCGGCTGCCCGTCCGCATCCCGCCCCACCATGCCGCCGGGCGGATCCGGCGTGCCGGCGTCGATGCCGCACGCGGCCAGCGCCGCGGGGCTCATCCAGCGCGCATGGTGGTCGTGGGCCCAGAGGGCGATGGGGCGGCCGGGCGCCACGGCCTCCAGGGCCCCCGCGGCGGGCAGCCGGCCCCAACGATCGGCCAGCCAGCCGTGGCCGAACAGCCAACCCGCGCGGTCGCCGGCCCGGACCCGTGCCTCGTGCGCGCGGGCGACGATGGCCAGCGCTTCCTCCATGGTGGTCGTCCCCTCGAGGTCGATCTCATCCGCGGTGACCGCGGCCTCGAGGAAGTGGATGTGCGCGTCGGTGACCGCGGGCGCCACGACATGCCCGTCCGGGATCCGCAGCCAACGTGTGCCGCGGGTGACGAGCACCCCTACCTCGGCCAGCGGACCGGCGGCGAGCACCCGCCCCTCCCCGACCGCGAGCGCCTCGACCCAACCCAGGCCGGCCTCGCCGGCGAGGGTCGCGATGCGCCCGACGACCAGCAGGTCGGCGCGGCTCAGGTAGGTCATCCGGCGAAGAACCGCCGCAGCCCTCCGGGGTCGAGCCCGGCGCCGAGGCCGAGCGCCAGACCGATGCGCGCCTTCGCGCCGCCAAGCGGGCCGGCCAGGATCGCCCCGGCGCGGACCCAGTGCACCCCGCCGCCGGGGAACGCGTAGGCGGGGCGCGCCTCGCCCGCGGGACAGCGCGTCGTGAGCACCACGGGGATGCCGGCCGCGATCGCCTCCTTCGCCGCCTCGAGCAGGTCGGGATGCGTGTTGCCCGCGCCGGTGGCGGCCACGACGATGCCGCGCGTCTCCGACGCCAGCGCCAGCCGCAGCGGTCGCCCGTCCTGCCCGACGAGCGCGGTCACCAGGTCGATCGGCTCGGCCGCCGCCTCGGGGATGGCGGGCAGCCAGCGTCGGCGCGCCCGACGGCGCACGATCCGCACCCGGCCCCCGAGCACGGATCCGATGGGCCCCTCGTTGAGCGCCTGGAACGTGCCGTAGGCGTCCGTGTGGGTCTTGGTGGCGTCGTCGCCGGGCAGGATGGAACCGGCCATCACGACGAGGGCACCCTGATGGCGGGCCTCGGGAGCCGCGGCGACGCGCACCGCGTCGCGCAGGTTGGCCGGTCCGTCGTAGCCCTCCTCCCCGGCGTTGCGCATCGCGCCCGTGACGACCACCGGCTTCGAGCCCGGCACGAGCAGGTCGAGCGCGAAGACCGTTTCGTCGATCGTGTCGGTGCCCTGTACGACCACCGCTCCGACGACGTCGGGTGGTTCGAGCCGCAGGCGCACGGTCGCGGCGAGGTCCAGGATCTGCGCGAAGGAGAGGTGCGAGGCCGGCACGAGGCCCCAGTCGACGGCGTCGACGGCGGCGATCTCGGCCAGGCCGTCGGTGCGCGCCAGGATGGCGGCCCCGTCGAGGACCGGCACGGCGCCGCCCAGGACCGGGTCGACGCGCATCGCGATGGTGCCGCCGGTGAAGATGACCGCGACACGGCTCATCGGCGTGCCTCGCCTTCGGGTGCGTCGGGGCCCGCGCCAGCGGGGGGTCGGCGGCGGGGCCCCGTGGTCACCGTCACCGGATCGGCCGGTTCGAGGTGGCTGGGGACGGCGGTGGCGAAGGCCAGCGTGGGCGCGGCGAGGATGGAGCGGAAGCCGGCCACCAGGACCAGGGCGGCGCAGGCGAGGATGACCAACTCCGGACCGATGAGGTCGGCGATCGGGCCGACGAGGATGATGGGCAGGAAGCTGGCCACGTTGACAAGCATGTTCAGCACGCCGAATACGCGCCCTCGGATCTCCTCGGGCAGCTCCTCCTGGAGCTGCGTCTGCGCCGGCACGGCCACCAGGGCGTAGGCCACCCCCGAGACGAGCGCCAGCATGACCACGATCCCGAGCAGCGAGACCAGGCCGCCGATGGTCGTCCCGTCGGTGGTGCCCTTGAGGAACATCGAGATCGGCTGGGCGAGGGCGAGCATGCCCAGCGAGACCGCCAGCGCGACCATGCCGCCCTCGATGACGCGCCGCCGGGAGAAGTAGCGCCCGTACGCGTTGAGCAACAGGATGCCGATCACCAAGCCGGCCCCGAGCGGCAGCAGCACGACCGCCAGGCCCTCGTCGGTCAGGCCCAGGGAGTTGCGTGCGAAGCCGGGCCCGAGGACGCCGAGGACGCCGATGAGGGAGGCGCTGATGGCCAGGTAGCTGAGCGACCAGAAGATGCTGGGGTTGTCGCGGATGAAGCGCAGGCCCTCGCGCAGCTCGCCGAACGTCGAGGCGACCGCCTGCTCGGCCTCGCCGATGGCGCGCGTGGCCGAGAGCCTCTCGCCGGGCTGCGGGACTGGCGCCGGTGGCAGGATGAAGCACAGGACGGCCGCCCCGAAGTACAGCCCGGCCACCAGGATGATCAGCGCGTTCACGCTCGTGACGCCCACCACGAGCGGGCCGAGCAGCGCGAAGCCGATGGCGAACGAGGCCTGCAACGTCAGCGTGAAGAGGCTGTTCGCCGCGAGCAGCTGGCGCCGGTCCACGAGGACCGGGATCATCGAGGCCTCGGCCGGCGCGAAGAAGACGGTCAGCGTGGAGACCACGATGGTCAGCAGGTAGATGTAGGCCAGCTGGCTGTCCACGGCCACCATGGCCACGAAGGCGAGGCCACGCGCGACGTTGGTGGCGATGAGCACCTTGCGCCGATCGAGCCGGTCCACGTAGACCCCGGCGAGGGCGCTGAAGACGACGGCCGGCACGAGGAAGCTGAGGATCAGCAGGCTGACCGCCGAGTTCGAGTTCGTCCTCGCACTGACCAGCACGGTCAGGCCGAAGAGGACCATGTTGCCGCCGATCTGGCTGGCGACCTGGGCCAGCCAGAGGGCGAGGAAGCGGCGGTTCCTGAGGACGCCGGCGACCGTGGTATCGACCGCCGGGCCCTCGGCCTCCTCCTCGGCCACGGCCGGGCCGCGCAGCTCGACAGCGCGCTCCACCATGGACAGACCGGCCGCCTCTTCGGCGATGAAAGTGCTCGATGCGTGATCGGGCGCCGGCTCGTCGTCGAGCGCCAGCCGCGTCTGCTCGAGCTCGTTCATGCGGTCGATCCGGGCTCGGGTCCGCGTTCGACGTACCCGCGGAAGCGCCGCTCCAGGTCGCCGCGTGCGAGCAGGATACGGCGGCGGCAGCCGTCGCAGACGAGGCCGATGTCCGCGCCCAGGCGCACCACCGACCAGCGGCGCTCGCCGCAGGGGTGGGGTCGGGCCAGCTCGATGCGGTCCCCCAGGCGGAGTTCGAGCACCGGCCGCGGCGTGGCCATGGTCCTGCTCAATGCTCCGTCGCCCCGGTGAACGTGAAGGCGCTCAGGCGCAGTGCCGGCACGACCACGGGCCCGAGGTATCCGCGCAGGAGCCGTCGCTCGCGGGATACCGCCTCCACGCCGGCGAGCGCCGCCAGGTAGCTCTGCGTGAAGCGCAGGTTCCGCACCGGCCCCACGACCCGCCCGTCCTCGACCAGAAAGAGCCCGTCGCGCGTCATGCCGGTGATGATGGCCAGCTTCGGGTGCACGGTGTTCGTATAGTGGAAGCGCGTCACCAGCAGGCCCCGATCGAGGCCGGCAACGAGGTCATCGCGCGGCGTCTCGCCGGCGGCCATGAGCTGGTTGAGCGGGAAGGGGCCCCAGGGGTTCGGCGCGGGCAGGCCGTGGCCCGTCGAGCGACGGCCGGCGCGGGCGGCCGTCTGTGCGTCGTAGACGACGTCGCGGCAGACACCGCGCTCGATGAGCGTCACGCGCTCCTTGGCGACCCCCTCGTAGTCGAACGAGGCAGGCATGCCGGCTGGGTCCCTCGCGTCGTCCACGATCGTCACCAACTCGGAGCCGACGACCCGCCCCGCTTCGTGGAACGAGCGCCCCTCCTGGACGGCGAGGGCGGAGAAGCCGATATAGCCGAGCGTATCGAGCACGTCGGCCACGGCGTACTCCTCGAGCACGACGGGGTAATCTCCGGGCTCCACGGCCACGGCGCCGCGAGAGTGGCGCGCCTTCGAGGCCGCCTCGCGTCCCACGGCAGCGGCATCGATCGTCGTCGCGTCGACCGCGTCCGCCTCCGCATAGCCAGCCTCGCCGTCCGGCCCCATGCACACCGTGATGAGCTGCGCCCAGGTCCGCTCCTCAAAGGCCCGCACGCCCTTCGAGTTGACGATCCCGACCCGCTCCAGGTGCGTGGCGAGGGAGCCGTAGGCGAGGACACCCGCCGCGTCGGCCGCGGCGATGACCTCGCGCGCGGCCGCGGCGCGCATCTCCGGCGACGTCGACGCGGTGCCGGGGCTGTAGGCGCCAGCCACGGGCGTGATGGGGCCCGGCTCGGGCAGCTCGACGGCCTCCTCCAGCTCTGGCTGGAGGCGCGCCGTGCGCGCCGCGCTGGCGGCCAGCCGCCGCAGCGACGCCTCGTCGAGGCGGTTGGTGGCCGCGCAGCCGACCCGCCGGCCATCGACGAAGCGAAGGCTGAGGCGCCGGTCGAGCGTGGCCACGTTCTGATGGATCTCGCTGTTGGCGAAACGCGTCAGCGCCGACTCGTCGGCGTCGACGAGCACCTCGGCCTGGCTCGCGCCCTCGGCAGCGGCGAAGCCGAGCAGCCGATCCGCGAGCACGAGCATCTCCTCGCCCGCCGCGATCACCATCTGCCAACCCCGACCTGGACGTCGCGGAAGCGCGCGCCGCTCGTGCCGTGGCCGACGTGGCCGACCTGCCCCGGCTCGCCCTTGCCACAGTTCGGCGTGCCGATCATGACGTAGCTGCGGGCGTCGGCGACCGCGTCACAGGAGCGCCAGAACTCGTAGGTGATGCCCGTGTAGGTGGGGTTCTTGAAGAGCCGACCGAGCTTGCCGCCTTTGACCTCGTAGGCCACCTCCGTCGCGAACTGGAAGTTCAGGCGCCGGTCGTCGATGCTCCAGGAGCGGTTGGAGGCCAGGTAGAGGCCGTCGTCGGTGTCGGCCACGATGTCGTCGAGGCTCAGGCCCTCGCGGGGCAGGAGGTTGACGTTCGTCATGCGGATGAGCGGGATGCGGTCCCAGCCATCGGCGCGCATGGTGCCCCCGCTGCGCCGGCCGATGCGCGGCGCCGTCTCCCGCGAGCTGAGATAGCCGCTGAAGATGCCGTCCTGGACGAGCGGCACGCGCTGCGCGGCAACGCCCTCATCGTCCCAGCCGAAGGTGCCCATGCCGCCCGGCGCCGTCGCGTCGGCGACGATGGTCACGAGGTCCGAGCCGTAGCGGAAGCCGCTCTCGAGCTTGTCCGTGGTCAGGAAGCTCGTCCCCGCGTACGAGGCCTCGGTGCCGAAGACGCGGTCCAGCTCAGTGGGGTGGCCGCAGCTCTCGTGGACCTGCAGGTAGAGCTGTGACGGGTCGAGGATGATCGTGCGCCGGCCGGGCGGGCACTGCGGGGCCGAGAGGAGCGCCACCGCCTCGGGCGCGATGCGTTCGGCGTTGCCGGCGAGGTCGAGGCCGCGCACCCATTCGTAGCCCGCCGCCTGGCCCGAATCGGCGTAGCTGCGGCGCTGGAGCTCGTCGCCCGACACGGCATTGGCCTCGATGTTGGCCACCACGTGGGTGATCTCCTGGTCGGTCTCCGAGCCGTCGCTGGCGGCGAACGACTTCCACTCCCGCTGCGCGGAGTAGTTGGCCTCGGCGAAGGCGATGCCCGGAGTGCGCGTCATGGCGGCCTCGGCGGCCATCAGGTCGGCCACCTTCTCCTCGACGGGCACGGCGAAGGGGTCGACCTCGTACGGCGTGCGGTACGAGCCGTGCGCGGGAGGCCGGTCGTCCAGGACGACGGGCCGGCGCAGGGTGGTCGCCGAGGCACGTGCGATGCGCACCGCATCGCCGGCCACGCGGTCGGCCTCGGTCATCGTCAGCCCGCTCGAGGCGGCGAAGCCCCACGCGCCGTCCACCAGCACGCGCACCCCGAAGCCCTCGCTCTCGCCGAAGGCCACGGCCTCGATACGGCCGGACTTCACGGAGATCGATTCCTCGGCACGGCGCACCACGCGCACGTCGGCATACGTGGCGCCCCGCTGGACCGCCGTGTCCAGGGCGCGCTGGCTGAGGTCTCGCACGACGCCGGAGGATAGCAGAGGCGTCAGATGCGGGGCTTCGCGTCCTGCGGGCGGAGGTCGCGCGTCGTGGCCGGGAGGACCAGCGGGGTCTCGCGCGGCATGACCTCGATGACCACATCGGGCTGGGCCACGGCGATCCGCCCGATGATGCCGCCGGCACGGCTCAGGACGGCCTGCAGCGCCGAGGGCGAGCCGATGGCCTCGATCCGGATCTCCGGCCCGAGGGGCGCGCCGACCAGGACCAGCGCGCCGGGCTCGCCCCCGACCACGGAGCCGGGCACCACGCGGACATCCCCGATGGCGATCGCCTCAGCGCCGGCCAAGCGGAGCTCGTCCACCAGGTCGTTGACGGCATCGGCCGTGATCGGGCCGTCGATGACGACGACCACGCCCCTCCCCTGCACCGGCTCGAGCCCCGACCAGCGCCGCAGGCGCAGCAGATCTGCCTCCAGCTGTCCGACGTTGGTCCGGCCGCTGGCCGTCGCGTCGCTCATGTCGCGCAACTGCGCCTCCAGCTGGGCCACTTCGTCGCGCAGCTGGCCGTTGCCCAGGTTCAGGCTCGCGATGAGCGTCGTGAGGTCCTGCGTGCTGAGCTGCCCGAGGCCGCCGGCCGAACCCTGGGCGCGCAGCTGGAGGACCAACAGCAGACCCATGATGAAGGCCACCACGGTCATGGCGGCCCGGGCGCGGGGCGCCTTCACGGCGCGCTCGACGGGCTGGGCACCGGGCGGGCCTGCACGAGGTTGATGACACCCGAGTAGGCCGCCACGACCACGTCGCCCGCCGGCACGAAGCCGAGCTGCAGGCCGTACCCCTGGACCCGGGTCCGGGTGAAGTCGATGAAGCCCGATGCGGTCGTCAGCCGGTCGTAGAGCTCCGGCGGCCCGATGACCGAGATGTCGTAGGGCGGCTGGAGGTAGGAGCTGTTGACGAGGACCGATGAGCCGATGTCGGTGAGCGCCGTGCTCGCCACGATGCGCTCGCTGTTCACGCTGATGGCCTCCGCACCGGCCAGCCACAGCTCGGTGAGGACGTCGCGCAGGTCGTTGGCCGAGACGAGGTAGTCGGCCGCCGCGACATCGGGTGGCACCGGCTGGGTCGAATCGTCGAGACGGACGACGAGACCGGGACCCTCGAGCTCCACGAGCCCAGCTACCAGGCGCGCGTCGCGCAACTCGTCGTTCAGGCGGCGCACGCGCTCGTCGTTGCCCTCCGCCGAGGCCTCGGCGTCCCCGATCTGTGCCCGCAACTCGAGGATGCGCGCCTCAAGCTGCTCCTGCGCCGCGCGCAGCTCGTTGGCGGTCTCGAGGAGCGGCGGGCGCTCCGAACTGCTGTAGCGGATGCGCGGTCCTTCCGTGCCGAGCTGGATGGCGATGAGGAAACCGAGCGCGAGCAGGGCGACGCCGAGGGTCACCTGCCAGCTCGGGATGCGTCGGAGGCGCGCCAGCAGCCCGCTCACGGTCCGTCCTCCGGCCCGGCCGGCGGCGCCGCTGCGGACGACGCGGGACGGCCACGGCGCACGATGACGACGATGACGCCGGCCGCGATCACGAAGAGGGCCGCGACGATGACGCCGACCAGGAACCCGGTCTGGGCCGCGCCGCCGCCGTCGGGCCCGGGCGTGGCCGACGGCGTGGGGCCGCCGCTGCCCTCGGTCGGAGCGGGCGTGGCCGAACCGCCCCCGATCGCCCAGTCCGCTGGCGTCGGCCCGGGCGCCGGTGGCTGCGGGCCGTACGCCTTCGGCTCACGCGCACCGATGTCCTCGAGCCATGCCTGCCCGAAGGCCTCGATGCCGGCGCCGGTGGCGGCGCGGAACGCTTCGTCGTCGGTGACGCCGTCCGCGTAGCTCCGGATGAGGTCCACGAGCTTCGCCTCGCTGTATCTCCGGATGAAGAAGTCGACCGCCGCGGTCCCCTCGGCGTAGCCGAGGTAGAACAGCTCCTCGCGCGCCTGCGGGAAGCCGGATGCCAGCGCATCGAGCGGCAGGAGCGTGCCGCGCTCGATCGCGTTGGCGACGCGCTGCCGATCGCCGGAGCCGAAGCCTTCCGAGAGGTACGTCGCGAGGCCCTCGTTCAGCCAGTGGGGCGGATCATGGAAGACGTTCTGCGTGGCCGTGTCGAAGACGAGGTGGGTCAGCTCGTGCGTGATGAGGACGGGCACCCAGTCGCTGCCGATCTGGTCGGGCGCCACGGCCCCGAAGAGCGTCCGGATCTCGGCGATCGCGCGGCCGGCGACGAACTCCTTCGTGTTCGGCCCGATCGCGGTCTGCAGCAGCGTCGGGTCGCCGTAGACGTAGAAGTCGATCGGTTCGGTCTCCGTCACGCCGAGCAGAGCGGAGGCCGAGGCGACGGCTTCCTCGCCGAAGCGCAGGGCGCGCCGGGCGAAGGCTTCGCTGCCTTCGTACCAGTGGATGCGCACGACGTCACCCTCGAGCGTCTTCCACGTGACGCGATCGTCCTCGATGCGGACGGTCGCCCGCGGGCCGTCGACCACACCGTCGGGGGTGGTGACGCGGAAGCGGTAGTCGATGACGCCGTTGGGCAGGTAGAAGCCGCCATCGATGAAGTCGACCCGGTACGCGGAGCCGCCCGTCGTGGCCTGGCCGACCTCGCGCGCCTGGACCTCCTGGACGAACCACGTCTCGGTGCCGGTGAGGCGCGTCATCAACTCGACGCGGGCCGGCGGGGTCGCGGAACCGAACCCCTGTGACCAGGTGATCGCCTGGCCGAAGCGGACCTCGACCGACGGCGCCTCGAAGGTGACGCTCGTGGCGGCCCCTGCCACCGGCCCGGCGACCGATGCCCCGAACACCAGCCCCAGCACGGCGACCAGAAGTGCGAAGCGGCGCGTCATCGGTCGGCCCAGTCCAGGCCCGCGAAACGGAGGATGCCGGTGCCCGACACCGCGGTGCCCTCGAGGCCCGTACGGGCCAGCGCCCAGCCGGCGCGGTAGGCCACCGCGATGGCCGGCGCCTCGTCGCGGACGATCGCCTGGGCGTCAGCGTAGCGCGCCTGCTGCTCGGCGGGGTTACCCGTGGCAGCGGCCGCATCGAGCGCGGCGTCGTAGCGCGGCTCGCTCCAGCGACCGTAGTTGTTGGTGCTCCCGGTTTCGAGGAGGAGGCCCAGGAAGTCCTGCGGGGCGGGGTAGTCGGCGACCCAGGACATCGCCCAGAAGGCCGGCCGATCGGGCTCCTCGAGCCGCGCGAAGTACTCGGCGGACGGCATCAGCTCGAGGCGCAGTTGGACGCCGAGCACGCGAGCGATCTCGGCGGCGATGGGCTCGTCCCAGCTGTAGCCCTGCGTGACGAGTGCGACCTCGGGGAAGCCCGCTCCACCTGGATAGCCCGCCTCCGCAAGGGCGGCACGGGCGGCCTGGGGGTCGTACGAGGGCGTGAAGTCCGTGTCGCTGCGACCGGGTATGCCGGGTGGCAGCAGGGACGTGGCGCCGATGGCGTCGGGCGTCGTCAACTCGACGAGCCGGTGCCAGTCGATCGCCTGGGCGAAGGCCCGCCGGACGCGGGCATCGTCGAAGGGCGGCTTCGTGGTGTCGAAGCCGTAGTAGTCGACGGTCAGCTCGGTGCGCTCCAGCAGCTGCGGCCCGAGGTCGGCGTCGTAGCGCACCCACCCGGCGTCGAAGGCGTCCAGCCGGCTGTAGTCGATGTCGCCCGCCTCGAAGGCCTCGACGATCGACGTCTCGCCGAGGTCGAAGACGATCTCGAGCACCTTCAGCGCAGGCGCGCCGGCCCAGTAGCGTGGGTTCGCCTCCAGCCGGATCGCCGTGGTGGTCTGGCTGGTCGGGACGTAGGCACCGGAGACGACGAGACCGAGCGGCAGGAACGGACCCTGGCCCTGAAGGGCCACGATGGCGGCGGCGGGCAGCACGGCCAGCGACGGAGAGGCGGCCACCGAAGGGAAGTACGCGGCCGGGCGGCGGAAATCGACCACGACGCGATCGCCATCGGCCCGGATGCCCACGCCGTCAGGGCCGCTGCGCCCGGCAAGGCGCTCGTTGGCACCCACGACGTCGGAGAGGAGCGAGGCCAGCGGTGAGGGCCGCGCCGGGTCGATCAGGCGCAGCCAGCTCGCGACCACGTCCGCGCTGGTGATCGGCGTGCCGGCCGAGTCGGTGATGCCCGGCCGCAGCGCGAACACGACGCGCCGGCCTCCGTCCTCTACCGACCAGGTCGCGGCGAGGGCGGGCTGCACGGCGCCTTGCGCGTCCACCGCGGTCAGCGACTCGAAGACCTGGGCGATCGTGATCGCCGAGCCGTAGTCGCTCTGCATGGCGGGGTCCCAGTCGGCGGGTGCAAAGCCGACGATGCGGGCATCGACGTCACCACGGGGGGCCGCCGCGGCCGACTCGCCGCCCGTCGTGCTGGACGGCACGGCCGGTGCGGCCGGTGCTGACCCGTACCACGTGGCGGCAGTGACGACCAGCGCGACGACCAGGAGCAGTGCCACCCCCGCGAGGCCCCGCCGGGCGCGTGGCTCGAGCGGCTCGTCGACATCGGCGGAGGACAGCATGGGATGCGAGTCTAGCCGGACTGGCGCCGGCCGCACCTCAGGCCGGGGGTTCGGGCCGGTCGCGCAGGAGCAGCAGGAGCATGACCACTGGCGTCCGCGCCGTGAGCGCGTGACGCATCCCGGCCGGCATGTGGATCCACGTGCCGGGGCCGGCCTCGCGCCGGTCATCGCCGAGCAGCACCTCGGCCTCTCCCTCGAGGATGTGGATGACCGCCGACATCGCCGCGGTGTGCTCGGACAGCTCCTGTCCGGCGTCGAAGCCGAAGATGACCACCTTCAGCCGGCCGTCGCTGAACACCGTCCGGCTGAGGATGCCGTCCTTGGGGATCTCCACCTCGGCCCGCAGATCGGCGAGGAACGCGTAAGGAGCCGTCATGGCGCTGCTGAGACCCACTCGATCGCCCCGCGCCGGCAGCGTGTGACGCACAGGCCGCAGCGCGTGCACAGCTGCTCGTCGATGACCGCCAGCTTGTCCACGACCGTGATGGCCTCGTAGGGGCACGACACCGCGCACAGGTCGCAACCGTTGCACGGTGCCTCCGAGACGACGGGCTTCCCGGCCGACCAAGCGGCGGGCTGATCGGCCATCGCCAGACCGCGCAGCTCCGCCGCCGTCGCATAGCCGTGCTCGTCGAGCCAGGCGTCCAGCTCGTGCGCGATCTTCCCGAAGACGCCCGGCCCACGCAGCATCGCGGCCGTGCAGACCTGGACTGCGGATGCGCCGGCCATGAGCATCTCGACGGCGTCGATCCCGTGACTGACGCCCCCGACGCCCATGATCGGCACGCGGACGGCGCGAGCGATGTCGCGGACGCAGCGGAGCGCGAGTGGCTTCAACGCCGGCCCGGAGAGCCAGCCGTAGCCATCGGAGCCGCCGAGGTACGGCAGCCGGGTTTCGGGGTCGATGGCCAGCACCGGCCCGAACGAGTTGATGGCCACGATCCCGTCGGCTCCGGCGGCCTCGGCCTGCTCGGCGGCCCGGACCATCTCGCGGCCGAGCGGACTCAGCTTGACGAAGACGGGAACGTCGACCGCCGCCTTCGCCGCCCGGATCGCGGCGACCATCGGGCCCGCGTCCTCGCCGATGTAGTGCGTCGAGAGCTCGAGCGCATCGGCGAAGGGCCGGACCCGGGGCGCGAGCCAGGCGATCTCGTCCGGGCTGTAGCCCAGGCTGACGATGAGCGGCAGGCCGGTCTGGCGCGCCAGCGCGTACTCGTGCTCGAGCCACTGCTCCGGCGGCAACTCCGACCAGAGCTCGGTGTTGACCATGCCATGCGGGATCTCCGCGATGTTCGGCGTGGGCGGCTCGGCGGCTCGGGTCGAGATCGTCTTGGACACCAGCCCACCGGCGCCGCCCTCGGCGCAGCGGACCATCGCCCGGCCGTCGCGAACGGGCGGCCCCGCCGCGGGCAGGATCGGGTTGGAGAAGCGGATGCCCGCGACCTCGACGCTCAGGTCCGCCATGGCGCACCCTCCCCGTGGCGACCGGGCTCGAAGGGATGGACGTCGATCTCCTCGAGCCGGCCCCACAACCGCGTCGCACCGGCCCGCGTTTGCGCTGCCAGCGCCTGCGGGTCCAGGCGGACCAACCGGCCGTCGCGGACCACCGGCTCGCCGGCCACGACGACGTCGCGGACCGACGCCGCGCCGATCCCGAACAGCCAGTGCGCGGCCAGGGTCGAGGCGTCGACCGGGGTGACCGCCGGGTACCCGAGCACGACCAGGTCCGCAGGCGCACCGGGCTCGATGCGACCCAGGAGCGGCTCGCCGAAGGCCTCGCCCGCGACCCGCGCGCCCTCGGCCAGTCGCTCGAGGGGCCAGGTCATGCCCGTCAGGACGTCCTCCTCACGACGCCGGAAGTAGGCCGCCCGACCCTCCTCGAACATGTCCGCCCCGATGCCGTCCGTGCCCAGCGCGACCCGCTCGCCGAGTGCGGCGAGGGCGGCCCGACCGACCGCGTTGTTCATGTTCGAGCGGGCGTTGTGGACGACGGTCGCACCCACCGAGCGGACGATCTCGATCTCGGCCGGGTCGAGGTGGACGCCGTGGGCCAGGATCGAGCGACGGTCGATGGCGCCGGACGCGGCGAGCCGCTGCACGACGCGCAGGCCGAAACGGGCCTCGGCGTCACGCTCGTCCGCGGCGTCCTCGGCCACGTGGACATGGAGGCCGACACCGCCCTCGCGGGACAGCTCGGCACAGGCTCCGAGCGTCTCTTCCGAGAGCGTGAACGAGGCGTGCGCCCCGACCATGGCCCGCGTTAGCGAACGAGCGCCGGACGTCGTCGTGGCGACGAACCGGGCGTTCTCGGCGATCCCCTGGCGGGCGATCGCCGGTCCATCGCGATCGCTCGTCTCATAGCACAGCAGGGACCGGACCCCGAGCTCGCCGAGGGCGTCGGCGACGATATCGAGCGAGCCGTCGACGGCCCCCGGCGACGCGTGATGGTCGATGAGCGTCGTCGTCCCGGCCAGCAGCGCCTCCATGCCGCCGGCGAGGGCGGAGGCGCGGATGGTCGTCTCGTCGAGTGCCCGGTCGAGCCGCCACCAGATCCGCCGCAGGATCTCGACGAACGTCCGTGGCGACTCCAGCCGGTACGGCATGCCCCGTGCCAGTGCCGAATAGAGGTGGGTGTGGGCGCAGACGTTGCCCGGGATGACGAGGCACCCGCCGCAGTCGATGCGCCCGACGCCCTGCGGCGCCGCTCCGCCGACCGCGACGACCCGCCCGCCCTCGACGAGGACGTCACCCACCTCCACGACCGGCGGGGCCAGTGAGCGGACGACCGTCCCGCCGCTGAGGAGCAGCGTCATCGTTCGCAGCCCGCCGCGACGGGCGCCCGCCGCGCCGTCAAGCGGTCCAGCCGCGGGACGGCGGCCCGAGCTGCGGCCGAGTCGCGCATCGGGAGGCGCGTGCGCCGCACGCCGTCGAACGCGTGCAGGGCACCGGCCACCGCGGCCGCCGTCGGGACGAGGACCGCCTCCCCTGCCCCCTTCGCCCCGTACGGGCCTTCCGGTTGGGCCTCCTCGACGAGGATGCACTCGACCGCTGGCATCGCGGCGGCGGGGATGATCCCCAGCGACTTCAACGACTCGCTGACCGGCACGCCATCCTCGACGAGGTACGCCTCGCTGAGCGCGTAGCCGAGGCCCATGTGTACGCCGCCCTCGACCTGGCCCTCGAGCACGAGCGGGTTGATCGCCCGTCCGACGTCCTGGGCCGCGACGACCCGCTCGATGCGGCCCTCGTCGTCGAGCACCACGACCTGCGTCGCCCAGCCGTACGCGAGGTGCGTCACTGGCTCTTCGGTCGCCGACTCCGGGGCGGTCGTCCAGTCGACGACGAACTCACCCGGGAACTCGCGTCCGACGAGGTCCTCCAGCGACCCGTGGCCGAGCGCCTCGCGCAGCCGCCGGGTCGCGTCGAGCACCGCCCGGCCGCCCAGGACCGTGGCGCGCGACGCGGTCGTCTGGCCGGTGTCGAGCTCATGGTCCGTATCGACGACGACGCGGACGCGATCGGCGGGCAGGCCCAGTTCCCCGCACACGATCTGGCGCAGCGCGGTGTGGATCCCCTGCCCCATCTCCGTCCAGGAGTGGAAGAGCGTGACGGTGCCGTCCGGTTCGGGCCGGAGCACGGCGCGCCCACGCTCGGTCACGCCGTTGCCGATGCCGGTGTTCTTGGCTCCGCAGGCGATCCCCGCGTAGCGGGCGGAGCGGAACGCGTCGCGGACCGCGAGGAGCGTCCGCTTGAGGCCGACCCCGGGGCCCAGCCGCTGTCCGGTCCCGAACCGGTCACCGGCCTCGAGGGCGTTCCGCCAGCGCATCTCCCAGCGGTCGAGACCGACCCGCTCGGCGAGGACGTCGACTAGCCCCTCGACGGCGAAGGTGACCTGCGGCACGCCGAATCCGCGCATCGCCCCACCGGGCGCGTTGTTCGTGTAGACCGCCCGCGCCTCGACATCCACGTTCGGGACGCGGTAGGCGCCGCAGGCGTGGCCGGCGGCCCGTTCGAGCACCTTCGCCCCGACGCTGGCGTACGCGCCGGTGTCACCGACGATGCGGGCCCGGACCGCGGTCAGTCGTCCGTCCTCGTCGCAGCCCACCGAGTAGGTCATCGTCAGCGGGTGGCGCTTGGGGTGGAAGCGCAGGCTCTCGCGCCGGGAGAGCGCCATGAGGACCGGCCGACCGGTCGACCACGCCAGGAGCGCCGCATGGCCCTGGACCCCCAGGTCCTCCTTGCCCCCGAACGCCCCGCCGGTCGCGACCTGCGTCACCCGGACCGAGCGCTCCGGCAGGCCCAGGATCGAGGAGATCTGGCGGCGATCCTCCCAGGCGCCCTGGCCCTGCGAGAAGACGCGCAAGGCGGGCTCCCCCGCCCCGCCGGCGTCGTCGAGACCGCCGCTCCGCGGCACGGCAAGGGCGGCCTCTGGCTCGAGGAACGCGTGCTCGACGCGCTGCGTCTCGAACGTCTCGGTCGCCACGTGCGCGGCCGCGGCAAGAGCGGCGTCCACGTCACCGTGACGGATCGCGCTGACCGAGAGCAGGTTGCCCGAGTCGTGGATGCGCGGGGCGCCGTCCACGAGTGCCACGATCGGATCGGTCAGCGGCTCCAGGACGTCGTACTCGACGTCGACGAGCGCGGCGGCCTGACGGGCGGCGTGGCGGCTGGTCGCCGCCACGGCCGCCAACGCGTCCCCGACATAGCGGGTGGTCTCACCCTCGGCGACGAGCAGCGGCCAGTCGCGTGTCAGCAGGCCCTGGACCCGCTCGCCCGGGACGTCACGCCACGTGACGACCCGCACCACGCCGGGGTGGACGGCGGCCCGCGACACGTCGATCCGGCGGACGAGTGCGCGCGGATGATCGGCGAAGCGCAGCGCCCCGTGGAGCATCCCGGGGACGGCCATGTCCGCCACGAACGCGTGCTCACCGAGGGCCAGCGCGGCCCCGTCGTAGCGCACGCTCCGATCCCCCACCCCGTCGCCCGGGCCCGCCCGGGTGTCGAGCGCGGGCGCCTGCCGGCCGTCGGCGACCGACGCGATGGCGTCGATCACCTTGACGTACCCGGTGCAGCGGCAGAGGTTGCCGGTGAGCGCCCGGGCGATCTCGTCGCGCGTCGGGGCCGGCCGCCGACCCAGGAGGGCCTCCGCCTTCATGACGATCCCCGGCGAGCAGAACCCGCACTGCGCGGCGCCGCTCGCCTGGAATGCCGCCGCCCACTGCGCGCGCGCGTCCGGCGCAAGCCCCTCGAGGGTGACCACCGAGCGGCCGGCGACGCGGCCGGCCGGCTGGGCGCAGGAGACGATGGCCCGACCGTCGACCACGACGGTACAGGCCCCGCACGAACCCTCCGGGGCACAGCCGTCCTTCATGGAGCGCAGGCCGCACTCCTCGCGGAGCACCTCGAGGAGGCTCGCATCCGGCCGGGGCCGGATGTCGACCGTGCGCCCGTTGAGCGTGAACTCCATCGAGATATCCTTCGCGCCATGGGCGGGCCATGTGGCCCTTTCGGGGGCGCTCGTCCCGTCCGAATCTAAACACAGCCGACGGTCGTGACCCATGCTGTTGGTCCCGGCCTCGGTCCCTTTGGTCCCGATCGCCACCGGATGATACCGGCGCCGACCCGGGGCGGGAGCCGACGATGGCGCGACTCGGGCTTGAGCGAGAGGTGGTCGATCGGGGCGTCTACGGGCGCACCGTGCGTCGATTCGCGGAGGCCGGGATCGTCATGCCGACCTTCGCGCAGCTGGCCGACCCGGAGACGGTCCCGCCGGCGGCCGTGGCGGCCATGGCCCGCGTGGACCCCGACGCCGCCGACCCGGCCAACCTGTTCCGCGTCCACTGGTACAACGGCGCCGACCGCCGCGGGCGGGTCCCGCTCCCGGAGCACGTCGTGCTCCCCTCGTCGCTGACCGGCGTGGACGCCCGGATCGTCGTCGCGCTGGGCGACCGATTCCCGATGATCGCCTCGCACAAGGTCCTCGCCGCCTACGCCTGCCTCGCCCCGCGCATCGTCACCGGTCAGTTCGACCCGAGCAGCCACCGGGCGGTCTGGCCGTCCACCGGCAACTACTGCCGGGGCGGCGTCGCGATCTCGCGCATCATGGGCTGCCGCGGCGTGGCCGTGCTGCCCGAGGGGATGAGCCGGGAACGCTTCGACTGGCTGGCCCGCTGGGTGGCCGATCCCTCGGACATCGTTCGGACGCCGGGCTCCGAGAGCAACGTCAAGGAGATCTACGACCGCTGCGCCGAGCTGGAGCGCGACCCGGCCAACGTGATCTTCAACCAGTTCTCCGAGTTCGGGAACCACCTGGTCCACTACCTAGCGACCGGTCGCGCGCTCGGCCGGATCGTCGAGGCGATGCAGGAACGCCACGGCGAGGTGCGCCTCCACGCGTTCGTCTCGGCCACCGGCTCGGCGGGGACGATCGGTGCGGGCGACTTCCTCAAGGAGCGCTTCGGCGCGCGGATCGTGGCGGTCGAGGCGCTCGAGTGCCCCACGATGCTCGAGAACGGGTTCGGCGAGCACAACATCCAGGGCATCGGCGACAAGCACATCCCGCTGATCCACAACGTGATGAACACCGATGTCGTAGTGGGCATCTCCGACCACGCCACGGACCAGTTGAACGTCGTGTTCAACACCCCGGTCGGGCGCGATTACCTCGTGCGCCGGCGCGGCGTCCCGGCCGAGATCGTCGAGCAGCTGGACTCGTTCGGGCTCTCGAGCATCTGCAACGTGCTGGCCGCGATCGCCATCGCGCGGCACGAGGGCCTGGGTCCCGACGACGTGATCGTCACGGTCGCGACCGACGGCGCGGCGATGTATCGGACCGAGCGCGAGAAGGCCGAGGCACGCGACTTCGCCGGCGGATTCGACGAGATCGCCGCCGCGGAGACGGTCGGGCGCTTCCTGCTGGGCGCCGGGGAGAGCCAGCACGTGCTCGACCTGACGCCGGTCGAACGGCGCCGGATCTTCAACCTCGGCTACTTCACCTGGGTGGAGCAGCAGGGCATCTCGTTCGACGAGTTCGTGCGCCGCCGCGCACCGTCGTTCTGGAAGGAGCTGCGCGAGATCATGCCCGTCTGGGACGAGATGATCGACGAGTTCAACGAGCGGACCCGAGCGGGAGTGCCCGCGTGAGCCGCGTCGGCGGGGCCGCGGCGACCCCCGCGGCGTCAGCGGGGACCGCGCTTCCGTTCGGCCCGCGTCCGATCGAGCTGGTCTGCGCCGGCTGCGGCCATCGCGTCGCCCCCGGGGAGCCGGCTCCGCTGCGCTGCCCGCGCGCCGTGGTCGGCGATGACATCGACCACGTCATCGGCCGCGTCCTGGACCCGGCCCGCCTGCCCTTCCCGAGCGGCGATGAGCCGAACCCCTTCGTCCGTTACCGCACGCTCTTCCACGCCTTTCACGTCGCAACAGCGAGCGGCTGGACGGATCGCGACTACGTCGGCATGGTCGAGCGGCTCGACCGGGCCGTCGCGGCGGTGGACGGGGCAGGGTTCCGGGTGACGCCGTTCGCCCGCGGTGCCGCCCTGGGCCAACGCCTGGGCTTCAGCGCCGGCGGCGGGGTGTACGTCAAGGACGAGACGGGCAACGTCTCGGGCTCCCACAAGGCGCGCCACCTGATGGGCACGATCCTCGAGCTGGAGGTGGCCGAGGCGCTCGCGGGCAGTGGCGCCGACCGACGCCCGCTGGCGATCGCCAGCTGTGGCAACGCCGCGCTGGCCGCGGCGGTCATCGCGCGGGCCGCCGGCCGCGACCTCGAGGTGTTCATCCCGCCCGACGCCCATCCCACGGTCGTCGCCCGCCTGCGAACGCTGGGCGCGCACCTGACGGTGTGCCAGCGCGAGCCCGGGGTCCCCGGTGACCCGACCTACCGGCGGCTCCGCGAGGCGATCGAACGCGGCGCCGTCCCGTTCACGTGCCAGGGCAACGAGAACGGCTTCGCCATCGAGGGGGGCCTGACCCTGGGCTACGAGCTGGCCGCCTACCTCGCCGCCGCGGGCACGACCCTCGACCGGCTGTTCATCCAGGTCGGCGGGGGCGCGCTGGCCTCGGCGTGCATCCAGGGCCTCGCGGAGGCGCGACTGCTGGGCTCGGGCAAGGCGGACCCGCGGATCCATCCCGTCCAGGCCGGGGCCGTCGCACCGCTCGCCCGAGCCTATGAGCGCCTGACGCGGCGGCTGGACGAGAAGCCGCCCAGCGAGGCTGACTTCGCCTGGGCCGCCCGTCACCGCTCGGCGTTCATGTGGCCCTGGGAGCACGAGCCCCACAGCGTCGCCGGCGGGATCCTCGACGACGAAACGTACGACTGGCTGGCCATCGTGCGCGGAACGCTGGCCAGCGGCGGCCGCCCCGTGGTCGTCGACGAGGCCACGCTGCTGGAGGCGAACGAACTCGGTCGCGCGGCGACCGGCATCGACTGCGATCCGACCGGCACCGCCGGCCTGGCCGGACTGCTGGAGCTGCGGCGCCACGGCGTCGTCGGCTCCGGCGAGACGGTCGCCGTCCTGTTCACCGGCGTCCGACGAGACGGCGCGCCGGCCACCGACCCGTCCCATGCACATGAGGGAGAACGACGATGAGGAGCTTTCTCGGCCGCGACATCCTGTCTCTGAAGGACTTCAGCCGCGACGACTTCCTCCGCGTCTTCGAGGTCGCCGACGACCTTCGCCCGCACGCCACCGACCGGCGCAACGGCGACCTGCTCAAGGACAAGACGCTGCTCACGGCCTTCTACCAACCGAGCACCCGGACACGCCTCTCGACGGAGGCCGCGATGCACCGGCTGGGTGGTCACGTCCTGGGCTTCGCGGACGCCAAGATGACCCGCGCCGGCGACTTCTACCAGGAGTCGATCAAGGACACCTTCCACATGCTGGAGTACTACGGCGACGTCATCGCCATGCGGCACTTCGAGCAGGGCGCCCCAGCTGAAGCGGCGCGCTGGGCGTCCGTCCCGGTCATCAACTGCGGCGACGGGTGGGGCGAGCACCCCACCCAGGTCCTGACCGACCTGTACACGGTCCAGCGCGAGTTGGGGACCCTCGACGGGCTCACCTACCTGCTCGTGGGCGACATGCGCATGCGAACGATGCACTCGCTCCTCTACGCCCTGTCGCAGTTCGACGCGGAGGCGATCGTGGTCAGCCCGCCGGACATGGCCCTCCTGCCCGAGTTCAAGGCCGAGCTCGATGAGCTGAACGTCGCCTACCGCGAGGCGCCCTCGGTCGCCGACGCGATCGCCGACGCGGACATCATCTACATGGAGCCGGTCGTCCAGGCCGACTACACGCAGTCGCGCGTCGAGCGCGGCGGCGAGACCGGCCGAACGCCGGAGGCATACCGGGTCACCCGGCAGCTGCTCCGCGACAAGGCCAAGCGCAGCTCGATCATCCTCCACTCGCTGCCCCGGATGGACGAGCTGCCGGCCGATGTCGACGGGACCCGACACCAGCGCTACTGGGCCGAGGCCTTCAACGGCGTTCCCCTCCGGATGGCGCTCCTCGCGCTCGTCCTCGGCGCGGTGGAGTGAGGACATGACGATGCAGACGAACCTTCGCGGTCGCGACCTGATCAGCCTCCGGGAGTGGACCCGCGAGGAGATCGAGACCGTGCTCGACGTGGCCATGGACCTGAAGCGCCAGCGCGCCCTCGGGTTGCCGCATCCGTACCTCCGCGACAAGGTCCTGGCGATGCTCTTCTTCTACTCGAGCACGCGCACCCGGGCCTCGTTCGAGGCGGGCATGGCCCAGCTCGGTGGGCACGCCCAGTTCATCGAGTCCCGCACGACCCAGATCGCCCACGGCGACACGGCCCGCGAGATCGGCGAGATCCTGGGTCGCTACAACGACGGGATCGCCATCCGCCACGTCGAGTGGGGCGTGGGCAACCAGTACATCCGCGAGGTGGCCCAGGCGAGCCGCGTGCCGGTCCTCAACATGCAATGCGACCTCTATCACCCGCACCAGGTCCTGGCCGACCTGCTGACCATCCGCGAGAAGCTGGGCGACCCGCGCGGCCGGACGCTCACCGTCTCGTGGGCCTACGCCGCGAGCTACCAGAAGCCCATCAGCGTGCCCCAGGACCTCGTCCTGCTGGCCACGCGCTTCGGGATGCACGTCCGGCTGGTCCATCCGCCCGAGTTCCAGCTCATGGACGACGTCCTGGCCGAGGCGGCCGAGAACGCCCGGCGCTCCGGCGGTGCGTTCGAGCTGATGGACGACTTCGACGCCGGGATGCGCGACTCGGACGTCGTCTACGCCAAGAGCTGGGGTCCCCTGCTCGTGGCCAAGGACGACGCGGAGGGAGCGGCGATCTCGGCGCGCTACACCGACTGGATCACCGACGAGCGCCGCATGGCGCTGGCCGGCCCGGACGCGATCTACATGCACCCGCTGCCGGCCGACCGGAACATCGAGGTCGCCGATGCGGTCATCGACGGTCCTCATTCGGTCGTCTACGACGAGGCGGAGAACCGCCTCCACGTCCAGAAGGCGGTCATGGCCCTCACGATGGCCTGACGGCACGGGCGCCGCGCCCGCAAGGAGAGCGAACGATGGGCGACAGGACCCTCGTGGTCGCGATCGGCGGCAACTCGCTGATCAAGGACCCACGCCACCAGACGGTGCCGGACCAGATCGCCGCCCTGGCCGAGACGAGCGTGCACATCGCCAACGCCATCCGCGATGGCTGGCAGGTGGCCATCGGCCATGGCAACGGCCCCCAGGTCGGGTTCATCCTGCGCCGTTCCGAACTCGCCGCCCACGAACTCCACGAGGTCCCGCTCGACGTGTGCGACGCGGACACCCAGGGCGCCATCGGCTACGAGCTCCAGCAGAGCCTGGGCAACGACTTCCGGCGCATGGGCCTCGACCGCCAGGCGGTCACCGTGGTCACGCAGGTCGAGGTGGCGCGCGACGATCCGGCCTTCGGGCGCCCGACCAAGCCGATCGGCACGTTCATGGACGAGGCGCGCGCCATGCAGCGGCGCGACGGGGACGGCTGGGACGTCGTCGAGGACGCCGGCCGGGGCTGGCGGCGCGTCGTCGCCTCGCCACGCCCGCTGCGCATCGTCGAGGAACGTGCGGTCAAGGCCCTCCTGGCGGACGGGTTCGTGGTCATCACCGTGGGTGGCGGCGGGATCCCCGTCGTGGCCGACGAGACCGGCAGCCTGCACGGTGTCGCCGCGGTCATCGACAAGGACTACGCGTCCTCGCTGCTGGGCACGGTCGTGGGGGCAGAGGTCTTCGCCATCACCACCGCGGTCGAGCGGGTGGCGCTCGACTGGGGCAAGCCGAGCCAGACCTGGGTGGATCGCCTGACCGTCGCCGAGGCGCGCGCCTACCTCGCCGAGGGCGGCCACTTCATGCCCGGCAGCATGGCACCGAAGATCGAGGCCTGCCTCGAGTTCCTGGAGCGCGGCGGCTCGGAGGCGATCATCACCGCGCCGGCGAACCTGGAACTTGCCCTGGCCGGCCGGGCGGGGACGCGCATCGTCCCCTGAGCCGGCCCCACGCGGTCGGTCCGGCGGTCGAACCGCTCGGTGGGAGTTCCCCCGCTACAGTGGGGGTTTCGGGAGCGCCCGAGGTGCGGCATGATAGCCCGCGTGGCACGCGCGGCGCCGCGGAGCGCCGACCGCTACGCAGGGACATCAGAGGAGGGTTCGATGGCCACCTACGTTTCGCTGCTCAACTGGACCGATCAGGGGATCAAGGGGTACCGGGAAACGACGGCCAGGGCCGAGGCTGGGAAGGCGTTGGCTGCCAAGTTCGGAGGCCGCATCGTATCGATCTGGTGGACCATCGGGCCGTGCGACCTCGTTGCCGTGTCAGAGTTCCCGGACGACGAGTCGGCGACCGCGTTCGCGCTCGCTCTCGGCGCCGCCGGCAACATCCGGACGACCACGATGCGCGCCTTCGGGGCGGACGAGATGTCGGCGATCATCGCCCGGACTGGCTAGCGCCCGGCGCCCGTGGAGGATCAAGAGTCGGCCGGCGCCCTGTCAACGCTCACCGCTCTCGTGGGCACCTGGCGCGGCAAGGGCACGGCCAGGCTTCCGTCGATGGGGGCGGTGGACTTCGACGAAGTGGTCCGCTTCTCGCGACGGAGCCCGAACTCGCTCGACTCCTGGCAGCGGGCCGTAGCCGCGGGCGACGGAACGATGCTCCACAGCGAGTCGGGGATCTGGCGCGTGACCTCCACCGGTTCGCTGGAGGTCACGGTCGCCCTGCCCGGTGCGACCGAGGTGTCCGAAGGGAGCGTTGACGGGGCGACGATCCGGCTCGAGTCGACGGCGATCGGCCTGGCCGCCACCGGTGCCAAGCTCCGGCAGGCGACTCGGCGCTACGAGCTCCGCGGCGACTCGCTCGGCTACGACATCTCGATCGCGACAGCGGAGCTCGCGCTTACCGCCCATATCAGCGCTGAGCTGCATCGGTCGGAGAGCCCCAGCCGCTGATCGATGGCGCCCCCGGAAGCCATCAGGCGGTCGGGGTCAGCCCGAACACGATCCTGCGGAGGCCCAGCACGCGGACGACGCATTCGCGTGGGACGCGACGGCGGCTTCCTCCGCGAGGGCCGAGATCCTGACCGCGGCGCAGCCGGCCGTCACATCTATTCGTTGACAATGCATCAGAGTCTGATATAGTCCGCGCCATGGAAGCCGTCGAACAGCCGCAACGAGTCCCACCGTTGTCGCGGACGGCGATGCACGTCCTCATCGCGATCGGCCCGGAGGAGCGGCACGGGTACGCGATCATGCGCGAGATCGTGCGGATGACCGAGGGGGCGACGCGGCTCGGACCCGGCGGCGTCTACACCACGATCAGGCGACTCCTGGACGACGGGCTGATCGAGGAGTGCGACGAGCGTCCGGACCCCGAGCTGGACGATCAGCGCCGACGCTACTACCGGCTCACTGGGACCGGGCGGGCCGTGGCGGGGGCGGAGGTCCGTCGCCTCGAGAGCCTCGTCCGCGCGGCACGCCCGTGGGCGCTCGAGGCCGTCGAGTGATCCCGCGGGACGGGGGCCACGAGCGCGTGTACCGCTGGCTCCTGCGCCTGTACCCGGCCAAGTTCCGGGCCCGGTTCTCGAACGAGATGGTGCAGCTCTTCAGCGACCAGCTCCGCGATGCGCGAACCGGCGGTGCGCCGGCCGGGGCCGCGAGAACGTGGCTGAGGACCCTCGGCGACCTGGCCGTCACTGCCGCGGCCGAGCACGTACGGAGGGATCGAACCGTGGCTCATTCGCTTGCCGCACCGTCGATCACGAGCCGGGCCCTCGGGACCCTCGGGATCCTGGGCGGCGCCGTCCTGGTGGCGGCCTTCCTGCCCTTCATCCCCTGGGGCCCGGACTTCTTCAACCTCCGGCTGGCGTTGTTCAACGCAGGCGCGATGGCGATCGTCATCGCCCTGCATCGCCGACAGGCGTCGGTTGCTCCGGCGCTCGCGCTGCTGGCCGCGGTCCCGGCCTTGCTTGCCAACGCGTGGCACCTCGTCATGATCGTCATCGTGGTCAGCCGGCCCGGGCCACCGGGCGTCGGGGACTACGGGCCCGTCTACATGGCCGCGAGCTCGGCCATGTGGCTGTCCGACGCCTGGTTCGGGCTGGTGACCCTGCGCCTGGGTGTCGTGAGCCGCTTGGGCCCGCTCGCGCTGACGATCGGCTCCGTGCTCCCGTTCTTCGGACAGGACCAGGTGCTCGCGTTCCTCGGACCGGACCTGTCGGCGATCATCGGCCCCCTGGCGCTCGCCGGCGTGGCCCTGAACGGGCTCGGCTGGATCGTCCTGGGGATCGTCGTGGCCACCCGACGCCGCGCGTCGAAGACGCCGTCGCAGGAGGTCCGGCCCGAAGGCTAGCGTAGGGCGCCGGATGCGAAACCCGACCGTGCTGTTCTGGCGCCCTCCGGACGGCCTTGGGGGAACGGCACCAGCACGCGGACGACGCACTCGTGTAGTACGCGGCAGCATCCAAGCGAAGGACCGAGCCGATCAGACCTCGCCTTCGAAGTAGCCGTCGTCGACTCGTTTCACGGCAAGGCTTCGACCCGCTCGGACGCCGATGCCGTAGTCGTACATGAGCCGAGTAAGGGTGCGCCCATCGACAAGGACGATCCGTCGGCTGATTCGCCTCACGTACTCCTCGGCTTCCGGTGTGAAGTGCGACGTCGTCAAGAACACTCCCTTGCTGGCCCGTTGGCCCTCGAGGCTCCCAGCGAAGGCCTGGAGTGCCGGCCGGCCAACCCCGGTCTTCGCCTGGTACTTCTTAGCCTGGATGTACACAGCGTCGAGACCGAGCTTGTCCTCATCGATCACGCCGTCGATACCCTCATCGCCGGTCAGCTTGGTAACGCGCAGCGACGTCTCGTCGGTAGAACTCCCGTAACCCATCGCCCCGAGGAGTTCGACCACGAGGCGCTCGAACGCCTCCCATGGGTATCCCGGCGCCTGGAGCCGGTCCAGCATGTCCGCCTCGATCGACCGACGGAGGGCGTCATAGGTCAGGTAGAGGAGTTCCTCTGGATTCTGATCGGGGATCGGGACCGGAGCCCCTTCGCTCCCGGTCTTCGGCTTCGACTTCGCCCGGAAGGCCTCGAAACCCGGGTAGCCCATGAGGAATGCGACGTTGACCTTGGCAGGCTTCTTGGCAAGGGCCTCACGTCCCACGTCGGTGATCTGCACCCGACCCCGAGCCGGACGTGAGAGCAGTCCCGCCTTGCTCAGGTAGGTCACGGCCCAATGGGTCCGGTTGACGAAGATCGACTGACTCCCGGACAGGAGCATCCGCTGATGATCTTCCGAGGTCAGGTGGAACTGCTCAGCGAGCGGGTCCGTGATGTCGGGGACGATCCGTCGCACTTGGCCGTCGCTGAGCAGTTGGAGCACCGGAAGCATCAGCGTCTGGTAGTCCGGGATCGCCATGGCCGGGAGTATGGCACCGGACGCGACGTCGGAGGCGTTCTTGGCGCGCTCCTCTGACGCCCCCGACGCCCCTTCGCGCACGCTTCCAGCACTGTGACGATTAAACTGGCTTGATATTCGGCGGCAACCACTTGACAGCTGAGGCCGCCGACGACCCTGGCGTGCTGTTTCTGGCGCCCCCGGACGGACTCGAACCGCCGACGCAGGCCTTAGGACGGCCTCGCTCTATCCACTGAGCTACGGGGGCGCGCTCCCATCATCCTACGCTGCCGCCGGAAAACGGCTGACGGAGCCGGCCGCCCTACAATCCCCGGGCGATGGAGTCCCGACCGACGATCCGCTTCCTCACCCGGCCCGGCTGCCATCTCTGCGTCGAGGCGCGCGCCGGTCTCCAGGCCATCCTGGAAGAGCGGGGCGCGACCGGACGGCCCCCGGCGCAGGTGCGCGAGGTGGACATCACCGCCGACGCGGAGCTCGAGCGCCTGAACTTCGAGCGCATCCCGGTCCTTATCGTGGGTGACGAGGAACTGCCCCTCGCGACGAGCGTCCGGGCCATGCGCGTCTTCCTCGAGCGGACGCTCGACGGCCACCTGGCCTGACCCGGGATGCCCGACCTGACCCTCGCGGCCGCGTTCGTAGCGGGCATCATCAGCTTCCTCTCCCCGTGCGTGCTGCCGGTCGTGCCGGCCTACCTCGGCCAGCTTGGGGTCATCACGGTGGCCGGCGCGCCGGCCGGCACGACCGACCTGCTGGGGACCCGTCGCTGGCGGGCGCTGCGGGCGGCCCTGGCCTTCGTGCTCGGCTTCGGGGCGATCTTCACGCTGCTCGGCCTGACCGTCTACGTCGGCGGCTCGATCGGCGTCTCGCTGCCGCTCCTGCGCCAGGCCGGCGGGCTGATCCTCATCGTCCTGGGGCTGAACATGATGGGCGTCATCCGGCTGACCGCGCTGGCCCGCTCCTGGCGGCCGCTGGACCGCGTCGCGGCGCGAAGGTCGACGGCAGGCCTGGCTGCGTCCCCCGCGGGCGCCTTCGGGCTGGGCGCCATCTTCGCCATCGGCTGGACCCCCTGCATCGGGCCCACCCTGGGCGCCATCCTCGGCCTCGCCTCGCTCGGGCCGAGCGCCCAGGCGGTGGCCCTCTTCGTCTTCTACTCGATCGGGCTGGCCATCCCGTTCCTGGCCCTGGCGCTGACGCTCGACCGGGCTCCGGCCCTCGTCCGGCCCCTGCTGCGCCACAGTCGGACGGTCGAGATCGTGGGGGGTGGGCTCATCGTCATCATCGGCGTGGCGATGGTGTTCGACTGGCTGTTCGTCCTCGCCTCGACGTTCAGCTGGCTGTGGCCGCGGGTCTGAGCGGATGACCGAACCCGCGCGCACTCGGCGCCCCGGGCTCATCGGGCCCTTCAGCGGGCGGCACATCGCGCTCGCGCTGGTGATCGTCCTCGGTACCGCCGCCGTCATCGCCCTCGTCACGGCGCCGATCACGAACCCGGCCGTGCCGCAGCCGTCGCCGGGCACCACCTTCTTCGCCATCGGTCCGCCGGTCGAGGGACTGAAGCCGGGCGATCGAGCGCCCGAGCTGGAGGGCGAGGTCGAGGGCGTCGTCCAGCCGCTCCTCGACCTTGACGGCCGCCCGGTCCGCCTGGCCGACCTGCGCGGCCGGCCGGTCTGGCTGAACTTCTTCGCCACCTGGTGTCCGCCCTGCCAGTACGAGACGCCGGTGCTGCAACAGGTCTACGAGGCGCATGCGGCCGACGGGCTGGCGCTGGTCGGCGTGAGCGTCCAGGAGACGGTGCCAGAGGACGTCGCGGCGTACGCCTCCACGTACGGTCTCACCTACACCATCGGCTTCGACGCGACCTCGGCCATCTTCCGCACCTACAAGGCCTACGGGCTGCCCACGCACTACTTCATCGACCGCGAGGGTGTCATCCGCGCCGTGTGGCGGGGGCCGCTGACCGTCGCGCAGGCCGAGGCCTTCCTGGCGCCGCTGCTGGCGCCCTAGACGATCGGCTCGAAGCGGAAGCGGTCGCGGTCGGCGAGGAGGCGACCGACCGGGCGCCGCGGCTCGTGGGAGAGGACGACGGTCCAGCCCTCCTCGGCGGCGCGGCGGAAGAGCGAGGCCTTGACTTCGACGCTGGTCAGCGGGAAGTCGTCGAAGCTGGGCACCCAGCGCGGGTTGGCGCTCCAGGGGCGCATGCACAGGTCGCCGAAGAAGCCGACCGTGCCGCCCGGTCCATGGACGACGATGGCCTGGTGGCCGCCGGAATGGCCGCCCGTGCGGATGACCTCGACGCCGGGGATCAGCTCCTCCTGGCCGTCGGCGGCGCCGGCGAGGCCCATCGCCTCGACCAGCCGCAGCTCCTCCTGCTCGTACGAGGCGACGAGGCGCGGGTTGTCCCCCAGCGCGAACGACCACTCCACGCGCTGGGCGACGAAGCGGGCGCGCGGGAAGGCCGGCGCGCCGTCGGCGGCGAGGATGCCGCCGGCGTGGTCCCAGTGGAGGTGGCTGACCGCCACCGCGTCCACCGTCCCCGGATCGAACCCGGCCTGGCGCAGGGCGGGCAGGATGGCCGGGCCGCTCACGCCCCGCTGGGCGCTGCGCTTCTCGTCGAAGCGCTCCCCCACCCCGGTCTCCACGAGCACGCGCCCCGCCGGCGTCTCGACGAGCAGGCAGTTGAGCGCCTGCGTCAGCGTCGCGTCGGGGTTCAGCTCGTCGGCGACCAGGCGCTCCCAGAGGACGCGCGGCACAGGCCCGAAGACAGTGCCCGCGTCGGAGGTGAAGGTGCCTGCCTGGATGAGCGCGACGCGCACGCCGCCGCCCAGCTCGGTCCGCCAGTCCACGCGCTCGTTGATGGCCACGGCCGCCTTCTCGCGCCGCTAACCGCGGCGCGGACCGCCCTTGACGGCGCGGCGGTCGCGCTCGAAGTCGCGGTAGAAGGCGGAGGCGGTGGGGGTGGACTGGCCCTGGTATTTCGAGCCCAGCTCCTTCGAGCCGTAGGGGCGCTCGACCGGGCTGGTCATGGCGAAGAAGCTGATCTGGCCGATCTTCATGCCGAAGTAGAGCGCGATGGGCAGGTTGGCCACGTTCGACAGCTCGAGGGTGAGGTTGCCCTTCCAGCCGGGATCCACGTAGCCGGCCGTGGAGTGGATGAGCAGCCCCAGCCGGCCTAGCGAGCTCTTTCCCTCGAGGCGCGCGACGATGTCGTCGGGCAGCTCCACCCACTCGAGCGTCTGGCCCAGCACGAACTCACCGGGATGGAGGATGAAGGCCTCCTCGTCCTCGACCGTCACCAGCTCGGTCAGGTCCGGCTGCGCGGTCCGCGGGTCGATGTAGGGGTAGCGATTGTTGCGGAAGACGCGGAACTCGCGATCGAGGTGGAGGTCCACCGAGGAGGGCTGCAGGCAGCTCGGGTCGTAGGGGTCGATGCGCACGCGCCCATCCTCGAGGGCGGCGCGGATGTCGCGATCGGACAGGACGGCCATGCGCTCGATCAGGCTCTCTTGGGGCGGACATAGCCGACGGTCTGGGGCTCGGCGCCCGGCGTGGCTCGCTCGGCGAGCAGCGTATCGACCTCGCGCTTGAGCTGCTCGATGTCCTCGAAGCTCTGGTACACGCTGGCGAAGCGGATGTAGGCGATCTGGTCGAGCTGGCGCAGACGATCCATGGCCAGCTCCCCGATGCGGCTCGAGGGCACCTCGGAGGTCCCGGAGGCGCGCAGGGTGGCCTCGATAGCGTCGGCCGCGGCCTCGGCCGCGTCGGGCGGCACGGGCCGCCGGGTGAGTGCCTTGGCCAGGCCGGCAGCGAGCTTGTCGCGGTCGAACTCGACGCGGCTGCCGTCACGCTTCAGCACGGTCAGGCGGGCCGCCTCGACGCGCTCGAAGGTGGTGAAGCGCGATTCGCAGGCGACACACTCCCGGCGACGGCGGATGGTCACGCCGTCGTCCTGGTCGCGCGAGTCGATCACTCGGGTCTGGGTCGCCCCGCATGTCGGGCAGCGCACGCTCGGGTCCTGGCCTCCTCGAGACCGACCACAAGGGCTTGTGGTGGCAGCTCTAGGCTACCACTAGATGCGGGACGCTCGCGAGCCCTTGACGGCGGCGGCGGCGAGCCCGGGCACGGCCGCCGCATGATCGACGAAGGCCTGCCGGGCGTGGAGCAGGTTGAGGTAGCCACGCTTGATCGCGGTCTGCGCCTCGAGTTCGCGCTGACGCCCGTCGCCGTCGCCGGCGAGGTCCGTCCCGAAGTCGATCATCTCCAGCGAACGGGCCAGGCGGTCGAGGTCGCCGGCGATCGCCTCGCGCGCCGCGACGAAGCCGCGCGGCGTCCGCCAGCGCTCGATCGCCTCCCGCGCCGCGACGAACTCGCCGTGCGCGGCGGCCAGCTCCCCGCGGACCTCGTCGGCCGGCACCTGGTGGCGGCGCACCGCGTCGAGGCGCTCGAGGAGCGGATCGACGACCGACCCCATGCGCCGGGAGAGCGCATCCGTCTCCCGCGCGAAGGCGACCGCCTCGCGGGCCCGGGCCAGGGCGGCCGCAGCGCGGCGCACGAAGACGACGAGGACGAACACGACGAGGACCAGGAGGACGAGCGGCAGGACGACGCTCAGCGACACGTTGCGGCTCCCGGCCTCATCCCCGCCGCTATCCGCGCCGCGCGCGAACGGCGGCCGTCAGTCGGGGCACGATCTCGAAGAGGTCGCCCACGACGACGAGGTCGGCGAACTCGACGATCGGCGCGTCCGGGTCGCGGTTGATGGCCACGATGGTGCCCGAGGTCTGCATGCCGACCTTGTGCTGGATGGCGCCGCTGATGCCGGTCGCGACATACAGCGCCGGCTTGATGATCTTGCCCGTCTGGCCGATCTGCTGGCTGTAGGGCAGCCAGCCGGCATCGACCACCGCGCGCGTCCCGCCCACCGCGCCGCCGAAGGCGTCGGCGAGCTCTTCCACGATGCGGAAGCCCTCGGGGCCACCGACGCCGCGGCCGCCGGCGACGACGACGCGGGCGTCGTCGATCGAGGCCGCCGCGCCGGCCTGGACGACCCGCTCGACGACACGGACCGGGGGCAGCTCCGCGCTCGGCGCCGGGTCCGCGGTCTCCACGGCTCCGGGCGCCAGGGCCGGCTCGGCGGTCACGGTGCCTGGGCGCACGAGGACGATGCCCCGGCCGTGCGTGAAGGCGCTGTCGGTGCCCAGCCGCCCGCCGAACGTGCTCATCTGCACGACCGGGCCCCCGTCGGCCCAGCGCACGCCGGCGGCGTTGACGAGGACGGGCAGGTCGAGCCGCGCCGAGAGGAAGCCGGCCACATCCTTGCCGTCGGGCGAGGCGGAGACGAGGAGGACGTCCGGTCGCGCCTCCCCGGCCAGCGCGGCCAGGCGCGGCGCGACCACCGAGGCCGCGGGCCGGTCGCCCTCGGTGGGCGCCTCCACGGCGATCACGCGCGGCCCGAGCGCGGCCAGTTCCTTGGCCGCCCCGGCGGCGCCACTGCCCACGGCGACGACCGTGGCCGTGCCGCCAGAAGCCTGGGCCAGCTGCCGGGCCAGCGTCGCCAGCTCGAGCGAGAGCCGCGTGGGCCGGCCGCCGGCCAGCTCGGCGACGGCCCAGATGGCGGCCATCAGACGAGGCTCCGAGCGGCGAGGAAGTCGACGATGCGCTCCACCGCGACGTCTGGCGCATCACGGATGATGGTCGCGCCCGCGCGCGGCGGCGGCGGCGCGGCGGTCAGGACCCGCGTCGTGGCCGCGGCCGCGCCGACCCGCGCCGGGTCGATCCCCAGGTCGGCCAGCGACCAGGTCAGCGTCTCCTTGCCGCGTGCCTGCATGATCCCGCGCAGGGACGGGTAGCGCGGCTCGCCGAGCACCTGGGTGCCCATCACGAGTGCCGGCATGGGTGCCTCCAGGACGTCGTAGCCGGCCGGGCTGAGCCGATGGACGCGCACGGTCGCGCCGTCCGCGCCGGGCTCGATGTGCGCCGCGTAGGAGAGGTAGGGCAACCCGAGCCTGGCCGCGATCGCCGCGGCGACGATCCCGCCCTGGCCGTCCGACGTGTCGGCGCCGGCGAAGGCGAGGTCGTACTCGAGCCTGCGCAGGGCCGCGGCAAGGACCTCGGCCGTGGCCCGGGCACAGGACCCGGCAAGCGCCTCGTCGCTGACGTGGACGGCGCGCGTCGCGCCCATGGCCAGGCCCTTGCGCAGCGCGTCGGCGGCGGCCGCCGGTCCCATGGTCAGGAGCGTCACCTCACCGCCGTGCGCCTCGGTCAGCTTGAGCGCCGCCTCGAGGACGTACTCGTCGTTGCCGTTCGGCTCGAGGCCGCTGCCGCGGTCGACGCGGAAACCGTCGCCGAGGCGCTCGTTGCCGACGATCGGCACGGCCTTGACGAGGACGACGATGCGCAAGCTCGACCTCCCTGACGTGGCGCGCTCAGCCGCCGCGCGCGAGCACGTCGCGCCCGATGACGTGCCGCTGGATCTGCTGGGTCCCCTCGTAGAGCTGCGTGATCTTCGCGTCGCGCATCATGCGCTCCACGGGGTACTCGGTGATGTAGCCGTAGCCGCCGAGCACCTGGACCGCGTCGGTCGTCACGGCCATGGCGGTGTCGCCGGCGAAGAGTTTACACATCGCCGACCAGCGGGCCGCCGCCGGCGAGCCCGCCTCGATCTCCTCGCAGGCGGTGTACAGGAGCTGGCGCGCGGCTTCGGTGCGCGTGGCCATGTCGGCCAGCATCGCCGCCACCATCTGGTGCTCGCCGATGGCCTTGCCGAACTGGCGCCGCTCGGCCGCGTAGCGCGTGGCCACCTCGAGGGCGCCCTGGGCGATGCCCACCGCCTGCGCGGCGACACCCGGCCGGCTGCGGTCGAGCGTGCGCATGGCGATCGACCAGCCCTCCCCGACGTCGCCGACCCGGTTCGCGTCCGGGACACGGACGTCCTGGAACAGCAGCTCGGCGGTGGGCGAGCCGCGGATGCCCATCTTGTGCTCGAGGCGCACGGTCGTGAAGCCCGGCGTCCCCTGCTCGACGACGAAGCAGCTGATGTGCCGCTTGGCGCGGACCGCCTCGGGGGACGGGTCGGTGACGGCGAAAACGGTCACGCATCGGGCCACGTTGCCCTGGCTGATGAAGCGCTTGGCGCCGTCGATGCGCCAGCCCTCGCCGTCGCGCACGGCGCGGGTGCGGATGGCCGCCGCGTCGGAACCCGCCTCCGACTCGGTGAGCGCGAAGGCGGCCAGCGCCCGCCCGGCCGCGAGGTCGGGGAACCAGCGCGCCTGCTGCTCGGGCGTCCCCGCCAGGAGCAGCGGCAGCGAGCCGAGCTCCTGGACGACGAGGATCAGGCCGCTCGTGGCGCAGACGCGGCTGACCTGCTCCACGGCCAGGCAGACCGTGAGCAGCTCGCCGCCCAGCCCGCCGTGCGCGACGGGGTACGGCAGCGCCAGCACGTCCTGCGCGGCCAGCAGCTCGACCACGTCCCAGGGGAACTCGCCGCTGGCGTCGATGGCCGCGGCGCGGGGGGCGATGCGCTCGTCGGCCAGCTGGCGGACGGCGTCGCGGAGGGCGCGCTGCTCGTCGCTGAGGCGGATCGTCATGGGGTCCGTCGCCGGATCACGGGCGCATCGTACCCCAGCCGAAGTGGCGATCGACCCGTACGCCGTTCGGGTGATTGGCGGGCTCGACCGGGAGAGGTACGCTGTTCCGCGCTCGTCCGGGCGATGCGGCCCGGCGCCCGGAGGACAGGTGCTCATGGACCAGGGCACGGCCATCGTGCTGATCACGATCGCGGCGCTGCTCGGCATCACGGCCACGGTCGCCATCGTCGGGCGGCGGGACCGCGAGGTGGAGGAGGGTGCCGAATCGCCATTCGCCGTGTCGAGCGAGGGCATGACCGCCTGCCGCCATTGCGGCCGTGGCAACCTCGTGACCGACGACGTCTGTCTCTACTGCGGCACCCCCCTCCCCAACCACGAGGAGTTCGGCTAGGCCTGCACGACCGGCAGGCCCCGCCCGGCCCCGAAGCGATCCGCCGACAGGCTCGCCGCCAGCACCTCCGCCACGTCCTGGACGCCCACCGCGCCCGCGGAGGCATCGGCCAGGCCGTCGCGCATCATGACGATGCAGAAGGGGCACGCGGTGACGACGCCCTCGGCGCCGGTCTCGAGCGCCTGGCGTGTCCGCTCGGCGTTGATGCGCGTGCCCCGGGTCTCCTCCATCCACATCCGCCCGCCGCCCGCGCCGCAGCAGAAGCTTTCCCGGCCGCTGTGCTCCATCTCGCGCAACTCCACACCGGGGATCGCGCTCAACACGGCGCGCGGCTGGGCGATGACGTCGTTGTAGCGCGCCAGGTAGCACGAGTCGTGGAAGGTCAGGCTGCCCGAGCGCCCGAGTTCGGGGCGCAGGCGGCCGTCGGTCACCAGCCGCGCCAGGTAGGCACTGTGGTGCACGACCTCGTAACGGCCGCCGAACTGGGGGTACTCGTTCGCGATCGTGTTGAAGCAGTGCGGGCAGGCGGTCACGATCGTCTTCGGCCGGTAGCGGTCGAGCGTCTCCACGTTGGCCATGGCCAGGATCTGGTAGACGTACTCGTTGCCCATGCGGCGCGCCGGGTCGCCGCTGCACGACTCCTCCTGGCCGAGCACGGCGAAGTCCACCCCGGCCGCGTCCAGGCAGGTCACGAAGGCCCGAGCGACCTTGCGGTTGCGGTCGTCGAAGGAGGCGGCGCAGCCCACCCAGTAGAGGCAGTCGAGCTTCGCCACGGCGTCCGGCCCGCCTTCGGCGACGACCTCGGCGGCCGTGCGCACCACGAAGGGCAGGCTCCTCGCCCAGTCGAGGCGCGAACTCTGCGGCTGGCCCCAGACGTTGCCCTGGCGCTCGAGGTTCGTGAAGGCGCCGGCCAGCTCGGCCGGGAAGCGGCTGTCCTCCAGCACGAGGTTGCGGCGCAGGCCGACGATCTTGTCGACGTGCTCGATGAGCACCGGGCAGGCCTCGACGCAGGCGCCGCAGGTGACGCAGTCCCAGACGGCGTCGTAGGGGATGGCGGTGTCGACGATGGGCCGCCCGAGGGCACCGGCGCTCGGGGCACCGGCCGGTTTGCCCGGGGCGTCCGAGGACCGGATGAAGGGGATCGCCGGCAGCAGCCCGATGCCCTTCTCGGCCTCGACCGCCATCTCGCGCAGGCCCATGATCAGCGTCTTCGGGTTGAGCGGCTTGCCCGTCGCCCAGGCCGGGCAGGCGTTCTGGCAACGTCCGCACTCGGTGCAGGTGAAGCCGTCGAGCAGGTCCTTCCAGCCCAGGTCCTCGATCGTCTTCACGCCGAAGCGCGCGGTCTCCGCCTCGAGGTCCATGGCGGGCAGCTCGCCGCGCGGGCGCAGCTTGCGGAAGGCCGTGTTGAAGAAGGCGGTCGCGATGTGCAGGTGCTTGGAGCGCGGCAGGTACACCAGGAAGAAGCAGACGATGAGCACGTTCGCCCACCAGGCGAGCGCGAAGAGCACCTCGACGAACTCCGGGGCGAGGGTGCCCAGGGGGCGGGCGAGCAGTTCGGAGACGACCTCCCAGGCGGAGTCCGGGTCGCCGTAGCGGGCGAGGCGGAAGGCCTCGGCGACCAGCTCGGTCGTGACCACGCCGCCGATCAGCAGCAGGATCGTCAGCGCGTCGCGCGAGAGCGTCAGTCGGGCGGGCCGTGTCAGGAGGCGGCGCGTGAGCGCCCAGCCCACGCCGAACAGCACGCCCAGCGCGAGCAGGTTGCTCCCCAGCAGGGTGAGTCGCCAGGGCCAGCCGTCGAGGGGCCAGCCGAGGATCGACTGCACGAGCCCGAACGTGACGCGGTTGGCCGTGCCGACCGTGAGCACGATGAAGCCCCAGAAGATCGCCGCGTGCAGGAGCCCCGGTCCGGGGTCGCGGAACATCCGCACCTGGATGATGGAGAAGCGGATGAGCGACGCGATGCGCGCCTCCGGCTGGTCGGCGACGGTGGAGGGCCGGGCAGCGGCGAAGACCCGCAGGTGGCGCGCCATCTCCAGCGCGAAGATCAGCGCGGCGACGGCGAAGACGAGGGGCGCGAGCGGGTAGAGCGGGACCTGCTCGAGGAGCGCGGTCACCGGCCCCGGTCCGCCGACCGGTCCGGCCCCCCTGCCGCCGCGTGGCGGCTGGAGTCGTTGGCCAGCGTCTCCAGCGCGTGGGCGAGCGCCGGCAGGACGGCCTCGAGCGATTCGCGGGCGCCGCCCGGGCTGCCGGGCACGGCCAGCACGAGGCAGTGGCCGATGACCCCGCCGAGCGAGCGCGAGAGCGACGCAAACGGCGTGGACCGGCGACCCTCGGAGCGCATCAGCTCACCGAAGCCGGGCACCTCGTAGTCGAGCAGCGGCCGCAGCGCCTGCGGCGTGACGTCGCGGGGGGTCATCCCCGTGCCGCCCGTCGTGACCACGAGGCGGTGGCGGACGGCGGCGGCGCGAACGGCCGCAGCGATGACCACGGCGTCATCGGGGACGGCGGCGCGCTCGACCTGGAAGCCTGCCGCCTCCAGCAGCTCGGCGAGGACCGGGCCGCTCTTGTCCGGACGGGTCCCGGCGATAACGCCGTCGCTGACCGTGAGGACGAGGGCGCCGGGCAGCAGGCCCGTCATCGGGGCTCAGCCGGTGCGACGCGGCCCGCGCACCCCCTTGGGACGGGGTGGCTTCGCGCTGGGGGAACCCGCCGGCTCGGCCGGTCGTCGCCATTCACCCGATCGGCCTCCCGACTTCTCGACGACCCGCAGGTGCCGGATCTCCGCACTGCGATCGACGCCCTTGACCATATCGTAGACGGTGAGGGCGGCCACGGCGGCAGCCGTCAGCGCTTCCATCTCCACGCCGGTGCGGGCCACGGTGGCGGCCGTGGCGCGGATGAGGAGCGCGCCACGTGCACGATCGGGCTTGACCTCGACCACGAGGTCGGTCAGCGGCAGCGGGTGGCACAACGGGATGAGGTCCGAGGTGCGCTTGCCGCCCATCACGCCGGCCAGCTCGGCCACGGTCAGCACGTCACCCTTGGGGCCACCGCCGTCCACGATGAGGCTGATCGTCTCCTGCGCGAGGGCGACCTCGGCCTCGGCCACCGCGCGGCGGGCGGTGGGCGGCTTCTCGCTCACGTCCACCATGCGCGGCCGGCCGCTGCGGTCGACGTGGGTGAGGCGCCGGCGTTCGGTGCGCTTCGGGGGCTCCATGGGCATCGGGCTCACGCTCCTTCCAGTTCCCAGACGTCGACCTCGGCGCCGGCCGGCAGGCCGTCCAGATCTTCGGGCACGACCGCCAGGCCGTCGGCGGCGGCGAGCGCCGAAAGCACGTGCGACCCCTGGCCGCCTGCCAGGAGCGCCAGTCGCTCGCCGGGTCGCCCGGGGTCGGGCGCCAGCTTCACGCGCAGAAAGGCGCGGCGCGGCGGGCTCTTGGTGACGGCCGAGGCGAGGCGCGCCCGCACGACCCGGCGCGCGGTAGGGTCGCGGTCGCCCGAGAGCGCCCGCAGCACGGGGCGGACGAACAGCTCGAACGTGACGAAGCTGCTCACGGGGTTGCCGGGCAGGCCGAACAACAGCGCTTCACGACCGTCCGGCGACGGAGCGCGCCCGAACGCGACCGGTTTGCCGGGCTGGACGGCGACGCGCCACAGGTCCACGCGCCCCAGGCGCTCGAAGGCCGCCTTCACCACGTCGCGGGCGCCGACCGAGACGCCGCCGCTGACGATGACGAGGTCCGCCCATCCGATCGCGCCGACCAGCGCAGTCTCGACCTCGGCGAGCGTGTCGCGGGCGACGCCGAGCCGCCGAACGTCCGCGCCGGCCGCTCGAGCCTGCGCCGCGAGCGCCGGCGAGTTGCTGTCGTGGATCTGCCCGGGACCCAGCTCCTCACCGGGTGAGACCAGCTCGTCGCCCGTGGCCAGGACGGCGACGCGCGGCCGGCGGTGGACGCGCAGCGTCCCGTGCCCGCCGGCGACGAGCAGGGCCAGCGCGGCGGGCGCGATGCGCGCGCCGGGCGGGAGGAGCGGAACGCCGGCGTGGAAGTCGCTGCCGGCTCGCCGAACATGCTGCCCGGGAAGGGCCGGGGCGCGTATCGCCACCGAGGCGGGCAGCGTCGCGAGGCCCGGCTCGCTGTCGGTCTCCTCGACCGGCACGACCGCGTCGGCGCCCTCGGGGAGCATCGCCCCGGTGAGGATGCGCACGGCGGTGCCGGGCTCGACCGGGGCGGTGGGGGCATAGCCGGCCGCCACCTCGCCCACGACGCGGAGGGTGACCGGGTGACCGGCGGAGGCGGTCGCGACATCGGCGCTGCGCACCGCGAAGCCATCCATGGCCGTGTTGTCCCAGGGCGGCAGCGTCAGGCGCGCCGCCAGGGGCTCGGCCAGGACCCGCCCCACGGCGTCGTCCACGCCGACCTGCTCCACGGGCAGCGGCACGACCCCGGCGAGCATGCGCTCCAGGGCGCCTTCGAGCGAGAGGAGCTGCTCACCCATCAGACCGCTCCCCGCTCCAGCGCGACCGCGCGGCGCCGGGCCAGCCACCAGGCGGCGAGCCCGAGGACGATGGTGAGTGCGCCAAGGACCGTCGCGGTGCGCTCCCAGAACGGGATCGGGTAGAGCTGGACCATGTGCTCGGTGCGCGGGTCGAAGGACCAGTTCCCGCCCGGGAAGAAGACCTGGTGGAAGAGCGTGAAGGCGGCATCGAAGGCCACCAGGAACAGCGCCCCGACGATCGCGAAGGCCACCGTCAGCCCCAGCGCACCACGCGAGACGGCGCGCCAGAAGGGCGCCGCGCGGCCGGATCGGACGACCCCCGCCGCGAGCACGACGAGCGCGACGGCGGCGGCGGCGAGCAGCCCGTAGAACACGGCCCGGGCATCCCGCAGGTGGCCGGCCTCGGCGGCGTTGTAGAAGCTCGGGCCCCCTTCCTCCATCGGGAAGGCGAACGTGGCCGGCCCGAAGACGAGCTCCCTGACCGTCCGGTCGGACAGGTCGTGCGCCTGCGACGGGGTGACGCCGAGGAAGGCCGCCGACCCGGCGTCGTCGAGTGCCGCATGGATGTAGACCGGGGTGAGCAGCAGCACGACCGCCAGGCCCAGGATCAGGAGGGCCGTGGAGATGGCGGTGACGGCTGACGCGACGCTGCTCACCGCGTCATCGTGGCATGGACGGCGACGCCGCGCCCGGCACCGCGGCCGCGGCTACCCCTCGTGGAGCGTCTGGGCCTGTTCCCACCAGCCCTCGACGCTCAGCGCCGACGGCGCGTCCACGCAGAGGAGGCGGGCCGCCTCGCCGAGTCGGACGGAGAAGGCGTCGAGGTCCAGCACCAGCAGGTCCGCCAACCCCACGATGCCCGCCTGCGCGAACAGCACCTGCTGGTCCGGCCCGAAGCTGGCCAGGTTCAGCAGCAGCGCCTCGTCGCGCCAGGCGTTGACGTCGTTCGTCGTCGCTCCCAGCTGATCGGCGAGGTACTGGCGGCGTCTCGGCGTCTCGGAGACCTCCAGCAGGAGGCCCGTGGTGAAGACGCCCTGCTTCCCGAGCTGCTCGATGTAATAGGCGGGGGGTCGCTGGAGCTGGTCGATCAGGGGCACGGGCTCGGTCATCCTCCTCGTCGTTCCGGGTCCGGCACATCGTAGCGTGCGGGACACGCCGACGCCCGGCCGCGGGGCCGGGCGTCGAGCCACGTGACGGAGGAAGGGGCTACTCCTTGGCGTCGCCCCAGATCGTGTAGTGCCAGCCCTTGTCGGCCTCGCCGGTCAGCTCGATCATCACGTGCTTGACCTGCGTGTACTCCTCGAAGGAGTAGCTGGACATGTCCTTGCCGAAGCCGGACTGCTTGAAGCCGCCGTGGGGCATCTCGCTGGCGATGGGCAGGTGGTCGTTGACCCAGACCGCCCCGAAGTTGAGCTGCTGCGCGGCGCGCATGGCCTTGAAGACGTCCTTCGTCCAGACCGAGCTGGCCAGGCCGTAGCGGATGTCGTTCGACTTCTCGAGGACCTCCTCCTCGGTCTCGAAGGGGAGCACGGTGAGCACGGGACCGAAGACCTCGTTCTGCACGATCTCCGCGTCCTGGCCGAGGCCGGCCACGACGGTCGGCTGGTAGAAGGGTCCTGGCAGCCCGGGCACGTCGACGCGGTGGCCACCGGTGACGATGGTCGCTCCGGCCTGTCGGGCGCGCTCCACGAAGCCCTCGACACGCGCCAGCTGGGCGGCGCTGATGAGCGTGCCCATGTCCGTGCTCGGATCGAGCGGGTCGCCCACGCGCACGGTCTCGACGTAGCCCTTCAGCAGGGCCAGGAACTCGTCGTAGACCGGCTTCTGGACGTAGATGCGCGTCGCGGCGGTGCAGTCCTGGCCGGCGTTGACGAAGCCGGCCGCGGTCGCACCACGGGCCGCGGCGTCGAGGTCGGCGTCCGCGTAGACGATGAACGGCGCCTTGCCACCCAGCTCCAGATGGACGCGCTTGAGGTTCGCCGAGGCGAGCGCCTGGATCTTCTTGCCCGTCTCCGAGTCGCCGGTGAGCGAGACGAGGTCGATGTCGGGGTGCGCCGCGATGGCCGCGCCCACGACGTCACCGCGCCCCGTGACGATGTTCAGGACGCCGTCCGGCAGCCCGGCCTCCTTGGCCAGCTCGCCAAGCATGAGGGTCGTCAGTGGGGTGACCGTGGCCGGCTTGAGGACGACGGAGTTGCCTGCGGCGAGCGCCGGGCCGATCTTCCAGATGGCCATCATGAAGGGGTAGTTCCAGGGTGCGATCTGGCCCACCACGCCGAGCGGCTCGCGACGGGTCATCGAGGTGTGGGAGCCGCTGTACTCGGCGGCGGCCTTGCCCTCGAGGTGCCGGATGGCTGTGGCGAAGAAGCGCAGGTTGTCGGCGCTGAAGGGGATGTCGGAGTCGCGGCGGAGCTTGAGCGCCGTGCCCGTCTGGGCGGTCTCCAGCTCGGCGATCTCGGCCGTGTGCTCGTCGATCAGGTCGGCCAGCTTGTTGAGGATCGCGACGCGCTCGGGGATCCACTTGCTGCGCCAGCGGCCGTCCTTGAAAGCGGCCCGGCCGGCCGCCACGGCGCGATCCACGTCGGCGCTCGTGCCCGCCGGCACCCGCCCGATGACCTGCCCCGTGGCCGGGTTGCGGACGTCGATCCAGGTACCGCTCGACGACTCGGCCCAGCCGCCGTCGATCCACATCTTCATCTCGGTCAGAGTCTCGATGGCCATGCTGCCTCACGCTCCTCGCATCGTCTGTGACCGCCCTCGCGGGCGAAGGGGAACCCCGCTGTCGCGAGCTCCGAGTTTACTCCCCGCCGCCCGGCCTTCGGACGGCAGTCAGGCCTCCAGCGTCGCCTCGACGGACACCTCGACGTTGCCGGCCAGCGCCTTCGAGATCGGGCAGCCGGTCTTCGTCGCCTCCGCTTCGGCCGCGAAGCTCTCCGCGGTCGCTCCGGGCACGGTGCCCCGCACGGTGAGCGCCGACGAGGTCACGCGCCAGCCGTCGTCGCGCTTGTCGAACGTCACCGCAGCAGAGACGGTGAGCCGCATCGGCGGCGTCCCGGCGCGGGCCAGACCGCCCGACATGGCCATGGCGAAGCAGCTCGCGTGTGCCGCCGCGAGCAGCTCCTCTGGGCTCGTCCGCCCCTTCGGCGTCTCCGTCCTCGAGGCCCAGCTCACCGGCAGCCCGCCGAAGACGCCGCTGCCGACCCGCTCGACCGTGCCGCCGCCGGTCAGCAGGTCACCCTCCCAGGTCACCTCCGCGGTCCTGATCGCCGCCATGTCCAGCCTCCTTTCGATCGCTGCTCTCTGACACCATCGTCCGGTCCAGCTCCGCCCCGATCTCCCGCACCAGCGCCCAGGCACGCTCGACGTGACGTGGTTCGGTGCGCAGGTTGCCCAGCGCCAGGCGGATCGTAAAGCGGCCGCCCAGCCGCGTGTGCGAGAGGAACACCTCGCCGGTGGCGTTGAGGCGCTCCAACAGCTGCGCGTTCAGCGCGTCCAGGGCGGCCTCGACCTCCATCTCCCCTTCCCTGCCGCGGAACCGGCGCGGGCGCCAGCGGAAGCAGACGGTCGAGAACGGGACCGGCGCCAGGAGCTCGGCATCGGGCTCGTCGTCGACCCAGGTGGCCAGCCGCTCCGCCATCTCGATGTGGGCCTCGATGCGCCGGCGCAGGCCCTCGAGCCCGAAGTAGCGGACGATGAACCAGATCTTCAGGGCCCGGAAGCGCCGCCCGAGCTGGGGCTGGTACTCGTTGTAGTCGTGGACCGGCCGCTCCTGGTCGAGCGTGCGCAGGTACTCCGGCACGAGGCTGAAGGCGGCCCGCAGGACGTCCATGCGGCGGCTCAGCAGCAGTGAGCAGTCGAGCGGCGTGAAGAGCCACTTGTGCGGGTTGACGACGATCGAGTCGGCGCGCTCCCAGCCCGCGAAGGGCGCACGGCGCTCACGGATGAGGGCGACGACGCCGGCGTAGGCGGCGTCCACGTGGAGCCACATGCCCTCGCGCTCGGCCACGTCGGCGATGGCCCCCACCGGGTCCACGGACGTGGAGCCGGTCGTGCCCAGCGTGGCCACGATGGCGCAGGGGCGCCAGCCGGCGGCGCGATCCCCCGCGATGGCCGTTTCCAGCGCGGCGACGTCCATCCGGTAGTCGGCGTCGACCGGGACGCGGTGAAGGCCGGCCCGTCCGATGCCCAGCGTCATGCAGGCCTTCTCGATCGAGCTGTGCGCCTCCGCGGAGGCGTAGACGCGCAGCGGTCGCGCGTCGGCGAGGCCGGTCGCCGACGCGTCGCCGGCGGCCGCCTGACGCGCGGCGGCGAGGGCGATGAGGCTGCTCGTCGAGGCCGTGTCGGTGAAGAGGCCGTCGAAGGCCGGCGGCAGGCCGAGGCCATCGCGCAGCCAGCCGACGGTCACCTCCTCCAGCTCGGTCGCCACCGGGCTCGAGCGCCAGAGCATGGCGTTGGCAACGAGCGTGGCCATCAGCATCTCGCCCAGGATCCCCGGACCGGACGCGGTGCTGGCGAAGTAGGCGAAGAAGCCCGGGTGCTGCCAGTGCGTCACGTTCGGCTCGACGAGGGCGCGGTAGTCGGCGAGGATCGCGCCCAGCGGCTCTGGACTCTCCGGCGGCGTGGCGGGGAAGCGGGCACGCAGCTCGCCCGGTGCCACGCGTGGCAGGACCGGGTAGCGCTCGACGCCGGCGAGGTAGTCGGCCATGACGTCAACGACCGCGTGGCCGGCGCGACGGAACGTCTCGGGGTCCATGTCGCGGACCCCCTCGCGCTGGGCGTGATCGAGCGTGGCGAAGAGCGCTTCGAGTTCCGTCGGTGCCGCGGCGTCGGGCATGGGATGCAGTCTAGCCCGCTCCGCGGGCGCGGTACCGTAGCGCCATCGAACGACTCGACCGCGCCCTCGCCGCCGACATCGCCGCCGCCCTGCGACGACCGCCGATCCTCGCCTTCCTGGCGCTCGAGATCGCCGCGGGCGCAGTCTTCGTGACGCGGCGAGGCATGGAGACGGTCGGGGTCGTGCTCCTCGTGTGGGCCGGCTTCGCGGTCCTGGGCTTCTTCGCCTGGTGGGCGGGCCGTCACCACGCGGCCCACCCCGCGCCGGATCCCGCGCCGCGTGCCGGGGGCCGGCTGTTCATGGCGGCGATGGGTGCGCTGGGGTTCGGGCTCTGGTCGTGGGGAACGGCGCCCGCTATCGGGGCCGTGCTGGCGGCCGCGGCGTTCGCGGGCTGGCTCGTCGTCGCCGCTCGCGGCTCCACGGCGGCGGACGTGCTGCGCCCCCTGATCCGCGACCCCCGCCCGTTCGTGCCCCTCCTCCTGCTGTTGCTCGCGCCGCGCCTCCTCGGGCAGGGGCTCGGCGTCGTGCCGGCGGTGCTGCTCGCCCTGCCCAGCGGCGTCGGGCAGCAGCTCCTCTTCCTCGTGGGCCTCTTCGCGCCGCTCGAGGCGGTGACCCGCCGGACGGACGTGTCGGCCGTCGTCGCCGCGCTCGTCTTCGCGGCGCTGCACGTGCCGTTCAATCTGCCCGCCAACGGCGGCGATCTTCCGGCCGCCTTCGCCAACGCCGTCTTCTACCAGGCCAGCGCCGGGCTCATCGCCTGTCTCGCCTTCGTGCGGCACCGGGCACCCGTCCCGATCGGCGCCGTGCACGCCGCCGCCATGGCCTGACGGCTATCCTCGAACCGTGCTGCGCATCGCTGTCGCCGTCGCGCTCCCGGCCTGAGCGAGGTGACGATGCCGTCCGAAGCGACCCTGGACGCCGCGCGGCGCCTGGCGCGGCTCGGCTTCCTCGACGTCCACGCCGACCGACCCTGGGAGCCCGGCGGCGCACGCCTGCTGGTCGCCCTGCGTGGCGAGCCGCAGTTGACCCATTTCGATCCCGAGTGGGTCGGCTACTGGCACGTCGTGGAGGGGCGGGGGCGCCTGGCCCGGCTTGACCGCGAGACGCACCTGCCCCTCGAGGTCCCGTTCTCCTGGGGCCCGATCCGGGTCGTGGACCGCCTCGGCGTGTTCAACTCGTTCCTCGGCTTCGGCGGCCGGCTCGGCGCGGAGGAACTCGACCCCGACGCGACGATCGCCATCTTCGCCTCGCCGGCGCCGATCGCGCGCTGGACCGGTCACTCGCAGGCGCCGGATCCGCTCTCCGCCCGCATCGGCGCCTTCTTTGCCCGGCTCATGGTGCCGGTGGACTTCGTGCCGGGCTTCGAGGCCCGCCTGTCGGCGGCCGCACCGCTCGCCCTCTACGCGGCCATGCTCGGCGAATGGCACGCCGAGCTGGCCGGCTCGGCCTACCTGCGGGAGTCGGACCCGGACTCGTTCGGCTTCGTGTCGCGTGAGACGAACCGCATCCGCGCCGAGGACCCCGCCGCCTGGACCGAGGGCCAGAGGATCCTGGTCGTGCTCGGAGTCAGCGGGTGACGAGCGAGGCGAGCAGTCGGCGCGAGCTGGCCGCGATCTCCTCGACCGCGGCCTGGAACGCCGCCTCGTTGCGCTTCGCCGGCGCGCGGTAGCCGCTCACCTTGCGCACGAACTGGAGCGCCGCGGCGCGGATCTCCTCGTCGCTCGCCGGCGGCTCCTGGCCACGCAGCGTCTTGATGCTCCGGCACATCCCTCGCCTCCTCATCTCGTCGTCGGTCGGAGCCCATCATCGCGCGATGCGCTGCCGCCCGCCCCGACGGGGCCAGGCGTGGCCGAGGACCTTGCCCGGAGTGGGATGATTTCGCCTCTCGGCATTCGCCATGGAAGGGAGCGACTGCGATGTTCGACGGATTCCCGGTCTCGGCCCGGTTGCCCGCCGCGGACCTGGACCGGGCAAGAGCTTGGTACGAGCAGAAGCTCGGGCTGAAACCCAGCCGCGAGGACATGGGCGGGCTGTGGTATCAGACCGGCGGATCGTGGTTCCTCGTCTACGGCACCGAATTCGCCGGCACCGCGAAGAACACGGCCGCCGGCTGGAGCGTGAAGGGCATCGAGGCGCTGGTCGCCGACCTGCGCGCCCGGGGCGTCGTCTTCGAGGAGTACGAGATCCCCGGCGCACAGATGGTCGGCGGCCTGCTCACCATGGGCCCCTTCAAGGCCGCCTGGTTCAAGGACAGCGAGGGCAACATCCTGGAGATCTCCCAGGTCCCCTGAACCGAACCAAACGAATCGGTGTTCGAAAGCCTCACCAGAAGTGCCTGGCGACCGCGTCGTGGTCCAACAGCTCCGGCCCTGGGCGATTGAGACAACGCGCAGCTCCTCGCTCGACTCCGAGCCGCGCTCGACGGTCCCGGCGCCGATGGCCACACGGCCACAAGTCGCAGCTAAGCGCGGCCTCGTATCGTTCCGGCGAGATCGTGGGGGATGGCGTTGAGCCCGCCGGCGGGCCTTCCTTGCATGCTCTTCGTTGGTCTATGCAAGTGGTGCAAGGTGGTGTCAAGATGCTCGAACGAGTCGCCTCGACAATGCGCAGCCGTTCGTTAGCAGATCACCAACGGGGGATGACACCAGCAAGGATCCCGTCGGCATCGTCGAGGGTATGAACGACAGGAGGCAACGGATGCACCGGAGGAAGCCCGCGGAGGGGACGGGCGCGCGCGTCTCGCAGACCGCCCCCGAGAGCAAGTCCGTCTCAGCGGCTGTCTGGACGTACCTCGAATCCATCCCTGGCTTCGATGAGGATCTGCGCCAAGCCGAAGAGGACCTCGCCGCCGGGCGCGGAGTCGAGCTGAAGATCAGTGCGCGCCCGCGTCGTTCTCAGCCCCCGCGCTGAAGAGACGAGGACCGGTCTCCCCATCCCAACCAGACGCGCCGTCAATGCAGCGCTTCGGCGCATCGCCGAGCAGGGTGATTGGGGGGCCTCGCCGACTCGCTTCCTCTCACCCGCCGACTCGCCGAACTCTGGCCTGATCGCCGATCTGAGCGTCGGCGGTTATGCCATCGTCTACCGCGTGAAGCAGCGAGAGGGAGTCGTGTGGGTCGAGGACATTCGGCCCATCTTCCTCGGCTGAGGACGGCTCCGGCGAATCTAGTCGCCCCAACCACCTCAAACGACCGCCCGGGGCTCGACCGGGTCGCCTTGGACATGAAGAAGCCCCGCTGCGAAGGCGGGGCTTCTCAGGCCGGCGGAGCCCACGCCAGCGGGCGGGCTCAGAGGCCGTAGGACAGGTCGACCAGGATCTGCGCAGGCCCCGTGATGCTGGGGCAGTCGGTCCGCTCCCGATCGATCCCGACGTTGTCGGCCGCCGCGCAGCTGATGGTGATGGTCTCATCAACGGCATAGGGAGATTCGTTGTTCACGAACTCTACCGTCGGTGCCATCACCGTCGGCCAGACTGCTCACGCGGGCGACGTTATTGCCGTATCCGAAGTCAGCGGTCGAACTCCCGCCGAGAGCCGTCGCCTCAAGGATGCCTGGGAGCCCAGCGCTCCCAAGGCGGACCGTGGCGATGAACGTCGCGGATGCTCCGGGCTCGAGGTCGGCAAACCCCCTGAGTGAGCAGGTCATGCCGGGGCCGCCCCAGTAGAACGGCGCGCAGACCGCTCCTGAGGGAACGGACTCGAACTCGCCCGGGTAGCTGAACCACCACCCCGCATACGGCTCCACCGCCGTGCTCGCGCCGTGGTTGGCCATCGTGATGGTGTAGGTCAGGAGCCCTCCCGGCTGAACGACAGCTGAGTCAGCAGACAGGAGAAGCCGGTGTCCGCAACCGGCCTGGCGCGAGCCGTGACGGGTAAGTACCTGAGGAGCGCACACCCCGTCCCGCTCAAGACGTCGATCAGGCCGGAAGCGTTACCGCCTACGCGTCGAGCGGATACCAGCCTGAGCGGCGGCTCGGCGGGGTGCCGAGGAGGCCCGCGGTCGCCGACGTCAGATCGCGGCCGGCGGTGCCTCCAGGCACCATCGCCGAGGGGATGCCTCTTGACGCTGCGGCCCACTCGCGCACAAGTCGCGTCCCGGAACTGGAGTGAGCTTCGATGCGCAGAACCCGTGTGGGCGCAGCCGCGGTCGCCGCGCTGCTCGTCGTCATGGTGGCGGTCCCGGGATCGGCCGGGGCCGACAGCCGGATCCCGGTCAGCTCGGTCGACGACGCGACGAGCCCGGTGGCCAACCGGATCGCCGCGGTGACGAACATCATCAGCGCGACGAATGCCCGGCTGGCCCGGGTCATCACCGCCTACCCGCCCAACTCGTGCACCGAGTTCTGCCCGGTCGCCGACGGCTTCATCGCTGCCCTGTCCGCGTACAACGCGCTCGGCGAGAGCGTCGCCGAGGCCTGCGCTTCGGAAGGGGGTCCCAGCGACGGTCTCGGCGCGAGCGTCATCGCCGATGCCGACGCCTTTGCCGCCGACACGAGCGCGACCGGCATCGCCAACCAGCTGGCCTCGATCGCCACCGTGCTGGGCAACGCCGACGACCGCCTGGGCGGCATTCGTGTTCCGGATTCCGGCCCGCCAGAGTCACCGGAGGCGGCCGCCCTCAACGCCCTCTCGGTCGTCGTCTCGGAGGGCGGCAACGCGGCCGGCGGCTGGCTCGGGGCCAGCTTCGACTACCCGCCCAACCCCTGCGCCGTCGACGGCTGATCCGTCGGACCGAATCACGAGGCCCCTCCGGAGATTCCCGGAGGGGCCATTTCGTGCGTGGATCGTTGGTCGGGGCGACTGGATTCGAACCAGCGACCTCTTGAACCCCATTCAAGTGCGCTACCAGGCTGCGCTACGCCCCGACGCGGCCCAGTCTAGCAAAGGCACGGAGCGGGGCCTTGCGTCCGACCCTGCCGCGGACGGTGCGCTCAGCCCGTGGCACGACGGGAGTTGCGGCGGTGCTCTGCGAGGAGGCGATCTTCGGCCGTGACCATGGCCGTCTCGAGGTCGTCGTCGGGGCCGGGGCTGGCCCAGCCGAGCGAGAGGTTGAGGGCGACGGCGCCGGCCTCGAGCCAGAGGTCGCAGGCCTGGCGAACGCGCTCGATGTAGTTGATGGCGCGGACCTCGTCGGTCTCGGGAAGCAGGATGTGGAAGCGGGCGTGGCCGACGCGCGCCACCCGGTCGGGGGCCCGGCCGTAGCGCGTGAGCGCCTCGGCGATGGCCGGCACGAGCTTGTCGGCGGCCTCGCGTCCGACGAGGTCGGCGAGAGCATCGAGCCCATACAGCTCGGCGATGACCAGGGAGACCGGTCGGCCGTAGCGGCGCTTGCGGGCGTTCTCCTCGCGCAGCAGCCGATCCCAGGCCAGGCGGTTGTCCAGCCCGGTCAGCGGGTCGGTCAGGATGCTCACGACACCGCCCTCGTAGGCGGGCTCAGGCTCCGGTCGCATCGGTTCGACCTCCTCGGTGTCGAGGGCGGGCTCCCCGACGCTCACGGCGGTCTCGCGCTCCGGTCTGGACGCGACCATGGGCGCGGCGATCGCCCGGGGCGCGCGTCCCCGGCGCACGAGGGCCACGAGGAGGCCGACCGTGATCACCAGGTTGGCGACGATGGCGACGATGAGGATGGCGACGATGACGTCGACCGACAAGTCCATTACTCCGATAACCAGAGCGGACCGCGAGTCTAGGACGGCGGATGCCCCATGACGAGTACCGGAGGGCACCCCGGACCACTTTCCGGTGCGGGCGCACAACGCCCGGGGCGGTCCGGTGCGGTCGGGTGCGGACCCCGCCGATGATGCCACATCGGGCGTCCCGTCCTGCCCGTCGAGTCAGGGGCGAGCGCGCTCCATGACCCACCCCTCGAGCCCGGCCAGCTCGTCCTTCGACTCGCGCGAGAGCAGGTCGATGAGGCAGCGCTGGACACTCTTGCCCTCGAAGAGCGCGTTGTGGACCTCGCGGGCGATGGGCATCTCCACGCCGTACCTCGCCGCCAGGGCGAGTGCCGCGTCCACGGTGTAGGCACCCTCGGCGACGCCCGGCAGGGTGCCCTCGATCTCGGCCCAGCGGCGCCCCCGGGCCAGCTCCTCGCCCAGGCGATGGTTGCGCGAGAGGCTGGAGGCGCAGGTGGCGATCACGTCGCCGAGGCCGGCCAGCCCGGCGAAGGTCAGGGGGTTGGCCCCCGCGGCGATGCCCAGCCGGGTCATCTCGGCCAGGCCGCGCGTGATCAGCCCGGCCTTGCCGTTGTCGCCGAAGCCGAGCCGATCCGCCGCGCCGGCGGCGATGGCCACGATGTTCTTCAGGGCGCCGCACAGCTCGACGCCGACGATGTCGCGGTTCGTGTACAGCCGGAACGAGCGCGAGGCGATGCTGTCGAGGGCGCGCTGGGCGATGGCCTCGTCGTCGGCCGCCACGACCGAGCTGGCCGGCAGCCCGCGGGCGATCTCGAGCGCAAGGTTGGGTCCGGACATGGCAGCGATACGGTCGCTCGCGGCGGGAACCTCCTCGGCCAGCACCTGGCTCATGCGCAGGAGCGAGCCGCGCTCGAGCCCCTTGGTGACCGAGAGCAGGACGGCGCCGGGGGGGAGGTGGGGGCCGATGCGTGCCGCCTCCGAGCGCAGGCCGGCCGAGGGCACGGCCATGATGACCAGCTCCGAGGCCGCGGTCAGCGCCGCGGGGTCGGCCCCGATCTCGACCTCGACCGGCAGGCGGAAGCCGGGCAGGTGGCGCGCGTTCTCGCGCGTCTCGACCATCGCCCGGGCCGCCTCCTCGTCCCGCGCGAGGAGCGTGACGGGGCCTTTCCGGGCCAGGTGCAGCGCGAGCGTGGTCCCCCAGGCGCCCGCACCGACGACCGCTCGCGCGGGCAGGGTCATGTCGCCCGCTTGGTCGTGCGGCCCGCCGCCCTGCGCGGAGGCCCGCCCTTCGTCGTGCGCTGGGTCGGCGTGCGCTTCTTCGGCCGCTTCTCCAACTCGACGCGGCTGCGGTCGCGAAAGACGAAGCGGACGGGCGTGCCGTCGAAGCCGAACGCCTCGCGCACCTGGTTCTCGAGGTAGCGCCGGTAGCTGAAGTGGACGCTCGCCGCGTCGCTGGTGAAGACGACGAACGTGGGCGGCGCCACGGCCGCCTGAGTGGCGTAGAAGATCTTCGGCCGTCGCCCCTTCACCGGCGGCGGCGTCTGGCGGAAGGTGGCCTCGCCGATGACCCGGTTCAGCTCGCCGGTGGAGATCCGGCGGCGCCGCTCGCCGGCGATCTCGAAAGCCGCCTCGAGCACGCGCCCCACGCGCTGGCCGGTCTTGGCGCTGATGGACACGACCGGCGCGAAGTCGAGGAAGGGGCACTGGGCGCGGATACGGCTGGCGAACTCGTCGAAGGTGCGCTCGGTCTTCTCGACGAGATCCCACTTGTTGACCGCCACGACGAGGCCCTTGCCCTCCTCGACGACGTAGCCGGCGACGTGCGCGTCCTGCGCGGTCAGTCCGTCCGGGGCGTCGATGATGAGCACGGCCACGTCGGCGCGGCTGATCGCCTTCAGCGAGCGGAGGGCGGAGAAGCGTTCCGCGGCGGCGCCGCCGGCGACCTTGCCGCGGCGGCGGATGCCGGCCGTATCGATGAGGCGCAGGGCCCGCCCGTTCCAATCGAGCGCCGTGTCGATGGCGTCCCGCGTCGTGCCCGGGATCTCGCTGACGATGGCCCGCTCCTCGCCCAGCAGGGCGTTGAGCAGCGAGCTCTTGCCGACGTTGGGCCGGCCCACGATGGCGATGCGCACCGGCTGTGCGTTCACCGCCTGGTCGGCCGCGACCTGGGCGTCCCAGGCGGCCGTGCGCTCGTCGTCCGCCGGCCCGCCCCCGGGCTCACGCTGCCACGCCAGCGCCTCCTCGCCGAAGGCTTCGAGGTCGGCCTCCAGCTCGGCCTCCCGGCGCTTGCGCTCGAGCTCGGCCTCCGACTCGACGGGCAGCGCCCAGACGAGCGCGTCGAGCAGGTCGCCCGTGCCGCGGCCGTGGGCGGCGCTGATGGCGTAGGTCTCGTCCCAGCCGAGGCGGTGGAACTCGGCGCCCTCGAGTTCGCGTTTCGCGTTGTCGGCCTTGTTGACGACGAGGATCACCGGCGTCGCCGACGTGCGCAGCAGCTCGTTGGCCTCGAGATCGCCCGGCGTCAGGCCGGCCTCGGCGTCGACCACGAAGAGGATCACGTCCGCCTCGGTGAGGGCCTGGCGGGCCTGCTCCTGGACCTTCTCCTCGATGAGGTCGCCGGGGCGCCGCTCCAGGCCCCCGGTGTCCACGACGATGAAGCGCCGGCCGTTCCACTCGGCCGCGCCGTAGAGGCGGTCGCGCGTGGTGCGGGCGCGGTCCTCGACGATGGCCGTGCGCTCGCCGACGATGCGGTTGAAGAGCGTGCTCTTGCCGACGTTGGCGCGGCCCACGATGGCCACCACGGGCAGGCCCTCGAGGGGGGTCGAAACGTCGAGGGGACCGGCGGTGGAGCGCCTGCCCTGGCGGGGCGACACGCTCAGGCGACGCCGGCGCCCGAGCCGGCGGCGACGGCTTCGCGACCACCGCGGCGGCCGATCGAGGTGCTGCGGTAGGCCGGCTCGGCGACGGAGGCGAGCGCCTCGCGGGCGAGCTCGCGGGCGTGGAGGCGGCGTGCCTGTGTGCCGGCCAGCTCGTAGATCCGGGCGGCGACGGTCTCGAGGTCCTCGATCGGGGTCGACGTGCCGCCGGTGACGCCCACCACCCGGGCGGCACCGAAGAGCGCTGAATCGACCAGGTCGCGGACCGCCTCGATCTGCACGACCGGCCGGCCGGCGATGCGGCAGAGCCGCGTCAGCTCGGCGGTGTTGGCGCTGCTGCGCCCGCCCACGACGATCATCATGTCCACTTGCTCGGCCAGCTCCATCGTGTCCTGCTGGCGGCGGATGGTGACCGGGCAGACCGTGTTGACGATCTTCAGCTCGTGACAGCGCGAGACGAGGAAGGCAGCCAGCTTCTCGAACTTCCAGGGCGGCTGCGTGCTCTGGCTGATGAGCGCCATGCGCTTGCGGCGCGGGATGCGCTCCCACTCCGGCTCCTCGTCCACGACGATGGCGTCCGGGGCGCGCCCGAGGAGGCCGATCGTCTCGGGGTGCTTCGGGGTGCCGAGGAGGACGATGGTGTAGCCCTCCTCGACGAGCCTGACGATCTCGCGATGCTCCTGGAGCACCCAGGTGCAGGTGCCGTCGATGACCTCCAGGCCGCGCTCCTCGGCGCGGGCGATGACGTCCGGCGTGACGCCGTGGGCGCGGATGACGACGGCCGCGCCCCCGTCCACCTCGTCGAGCGTGCCCACGGTGCGGATGCCCTGCGCCTGCAGGTCGGCGATGACGCCCTCGTTGTGGACGACCTGGCCGAGCGTGTGCGTGCGCTTGCCCTCGGCGGCCGCGACCTTGGCGTAGTCGATCGCCTCGCGCACGCCGTAGCAGAACCCCGTGCGGCGAGCGATGACGACCTCTTCGACGCTTCCCATCTCAGCGGGGAGTATGGCACGGGGTCCCGTTCGGAGCCCTCAGACGTGCGTCTCCCAGGGACCCGAGACCTCCAGCCGGCGGGCCATCTCCCGCAGCACTGCCGCCTGGTAGCGCCACGCGGCCTGCGCCTCGGCGACCGAGGCGGTCACGAAGCGCAACTCCGCGCCCGGTCGAGCCTGGGCGACGCGCGGCAGGTCGGCGCGGGCGACGACACCGGCGACCGGGTAGCCGCCCACGGTCGGGCCATCGGCGAGCAGGATGATCGGCCCGCCGGGCGGCAGTTGCATGGTGCCCGGTACCACGCCGCGAGAAACGAGGTCTGCCGCCTCCGGGGCCGCCGTGATGGCCGGGCCGGAGAGGCGCACGCCGACGCGGTCGCTCTCGGTCGAGACGATCCAGGGCGAGTCGACGATCGCGGCCAGGGCGCCCGGCGCCAGGCCGGCGGGATCCGCCGCGGGGATCAGCCGCAGCGGCGCGCCGTCGAGCGGATCCGGGCCGCCGGCGGGCCAGCGGCGACCGGCCTCCCCCGCCGTCGGGCCTCGCACCGGGAGGAGCTGGTCTCCGGCACGCAGGGCCCGGCCGTCGATCCCCCCGAAGCCACCCAGCAGGCACGTGGAGGCCGAGTCGAGGACCGACGCCGCGGCGATCCCGCCGGGCAGGGCGAGGTAGGCGCGCAGCCCCGATCGCACGCCCTCGAAGCGGAGGTGCGTGCCCGCGGTCACGCGGTGCGAGGAGCCCGGAGCAAGCCGCCGACCCTCCTCGGGGACCTCGCCGCCCAGGTCGGCACCGGCGATGGCGATGACGCCGGTCTGGCACACGGCGAGCACCGGCCCGGCGAGGGTGATCTCGAGGGCCGGCGCATCGGGCGGGTTGTCCAGCAACAGGTTCGCCACCGCCAGCGACCAGGTATCGCAGGCCCCCGAGACCGGCACGCCCAGGTCGAGGTGGCCGGGCCGGCCGCCGTCCTGCACGGTCGAGAGCGCGCCCGGATCGACGACCTCGAACATCGCTCAGCCGCCCACCGGCACGAAGCGCACGTGCGCGCCGGGCCGCAGCAGCGCCGGCGGGTCGCGCCGGGCGTCCCAGAGCACCGCCTCGGTCCGCCCGATGAGGTTCCAGCCGCCTGGCATCACCACCGGGTAGACGCCCGTCTGGAGACCGGCGATGCCGACCGAGCCGGCCGGCACGCGCGTCCGCGGCGTCGCCCTCCGGGGCGTCACGATCTCCGCCGGGACGGACGCCAGGTAGGAGAAGCCCGGCGCGAAACCGAGATGGAAGACGCGGTAGACCGTGCCGGAATGGATCGCGATCACTCGCGCCGGGGTCGACCCATGCAGCGCGGCGACCTCTTCGAGGTCGGGGCCGTCCGCGCCGCCGTAGCGCACGGGGATCTTGATGAACGGCCCCTCCTCGTGGTCCGCGTCCTCGACGGGGGCGCCGACGCCGGCAAGGACGCCGGTCAGTCGGTCGGCGGCCGCCGCGACGTCGACCTCCAGGGGGTCGTACGGGACGAGGACACTGTCGTAGGCCGGCACCGGGCAGCCCCACGGGCCGGCCGCGTCGGAGCGCACGGCCGCGGCCATCGCGTGCGCCAGCCGGTTGGCGCCGATGTCGATGCCGCCGCCCAGCTCGACGAGGAGCGCCGCGTCCCCGAAGGGCACGATCCGCGGTCCGGGCCGGCTCACCGTGCGCTCCCTCCGCCCGGCACCTCGTGGCCGGCCGCCACGAGCGCCTCGCGCACGGCACGGGCGATCTCCGGCGCGCCCGGCGTGTCACCGTGCACGCAGAGCGTCTCGAAGCGCCCCGACGCGGCCAGGTCGAGCGCCTGCGCCGCGGCCGCGGCCGGATCCTCGATCAGGGCACCGGCCAGGCGCCGCGAGCGCAGGGCGCCATCCGGTTCGTAGGCCCGGTCGGCGAAACCTTCGGCCTGTGTCGCCAAGCCCGCGGCATCGGCGGCGGCGAGCAGAGCCGAGCCGGGCGGCCCGACGACGATGAGCGCCGGAGAGCAACGGCGCACGGCCCGCGCGATCGGCTCCGCGAGGCCGGGGTCGCGGGCGGCCGCGTTGTAGAGCGCCCCGTGCACCTTCACGTGCCGCAACTCCGCTCCGGCGGCCCGGGCCATGCCCGCCATGGCCGACACCTGGAAGACGATCGAGGCTTCCAGCTCCTGGGCGCTCATGGCCAGGTCGCGCCGCCCGAAGCCCTCGCGGTCGGGATAGCCCGGATGGGCCCCGATGGCCGCGCCGACGACCACGGCAAGGGCGATCGTGCGCTCGATCGTCAGCGGATCCCCCGCGTGCGCGCCGCAGGCGACGTTCACGGCGCTCACGAGGGGGATGAGCTCCTCGTCACGGCCCATGCGCCAGGGCCCGAAGCTCTCCCCCGCGTCGCAGTTCAGCTCGATGCGCACGCCACGTCCCTCATCGGCCTTCCCCCTTGACGTTACCGAACCCGTCAACCGTACCGACCGCGCTGGTCGGGGGCGATGAGCGCGGCGATGTGGCGCATGATCTCGTCCGATGCGGTTGTGGTCGCGTCACGCCGCTCCTGGGCGGGATCCGGCGTGACGGTGAACGGCTCCCCGACGCGGATGACGAGGCGCGTCCCGAACGAGGGCAGCCGGGCGTGGCGACCCAGGAAGCGCTGACCGCCGGACACCCCCACGGGCAGCACGGCCGCGCCACTGCGGAGAGCCAGCAGGGCGGCGCCGGGGTGGGTCTCGCCGAGGCGTCCATCCGGGCTGCGCGTGCCCTCGGGAAAGACGCCCAGCACGCCGCCGCCGCGCAGGACCGTCAGGCCCGCCCGGTACGCCTCCACGTCGGAGCCGCCGGCCCGCACGAGGATCGCCCCGTACCGCCGCAGTAGGGGCAGGAAGAACGGCACGAAGAGCTGCTCCTTGGCCATGTATTGGATCGGCCGGCCCAGAGCCGGTTGCAGCCACGCGGCGATGAGCGGCGGGTCGGCGTTCGTGGTGTGGTTGGCCACGAGCAGCACGGGGCCGCTGCGCGGGGCGTTCTCGAGGCCCTCGACGCGGATCCGGGCCACGGCCCGGAACAGGAAGCGGAACACGGCCGCGAGCACGCGCATGAACGGAGTCGTGCGCGTGAGCACCACGATCGGCTCGGGCGCGCGCGGCGGCGGCGCGTCGCCGCTCACGCCTGCGCCTCGCGCGCCCGGATGGCCGCCACCATGGCCCCGATGGTCTCCTCCAGTCGCCGACCGTCACTTTGGATGACGACCGCGTCCGGCGGCACGCGCAGCGGGGCCGTGGCCCTCGTCGCGTCGATCTCGTCGCGGTGTCGGAGGTCGGCCAGGATGGCCGTCGCGGCCGGCGAATCCGCCGCCACCCCGCGCTCCGCGGCACGGCGGCGGGCCCGCTCCTCGACCGAGACCTCGAGCCACAGCTTGAGGTCCGCGTCGGGCAGCACGACGGTCCCGATGTCCCGCCCGGCCATGATGATGCGGCCGGCCGTGGCGATCTCGCGCTGGCGCGGCAGCAGCGCGGCGCGGACCTCGGGCTGGCGCGCGACGACGCTGACGTGCCGGTCCACGCGCCCCGCGTGCACCCCGTCGGTGACGTCCCTGCGCCCGACGCGCACGCGCGTGAGGCGGCCGTCGGCGTCGGCGACGAGCGTCAGCTCGGCCACGAGCCCCGCCAGCGCCGCGCCGTCCTCGAGCGCCACCTCGCGCTCCAGGGCCAGCCACGTCAGCGCCCGGTAGAGCAGCCCGGTGTCGCAGAAGCGGTAGCCGAGCTCTGTCGCGGCCGCCGCGCCCACGGTGCTCTTGCCGCTCGAGCCCGGGCCATCGAGGCTGACCACGAGCCCACGCCGGGCCGGGGTCGCCTCCCCTGCCGGAGTGGGGGCCGAACCCTCGCGCCCGAGATCGCCCAGCCGGTCGCGCTCCCGGGCGGTGAGCTCGCGCACCTCGCCGGCGCGCAGGCCGTCGATACGCAGCGTCCCGATGCGTACGCGGACCAGCCGCGAGACCGGGGCGCCGACGGCCACGAACATCCGCCGCAGCTGGCGCCGCCAGCCCTGCGCGATCGTGGCGCGATACCAGCGCAGGCCCTCCGGGCCGGGCTCGATCGCGGCGGCCATCTTGGCCAGCTCCGGCCCGGTCGCCGGCCGCAGCCCGCGCAGCGTGGCCAGACCCTCGTCGAGCGGGACGCCCTCGCGGAGTGGCCGGGCCTGCTCCGGCGTGAGCGGTCGGGCGAGGCCGACGGCGTACTCGCGCTCGACCCCATACCGCGGGTGCTGGAGTCGCTGCGCCCAGTCGCCGTCGTTGGTCAGCAGCAGCAGCCCCTCCGAGTCACGGTCCAGGCGGCCCACCGGGTAGAGACGACCGGCGCGGCGCCGGAGCGCCTCCGGCACCAGCTCCAGCACGGTCCGCTCGGCGTGCCGGTCGGCGACCGTCGAGGTGACGCCGGCCGGCTTGTCGAGGACGAGGTAGAGGTGCCGGCCGGCGGCGTCGATGGACCGCCCACCGACGGCGATCCGCTGCACGGCCGGGTCCACGCGCTGTCCGACCGTGGCCGGCACGCCGTCCACGGTCACGCGGCCGGCCGCCACGAGCGCCTCCGCGGCCCGGCGTGAGGCGACCCCGGCGTCGGCGAGCACCTTCTGGATGCGCGCCTCAGGCATCGTCGGGACCGGCCGGCGCCGAAGCACCGTCCACCAGGCGCGCCGCCGTCTCGGCATCGAGCGCGGGCAGGTCGTCGAGCGTCGTGAGCCCGAAGCGCTCGAGGAACTCGAAGCTCGTGCCGAAAAGGATCGGCCGGCCCGGCGTGTCGGCGCGACCCAGCTCGGCGATGAGGCGGCGATGCAACAGGCTGCGCACGACGTAATCGGAGTCCACGCCGCGGATGCGCTCGATGACGCCGCGCGTGACCGGCTGGCGGTAGGCCACGATGGCCAGCGTCTCGAGTGCCGCCGGCGACAGCTTCACGCCCTCCGCGCCCACGTAGCGAGCGATGAGCGAGCCCGCCTCGGGGGCGGTCGCGAGCTCCACGCGGTCGCCGGCCGCGAGGAGGCGGACGCCCCGTCCACGGAGCGCCACCTCGAGGTCGCCCAGGCGCGCATCCACGGTCTCGAAGTCGACGCCGGCCAGCGCCGCGATCTCGCGCCGGGTGAGCGGCCGCTCGGCGACGAAGAGCAGCGCCTCGAGCTGAGCCACGGTCAGCTCGGCGGCGCCGGGGCCCGGCGTGGCACCGGCCAGGCGGTCGAGGACCGCGTCGTCGTCGGGCTCGTCCATCGGCTCAGGCGAAGTCCGCGAGGGTTTCGTCGATCGGCACGTCGGTGGCGACCCCGGCGGCGATGCGCTCCGCGGTCGTCGTCGCCCGGCAGCGGATGGGACCCCAGGGCGCGTCCTGCTCGACCACCAGCTCGCGACGCTTGACCAGTTCGAGCATGGCCAGGAACGTGACCACTACGAGCACCCGGTCGCGGATCCCGGCCACGAGCTCCTGGAGCACGACGAGCGGGGCGCCGCGCAGGGCCGCGCGGATGGCTTCGGCGCATTCGGCGAGCGTGATCGTGCGGGCCACCAGCTCCGGCGGCGGCGCCGGCGGCGGGGCGAGCTGCGCGGTCCGGACCAGGGCGGCCGCCAGCAGCGCCGGATCGAGCGGCGCCTCGTCGGCCGGCCGAGCGCCGGCCACGCCGGCGGCGTACGCCGCGGCCGGCTCGCGATGGAAGAGCGCGACCCCGGACTCGAGGCGTGCTCGGAGCGCGAGGCCCGCGTCGCGGTAGACCCGGTAGAGGACCAGCCGGCGGCGCAGCTCCTCCTCGGGGTCGGGACCCTCCTCGGCGGCTGCCTCGGCCAGCGCGGACGAGCGCGGCAGCAGGGCCCGGGACTTGATGAGGATGAGCTGCGAGGCCACGCCGACGAACGTGCTCAGGTGCGGCAGCCGGTCGCCGGGCAGGAGGGCCAGCGCCTCGAGGTAGGCCGCGGCGAGGTCGCCCAGGCGGACCGTGAGCACGTCGAGCTGGCGCTGCTCGATGAGCGCGAGCAGGAGGGCCAGCGGCCCCTCGAACGCCTCGAGGCGAACCTGCGTGGCTGTCTCCGGCCGTCGGTCGAAGGTGAAGGAGATCGCGGGCGTCTCCCGGGGGGCCATGACCGGGACGGGCAGCCGGTCCATCAGGTCGGGGTCAGCTGGCCAGGTCGGCCAGCCGCAGGGCCTCGCCGGCGGTCGGGTCCACCGGTGTCGCCTGGTGCCGGATCAGGTCGGCTACACGCTCGCCGCAACCGGCCGCCAGCACCAGCTCGGCCGAGCGCTCGGGGTGCTCGCGGATGCGGGCGAAGGCCTGCCTGAAGCCGGGGAAGCCTGCCGTGAGACCCAGGACCCCGTCGCCGTAGCGCTCGCCAAGGGACCACGCGACGCGCTGCCAGATGCCCACCGTGAGGCCCTTCGAGGCGTCGTGGAACAGGCCCGCGAGCAGGAGATCCGGGTCGCTGTGCCCGGCGGCGCGCAGGACGGCCACGACGTCGAGGCCGTGGCGCCGGTCGGCCGGGTGCATCGCCTCGAAGAGCGCCATCTGCGCCGGCGTCAGCCAGCGGGCCAGCGCGACCCGTTCCGCCGCGGAGACGCGGCTGGTGAGGTGGCGGACGAACTGGCGGGCCTTGCCCGCCCACCACGAACTCATGCCAGGGGCCGGCCTGCCAGGAGCTCGAAGATCGCGCCGGCGATCGGCACGATGATCCGGCCGCCGCCGAAGAAGAGGATCCCCAGCAGCAGGAAGATGCCGTACTGCTCGACCCGGCGTAGTCGGTACGCGGTGTATGGGCTGACCAGCCCCTTGAGCACCGTCCAGCCGTCGAGCGGCGGGATGGGCAGCAGGTTGAACACGAAGAGGAAGATGTTGATCAGGACGAAGAAGAGCAGCACGCGGAACGCCAGCACGAGCAGGTCGCTGCTCGCGATCACGTCCTGCATGGCCGGCGAAGCGTCGATGACGCGGATGGAGATCGCCGCGGCGGCGGCCATGATCAGGTTGGAGGCGGGGCCGGCGAGCGCCACGATCGCTTCGCCGCGATGGCCGCGCGAGAGGTTGGTCGGGTTGACCGGCGTCGGCTTGGCCCAGCCGACCGGCAGGCCGGCGCCGACCGTGGTGACCAGCAGGATCAACCCGCCGAGGGGATCGAAATGGCGCCGGGGATCGAGGCTCAATCGTCCCAACCAGCGCGCCGTGCGGTCGCCGAGCCGGTCGGCGGCGAAGGCGTGGCTGAACTCGTGGATCGGAAAGCCGACCAGCAGGATGATCGCAGCCGCCGCGAGGCGCGGCAGGAGCAGGTCGTCCACGCCGGCTACAGCCGACCGAGAAGCTCGCGCTTCTTGGCCTCGTACTCCTCGGCAGTGATGGCGCCACGGTCGCGAAGGTCGGCGAGCTGCGACAGGGTGCGGGCGACCGCGTCCGGGTCGCCGGCGGGCTCGCGGGGTGGCGCGGCTGCGGGCGCGGCAGCCGGGGGTAGCGTGGGTTCGGCGCGCAGCGGCGGGCTCGGCGGATGGTAGCCCCCCAGCTCGGTGTCGAGGGCGTGCTTCTGGTTGAGCATCTCGCGCTTGAAGCCGGGGGCATCCGCCAGCATGCGGTAGCGGTCGATGGCCGTGTCGGCGGCGGTGAGGATGTCGAGATCTCCGTAGCCGAGCAGGCGGCCGACGATGTTCTGATCCAGCACGGCGTCGTTGATCTTCTCCAGCGAGCTGTCGGCGGAGCGCTTGTTGAAGACGCCCTCGACCTTGAGGATGCGCCGGTTGGTGACGAGGTAGTCCTGCGCCCACCAGCGCCAGGCATGGACGAAGAAGAGGACGATGCCCACCCCGAGGGCTCCGAGAGCGACCCAGGAGGTGGCGTCCCGAAGCACGCCCTCGGGATCGAACAGGACGACGAGGGCAAGGGCGACGATGGCGACCAGGAAGGCGGCCAGCGCCCAGCGCGCCTCGATGAGCAGGGCCAGCCAGTGCTGGCGGGCTCGCCGGGTTATGACCTCCCCGTCGGCGAGCAGCGTGTCGGCGTAGCGCATCGCGTCTCCCTCCGGCAGCCTACGCCCGCGGATGGGCCCGCGCGTAGACCTGCTTGATCCGTTCGCCCGTCAGGTGGGTGTACAGCTGGGTGGTCGTAATACTCGCATGCCCGAGCAGTTCCTGGACGACCCGCAGGTCCGCGCCGCCCTCGAGCAGGTGCGTGGCGAACGAGTGGCGCAGCGTGTGTGGCGTGACGTGCTCATCCAGGCCCGCCCGCCGCGCCGCGTCCTGGATGGCCCGCCAGGCGGCCATGCGCCCCAGACGCCGGCCACGGCGCGAAACGAAGAGCGGTCCGCCGTGGGCGAGCCCCACGTCCGTCCCGCCGACCCAGGCCGGCCGGACATCGACCAGGTAGCGGCTGACCGCATCCAGTGCCGGTTCGCCGACGGGGACGATCCGCTCGCGGTCTCCCTTACCGACGACGCGCACGAAGCCGCCCTCGATCGAGAGCCCCTCGCGGTCGAGCCCGAGCGCCTCCGAGACGCGCAGGCCCGCGGCATAGAGCAGCTCCATGAGGGCGCGGTCGCGCAGGCCGGTCGGCGTCGACGGGTCCGGCGCGGCGAGGAGCGCCTCCACGCGCGCGACGTCGAGGGTGTCCGGCAGGCGGCGCGCCTGGCGGGGTAGGTCGAGGACGCCGGCGACGTCCACGCCGATCAGCTCCTCGCTGTAGGCGAATCGGTAGAAGGCGCGGATCGAGGCCGCCTTGCGCCGGTGCGTCGAGGGACGGAGCGGCCGGGGTGGACGCCCGAGCCCAGCCAGGTAGGCGCGCGCCGGCTCCGCGCCGCGGTCCCAGCCGGCGATGCCCGGCGCGCGCTCGGCGAACAGGCGCAGGTCCGAGGCGTAGGCCCGGAGCGTGTTGCGGGCCAGGCCGCGCTCGACCCGCAGGTGGTCGAGGTAGGCCTCCACGGCGCCCCCGAACGCTGCCGGAGCCGGACTCACGAGGGCAGCAGCTCGGCCTTCTGCCGCAGCAGGTCCCAGAAGGGCAGCGCACCGCGCGGCTCGACGAAGCGGATGGGCTGCTCGCGCGGCCTGACCATGACCGAATCGCCCACCGCGAGCGGCGTGTCCTGCCGCCCGTCGATGCTCATGAGCACGTCGTGGGCCGACTCCACGTGCACGGTGACGGTATGCCGCGGGCTGACCACGATGGAGCGGATGCCGGCCAGATAGGCGGCCACGGGGGTGACCACGATGTTGCGGCTGGTGGGGTCGAGGATGGGGCCGCCGGCGCTGAAGGAGTAGCCGGTCGAGCCGGTCGGGGTAGCCACCACGAGCCCATCGGCGATGTACGTGGCGAGGTGCGAGTCGTCCACGGCGACCTGGAGCCGGACGACCCGGGCCTGCGAGCCGCGCACGATGGCGGCCTCGTTGAGGGCCACGATGGGCGCGTTCGACGAGCGGCGGCCGCCGGGCAGGACGGTCGCCTCGAGCACCATGCGCGCCTCCAGCTCGTACGAGCCCTCGACGAGGAGCCCGAGCACCGACTCCATCTGCACCGCCTCGGCCTTGGAGAGGAAGCCGATCTTGCCGGAGTTGATGCCGACGATGGGCACGTCCACCTGGGCCACGGCGCGCGCGCCGCGCAGGAACGTGCCATCGCCGCCGAGCACGACGAGGACGTCGGTCCCGGCCAGCCCGTCCACCAGCCGGTCTGTCTCCTCCGCCTCCGACACCCAGGCGTCGACCTCGTGCACGCTGCACCAGCCCAACGCGCGCTCGCGCAGGGCAACGGCTGCCTCGCTCGTCGGGTTGTAGGCGAAACCGAGACGTGTCATGCGGGCAGCCCCAGGTGCAGGAACCACTCGCGGTTGCCCGATGGTCCGACGAGCGGCGATTCGACCTCGCCGAGCACCTCCAGGCCCAACTCGAGCGCATGGGCCCGCACGCGGTCCACGGCCGTCCGCTGCACGCCCGCGTCGCGTACGACGCCCTTCGGGACATCCCGGGGCGCCGATTCGAACTGCGGCTTGACGAGGGCGACGATCTCGCCGCGCGGCTCCAGCCAGGCCACGATGCCACGCAGGACGCGGGTGAGCGAGATGAACGAGACGTCCACGACGGCCAGGCTCGGGTGCTCGGGCAGGGCGATCGCCTCGGGGTCGGCAGGGTCGAGGCGGCGCGCGTGCGTCCGCTCCAGCGAGACGACGCGGGGATCCGCCCGGAGCGACTCGGCGAGCTGTCCGCGACCCACATCGAGAGCATAGACGCGGCTCGCACCGCGTGCCAGCAGGCAGTCGGTGAAGCCGCCCGTCGAAGCACCCACGTCGAGGCACACGCGGCCGGCCGGGTCCACGCCGAACGCGTCGAGCGCGCCGGCCAGCTTCTCCCCGCCCCGCGAGACATAGGGCGCCCGCGCCACAAGCTCCAGCGTGAGGGCCGGATCCACCAGGTCGCCGGGCTTGCGGTCCGTGCGCGCGGCATCCCCCACGCCCACGCGGACGCGACCGGCGAGCAGGAGCGCCTGCGCCTGCGATCGCGTGGCCGCGAGGCCGCGCTCGGTGACGAGCTGGTCGAGACGGATGCGGCTCAGGCGGACGTGACCTCGAGCGGCGTCGACGCCACCGACGCGAGCGCCTCGCGGAACTGCGCGGCCAGACCCTCGACGTCCAGGCGCAAGAGGTGGCGCAGGTCGGACACCGAGCCGTGATCCACGAAGCGGTCCGCTGGGAGGCCGACGATGCGCACGGGGATACCGCGCAGCGACGGGTCGGCCAGGGCGGCTGCGGCGAGCGACTCGAGGACGCCGGCGCCAAAGCCACCGCTGACCACGCTCTCCTCGACCGTGACCACCAGCCGCTTGCCTGCCGCGTGGCGGAGGATCAGCTCGCGGTCGAGCGGTTTGGCGAAGCGCGCGTTGATGACCGAAGCCGACCAGCCCTCCGCGGCGAGCGTATCGGCGGCCGCGAGTGCCCGCATGACGATGGGCCCGAAGCCGACGATGAGGACGTCGGCGCCAACGCGCAGCAGCTCACCCTGGCCCACCGGGATGGGGGTCGGCGCGACGGCCGGCAAGTCGAGGCCCGGGTCACGCGGGTAGTGCAGCGCAAAGGGGTGCGCCTGCCCGAAGGCCGTGCGCAGCAGCCGGCGGGCCTCCTGTTCGTCCTTCGGCGAGGCCACGACGAGGTTGGGGATCTGACGCTGGGCGGCGATCGTGAACATGCCCTGGTGGCTCGTGCCGTCCTCGCCGACCAGGCCGGCCCGGTCGACCCCGATGACGACCGGCTGGTCGTTCTGGCAGACGTCGTGGACGACCTGGTCGAAGGCCCGCTGGAGGAAGGTCGAGTAGACGGCCACGAAGGGCCGCAGGCCGCCCAGGGCGAGGCCGGTGGCCAGCGTCATCGCGTGCTGCTCGGCGATGCCCACGTCGAACGTGCGCTCCGGGAAACGGGCCGCGAAGCGGTTCAGGCCGGTGCCGGTGGGCATGCCCGCCGTGATGGCCACGACCCGCGGGTCCTCTTCGGCGATGGCGATGAGCTCGCCGGAGACCACGGCGGTGTAGTTCGGCGGCCTCCCCTTGGCCGCGGCAGCCTGGGCGGCCGAGAGGGTGGCGTCTCCGTCGCTGCCGTTGCCGGGCAGCGCCATGGGCGGCAAGGCGGCGCCGTGGAAGCTGACCTGGTCGGCCTCAGCGGGGCGGTAGCCCTTGCCCTTCTGCGTGCGCACATGGACGAGCACCGGGCCCTCCTGCTCGAGCGCACGCCGGAGGGTGGCGTCGAGGGCGCGGAGGTCATGGCCGGGGACCGGGCCGACGTAGGTGATGCCGAGGTCCTCGAAGAGCTGCCCGGGCTGGGCGAAGCGCACGACCGACGCACGTAGCCGGCGCGACAGCTCGAGGACGGTAGGGCCGATGACCGGGATCCGTTCGACAAGGTGATCGTAGGCCCGCTTCGAGCCGCGCCACGTGCCCGACAGCTTGATGCGCGAGAGGTACGTGCTCAAGGCCCCGACCGACGGGGAGATGCTCATCTCGTTGTCGTTGAGCACGATGAGCAGCCGCAGGCCGCGGTGGCCGATGTCGTTGAGGGCCTCGATCGAGAGCCCGGTGATGACGGCCGCATCGCCCACGACGACCGCGATCCGCTCCGCCGTCCCTCTTCCGTCGCGGGCGATGGCCAGCCCCTCCCCGATGGAGAGGCCCGTGCCGGCGTGCCCGCCGTCGAAGACGTCGTGTGGGCTCTCCGAGCGTCGCGGGAAGCCGCCGATGCCGCCCAGCTGGCGCAGCGTCCCGAAGCGGGCGAAGCGACCGGTGAGCAGCTTGTGCGGGTAGGCCTGGTGACCGGTGTCCCAGACGATGCGGTCGGTCGGGCTGTCAAGGAGCCGATGGAGGGCCACCGTCAGCTCCACCACGCCGAGCGAGCTGCCGAGATGGCCGCCCGTCTTGGCCACCGTCTCGATGATCGCCGTGCGGATCTCCGCGCAGAGCTGGACAAGCTCGACGTCGCTCAGGCGCTTGAGGTCCGCCGGTCCGGAGATGGTCGCGAGGATGGACAACGCGGCAGGCTCCCTGGTGTTCGGGTCGATCGGTCCGGAGACGGACAGCGGCCGTGCCCTGTGGCGCTGGGGCTCCAAAGTCTACCCCGAGGCTCCCCGGGGCGGCTCGAGCCACCTATAGTCCAACCGATGACCGGCCGACGATCCGGGCCTTCGCAGGGCCTCGACCGG
>LDXM01000007.1 GCA_001443375.1 Chloroflexi bacterium CSP1-4
ACTAATGCCTCTTGCCGTCGGTGCTGGGACCGAGTGATGCTGATAGGTTGCGCGGGGAGCCAGGACACACGGTCCGGATCCGAGCCGCCGGGACCGCGTCGAGCCACTGGCGAGACCGACCGCGCCCAGGTGGAGGATGCGTCATGACCAACTTCGGTCTGTTCGTGGGGTTCGGCGCCCCGGTCGATGGTCGCGAGACCCAGGCCGCACGCGTGTTCGGCGAAGCCATGGAGTACTACGCTCGCCTCCAACAGCAGGGCGACATCGAGAGCTTCGAGGGCGCGCTGCTGGAGGCCCACGGCGGGGACCTGAACGGCTTCATGTTGCTGCGTGGCGACCCGGTCAAGCTGGGCATGGTGCGGGCCTCGGAAGATTGGGTCCGCCTCGTCGCTCGGGCGGAGTTCGTCGCGCGTGGCGTCGGGGTCGTGTCGGCGGTCCTCGACGAGGAGGCGCAGCGCTTGGTTTCCGCCAACGAGGCCATGACGGCCGACCTGCGCTGAGCAAGCGGCAGCAGAGCGGCGACGGGGGCCTCTCGGTAGCAAGCGGCGCACGAGCCCGGTCAGCGACCCCGAAGGGGCACGACACCGGGGCCCCCGCCCGATCGACCGCGCTAGACTCGGCGGGGCCGAAGTGGCGGAAGTGGCAGACGCGGCGGACTTAAACTCCGCTGCCCGCAAGGGCGTCAGGGTTCGAATCCCTGCTTCGGCACTACAGGTCGCCTGGCCTGGCGTCGGGACTCCCGCTCGGCGTCCGGGGCGGTAGCGCCGCTATCCCCGGCGGCTGGATCCGATGACGTGGTGGGCGCGGCAGCGGGCCTCGTACTTCTCGTCGTCCAGGCCTCCCACCACGATGAGCGGGTCGTCGCGCCCGGCCGGCCGGCCGCCGACGAGGCGCTGCGTGCGCGTCGCCTCCGCGCCGCAGACGGTGCAGATGGCGGTCAGCTTGGTGACCTCGTCGGCCAGGGCCAGCAGCTGGGGCAGCGGCCCGAAGGGACGTCCGAGGAAATCCTGGTCGAGGCCGGAGAGGATGACCATGCGACCCTCCGCTGCGAGCAGCTCGGCGATCTCCACGATGCCCTGGTCGAAGAACTGCGCCTCGTCGATGGCCACCACGGACGAGCGCTCTCGCGAGACGAGGGCGGGGATGTCGGCCGAGCTGGCCACGGCCCGCGCTCGGAAGGCGACGCCTGAGCGCGACTCGACGACCTCCGGCGACGTGCGGTCGTCGATCGTGGGACGCACCAGGATCACTCGCCGGCCGGCGATCTCGGCGCGCCGCAGGAGGCGCAGCAGCTCGTCCGTCTTGCCGCTGAACATGCAGCCGGCGATGACATGGATCCAGCCGCTCGGCATCGGCGTCATGCGCCCAGCCGCGCCATCGCCGCGGCAACGGTCACCCGCGTTTGAGGATTCCGCCCAGCCGGCCGCGACCGTGCGCGGCGTCCCCGGCGGCGGACTCGACGGCCGGCTCGCCGCCGACGATGGTCGCCAGCCGGTGCAGACGCTCGGCAGGTCCACTGCGCGGCGCGCCGCGAACGACCGGGATGCCCTCGTTGACCGCCTTGAGGTAGACGACCGGGTCGTACGGGATCTCCAGCGAGATGCGCGCCGCAAGGGTGTTCTCGATGTCGCGCACCTTGAGCATCTCGCGGGCGAAGAGGTGGTTGACCACGAAGCTCGTCTTCGAGCCGGTCGCGACGGAATCGCTGAGGGTCTCGAGCAGCGAATGGAGCGCCTTCAGGGCGCCGATCTCGGGGTAGACCGTGAAGATGACCGCGTCGGCGAGCTCGAAGAGGGTCAGGCTGCGCTCGTCGAGCGTCGAGCCGCCGTCCACGACGACGATCTCGAAGGCGCGCCGCGCACTCTCGATCATGGCGGCCACCTGGGTCGCCCCCACCAGCTGGGCCTGGTCGGGTCGCTGGGGGGCGCAGAGGACCGCGAGACCCGCCTCGTGCCGCTGCATGTACGTGCGCATGAGTTCCGGCTCGCTGAACGCCTGCTCGTCACGCGCCAGGTCGCCGATCGTCTGGCTCGGGCGCAGATTCAGGTGTGTGGCGACCTGGCCCCACTGGAGGTCGAGGTCGATCAAGGCGACCCGGTCAGGCCGGCGCTCGGCCAGCGCGACGGCGGTGTTGACCGCCAGCGTCGTCGTGCCGACGCCGCCCTTCGGGCTGAAGAAGACGACCACGCGCCGTGACGTCGGGCCGGCGGCACCGGGCACGACCGCAGGTGCCAGGTCCCTCGAGCGGTGGAAGCGCAGGAGCAGAGCTTCGACCCTGGCCTCGAGCTCTCGCGCGTCGAAGGGCTTGACCATGACGTCGTCGGCGCCCGCCTCGAGGAAACGCACCCGCTCCTCGACGTCCTCGGTCTGGGCGACGCACAGCACGGGCACCGCGGCGAGCGCGGGCGTGCCGCGGATCTCCCCGCAGATCTCGACCGGCGTGCGTCCCCCACGCACGGCGTCGATGATCACCAGGACGTGGTCGCCGGCGCGCCGGAAGACCTCCTCGGGATCCTCCGTGAGGTTCACTTGATAGCCGACGCGGCCGAGCACGGAGCGGACGATCTCGGCTGTCGCGGGGTCCTGTTCGAGCAGCAGGATGGCGCTCGAGGGCACGTTCTACCTCGCCTGTGGCAGTCGGGATCGGGTGCGCGCCAGTCTAGCAGAGGGCCCGTGCTACACTGCGCGCCAGTTCCTTTCAGCCCCGCCGGCCTCGGAGCACGTCGTGTTCCGCCACCGAGCCGGGCATACCCATGGGAAGGAGGGCCACGGCCCCGATGCGCCGCTATGAACTCATGCTCGTCCTGAAGCCGGACCTCGCAGATGACCGCATCCAGGCCACCGTCGACCGGGCCACGCGGTCGATCAGCGGATCCGGCGGCCAGATCGTCAAGGTCAGCCCCTGGGGACGCCGGCGCCTCGCCTACGCCATCGGCCAGTTCCGCGAGGGTTCCTATCACATCGTCGTGTTCGACGCGCCTCCGGAGGCCATCGTCGAGCTCGAGCGCGGGCTCCACATCACCGAGGAGGTCATGCGCCATCTCGTCGTCCACGTCGAGCGTCCCACCTCGTCGCGCCGTGCCGCGGCGACGACGACGGACCTCGAGGATGCCGAGGTCGCGCCACCCCCCGAGGACGAGGAGCTCGAGGAGGCCGTCGAGATGATCGACGAGTCCGAGACCGAAGCCGCACCCGCCGCCATCGACTAGGGTCGCCAGCGGCGACCAGGAGACACGGCCATGTCGCTCAACAAGTGCATGATCATCGGCAATCTCGGGCGCGACCCGGAGATGCGCTACACGCCGTCGGGTACGGCGGTCACCCAGTTCAGCGTGGCCGTCAACCGCAACACGCGCGATGAAGCCGGCGAGTGGAAGAAGGAGACGGAGTGGTTCCGTGTCGTCCTCTTCCGGGAGCAGGCCGAGCGCGCCGCGGAGTGGCTGCGCAAGGGCGCCAAGGTCTACGTCGAAGGGCGCATCCAGACGCGGCAGTACGAGAAGGACGGCCAAACGCACTATATGACCGAACTGGTCGCCGAGCGTTTCGCCAACCTCGATCCGCGCCAGCGTGACGAGGAAGGCGGGGACGAGGCTCGCGCGGCGCGTCCCGTGGCCGCCGCACCCGCCGCCTCCGGCGCTGCCACGCGCCCAGCCGCCCCAGCCCCCGGCGGCGACGAATTCGACGACCCCATCCCCTTCTGATCCGAGACGAGGACGACCCGTATGCCGCCCGTTACCCGAGCCAAGAAGCGCGACGAGTACTACCGCGACCGGCGCCGCCGGAAGGTGTGCTCGTTCTGCGCCGACAAGACGGACCAGATCGATTACAAGGAGGTCAACCGCCTCCGCCGCTACCTGTCCGAGCGCGCGAAGATCGAGCCGCGCCGCAAGACGGGCACCTGCGCCCAGCACCAGCGCCAACTGTCGGTGGCGCTCAAGCGCGCCCGCATCGTCGCTCTGCTGCCGTACGCGCCGCAGCACCTGCGCCCCTGACGGGACGGCGGTCGGCGACGACCACGGGTTGACGGCCGCGCCGTGGCGGTGACCCTGCTGCTCGCCGCCGGCGGCCTGGGCGCGGGCGTCTTCGGGGCGCTGCTCGGCCTCGGGGGCGGCATCCTCATCGTGCCCCTCCTGACCCTCGCCTTCGGGCTGCCCTTCCGCGAGGCCGTGGCGATCAGCCTGCTGGCGGTCATCACGACCTCGTCGGCCAGCGCCGCCGTCTATCTCGAGCGCGGCGTCGCCAACCTTCGCCTGGGCATGACGCTCGAGCTGCTCACCGCCACCGGGGCGCTGGCCGGGGGCCTCCTCGCCTTCATCCTCGACGAGCGGCTCCTGGCCGGCATCTTCGCGGCCATGCTGGTGTACGTCGCGGTCTCGATGGCCCGGCGGCGGGAGGCCGGCATCGACGAGCGACCCCCGGACCTCGTGGTGGATCCGACGGCGGATGCGTCGCCGCCGGCGAACGGATTCGCGGCCACGCTCGGCGGACCCGGCTACGCCATCCGTCGGCTGCCCCTGGGCCTCGCGCTGAGCGCGTTCGCCGGGCTCCAGTCGGCGCTGCTCGGCGTCGGCGGGGGCATCGTCAAGGTGCCCGCCATGCACCTGGCCATGGGCGTACCGCTGCGCGTCGCGACCGCCACGAGCAACCTGACCATCGGCGTCACGGCGTCGGCCAGCGCGGTGCTCTACCTGCTGCGCGACGCGCTGGATCCGTACGTCGCAGGTCCGGTCGTGGTCGGGGTCTTCGTCGGCGCCACGGCCGCTGCGCGCATCGCCCACCGCGTGCCTCTGCGCGTGCTGCGCCTGCTGTTCATGGTCGTCCTCGTCTACGTCGCCGTCCAGATGGCCGGCCGCGCGCTCGGCGTGGTGCTGGGCTGATGGGCCGCGCGGTGGGGGTGGTGCGCGATCCCGTGGCCGGCGCCGTGGCCCGTCTCCTGATGGCCGGCGCGATCGCCTCGGTCGTGCTCGTGGCGGCGGGCGTCGTGCTGATGCTCGCAGCTGGACTGCGGCCCACGGCGGACTCAGGGCCGGGCCCGGATCCGGCCTCGATCGTGGCCGACGTCGTCGGGCTCCGCCCGGCGGGCCTGCTCTGGGCCGGCCTGCTGCTCACGGTCGCCCTGCCCACGGCCCGCGTCGCGCTTGCCCTGGCGGGTTTCCTCCGCCTGGGCGACCGCCGGGCGTCGGCCGTCGCGGCGGGAGTCCTGGGCGTTCTGGCGCTCGCCTTCGCCGTCGCACTGGCCACGAGCTAGGCGCCATGGAGACCGCCCTCGTCCTCGTCGTCGCTTTCGCGGTCATCCTCCTCGGCGCGGAACTGTTCACCAACGGCATCGAGTGGGTGGGTCACAAGCTCGACCTGGCCGAGGGCGCGGTGGGCAGCGTGCTGGCGGCCGTCGGCACGGCCCTCCCCGAGACGATGATCCCGCTGGTGGCCATCCTCCTCGGCAGCGCCGTCGCGGCCGATGAGGTGGCTCTGGGCGCGATCCTCGGCGCGCCGTTCATGCTGGCCACCCTGGCCATGTTCGTGACCGGCCTGGCCGTGATCGCCTACCGCGACAGGCGCGCGACCGGCACCACCCTTGCCATCGACGCAGGGATCGTGGGCAAGGACGTGCGCTTCTTCGGCGTCGCCTACGCCATCGCCATCGGCGCCGCGTTCGCGCCCCTGGAGCTGTGGTTCGTCCGGCCGGCCGTGGCCGTGCTGCTCGTCGCCCTCTACGCGCTCTACGTCCGCGCCCATTTCGCCGCCGAAACCGCGGCCGGCGAGGCCGATGACCTGGCCCCGCTGCGCTTCCACCGTCTCGACCGGGGTGGCCGCCGCGCCGACCCCGTCGTTCCCCGGCTGCGCATCGTGGGCCTCCAGGTCCTGGCTGCCCTCGCCTGCATCGTCGGCGGCGCGGTCGTCTTCGTGGACGCGGTCACGAGCCTCTCGCTGGGCCTCGGCATCGGGGCCGCCGTGCTCGCCCTGGTCATCGCCCCGGTGGCCACGGAGCTGCCCGAGAAGTTCAACAGCGTGCTCTGGGTGCGCCAGGGCAAGGACACCCTGGCGATGGGCAACATCACCGGGGCGATGGTCTTCCAGGCCTGTCTGCCCACCGTCGTGGCGCTCCTCTTCGCGCCCGAGCAGTGGGTGATCGGGCCCGGCTCGTATCTCGTCTTCTTGTCGGCCGGCATCGCCTTCGCCGCGACCGCGGCCGTGTTCCTGCCCATGACCCGCCGGGCGCGCCTGACCGCGCGCGGCCTGCTCGTCGGCGGCATCTTCTACGCCGCCTACCTCATCGCCGTCCTGGTCGCCGTGGGGGCTGTTGGCTGACGCTATACTCGCGGCCATGTTGACCGAGAAGCCCGCACCCTCCGATGCCAGCGGTGCCCTGCCCCAGCAGCGCCAGGTCCAGTGCTTCTTCCAGGGTGGCTTCGTGCCGCTGCGCGAGGCGAAGATCGGGGTCATGACCCACGCCTTCATGTACGGCACGGCCTGCTTCGAGGGCGTGCGGGCCTACTGGAACGCCGACCAGGGCCAGCTCTTCCTGCTCAAAGGGCTGGAGCACTACCGGCGGCTGCGCAACTCGGCTCGCGTCCTGTTCATGGACCTGCCGCGACCGCCGGAAGAGCTGGTGGACCTCACCGTCGAGCTGTTGCGGCGCAACGATCTCCGTGAGGACACGTACATCCGACCCTCGGTCTACAAGTCCAGCGAGGCCATCGGGGTGCGCCTGCACGACCTGGCGCACGATTTCATGATCGTCTGCCTGCCCTTCGGCGACTACATCGACACGACGGCCGGCATCAGCACGATGACCACCTCGTGGCGGCGCAACGCGGACACGGCCATCCCGGCCCGCTCGAAGATCACCGGCGGCTACGTCAACAGCGCCTTCGCCAAGACCGATGCCAACCTCAACGGCCACGACGAGGCCATCGTGCTGACCGCCGACGGCCACGCCTCCGAGGGCAGCGCGGAGAACCTGTTCATGGTGCGCGACGGCGCCCTCGTCACGCCGCCCGCCACCGACGACATCCTCGAGGGCATCACGCGAGCGGCGATCATGCAACTGGCGCGCCGTGAGCTGGGGCTGGAGACGGTCGTGCGCTCCATCGACCGCAGCGAGCTGTACGTCGCCGAGGAGGTCTTCCTGTGCGGCACGGGCGCCCAGGTGTCGCCGGTCACGAAGATCGACCACCGGCCCGTCGGGGACGGACGCATCGGCCCGGTCGCGGGGCGCATCAAGGACGTCTACTTCGACGCCGTGCGCGGCCGGCTGCCGGCCTACGCCGACTGGCTGACGCCCGTCTACTAGGGGCCACGGCCCGGGGGCTGCGGCGCCGGTTCAGTCGGGAACGGCGAGGATGGGGGTGGCGGCACCGGTGATGACGACGATGTCCGCCTTGACCGCCGGATCGACTTTCAGCGCCACGGTCACGCCCAGGGTCTGCTCCAGGACCCCGATGGTCTCAGGCAGGCGTGCCTCGGCGCCGTTGTAGACCGTCACGAGCGTCTGCGCGTAGGTCAGCCGATCGGCCCGCCCGCCGTTCGCGGTGGGCACGGTCGCCCCGATGCCCAGGTAGCCCAGGTAGTCGGCCGTGGCCGCCGCCTGGCCCGCCTTGCCGGATCCGTTGAGGACCCACACGACGGCTCCTTCCTCGCCGATCTTCGTCCGGCTCGCCTCGAGGGCACGATCGGTCTTGAAGGCGTTGCGCACGGCTCGGCGGATGACGTCCACCTTCGGTGTCAGCGAGTAGCAGGAGAGGCACTCGACCTGGTAGTAGGGGGGCGTGAAGACCAGCGACCGGATGCGCGAGGCGTCCACCGACCGGGCGAGGGTGATGAGCTGCGGGAACAGCTCCGGCGGGACGTCCGTGTGGACGGCCTGCTTCAGCGCCGCCACGAGCGCCTCCAGGCGGCCCGGCTGGAGCAGGCTCGCCGGATCCACCTGCTGGCGCAGCGAGACGATCACGCGCTGCTGGCGCTGCGCCCGATCGAAGTCGGAGCTCTTGTGGCGCGCCCGTGCGTAGGCCAGGGCCTGCTCGCCGTCCATGCGGCTGAAGCCGGGCGGGATGTACAGGTTGTAAGCCCGGGACTCCTCGATCGGGTAGTGGTCGTCCGAGACCGGCATCTGGACGTCGATGGTCAGGCCGCCGAGCGTGTCGACGACCTTCTTGAAGCCGTCGAAGTCCACCTCGACGTAGAACTGCACGTCGAGCTGGTAGAGCTCCCCGAGGGCACCCTTGAGGGCGAGGTAGCCGCGCTGCCGATCGTTGCCCGGGAAGAGGCTCGGCAAGCCCTTCGCCCGCGTCCAGAGGCCGTTGATCTTGTCCGGGTAGACGCCGCCGCGGTAGTAGCTGGCGGCGCGCCACGCGCGCGGCAGCGGCACACCGGTCGTGTCGCGCGGCAGGCTCAGCATGGCCACCTGCTTGGTGACCGGGTCGATGCTGGCCACGATCAGCGTGTCCGTGTTGAAGGTGGCCTCTTCCGGCCGTCGGTCGGCGCCGATGAAGAGGATGTTCAGGCGCTCGGTGCCGGTCCAGGGGGTGCCGGTCACGGCCGCCGTGGGCTCGGTGCCGGGGGATGCGTCGGTGGATCCCGTGGGCGCGCTGGCGCCGCCGCTCGGTGCGTCGGTTGGCTCGTTCCCACCGCCGTCGCTGATGCCGGTGACGAGGTCGTAGGCGATGAGGTCGTAGCGGGCGGCCGCCACGTGGCCCAGCGAGGTGACCAGCAGGACCGCCACGAGCCCGGCGATGGCGAGCGGGTGGCTGTGCACGCGAGGGCGTCCGAGGCGCGTCGTGCCGGCCTCCGCGAATGACCGCGCCGCGTCCGCGACCCGGAAGGCGTCGACGACGGCGATCACGCGGTAGAGGAGGAGGATGATGTCCAGGCCGAGGACGACGAGGAGGGTCGTCGGGCTCGACAGCGCCGCGATCAGCGAGAGCCGGCTGGCCGGATTGGCCAGCAAGCCGGCCAGCAGTGCCAGCACGAGCACCAGCGGCGCGGCGAAAGCGAGCCCGCGCGCGTAGAGGCCGACGTAGGCCTGGCCGAGGCCCGGGAAGAGGAAGGAGAGGAAGGCGGCCGCGAAGGGCGAGCGGTGCCGGCCCTCGTCGCGGGGGCGCGTCTGCATCGGGCGGCATGATACCCGCACGCGACGCGCGGTGCCGCCGGGGGCACCGCGAACGCCCTCGCCATTCGGGCGCGGTGCTTCGGCTATCCTTGCCCTCCATGCCCTCGGAGAGCCCGTACCGTCCCGTTCCCAGCCTGCCCGACTTCCCCGCCCAGGAACACGACATCCTGGGGCTGTGGCGGGAGCGGCAGACGTTCGCGCGACTGCGCACGCAGAACGCCGACGGGCCGACCTGGTCCTTCCTCGACGGCCCCATCACGGCCAACAATCCGATGGGCGTCCACCACGCCTGGGGCCGCGCCTACAAGGACCTCTACCAGCGCTTCCGGGCCATGCTCGGGCACGATCAGCGCTGGCAGAACGGCTTCGACTGCCAGGGCCTGTGGGTCGAGGTCAACGTCGAGCGTGACCTCGGCTTCACGAGCAAGCGCGACATCGAGGCCTACGGCATCGCCGAGTTCGTCAGCCTCTGCAAGCAGCGGGTCCTGACCTACGCGGCACGCCAGACGGAGCAGTCGATCCGCCTCGGCCTCTGGATGGACTGGAACGACCCGGACGAGCTGCGGCGCCTGCGCGACCTGCTGGCCGCCGACCCCGGTCGGGTCATCACCGTGGAGGGTCCGCAGGGACCCGTCACCGACACCGTCGAGATGATCGTCGGCCGCCTGGGCATGCCCGAGCTGGGCGGCTCGTACTTCACCTTCAGCAACGAGAACAACGACCTCATCTGGGGCTTCCTGGCCGCCTGCCACGAGCGGGGCTGGCTCTACAAGGGCCACGACACGATGCCCTGGTGCGCGCGCTGCGGCACCGGGCTGAGCCAGACGGAGATGAACGAGGGCTACCAGGATCGCGAGGACCCCGGGCTGACCATCCGGCTGCCGCTCGTGGACCGCCCCGGGGAGGCCCTCCTCGTCTGGACCACGACGCCCTGGACACTCACCTCCAACGTCGCCGCCGCCGTGGGCGAGGAGCTCACCTACGTCCGCGTCCGCCAGGGCCGGGACGTCTTCTGGCTGGGCAAGGGGACCCTCAGGCAGGCCCTCGAGAGTCGCTTCGAGGTGCTCGAGGAGCGGCCCGGCCGAGAGCTTGTGGGCTGGCGCTACGCGGGGCCGTTCGACGAGATGCCCGCCGTGCGCCGCGCCTTCGCCGCGTGGCGCGGCGCGGACGGCGAGACGCCCTACGTTCATCGCATCGTGGCCTGGGACGAGGTCGGCGAGGACGAGGGGACGGGCATCGTCCACGTCGCGCCGGGCTGCGGCGCGGAGGACTTCCAGCTCGGCAGGCGGCTGGGGCTGCCGGTCGTCGCGCCGCTCGACGAGTCGGGCATCTTCGTGGAGGGCTTCGACGGCCTCAGCGGGCGCGACGTGCGCGACGTCAACGAGCCGATCGTGGAGCGCCTGCGGCACCACGGCCGCTTCTACCGCCTGGAGACCATCACGCACCGCTACCCGCACTGCTGGCGCTGCGGCACGCCACTCGTCTTCCGCCTCGTGGACGAGTGGTTCATCAGCATGGGCGAGGTCTACGACCAGCCGCGCGAGACGCTCACCGCCGAGCAGGTGGACCGAAGCCTGCGCTACCAGATCATGGAGGTCGTGGATCAGATCCGCTGGATCCCCGGCTTCGGCTACGAGCGCGAGCTCGACTGGCTCCTCAACATGCACGACTGGATGATCAGCAAGAAGCGCTACTGGGGGCTGGCGCTGCCCATCTACGACTGCGGCTCGTGCGGCACGATCTCGGTCATCGGAGGGCGCGAGGAGCTCGGCCGCCGGGCCGTGGAGGGCTGGGGGGCGTTCCAGGGGCACACGCCCCACCGGCCGCACGTCGATGCCGTGCGCATCGCCTGCTCCGGTTGCGGCGCGCCCGTCGAGCGCATCAAGGACGTCGGCAATCCCTGGCTCGACGCGGGCATCGTGCCCTTCAGCACGCTCCACCAGCGCGAAGACCCCGCGTACTGGGCGCGCTGGTTCCCGGCCGACTTCATCACCGAGAGCTTCCCCGGCCAGTTCCGCAACTGGTTCTACTCGATGCTGGCGATGAGCACGGTGCTGCGCCGTGAGGCGCCCTTCCGGACGATCTTCGGGTACGCCCTCGTCTACGGCGAAGACGGCCGGCCGATGCACAAGAGCTGGGGCAACGCCATCGAGTTCGACGAGGCGGCAGACCGGATGGGCGTGGACGTCATGCGCTGGATGTTCGCCCGCGCGCGGCCGGAGGAGAACATCCTCTTCGGCTGGCACGCGGCCGATGAATCGCGGCGCGAGCTGCTGGTGCTGTGGAACGTCTACAGCTTCTTCGTCTCCTACGCCCGACTGGCCGGTTGGTCGCCGCGCACGCCGGCCCCCCCGGTCGACCAGCGGCGGCTCACCGACCGCTGGATCCTCTCCCGGGTGGCCCACGCGGCGGCCGGCGTGGAGGAGCGCCTGCGTGACTACGACGCGGCCGGCGCGACGCGTCTGCTGGGCGCGCTGGTCGACGACCTCTCGACGTGGTACCTGCGCCTGGGCCGCAAGCGGTTCTCGCGCTCGGACGACGTGCGAGATCAGTCCGCGGCCTTCGCCACCCTGCACGCGGCCCTGCTGGCCACGGCCCGGCTGCTGGCGCCCATCCTGCCCTTCCTGACCGAGGCGATGTACGACAACCTCGCGGCAGGGGTCGAGGGCGCGCCGGACAGCGTGCACCTCACGCGCTGGCCCACGGCCGAGCTGGCCGCATATCGGGACGGCCGGCTCGAGGAGTTCATGGCCCTGGCCCGCCGCGCCGTGGACCTGGCCCGCACGCTGCGCGGCGGTGCGGGCCTGCGCGTGCGGCAGCCCATCGCGCGCGCCTGGCTGGCGCTGCCGGGCGGCCGCGACGCCCTCCCCGGGGAGCTGCTCCGGCTCATCGCCGACGAGGTGAACGTCAAGGAGTTGATCCTGCTCGACGACGAGTCCGCGCTCGTCGAGCGCCGCGTGAAGCCGCTGCTGCCTCGCATCGGGCAGCGCCTCGGTCGGGCCATCCCGGCGGTCATGGCGGCGGCGCGAGCAGGTGAGGTCGAGTACCTGTCCGGCGGCCGGGTGCGGCTGGCCGGTGTGGAGCTCTCGCCCGACGAGGTCGAGATCCAGGCCACGCCGCGACCCGGCACAGCGGTGGCGCACGACGAGGGGCTCGTGGTGGTCATCGACACGGAACTCTCCGATGCGCTGCGCGCCGAGGGCGACGCGCGTGAGCTGCAGCGCGCCGTCCAGGAGCTGCGCAAGTCCGCCGAGCTGGCGCTGGACGATCGGATCCGCCTCTGGCTCGACATGTCGGACGGCACAGGGGCCGTGCTCGAACCCCATCTCGAGTCGTTGGCCGCGGAAACCCTGGCGGTGGAGGTGCTGCGCGGACCGGCGCCGGCCGCGGCCGCGTCGGCGGACGTCGAGCTGGCCGGCGGCCGGGTCCGCGTGGCGCTCGTGCCGGCGTCGTGAGCGTCGCAGGTCGGCGCTTCGGGCTCTTCGCCGGGCTGGCCGTGGGGGTGGCCGTGGTCGATCAGTTCACCAAGCTCTGGGTGGATGCCGCGTTCCAGCTGGCCTGGACGAGAGCTCCGGCGCCCGGCCTGGCCGACCCGACGCCCGTGCTGGGCGACGTCGTGCGCATCGCCAAGTCCTACAACGACGGCGGTCTGTTCGGCCTCTTCGACGCGAGCGCGCCCGTCCTCGCCGCGGCCAGCCTGGTCGTGATCGGCCTGCTCGTCTACGCCCAGGCACGCAGCGGGGCATCGGCGCCCCTGGTCACGACCGTCGCCCTCGGGCTCCTGCTCGGCGGGGCCGTGGGCAACCTGGCCGACCGGATCCGGCTGGGCTTCGTGGTCGATTTCGTGGACATGGGCATGGGGGACGTGCGCTGGTTCGCCTTCAATGTCGCCGACGCCGCCCTCAGCGTGGCCATCCTGGCGCTCCTCCTGACGGCTTTCTGGCCGCGTCGCGCGCCAGCCGGCGGAGGCGACCGCTAGATGAGCGGGCGGGTCAGCGTCGCGGTGCCGGAGGGTGCCGGCGGGACCCGCGCCGACCGCTTCGTGGCCGATGCGGCCGGCCTCTCTCGTGCCTACGTCCAACGGCTCATCTCGGAAGGCCGCCTGACCTGTGCGGGCCGGCTCCTGCGCGCGAACACGATCCTGCACCCGGGCGACGCGCTCGAGCTCGACGTGCCCGAGGTCGTGCCGCTCGAGTTGCAGGCCGAGGCGATCCCGCTCTCGGTCGTGTACGAGGACGAGGACCTGCTCGTGGTGGACAAGCCCGCCGGGCTCGTCACGCACCCGGCGCCGGGCCACCCGGGCGGGACACTGGTCAATGCGCTCCTGGCGCGGGAGGGTAGCTTCGGCGGCATCGCCGGAGTGGCGCGACCGGGCATCGTGCATCGCCTCGATCGCGACACGAGCGGGCTGATCATGGTCGCCAAGCACGATGCGGCCCAGGCCTACCTGATGGCCCAGCTCAAGGCACGTCGGGTGAAGAAGACGTACCTCGCGCTGGTCGGCGGCTCGGTCGCCGCTGTGGTCGGGCGGATCGAAGCGCCCATCGGTCGGGACCCGAAGCACCGCACGAAGATGGCCGTCGTGGCCGACGGCCGGCCGGCCACGACCGGCTACCGCGTCCGCGAGCGTTTCGCCGCCTGGACGCTCCTCGAACTCGACCTCGTCACCGGCCGGACCCACCAGATCCGCGTCCACCTGGCCTCGATCGGTCATCCCGTGGCGGGCGACCCCGTCTATGCCACGGGCCTCGTGCGGCGCGGTCCGGAAGGGCTGGGGCGGCTGTTCCTCCATGCCTGGCGGCTGGAGCTGGCGGCGCGGTCGGGCGAGCGCCTCATCCGCGTCAGCGCGCCGCTGCCGCCGGAGCTGGAGGGCGTCCTCGACGGGCTGCGCACGAGCGACCCGGGGAGGGTGGCATGAGCAGCGAGCGCGGGCCGCGGGCGCGCCGCATCGCGCTGGGGGCGCCGGGGGCGATGCTCGTCATCATCAGCGGGCCCTCCGGCGTCGGGAAGGACACGATCATCGCGGCGCTGCGCCGCCGGTCGCGTGATCCCGACTACCACTACGTGGTGACCTGCACGACCCGCGGTCCCCGACCCGGGGAGGTGGACGGCGTGAGCTACCACTTCCTCGAAACCGGCGCGTTCACGGCGCTGCGCGACGGTGGCGAGCTCCTCGAGTGGGCGGAGGTGCACGGCAACTGGTACGGCACGCCGCGGCGCCAGGTCGTGGACGCGCTGCGGGCGGGCCGCGACGTCATCCTGAAGATCGACGTGCAGGGTGCCCAGGCGGTGAAGTCGCGCGTGCCCGACGCCCTGCTCGTCTTCCTGGTGCCGCCATCGATGGAGGCGCTCTTCTCACGTCTCCGCTCGCGAGCGACCGAGACCGCGGACGAGCTCGAGGTGCGGCAGCGGAACGCGGCCATCGAGCTGGCCCGCCAGGAGGACTACGACCATGTCGTGGTCAACGAGACCGGCCAGGTGGACCGGACGGCGCGGCGCATCGACGAGATCGTGGCGGCCGAGCGGGCCCGACACCCCAGGCGCCGGATCCGGCTCTAGCGACGATGGCCGCCGGACGCCTCGTCGAGCTCGCGGTCGACGTGGCGGGTGCCGCCGGAGGCCGGACCTACACCTACCACGTGCCGGAGCGCCTGGCCGACCTCGTCGTGGGCGAGGCGGTGATGGTGGAGTTCGGTCGACGGCAGGTGCTGGCCATCGTCGTCGGAGAGGTGGAGGCGTCACCGGCGAACGTGGCCACGAAACCGGTCCTCGAGCGCGTGCGCAGCGACGGACCCCTCCTGCCGCCGCTGCAGCTGGCCCTCGCGCGCCACGTCGCGGGACACTACCTCGCTCCCGCCGCGCTCGTCGTCCGCGCCATGCTGCCGCCGGGCATGCTGGAACGGCTGGAGCTGGTGAGCGGGTGGATCGGCGCGACGCCGCCCCCCGCGGACGACACCGTGCTGTCTCGGATCGCCGCGTCCGGTCCGGTCGGCATCGCCGTGCGGGGCCTCGTGGGGGAGGGGAACCGGGCGGCGCTGCTGCGGCGCCTGCACGCCGAGGCGGCCGCCGGACGCATTTCGCTGGAGTGGCAGCTGCGGCCGCCCGACGTGCGCCGGCGTTACGAGCGACGTGCCCGCCTCACCGACCGCGGCCGGGAGGTGGCCGAATTCCTCGCCGCCGGGGAGCGCCCACCCGGACGACCGCTCGGCCACCGGCAGACGGCCCTCCTGACCGAGCTCGCGACGCTCGCGTCGGGGGCCTCGGCAGCCACCGCCGCCCTCGCCGAACGGCATGGTGCCGGCGGCCTGGCCGGGCTGGTGCGCCGCGGCGATGTGGAGCTGCACACCGTCGTCGTGGAGCGGCGTCCGCTGGCGGGGCGCGAGCGCGAGGTGCGGGCCATCCCCGAGACGGCGGATCTCGCGCCCGACCAGGTGGCTGCGGCCGAGGCGATCGTGGCGGCCGTGCGCGGAAGGAGCCCAGAGGCGTTCCTGCTCGAGGGCGTGACCGCCTCGGGCAAGACGGCCGTGTACGTGACGGCCATCGCGGCCGCGCTCGGGGCGGGACGCGGTGCGCTCGTGCTCGTGCCCGAGATCGCCCTCGCGGCGCCCCTGCTCGATCGGTTGCGCACGGAGCTGCATACGGACGTGGCCATCCTGCACAGCGGCCTCGGCGACGGCGAGCGCGCCGACGAATGGCAGCGCATCCGGGCCGGTGGAGCAACGGTCGTGGTGGGCACGCGGCTGGCGGTCCTCGCGCCCCTCGCCGACCCGGGTGTCGTGGTCGTCGACGAGGAGCACGACCCCGGCTACAAGTCCGACCGGACGCCGCGCTACCAGGCCCGCGATCTCGCCCTTGTGCTGGGCCGCCTGGCCGCCGCGCCCGTCGTCCTGGGCAGCGCCACGCCCGATGTCGCCAGCGTCGGCCGGGCCGAGGCCGGGGAGTTCCGCCGCCTCGCGCTGCCGGAGCGCGTCGCCGGCCGTGCCGCGGCGGTCGAGGTCGTCGACCTGCGGGCGGAGCTCGCGGCCGGCAATCGATCGCTGCTCTCCCGTCCCTTGGCCGACGCGCTGGGCAGCCTCGACACGGCCGTCGGGGAGCGCGCCATCCTCGTCCTCAACCGTCGGGGCAGCGCCAGCGTCGTCCTCTGCCGCGATTGCGGATACGTCCAGGTCTGCCCCGAGTGCCGTCGGCCCCTCGTCTTCCACGCCGTGGGCATGGCCCTGCGCTGCCATCACTGCGGCGCGACCGCGCCGCCTGCATCGCGCTGCCCGGCCTGCGCCTCCCCCCGCATCCGCTATCTCGGCGGCGGCACCGAGCGCCTCGAGCGCGAGGTCGCCGAGCGCTTCCCCCTTCTGCGGGTGGGCCGGCTCGACCGCGACGTGGTCGAGCGCAAGGGCGCCGCCGAGCTGGTCGTGGACGCCTTCACCGACGGCGCGATCGACGTGCTGGTGGGCACGAGCCTCGTCACCAAGGGCCTCGACGTGCCGGGCGTGACGCTGGTCGGCGTCGTCTCCGCCGACATCGCCCTGAGCCTGCCCGACGAGCGCGCCGCAGAGCGGACGTACCAGCTCCTGCGGCAGGCGATCGGGCGGGCGGGCCGCGGCGACCGCGCCGGACGCGCCATCGTGCAGACGTACCTGCCGGAGCACCCGGTCATCCGCGCCGTGGCCTCGGGCGATGCGTCGGTCTTCTACCGGGAGGAGCTGGCTGCCCGACGTGCCTTCGGCTCTCCGCCCTTCGGTGCGCTGGTGAAGCTCACCGTCGCGCTGGAGGATCGAGCGGCCACCGAGGCCGAGGGCCGGCGCCTGGCGAGCGCACTCCGCGAGCGCGCCGCGGCCGCCGGGAGCGACACCGTGGTCCTCGGGCCCGCACCGGCCTACATCGCCCGCCGGGCAGGGCGCTGGCGGTTCCACCTGGTCCTGCGCGGCCGCGATCCGTTGGCCACGCTGGGCGGCGACCCGGGCCCGCCATGGAGCGTGGACGTCGACCCCGAGAGCCTGCTCTGAGCGCGGTTCGCCCTATACTCCCGGCCATGAGCGTCCGCCCCATCGTCACCCTCGGCGACCCGCGCCTGCGCCTCAAGGGCCAGCCCGTGGACAGCTTCGGCAAGTACCTCCACGAGCTGCTCGACGACCTGACCGAGACGATGCGCAACGCGCCGGGCGTGGGGCTGGCCGCGCCGCAACTGGGCGAGGCGCTGCAGGCGTGCGTCGTCGAGATCGAGGATCGGCTTCACGAGCTGGTCAACCCGCGGATCGTCCGCGCCGACGGCGACGATCGCGACCTGGAGGGCTGCCTCTCGATCCCGGGCTACGTGGCCTACGTGACGCGCCGCGAGAAGGTCTGGGTGGTCGCGCAGAACCGCTTCGGGCGGAAGATCCGGGTGGCCGGCAGCGGCCTCCTCTCGCGGGCCCTGCAGCACGAGCTGGACCATCTCGAGGGCAAGCTCTACATCGACTACCTGGGCTCCCTCGAGGACCTGATCCCGGTGGCGCAGGCGCGGGCCGGCGACGACGTGGCGGCCGAGGAGCCCTCGCCGCTGCTCGCGTGACCGTCCGGCGTCGCGCCGTCTTCCTCGGCAGCGGCGCCTTCGCGGTCCCCGTCCTCGACGCGCTCGCCGTGGCTCCCGAGGTCACGCTGGTCGGGGTGGTCACGGCGCCGCCCCGACGAGCCGGCCGCGGGCACCGGCAGACCGAATCGCTCGTCAGCGTCGAGGCTGGCCGGCTGGGCCTGCGGACGCTTGCGCCGGAGCGCCTGCGGACGCCCGAGTCCGTCGCGGCGGTGGTCGCCCTTGCGCCCGAGCTGCTGGTGCTGGCCGACTACGGGCAGTTGGTGCCTCCTACGCTCCTCGACGTGCCCCGACACGGTGCGCTGAACCTCCATCCCTCGCTTCTGCCGCGGCACCGCGGGGCCGCGCCGATCCCGGCGGCCATCCTCGCCGGCGACATCGAGACCGGCGTCACGCTGATGCGGATGGACGCGGGGCTCGACAGCGGGCCGATCGTCGCCCAGCGACGGATCCCCTTGAACGGCCGCGAGACGGCCCCGCAGCTGGAGGCGGCGCTCGCCGTCATCGCGGCGGAGCTGCTGGCGACCTCGCTGCGCGGCTGGCTCGCCGGGGAGCTGCCAGCGCAGGCGCAGCCCGCCGAGGGAGCCACGCTGACGCGCCCGCTGCGCCGGGAGGACGGGCGCCTGGATCCGCACCTGCCGGGCGCGGAGCTGGAGCGCCGGGTGCGTGCCCTGCAGCCCTGGCCGGGCACCTTCGCCGAGACCGACGCGGGACGGCTCATCGTGTGGGCCGCGCAGCCGGTCCCGGGGCCGGCCGCGGAGCCCGGCGCCATCGTCGCGGACGGCGATAGCCTGGCGCTCGGCGTGGCCGACGGCACGCTGCGCCTGCTGAAGGTCCAGCTCGCCGGTGGCCGGCGCATGAGCGGGGCGGAGCTGCGTCGCGGTCACCCCGACCTTGCCGGAAGCCGCATCCACGTGTCGGCGCTAGGATGAGGCTCCTCATGCCGGCCGACACCCTCTCCTCGATCTCCGCCGGGGCGTTGCTGGCCATGCCGCGAGCGGGCGCCCGCGATACGCGTCCCGGTCTCGCCGGGATGGACCCGGACGCCCTGGCCGCGTGGATGCTCGAGCGAGGCGAGGCCGCCTACCGCGCCCGCCAGGTGGCCGACTTCCTGTGGGACCGGGGTGCCGTCTCCTTCGAGCAGATGCGCACGCTGCCCGCCGTTCTCCGAGACGGGCTCGAGGCAGCGTTCCGCGCGGATACGCTCGTGGAGACCACCGTGCTCCCGGCCGACGCGGGCCTGACCGAGAAGGCCCTCCACCGGCTCGACGACGGCCGCCTGGTGGAGTCCGTGCTGATGCGCTATCCGGCCCGGGACGGGCTGCGCGAGCGGAACACCGTGTGCATCTCCAGCCAGGCGGGCTGTGCGGTGGGTTGTCCCTTCTGCGCCACGGGCGAGCTGGGCTTCCTGCGTGACCTGGAGACGGCCGAGATCGCCGACCAGGTGCGCTTCTGGCGCCGGCGCCTGGCGCCGCTGGGGGACCGCGTCACCAACGTCGTCTTCATGGGCATGGGCGAGCCGCTGCTCAACGTCGAGCGGGTCCTGGCCGCAGCGGCAGCGCTCAGTGACCGGCGCCGCTTCGGCCTGGGCGCCCGTCACATCACCCTCTCCACCAGCGGCGTCGTGCCCGGCATCGAGCGTCTCACAGCGCTGCGGCCGCAGTACACGCTGGCCGTCTCGCTGCACGCCGCGCGACCGGGCCTGCGCGACGTCCTCGTGCCGCTCAACCGACGCTACCCCGTGGGCGAGGTCGTGCGCGCGGCGACAGCCTATGCCGACGCCACCGGCCGGCGGATCAGCTACGAGGTCGTGTTGATCGATGGCATCAACGACACGCCCCGCGACGCTGCCGAGATGGCCCGTCTCCTGCGCGGCCGCCTCGCCCACGTGAACCTGATCCCGATGAACCCGGTGGCGCACACGCCCTGGCGGCCCAGTCCTCCCGAACGGCTGGCCGCGTTCGCGGAGGTCCTGCGCGCGGCCGGCCTGGCCACGACGATTCGGCGCAACCGGGGCCTCGAGATCGGCGCCGCGTGCGGTCAGCTGGCGGCCGAGCAGGCGGAGGCACCGACGCCCGCGGCGGTCGGTCGCCGCCGCGAACGCCTGGAGCGCGAGAGCGCGGCCGCACTCGCCGGAGGCGGCGCCTGATGGCCGCGCCGATCATCGCCGCGAGCATCCTGACGGCAGACTTCGGCAACCTCTACCGGGTGGTCCGCAAGCTCGAGCGGGCGGGCGTGGATCGCATCCACCTCGACGTCATGGACGGGCACTTCGTGCCCAACCTCACCTTCGGACCGGACGTGACGGCCGCCATCCGGCGTCTGACGGACCTGCCGCTGGATCTGCACCTGATGATCGCCCAGCCCTCGCTCTTCGTGGACAGCTTCCTGCGCGCCGGCGCGGATTCGATCACCTTCCACGTCGAGGCGCCGGAGCCGGAGCCGGCGAAGCGCGAGGCGCTCGAAGCGATCCGTGCTGAGCGGCGCAGGGCCGGCCTGGCCATCAGCCCCGGCACTCCGCTGGCGGCAGTCGAGCCCTATCGCGAGCTGCTCGACATCGTCATGGTCATGACCGTGGTCCCGGGAGCAGGCGGCCAGCGCTTCCTGCGCAACGAGGCCGTGAAGATCGCCGAGGCCCGCTCACTTCTGGCCCGCGGCACGGGCCGCGGCGAGGTCCACGTGGACGGCGGTGTGAACCGCGAGACCGCGCTGGCGGCAGGCGGCTTCGGCGCGGACGTCCTCGTCGTCGGCTCGGCGCTCTTCCAGCGCGGCCACGACACGGCGCGCGAGGTGCAGCTCGTCCGCAGCCTGGTGGAGGAAGGGCGTCGGCGCGCCGACGACGGCCTCGACGCCGGGACGTCGGGGGAGTGGCGCGTGGTGGCCCAGCTCGGCCGGTCCGAGGCGGAGGAGCTGACGCGGCGGATGGAGGCGGCCGGCGTGGAGGCGATCCTGGTCCCCTCGTTCGGCAACGGCGAGGTCGGTGGCGGGGAGCGCATGGTGCTGGTGCCGGCGGCCGCCGAGTCTCGCGCGCGCCGGGCGATGGGCCTCGACGCAAGGGAGGACGAGCCTTGAGCCCGTCGGCCGGCTCCTGTCAGGCGGCGGTCTGAGCCGTGCGCCTGCTGCTGCAACGGGTCGGGCGCGCAGCGGTCCTCGTCGACGGGGCCACCGTCGGTGAGATCGGCCCTGGCCTCGTCGTCTTCGTGGGCGTGGGGCACGACGACGGGCCGGCCACGGCCGACGCGTTCGCCGACAAGGTGGCCGACCTGCGCATCTTCCGGGACGCGGACGGCAAGACGAACCGGAGCCTCATCGACGTGGGCGGCGAGGCCCTCGTCATCAGCCAGTTCACGCTCTACGCCGACACGCGCAAGGGACGCCGGCCGTCGTTCCTCGACGCGGCGCCGCCCGACCTGGGGACCGCACTCTACGAACGCTTCGCCGACGCCCTGGCCGGCCGTGGCGTGCGCGTGGCCCGGGGCGTCTTCGGCGCGGAGATGATCGTCGAGCTGGCCAATGACGGACCGATGACCATCTGGCTCGACTCGGCGGCCACCTGAGGGACACGGAACGACCCGGGCGGCGCGCCCGGGTCGCTGGCGGGGAGGCCGGCCTTGCTGGCCGGCGCCCGGTCAGGCGGTCTTGCGGGCCGTGCGCCGGCAGCGCGTGCAGACGAGCGCGACGACCTGCGTGCCGCCGCGCTCCAGGCGCAGGGGCTGGAGGTTCGGCTGGTAGCGGCGGTGTGCGCGGACGCGGTTCATGCCGACCGATTGGGCGTTGAAGCCGCCCATCGAGACCTTGCCGCAGAGGGCGCAGGAGCGGGCCATGGGACCTCGTTCGTTGGCGGATCGGGGGTGTGGCCCACGCTCGGGCCGGACGGCTGGGTACTATAGCATGCGCCGCACGCCCGGCCGGGCGGAGGGCCAGGAAGGAGTCGCAGCAGGTGGCCGATGAGCCGGTGCCCGGGCGCGGGCTCGTGACGCGTCGGGCCGTGGGCGAGATCGCACGACGGGCGGCCATCGGGTCGTACGGCGTGGTCGCCGTGAGTGGCCCGCGTCCGTGGCACACCGCCCTGGCGTGGATCGGCCGCGCGACGCCCGGCGTGCGCGTCAGGCTTGGTCCGCCTCTGCGGATCGACCTGTATCTGGGCATCGCCCGCGGCGTGCCCGTCGCGGAGGTGGCGCGCAACGTCGACACGGCGGTGCGCTACGCCGTCCGCCAGGCGGTCGGGCGGGATGTGGACGAGCTGGCCATCCACGTCGACCGGTTAGGCCTGGCCTCCACGCGGCGTCCGGCGGCGGACGAGCCTCCGGTGGCGGCGATGGACGAGACGACGGCCGAGACGACGGAGACGGTGGAGACGGCGAGGCAGTGAGCCGGCGGTCCTGTGACGGGGGCGCCCTCCTCGACGGCTTTCGTGCCGCGGTCGCCCACTTCGCGTTGCACGAGGACGAGATCAACGCCCTCAACGTCTTCCCCGTGCCCGACGGCGACACCGGCTCGAACATGCTGGCCACCCTGCGGGCCGCGGTCGAGGAGGCGGGCGCGCTCTCGGGCGAGGAGCGACATGTGGCGCGCGTGGCCGAGGCCATCTCCTTCGGTGCCCTGATGGGCGCCCGGGGGAACTCGGGCGTCATCCTCTCGCAGATCTTCCGCGGCATGGCGGCCAGCCTGGAGGGCAAGCGCCGCTTCAACGGCCTCGACCTCGCACACGCCCTCGACCGCGGGCGCGAAACCGCCTACAAGGCTGTGGCGAAGCCGGTCGAGGGCACGATCCTCACCGTCATCCGCGAGTCCTCGGCGGCCGCGGTGATGGCCGCCGAGCGCCAGCCCGACATCGAGTCGGTGCTCACCGAGACGGTCGAGAGCGCGGAGCGCTCGGTCGCCCGGACGCCCTCGCTGTTGCCCATCCTGCGCGAGGCGGGCGTGGTGGACTCCGGCGGCGAGGGGCTGTACCGGCTCTTCCAGGGCGCTCTGCTGCACCTCGTCGGAGTCACCGCGGGGGTCCCCGCGGAGGCCGCCGCCGCCCCCCGGCGATCGACGCTCGTGGCGCATGCCGATCAAGGCTTCGGCTACGAGACGATGTTCCTCCTGTCCGCCGCCGGCCGATCACTCGACCTCGACACCATCCGCGACCACCTCGAGGGGATCGGCGAATCGGTGCTCGTGGCCGGCGACGGCCGGGCCCTCAAGGTCCACGTGCACAACGAGCGGCCGGACCTGGTCATCGCCTATGGCCTGTCCCTGGGGACGCTCTCGCGCATCAGCGTGGAGAACCTCGACGACCAGGCCCGTGACCTGCGAGAGGCACGGGCCGGCGACTTCGCCGGCGCGAAGGTCGAGGTCGTAGGTCCGGTCGAGCCGCTGGCCGCCGTGGCTGCGGCGGCCGGCACGTCGGCACCGGATGCCCACGCTCCCGCCCTCTCGGTCGTCGCGGTCGCCGCCGGCGAGGGGATCGTGCGGGTGTTGGAGTCGTTCGGCGTGCAGGGTATCGTGCACGGCGGCCAGGCCGCCAACCCGTCCACCGGGGAGATGCTGCGGGCGATCCGCGAAGCGCCCGGCCGGGAAGTCATCGTGCTGCCCAACAACCCGAACGTGAAGCTCGCCGCCCAGCAGGCTGCCGCGCTGGCCCCGGAGAAGCGCGTCGTCGTGGTGCCCACGCGCAACGGCGCCGAGGGTGTCGCGGCCCTGCTGGCCATGGATCCCACGAAGGACGCCGCGGACAACGCCGGCCCGATGCTCGAGGCTGCGCGCGCGGTGCAGACGCTCCAGGTGACCGAGGCCGTGCGCAACGCGCGCGTCAGCGGGCGCAAGGTGAAGCGTGGGCAGACCATGGCCCTCGACCCCGATGACGGCCTGCTGGCCGTCGGCGGCGACCGGCAGCAGACGGTGCTGGCGGGGGTCGCCGCGCTCCAGCCGGGCTTCGAGCTGGTGACGATCTACTATGGCGAAGGCACCGACCTCGCCGAGGCGGAGGCCCTGAGCCGGGCACTGACGGCGGCCCACGGCGGGATCGAGGTCGAGCTGGTCCACGGCGGCCAGCCGCACTACCCCTATCTCATCGCCGCGGAGTGAGGGCGTGGCCGGCTCGCCGTCGCCCACCCCACGCCCCGTCCTCGCGGCGCTCACGCCCGACACGCCGCTGGGGCGCAGCGGTCTCGTCCCGCCGGCGATGGCCCGCCGCCTCGCCCGCATGGGGCTGCTGAGCGTCCGCGACCTGCTCTTCCACCTGCCGCGCCGCTACGACGACTTCACCCGGCCGGTCACGCTGGGCTGGCTGCGGGACCACGAACCCGAGGGCCCCGTGAGCGCGACGGTGACCGTGCTGGACCTCGTCGTCGAGACCACCTGGCGGCGGGGCATCCAGCGCACCGTGGCGCGCCTGCGCGACGCCAGCGGGGAGGGCGAGGCGATCTGGTTCGGGCGGCGCTTCGTCGAGCGCCGCCTGGCGCCGGGCGCCGTCGTGCTGCTGTCGGGCAAGGTGCGCCGGCGCGGCTGGCTGCCGCAGTTCACCTCGCCCGAGTTCGGGCCGGCCGACGCGGAGTCCCTGCATGCGGGCCGGATCGTGCCCGTCTACCGGCTCACCGAGGGTGTCAGCGCGTCGTGGCTGCGCCGCGCGATCCGGCGCGCTCTTGACCTCGTTGGCGCGGATTACCCCGAGTACCTGCCGGCACAGCTGCTCCGCGACGAGGCCGGGCCGCTGCCCTCGATCGGGGCCGCGCTGGAGGCTGCCCACTATCCCGACGACTTCGCCGCCCGCGACCGGGCCCTCGATCGGCTGGTCAGCGACGAGCTGCTCGGCCTGCAGATCGGGATGGTGTCGCGGGATCGACAGCGGCGCCGGGCGGTCGGCGCGCCCGTGCTCACCAGCGACGAGCGCACAGAGGAGGCGATAGCGGTCGTCGAGCGGGTGATCGAGGCCCAGGTGGCCGCCCGCCGCGTGGCGGACGGCGGCTCGGGCGCCGCCGGGATCGAGCCCGTCCGCCTGACGCCGGACCAGCGGCGGGCGGTCGAGGCCATCCGCGCCGATCTGGCCGCCGGCCGTCCCATGATGCGGCTGCTGCAGGGCGACGTCGGCTCGGGCAAGACGGCCATCGCGGCGCTCACGCTCGCCTTCATGGCCGACGCGGGTCGCCAGGGCGCCCTGCTCGCGCCGACCGACCTGCTCGCCCGCCAGCACGCCGCCACCCTGGCGCGCTTCCTCGAGCCGCTGGGACACGCGGTGACGCTGCTCACGGGCTCGCTCCGGGCAGCAGAGCGGAAGGCGGCCCTGGCGCGCCTGGGGTCGCCGCTGGGCCACGGCCTCGACGGGCGCAGCGAGGGCCTGGTCGCGGTCGGCACGCACGCCCTCGTGGAGGAGGCCGTCGCCTTCGCCGACCTCGGGCTGGCCGTCGTGGACGAGCAGCACCGCTTCGGGGTCGCCCAGCGCGAGGCCCTCGGGGCGAAGGGCGCCTCGCCCCACGTCCTGCTCATGACCGCCACGCCCATCCCCCAGACGCTGGGTCGGATCCTGCACGCCGACCTCGACGTCTCCGACCTGCGCACGCCGCCGGCCGGGCGGCTGCCGATCAAGACCGGCATCCGGCGCACGGACCAGCTCGTCTGGCGCGAGGAGGGTGTGCCGGGCACGTTTCCGCTTCTCCTGCGGGAGGTCGCAGCCGGGCATCGGGGCTTCGTGGTGGTACCGCTCGTCGAGGAGGACGAGGCGTCGACGGCGCGCTCGGCCGACGCCACGGCCGAGCGGCTGGCGGCGGACCTGCCCGGGATCGGGATCGACTTCGGGATCACGGTGGAGGCCCGTATCGGCGTCGTCCACGGCCAGATGCACGCCCGCGAGCGTGACGCGGTGATGGAGCGGTTTCGGGCCGGCGAGGTGAACGTGCTCGTGGGCACCACCGTCATCGAGGTCGGCGTGGACGTGCCCGAGGCGACGGTCATGATCATCCTCGATGCCGATCGGTTCGGGCTCGCCCAGCTCCATCAGCTGCGTGGGCGCGTGGGGCGTGGCGGCCACGAGTCGTACTGCGTCCTCGTGTCGGACGCCTACGAGACGGACGACATCGCCCGGGCACGCCTTGACGCGATCGTGGCGACGCAGGATGGTTTCGAGCTGGCCGAGAAGGATCTCGAGCTCCGTCGGGAGGGCGAGCTGTTGGGCCTGACGCAGAGCGGCCTGCCGCCGTTGCGCGTGGCCACCCTGTCCGACCCGCGCCACCAGCGGCGCTCGGTCGCGGCGCGCGCGGTTGCGGAGACGCTCGTGGACGAGGACGGCGCGCTGCGTCCCGACCTCGACGGCCTCGCCCGTGAGCTCACCGGGGGTTGGCTCGCGGGCGTCGGGGCCGGAGACGTCCTGCCGGCGCCCGGCGCGACCGACGATGCCTGACGCCGGACGGGTCATCGCCGGCAGCGCGCGGGGCCTGCGCCTCCTGGCGCCGGGGGAGGGGACGCGGCCCCTCGCCGACCGCGTGAAACAGACGCTCTTCGCCGTGCTCGAGGCCGGCTCGCTCGGGCCGTGGCCGGTGGCGTTCCTCGACCTGTTCGCGGGCAGCGGCGCGGGCGGCATCGAGGCGCTCAGCCGGGGTGCGCCGAGGGCCACGTTCGTGGAGCGGGACCAGGACGCCGCGCGGGTGATCGCCGCCAACCTCGAGCGGACCCGGTTGGGCGGCCAGGCCACCGTGCTGCGAGCGGACGTGCTGCGGATCCTGGGCGGTGCGCCCGAGGGCACCGGGGCGCCCTTCGGCGCCGTGCTGCTGGATCCGCCCTATGACAGCGCTACACTCGTGGCGGCGCTGCAGCGGCTCGCCGAGCCGGGCGCCGGTTGGCTGGCGAGGAAGGCCGTCGTGGTCGCCAAGCACTTCTGGCGCGAGATCCCGCCGTCGAGCATCGGCCGCCTGAGGCAGGTGCGCCAGCGGCGCTTCGGCGAGACGACCCTGACCTTCTATGCCCTCGAGGAGCTCCCGGCATGACCACCGCCCTCTACCCCGGCTCCTTCGATCCGGTGACGTACGGCCATCTCGACGTCATCGGCCGGGCGGCGGGCGTTTTCGAGCGGGTCGTGGTGGCGCTCCTGGCCAACCCCAGGAAGGCGCCGCTGCTGGATGCCGGGGAGCGCCTGGCCACGCTGCGCGAGGCGATCGACGAGACCCTCGGAGAGGCCGCCCGGGGCATCGAGGTGGCCACCTTCGAGGGTCTCACGGTGGAGGCTGCCCGGCGCTGCGGGGCGCACTTCATCGTGCGCGGCCTGCGTGCCGTGAGCGACTTCGAATCGGAGATGCAGATAGCGCATACGAACCGCAAGCTGGCGCCCGAAGTGGATACGATCTTCTTCATGACCGCGCTCGAGCATGCCTATCTCAGCTCGACGCTGGTGAAGGAGATCGCCGCCTTCGGCGGCGACGTGCGGGGCATGGTGCCTCCGGCCGTCATGCGGCGCTTGGGGCCGCGCGCGCCGGTGGGCTAGAATGTCGCGTCAGCCCTAAGAGGAGGACCTCCCGATCGACATCATCTTCCTCGTCGAGCAGCTCGAGCGACGGGTCGCCGAGGGGCGCAAGCTGCCCCTCTCGAACAACGTCGTGATCGATCAGGCGACCGCACTCGACCTCATCGACCAGCTGCGCGTTTCCGTGCCCGAGGAGGTCCGTCAGGCGAAGCGGATCAGCCAGGAGGCGGAGCGCATCCTGGAGAAGGCCCAGGAAGAGGCGGACCGCATCGTGGCGCGAGCCCAGGAGCAGGCGGCGTTCCTCATCGAGGAGCGGGAGCTGCTGCGCGCCGCCGAGCAACGCAGCCAGGAGATCGTGAACGAGGCGCACGCCCAGGCGGATGAGATCCGGCGCGGGGCGGACGAATACGCGGCGAGCGTCCTGGTCAAGCTCGAGGGCGAGGTCGTGAAGCTCCTGCAGGGCATCCGCCGCGGGATCGCCATGCTCGACGAGCGGCATCCCGTGGACACCCGCGCAGCCCTCGGGTCGCTCGGGGACGGGGACGAGGCCGGGGCGGCCCCGTCGCATGCTCAGCTATAACGTCGCGGGCTTGCTGCGCTCGACGCCCGGCACCGCTCGACGCTACGAAGTCCACGCCGCGACCCTGGAGATCGCCGACGACCTGCGGCTGGCTGCGCCCATCGAGGGCGAGGTGCGGCTGGCGAGCACGGGCCGCAGCATCCTCGCCACGGCCGAGCTGACGACCGCGCTCGACGAGCGCTGCAGCCGCTGCCTGGCGCCGGTCGCGACGCCCGTCCACGTGTCGCTCCAGGAGGAGGCGCTGCCGTCCATCGATATCGACACGGGGCTGCCGGTCGACACGGCGGCGGAGCCCGATGCGCTGCGACTCGACGACCACCACGAGCTCGACCTGCAGGAATCCGTCCGCGAGGCCATCTCGCTGGCCGAGCCGATCGTCCCGCTCTGCCGACCTGATTGCCGCGGGCTCTGCCCGCGCTGCGGGACCGACCTCAACGACGACCCGGATCACGATCACGGTGACATGCCGCTCGATCCGCGCCTGGCCGGGCTCGCCGCGTGGCGGGCACCGGACGCGGGCCACTGACCACCTCTCACCAAGGACGAAGGAGAACTACCGATGGGTGTCCCCAAGCGGCGCGTGTCGCATGCCCGGCAGGGCGACCGGCGCTCCCACCACGCGCTGGTGATGCCGGACCTCGAGCCGTGTCCCCACTGCCGCGAGATGAAGCAGGTCCACTTCGCCTGCCCCAGCTGCGGCTGGTACGGCGGCAAGGAGACGGTCCGCATCAAGCCGCGCGGCGGCGACACGAGCGCCCCCTAGGCAGCCCCGAGACGTCCCCGTGGACGTCGACACCGTCCGCGTCCGCTTCGAGCCGAGCGCCGCCGCGCGCACGCGCGTTGCCGTCGACGCCATGGGCGGCGACCACGCACCGGAGGAGGTCGTGGCCGGCGCCCTGGGATGGGCGCGCGACCACCCCGACACCGACCTCCTGCTGGTCGGCGACGAGCCACGCCTGCGGCCGTACATCGACGGCAGGCTGCCCGCGAACGTGGAGATCATCCAGGCCTCCGAGTCGGTGGCCATGGACGAGCATCCGGCGGCGGCGGTGCGCCGCAAGCGCGATGCCAGCATCAACGTCTGCATGCGCCTCGTCCGCGAGGGCCGCGCCGACGCCGTCGTCTCGGCCGGGCACACGGGTGCGGGCGTGGCCGCCGCCATCCTCGGGCTCGGCCGCCTGCCGGGCGTCGACCGGCCCGCGCTGGCCGTACAGATGGTCACCGAGAAGGGACCCTTCGTGCTCCTCGACATCGGCGCCACGACCGACTCGAGCGGGCACAACCTGGCCCAGTACGCGCGCATGGGCGCCATCTACGCCGAGCAGGTGCTGGGCGTGGCCGACCCGTCCGTGGCGCTCCTCTCCATCGGCGAGGAGGGCGGCAAGGGTGAGCAGCGGGTCCAGGATGCGACCGAACTGATCGCCGCGAGCGACCTGCGCTTCGTGGGCAACGTGGAGGGCAAAGACCTCACGTCCCACCTCGCCGACGTCGTCGTCTGCGACGCGACGGTGGGCAACGTGACGATCAAGTTCTTCGAGGGCCTGTCGGGCTTCATCTTCGCCCTGCTGCGGGAGGAGTTCCGCCGCCCGCCCTGGGGTCCGCTGGGCTTCGCCTTCATGAAGTCGGGCATCGCGCGCATCCGGGACCGCTTCGACTACGAGCGCCTGGGGGGCGCCCCGCTGCTGGGGGTCCGCGGGACGGTCCTCATCACCCACGGGCACGCCAAGCGCCGGATGATCGGCTATGCCGTGGAGGTCACCGCCGTGGCCGCGCGGGCCCGCATCCCGGAGCGGATCGAGGCCGCGCTCCGCCGCGACGAGGCTGCCCTCGACGCCGCCGGCGCGACGGCCCCCATGGACGAGCCGGGCGGCGGCGCATGAGCGCGTCCCTGCGCGACGGGATCGATGAGCTGACCGTGCGCCGCCGGGTCATCGCCGCCATCGCCGCGGCCGCCGCGGCGGCCGTGCCCGGCGTCGATCGCGTTGGTCGCGGCGGGCCCCGGGCGCTGGCGTGGCTGGCCGGCACGCCGGTCTCCGCTCGCGTGATCGAGGATCGGGTGCACGTCCGGCTGTGGCTCATCGCGCGCCAGGGCGAACCCCTGGCCGAGCTGAGCGCCCGGGCAAGGACGACCATCGGTCGTGCCATGGAGCAGCAGCTGGGACTCCGGCTGGGGGACGTGACCGTCCTCGTCGACGGCGTCGGCGGCTGAGGTCGTGCCGAACGCCCGTTCGAGTCGTCGGGATCACGGCGCGGAGCGCGAGGGGCGCCGGCTGGCCCTGACAGCCATCTTCGAGGCCGACTTCGGGCAGCGCACGGCGGCCACCGCCCTCGAGCGCGAACTGGCCGACGGATCCTTGCCCGATCGCACGGCGGTGCTGGCGCGAGCGATCGTGGACGGCGTCGTGCGGCACCGCGACGCGATCGACGACCGGATCGAGCGCGCGGCGCCCGTCTACCCGGTGGTCGGCCTCGCGCGGATCGATCGCGCACTGTTGCGTTCGGCCCTCGGGGAGCTGCTACACTGCCCGGCGACGCCGGCCCGGGTCGCCATTTCCGAGTGGGTCGAGCTGGCCCGGACGTACAGCGGGGAGCCTGCGCGACGGCTCCTGAACGGGGTCCTCGGCCGGATCGCGACCGAGGTGGCGGAGTCCGGACGGGAGCCTGGATCCAACGAGCATCGAGCGGCCCGGCGCCGCGACAGGAGGGAGTGACCGGTGGCTTCGACCTACGAGCGGCTGAAGAAGATCGTCGTCGAGCAGCTCGGCGTGGACGAGGAGGATGTCAAGCCCGAAGCCTCGTTCGTCGACGACCTGAACGCCGACTCGCTCGACCTCGTGGAGCTCATCATGAGCCTCGAGGAAGAGTTCGGGACCGAGATCTCCGACGAGGATGCGGAGAAGATCCGGACCGTCCAGGACGCGGCCGACTACATCGACGAGCACGGCTCCCAGTAGCGAGCCGGGCGCCGCGCCCCAGGCGGCGGCGCGGCTCGCGGCGCGACTCGCACTCCCGGTTCGGGATCTCGCCCTGCTGGGCGAGGCGCTCGTCCACTCCAGCTACCCCAACGAGCATCCCGAGCTGCCCGCCATCTCGAACGAGCGGCTGGAGTTCCTGGGGGACTCCGTGATCTCCATCGTCGTCAGCGAGGCGCTCTTCCGCCACCATCCGGGCGAGGACGAAGGGCGTCTGACCGCCCGCCGGTCGGCCATCGTCTCCACGGAGGGCCTCGCCGCCCTGGCGCGACGGGTGGAGTTGGGCGACTACCTCCTGCTCGGCCAGGGCGCCGACCGAGCCAACGAACGCGAGAGGCCATCGGTCCTCGCGGCGGCCTTCGAATCCGTCGTCGGCGCCATCTACCTCGACCTTGGTCTCGAGGCCGTCCGGGCCTGGATCTCCGACGTCGCGGCCTCCGAGCTCGAGGCCCGCCAACCCGCGTCCAGCCTCGTGTCGCCCAAGAGCCGCCTCCAGGAGGTGGGCTACGCGCGTGTCGGTGCGGCCCCGACGTACCGGATCGTGAGCGCGGTGGGCCCGGATCACGAGAAGCACTACATCGTCGAGGCGATCATCGAGGGCGAGGTCGTGGGTCGCGGCGAGGGGCGTAACCGGCGCGAGGCCGAGACCGCCGCCGCCGCGGCCGCCCTGCGCTCGCTGGACGGCAGGCGCGCATGATCCGGGGGGCGCGACTCCGCGCACTCCGGGTGGTCGGTTTCAAGTCGTTCGCCGAGAAGACCGTGCTGGAGTTCGGGCCGGGCATCAGCGCGGTGGTCGGGCCCAACGGCAGCGGCAAGAGCAACCTCGCCGACGCCCTGCGCTGGGCGCTGGGGGAGCAGGGTCGATCGCTGCGCACGCGCAAGTCGGAGGATGTCATCTTCGCCGGCTCGGCGAAGCGCCACGCCATCGGCATGGCCGACGTGTCCCTCGTCATCGACAACGGCGACCGCCTGCTGCCCATCGAGTACGCCGAGGTGGACCTCGGCCGGCGGCTCTACCGGTCGGGCGAGAACGAGTACCTCATGAACCGGCAGAAGGTGCGGCTGCGGGACCTCATCGACCTGCTCGATGCCGCGAACCTCGCCGACAACGCGTTCCTCTTCATCGGCCAGGGCATGGTGGACCAGGCGCTCTCATTGCGACCCGAGGAGCGCCGGCCGCTCTTCGAGGAGGCGGCGGGCGTGCGTCGCCACGAGCGCCGGCGGCGGCAGGCGGAAGAGCGGCTGGTGGAGGCGGAGGCGAACCTCGCGCGGGTCCGCGACATCATCGGCGAGCTGCGGCCGCAGGTGCGGCGGCTGGCCGCCCAGGCCGAGCAGCAGGCTGCTCGACGCGACGCTGCCGCCGAACTCGCCGAGGGCCTCGTCGCGGCCGCCCGCGCCCGCTTCACGACGGCGGGACGTGACGCCGCGAACGCCCGTGCCGCCCTCCTTTCGGCGCGGCGTGAAGCGGACGAAGGCCTGCGCACCCTGACGGCGGCAGAGGAGGGCGCCGCGAGCATCGCCGGCGCGCTCGCCGAGCGTGACGAGATCGCGCGCTCCGCCCGTGCCGCCCTGGATGCGATCCGACTGCGGGTGACCGAGCTTCGCCTGGCCGCAGCACAGGCGCAAGGAGAGATCGCTGCCGCCGAGCGCGAGCGGGCTCGCCTCGCGGCGGAGGGGGCGGCGCTGGACGCCCGCATCGCCGATGGCCGCCGCACACTGGCCCTGCCCCTGCCCGAGAAGGACCGGGGGGCCGAGGCGGCCCTGGCGACGATCGACGGCGAGCTGGCCGCGGCGGGGGCGGAGCTTGCCCGAGCCGGGGAGACGCGCGCCGTCGCGTCCGAGCGCGGGGTGTCCCTGCGGCGGATCCAGGCCGCGCGCAGCGCCGAGGCCGAGGTGCTGCGACGTCGCGCGACCGAGGCTGCCCACCGTGCCGACGAGACGCGGCGGGCGCGCGATGTGGCCGAGGCGGCGGCTGGCGCGGCTTCGGATCACCTTCGGAATGTGACGGAGGGCCTTGCGGCCGCCCGGGCGGCCGAGGCGGTGGCCGTGCGGGCCGCGGATGACGCGCGGGCCGCCGCCGAGGCCGCCGAGTCGCTGCGCTTCGGCCGGGCTTCCCGCGCCGGAGTGCTCGACGAGCGCCTGGAGGCCGGCCGGGCGCGGCTGGCTACGCTGGCGGCGCTGCTCGCCGAACGCGAGAGGGGCGGCATCGGCGCGGCGGCACGGCGGCGCGGCGGGCGGCGCGTGGCCGAGGGGCTCGACGTCGAGGCGTCCCTGCGCACCGCGGTCGAGGCGGCGCTGGGCGAGACGATCCGGGCGGCGGCCGTGCCCCAGTCGGCTGTCCTCCCGCTGCGCGGGGAACGTGGGCAGCTGGTCCTCGCCGACGCCCAGGGGGTCGTGACCGCCGGTCGTGAGCTGGCGCGAGCCCTGGAGGCTGTGCGGGCGGCGAACGGCGGACCCCTGGTGGATGCCATCCGCCGCGATCCCGAAGGTCACGTCTCGCGGTTGCTGGCGACCGTCCTCTGGGTGCCCGAGCTTGACGACGCGCTCGCGCTGCGGGCCGTGCTGCCGGCCGGCTGGCGGGTCGTGACGGCGGCGGGCGAGGTCGTGAGCGCGGATGGCGTGGTGACGCTGGGCCGGCCCGACCCGATCCTGGAGCGACGCGCGGAGCATGATCGCCTGGCCCGGGAGCTCGACGGCCTGGCTGCCGAAGCCGCGGACGCGGCGGCCGCGCTGGCGGCTGCGACGCGTGAGGCCGCCGTCGCACGCCAGGGCGCGGCCGCGGCGAGTGGCGCCCTCGACCACGCTCGTCAGGGACGCCTGCGAGCGGAGGAGGAGGAGCGCGTCGCGTCCCGCACCGCTGAGCAGGCCGGCCGGGAGCTGGCGTGGGAGGCTGCGCAGCTCGAGCGGCTTGCCAGCGAGGCGGAGCGGGCTGCCACGGCCGCCCGGGAGGCGGTCGCACCTGCCGGCGCAGCGCCGGACGGGAGACTCGACGAAGGCGCCGACGATGCCTCGCTGGCCGCGTGGCGGGCGCGGGTGGAGGAGCTCCGGGCGCGTCGGCGGAGCGCCGCGGTCGCGGCCGAGGTGGCCTCCGGGGCGGGTCGGGCGGCGGAGGATCGGCGTCGGCGCGCCGAGGTGGCGCTGGGCATCGACGAGGAGCGCCTGGCGGCCGTCGACGCCGCGACGGTCGGATACGCCGAGGCGGCCGATGTCGCCCGTCGGGCGCTCTCCGGCACGTCCGCCGAGCTGGCCGCCGCGCGCGACGCGGACGCGGCCGCAGCGGATGCGCTGGCGGCGCTCGAGGCCGCTGAGACCGACGAGCGGCGGCGCCTCGTGGCGCTCGAAGCGGAGGCGGCCGTCGCCCGCGAGCGGCTGCGTCGGGCGGAGGAGCGCGCCCGCGCCGCCGAGGTGACCGAGATGGAGGCGCGCCTGGGCCTCGATGCCGTGCGCGAATCGTTCCTCGTGGAGCTGGCCGGCCTGGGCAGCGTCGGCCTGGCGGCCCTGCGCAGCGCCGCGGGCGAGGTGGTGGCCGCCGCGGAGCACGTCGACCCCGATGACGACGCCTTCGCAGCCGAGCTCGAGGCCGCGCTCGAGGCGGCCATCCTGGCCTGGACGGCCGCGGGTCCGACGGGTGCGACCGCGACCGCCGTGGCGCCGCCGAGCCCGGGCCGCCAGACGGCCCTGCGCCGCCGTTACCACGAGCTGGGCGCCAGCAACCCGTTCGCGGCCGAGGAGCATGCGGCGGTGCGCGATCGACTGGCCGACCTGGAAACGCAGCAGGACGACCTGCTGGCGGCCATCAGCGGCACGCGTCAGCTCATCGCCGAACTCACCCAGCGCATCGCGGAGCAGTTCCAGGCCACGTTCGTGGCCCTCGAGGGCGCCTTCGCGCGGCGCTTCGCGCAGCTCTTCGACGGCGGCGAGGCGAGCCTGCTGCTGACCGAGCCGGAGGCGCTCACGCAGACCGGCGTGGAGATCATGGCGCGGCCGCCGGGCAAGAAGCGCCAGGCCCTGGCGATGCTCTCGGGCGGCGAGCGTGCCTTGACGGCGGTGGCGCTCCTCTTCGCTATCCTCGAGGTGCGGCCGGTGCCCTTCTGCGTCCTCGACGAGGTGGACGCCGCACTGGACGAGGCCAACGTCACCCGCTTCGCGACGGCGCTGCGGGAGCTGGCCGCCGGCACGCAGTTCATCGTCATCACGCACAACCGCGGCACGATCGAGTCGGCCGATGCGCTCTACGGCGTGACCATCGGCGACGACGCGGTGAGTCGCGTCATCTCGCTCCGCCTCGACGAGGCGAACGAGCTCGTCGCCGCCGCGGGCTGAGCGCCATGTCGTCGGAGCCCAGCCTCGCGCAGGGCGTCGAGAAGAGCCGGCGCGGCTTCATCGCGCGCCTGCACGCCGTCCTCGGCGGCGGCCTGGACGGGGCGGCCTGGGAGGCGGTCGAAGAGACGCTCATCGCGGCCGACCTGGGGGCGCGACTCGCGGCGGAGGTCGTGGCAGCGGCGCGTCGGGGGACGCACGCGGCCGACCCGGAGGCCGCCGTGCGCATCGAGCTGGGCGCGTTGCTCGCAGGCCGCCCGGCGGCCGATTGGGCGCCGTCGCGTCCCGACCCGGCCGCTCCCGCCGTGATCCTCGTCGTGGGCGTCAACGGCACCGGCAAGACGACGACCATCGCCAAGCTCGCGGCTCGCTTCGGCGCGCAGGGCCAGCAGGTCCTGCTGGCTGCCGCCGACACGTTCCGAGCCGCCGCCATCGAGCAGCTCGGCGTCTGGGCCGGGCGCCTTGGCGTCCCCGTCGTGGCCCACGCGGCCGGTGCCGACCCTTCGGCGGTCGTCTACGACGCCCTCGACGCCGGCGTGGCCCGCGGCATGGACCTCGTCATCGTCGATACGGCGGGGCGCCTCCACACGAAGAGCAACCTGATGGAGGAGCTGGCCAAGATCCGCCGCACGATCGACAAGCGGCTGCCCGGCGCGGAGCCCGCCGTCCTCTTCGTGCTCGATGCGACGACCGGGCAGAACGGCCTGGCCCAGGCGCGCGCCTTCCACGAGTCGGCCGGCCTGACCGGCATCGTGCTCGCCAAGCTCGATTCGACGTCGCGCGGGGGCATCGTCTTCGCCATCGAGCGTTCACTCGGCGTGCCCGTCCTCTTCGTGGGCGTGGGCGAGCGTGTCGGCGACCTGCTGCCCTTCGATCCGGACGCCTTCGTGGCGGCGCTGTTCGCCTAGCGGCGCTACACTGCTTGGTGGCCGCACTTCGCGGTCTCGACCCCCGGTGTCGCCAGAACCCGCGCGCCGCCCGGTCCCACCCGACCGGCCCATCCGAGCAGGAGCCCACCCGCACCCGATGTTCGACGCCCTCTCCGACCGCCTGCGCGACGTCCTCGGTCGCCTGACCGGCCGCGGCCGCGTGACGGAGGCCGACGTGGACGCCGCGATGCGCGAGGTGCGCCTCGCGCTCCTCGAGGCCGACGTCAACTTCCGCGTCGTCAAGGACTTCGTGGCCCGGGTGCGCGAGCGTGCGGTGGGGGCGGAGGTGCTGCAGACCCTCAACGCCGGCCAGCAGGTGATCAAGATCGTGCACGAGGAGCTGACCGCGCTGCTCGGCGCAGGCGACCGGGCCTTTCGCCTCGCGGGGTCGCCCGCCGTGATCGCCCTGGTCGGCCTCCAGGGCTCGGGCAAGACGACCTCGGCTGCCAAGCTCGCGCGCCACCTCGTGCGCCAGGGACGCCGGCCGCTCCTCGTCGCCGCGGATCCGTACCGGCCGGCGGCCGTGGAGCAGCTCGTCGCTCTCGGCCGGAGCCTGGACCTGCCGGTCCACCGCGCCGGGCCGGACACGACGGTCATCGAGATCGCGCGTGGCGGGCTGGCCGAGGCGCGCCGAGGCGGCCGCGACACGGTCATCCTCGACACGGCCGGCCGCCTCACGCTGGACGAGGCGCTGATGGCCGAGATCCGCGACCTCGCCGCCGTGGTCGAGCCATGCGAGACGCTGCTCGTCGTGGACGCCATGGCCGGGCAGGAATCGGTCGCGGTCGCCGAGGCGTTCCGCCACGCCGTCCCGCTGACCGGCCTCATCCTCACCAAGATCGACGGCGACGCACGCGGCGGTGCGGCCCTCTCGATCAGCGCGGTGACCGGGCTGGCCGTGAAGTTCCTCGGCACCGGCGAGAAGACCGACGCGCTCGAGGTCTTCCACCCTGACCGCCTGGCCGGGCGGATCTTGGGCATGGGCGACGTGCTCTCGCTCGTCGAGCGTGCCCAGGAGAACTTCGACGCCAAGGAGCAGGCGAATCTCGCCGAGAAGCTGCGCAAGAACACCTTCACGCTGGACGACTTCCTCGACCAGATGCAGCAGCTCAAGAAGATGGGGCCGGTCGGCCAGCTGCTGGAGATGATCCCGGGTATGGGCGGTATGGCCCGCGAGGCGCAGGGTGCGGTGGACCGCGGCGAGCTCAGGCGCGTCGAGGCCATCATCCGCTCCATGACCCCCGGCGAGCGCCGCGACCCCTCGGTCCTCAACGCGTCGCGACGGCGGCGGGTGGCCACCGGGTCCGGCACGACGCTGCCGGACGTCAATCGGCTGGTGAAGCAGTTCGGGGAGATGCAGAAGCTCATGAAGCAGCTCGGCTCGGCGGGTCGCCGCGGCCGGCTGCCCCTGGCGCGCTGAGAGGGGATCCGATGACCGACGAGACCACCGAACTCGAGACGGTGTCCATGCCGAGTGAGGCGGCGCCCGTGGCGCCGGCGGCACCAGCGGCACCCGCCCCGCAAGGTCGCCGCCGCTGGTACGCCGCGATCGGGGTGGCCGCGCTGGCCATCGTCGCCATCGTCGCCGTCGCCATCCTCGCCGGCCGCGGCGGCATCGTGGCCGGGGCACCGGACTACCTGCCCGCGACGACCGTCGCCTACGCCGACGTACGGCTCGACATGCCCGGCGACCAGCGGGACCAGCTGGCGCAGCTGCTGAGCCGCTTCCCCGGCTTCGCCGACCAGGCGGCCTTCGAGTCGAAGCTCGACGACACCTTCGACCGGCTGCTGAGCCAGGTCGGCGACGGCGGCTACACGTACACCGGCGACGTCAAGCCATGGTTCAGTGGCCAGGTCGCGCTGGCGATCACGAGCCTGCCCCGATTCGACATGAGCAACCCGTCGATCCCGGCGCTCGGCCTGATCGGCGTGAAGGACGCGACGACGGCCCGCACGAGCATCGAGGGCATCCTGGACAAGGCCAGGGCCCAGAACGCGCGGGTCAGCGAGGAGGCGTTCGAGGGCGCCACCCTGTGGACCATCGAGGATCCCTCCGCACGGACGCCGGAGCTCGGCCGGGCAGTGGTGGCGCTGACGGCCGACATGATCGTCGTCGGCCAGGACCCCGCCGCCGTGCGCGCCAGTGTGACCCTCGGCGCGAAGGGCGGCGACACGCTCGCCCGCTCATCGGCCTTCCAGGAGGCGCTCAAGCCGCTTGCGGAGGCTCGCTTGGGCACGTTCTACGTCGACGGGGCGGCCCTGAAGGCGACGCTGTCGGCGGCCGTCGTCGGTGCCGCGACGGGCATACCGGGCCTGGACACCGCGCTGGCCGCCTTCCCCGAGCGGATCGTCGGCGCGCTGCGGGTCGAGGACGGCAAGGTGCTGGCCGAGGTTCGCTCGACGCTCCCCGACTCCGCCGAGGTACCGGCAGACCACGCCTCCGACCTCGCCGGTCGCGTCCCGGCCACGAGTCTCGTTTACGTCGAGGTGCACGACGTGGGCCAGGCGATCGAGGGCTTCGTCACGCAGCTGAAGTCGATGCCGGGGATCGGCGACCTCACGGAACAGCTCACGCCCGTCGAGGGCATCCTGGGCACATCCCTGGAGTCGTTCCTCGACTGGGTCGGCGACGTCGCCATCGTGGTCGGCGTGGAGGGGGACCAGCCGCACGGGGCGCTCGTCGCGCAGGTGAGGGACACCGCGGTAGCCGGACAGCGACTCGGTCAGCTCGGCGCCCTGATCCAGCTCGCGGCGCTGGACGGCAGCGCCGGCATCCAGGTCACGACCAGCACGCACGCGGGCGCGACGATCACCGAGCTCCGCATCGACCAGGTGCCGGGGCTCGCCGTCGCCTGGGCCCTGAAGGGCGACACCTTCGTCATCGGCGTGGGGGAGGGGAGCGTCGAGGCCGTCCTCGACGTGACCGAAGCCACGTCGCTGGGCGCCGACGCGCGCTACCGGGATGCGCTGGCCGCGGGCGGGGCGGCGACCAACTCCGGGATCCTCTACATCGACCTGGCGGCCACCCGCACCGCGAGCGAGGCCTTCATCCCCGCCGCCGAGCGCGCACGCTACGACCAGGAGGCCAGGCCCTGGCTCGAGCCTCTCGATCGCCTCATCGCGGTCTACTTCCAGGACGGCCGTGATGCCGTCGCTCGGACCACCCTCATCACGCAATGACGGCTGACCGCCGGCGTGGGACCGGCGGCGGCGAACGATCCCCAAGGAGGGAAGCAGACACCGTGGCAGTCCGCATCCGACTCACGCGCGTCGGCGCGACGAAGCAGCCCAGCTACCGGGTCGTCGTCGCCGACGGCCGCAACGCCCGCGACGGTCGCTCGCTCGACACGATCGGCCACTACAACCCGCGCACGGACCCCGTGGACGTCCGGATCGACGCCGAGAAGGCGACGAAGTGGCTGAGCCAGGGTGCCCAGCCGTCCGACACGGTCGCGCGCCTCTTCCGCCAGGCCGGCATCCTGCCGGACGCGAAGTAGGCGGCGCGTCATGGCTGCCGCAGACCTCGTCGCCTATGTGGCGAAGAACCTCGTCGACGACCCCGACAGCGTGGTGGTCGAAGTCCACGCCGAGCCCGACGGCACGGTCATCGAGCTGCACGTCGCCGAGGGCGACATGGGCAAGGTGATCGGCCGCAACGGCAGCGTGGCCAAGGCGCTGCGCACGCTGCTCAAGGTGATGTCGGCCCGCGAGGGGGAGTCGATCTCGCTCGACATCACCTGAGCCCGATGGCTCGCAGCACCGTCGCCGAGCGGCTCGTGGTCGGCCTCGTCCGCGGCGTCCACGGGTTGGCCGGCGCCGTCCGCGTGGAGGTCCTCAGCGACGAGCCCGAGCGCTTCGCGCCGGGCAGCGTCCTCCAGCGCGAGAACGACGGTGCGCCCCTCACGATCGCCTGGCGGCAGGCCGACGGACCGGGGCTCCTGGTGCGCTTCCGGGAGATCACCTCGCGGGAGGGAGCGGAGGCGCTGCGGGGTGCCTATCTCGTCGCGGAAGCCGCGGCCACGACGCTCCCCGAGGGCGCCGTCTGGTGGCACGAGCTGGTCGGCGCCCAGGTGACGACGACGGCCGGCGAGGCGCTGGGCACGGTCGTCGACCTCTTTCGCTCGGGCGGCGGAGAGGTGCTGGTCGTCGAGGGCGGCGCCCGGGGCGAGGTCCTCGTCCCGCTCGTGTCGGGCATCGTGGTGGAGTTCACGCCGCACGAGGGCCGCGTGCTCGTCGACGGCGATGCTCTGGGCCTGGAGGCGATGGTGCCGCGCCGGCCCCGCGGTCGGCGCTCGTCGAAGGCGGGCAGGACGACGGGGACGGGCTGATGCTCGAGATCGACGTCGTCACGCTCTTCCCGGCGCTCTTCCCCGGCCCCCTGTCCGAGTCGATCCCGGGTCGCGCCATCGCCGCGGGCCTCGCCCGCGTCACCGCGCACGACCTGCGCGAGTGGGGTATCGGGCGCCACCGCAGCGTCGACGACTACCCGTACGGCGGCGGCGCCGGGATGGTCCTGCGGCCGGAGCCGATCGCCGGCGCCCTCGAGCGGCTTCGGCGCCCCGGTTCGACCGTCATCCTGCTCGACCCCGGCGGGGAGCTGCTGCGCCAGGCCCGTGCCCGGGACCTCGCGGAGCGCTCGCACGTCGTCCTCGTGTGCCCCCGCTACGAGGGCGTGGACGAGCGCGTGCGCTCGATGGTGGACCTCGAGCTGTCCATCGGCGACTACGTCCTCTCCGGCGGCGAGATCCCCGCCCTCGTCGTCATCGACGCCGTGCTGCGCCTGCTGCCGGGCGCCATCGACGAAGCCTCCACGGCCGAGGAGTCCTTCGCCGAGGGGCTGCTCGAATACCCCCAGTACACGCGCCCGCCGGAGTTCGCCGGCCAGCGCGTCCCCGACGTCCTGCTCAGCGGCCACCACGGCGAGGTCGCCCGCTGGCGACGTGAGCGGGCGCTGGAGCGGACGCGGCGGGTCCGTCCGGACCTACTCCCGGGGGACGGCGAGCCGCCGCCCGGGGACTGACGGTCCGGGACCCCGTGCTATACTTCCGCGCCGAGCCGCGGTGCCGCGCCCGCCGGCCACCCATCCCGAGCCATGACCCGCCAGTGAGTAGCGCCCTGTGAACGTTCTGGACGAGATCACCGCGGACCAGATCCGCACCGACCTGCCCGAGCTCGCCTCCGGCGACACCGTGCGCGTCTCGGCCAAGGTCGTCGAGGGCAACCGCGAGCGCATCCAGGTCTTCGAAGGCACCGTCATGCGCCTGCGCGGGGGCGGCATCACTCGCTCGATCACCGTGCGCGCGCTGCGCTCCGGCGTCGGCGTCGAGCGCACTTTCAAGGTCAACTCGCCGCGCATCGAGAAGATCGAGGTCGTGCGCCACGGCGTGGCCCGCCGAGCCCAGCTCTACTTCCTGCGCAAGCGCGTCGGCAAGGCCGCCTCCCTCCGCGAGCGCCGGCCCAGCTGACCCCCGCGGCGGCGGGTACGATGACCCGCATGCCGCGCCCGACTCGCCCCTCCCTGGTGCCATGATCGTCCCGCGGCTGCGCCCGGAGCGTGCGCTCTGGCAGGCCGGCGTCGTGCGCGTCGCGGGCGTCGACGAGGTCGGCGTGGCGCCCACCTGCGGACCCGTCGTCGCGGCGGCCGTGATCATGCCCGTGAACTGCCGGCGCATCGCCGGCGTGCGCGACTCGAAGACGCTCTCGGCCGCTCAGCGCGAGCGCCTGGACCCGATCATCCGCCGCCGGGCCCTGGCCGTCGGCGTGGGCGCGGCGTCGGTGGTCGAGATCGACCGCCTCAACATCTACCACGCCACGCACCTCGCCATGCGGCGGGCGATCGCCCGTCTTGGCGGGCACGACCACGTGCTGGTGGATGGCAACCGCATCGTCGGCTTCCAGGAGCACGTGGGCCCCTATACCTCGATCGTGGACGGCGACGCGAGCTGCTACTCGATCGCCTGCGCCTCGATCGTGGCCAAGGTCGTGCGTGACCGGCTCATGCGGCGGCTGGCCGCCCGGTACCCCGGCTATGGCTGGGAGCACAACGCGGGCTATGCCACGGCCGACCATCGCGAGGCCCTCCAGCGCCTCGGCCCGACGCCCTTCCACCGCCGCAGCTTCGCCCCCGTCCAGGTGGCGCTGAACGGCCTCCAGATGGACCTGCCGCTGGGGGTCGAGGCCGTCGTGGATCTCGAGGCGGAGTTCGCCACCGAGCTGGCCGAGCTGATCGAGGAGGCGCGCCTGGCCCCCACGTCGAGCGACGCCGGTTAGCGGATCCGCTCCAGCCGCTCCCCGGGCAGCGCGGCCCGGACGATGACGTCGGGCGCGCTCACGGCGGCGTAGGCGGCGAACTCGTGCGGGGGGTTGACGAGGCGCTGCCGCAGGACGCGCCCCGCGCCGCGCAGCCAGTACGTCCCCCAGTGGATCGGCACGGCCGTGCGCGGGCGGAGGAGGCGCAGCGCTTCGGCGGCCCGATACGGGTCCAGGTGGCCGGGCCCGAGTCGCGGGCCCCAGCCCCAGATCGGCAGCAGCGCCACGTCCAGCTCGCCCAGGTCGGCCATGCCCGGGAAGAGGTCCGTGTCGCCGGCGAAGTAGACGCGCCGGAGCGCGTCCTCGAGCAGGTAGCCGAGGCTGGCCGTGGTGGGGCCGAAGGGCGGGCGGAAACCTCCGTGGAGGGCCGGAGTGGCCGTCACGCGCAGGTCGCCCAGGGCCACCGAGTCTCCGGCGTCGAGCTCGTGCACGCGCCCGAACCCCCGTCGGGCGAGGAGGGGACCGGCGCCGCGCGGGACGACGATCTCCGGCGTTCCGGCCAGGCGGCGCAACGAGGGCAGGTCGAGGTGGTCCCAGTGGAGGTGCGACACGAGGACGACATCGATGCCCGCGTACAGATCGGCGTGCAGCGGCGTGGTCTGCCGCTCGAGGAAGGCGAGATGCGGCCGCAGTACCGGGTCGGTCAGCACGCGCAGGCCCCCGATCTCGACCACGACCGTGGCGTGGCCGAGGAAATCGATGCCGGTCGAGTCCTCCACGGCCCCATGGTAGGCCGGAACCGCCGGTGCGACCGGCGCCTGAGTGCCAAGAATCTCGAATCTTTCCATTGCTCCCTGTCAGCACCCGCATTACCATCTATCACCCGTCGGGTCGCCCGACGTAACCGGGACGTCGGCATCGGCGGGGACAACGAGGGTCCTGACATGTCGGAGCATCGGCCAGAGTTCGGTTCCGAACAGCCCAACGTCGAGTCCGAGGCGACCGGTACGTCGACCGCGAACGGCGCCAATCCCGAGGACGCCGTCGGCGTGCCCGACGGATCTGCCGAAGAGCCGGTGGCCACCCACGGCGAACCGGCTGACGAGTCGCCGATGGCGGCCGAGCTCACTGGCGAGACCTCCGTCTCGGGCGCCGCCGACGACGCCACGGCCACGCCCGCCGAGCCGGCGTACGCCGACGAGCGGTCCGTGTTCCTGGCCGAGCTCGTTCGCGCGATGCAGACGACCGCCGGCCTCGAGCGCGTCAGGATCGGCGAGGACACCGGGCGGCGTCGCCAGGCCCACATCGACCGGGTCCGGGCTCGGCAGGCGTCCGAGGCAGACCGCATGCGCGAGCTCGCCGGCGAGGACTTGAAGACGATCAAGGCATGGGCCGACGCCGAGACGAAGCGCATCCAGCTCGAGCGCGAGCGGCGTGCGAAGGCGCTCCAAGAGGATCTCAACCTGAGCCTGGCGGAGCACGGCTCGAAGATCGATCGAGAGATCGAAGGCGTCGAGACGGCGATCGCGACGTATCGAGCCGACGTCGACGCCTTCTTCGAGGGTCTCGATCGCGAGACGGACCTGATCCTGATCGCCCAGCAGGCGAGCAGGCGCCCGGTCTTCCCGACATTGGAGTCGGTCGCCGAGACCGTCGCCGCCGGCGCGGCTGAGCCCGCCGTGGTCGGCGTCATGGGTCCGCAGGCAGCGGCCGAGCCTGTCGAGTCGTGGGCGGCTCCGCCCGAGACGAGCCCCGAGCCCGCATCGGCTGGAGCATCCGAGTTCGTCGATCAGAGCGGCGAGGCCCCTGAACCGGCCGAGCCGGTGGCCGCGGCGACCGGCTCGAGTCACGGCAGCGCCGGCTCACTCCTCGAGTCGGTGCCCGTCCCGCGACCCACGAGCTGGTTCCGGCGGGACGCGAACGGTGAAGACCGGTCGAAGCGCGAGGGCTAGGACAGAATCTCGGGCATCAGGGGAGTCCAGGACCTTTCGGAGCGCAAGAGGCGGCCGGCCGCTTCGTGGGATACGATTCGCCCGCGGGCGGGAGTAGCTCAGTCGGTAGAGCGTCAGCCTTCCAAGCTGAATGTCGCGGGTTCGAGACCCGTCTCCCGCTCCATCTCCCTTTGTGGGTGCTCAGAGCGCCACCTACCGTCGTGGTCGTCGGACGGCCTTTCGTCCCTTGCTCAACCATCGGCACGGGCGGTGACTCCCGGTCAGTGGAATGGACCGGCCGTCGACTGCGACCGTCCGTGAGGAGGTGGCGATGGGTACCCCGGGTCGGCCATTGTGGGACCTGTGGGTCGTCGTCGTTGCGTTCATCGTTCTCACGGTGTCGGCCGGGTGCCGGGGCGACCTGGCCACGACCGCGCCTGCGCCCACCCCTGTCCGCAGCGACGCCGCCCTCACGCCGAGCCCGACGGCCGCTGAGACGACAGGTCCGGCGTCCACCACTTCTCCTCTCTCCTCACGCCCGCTCGTGTGGTTCGCGCCGCTGGGGCCACGGGCCGACCACATGGGATTCGGCGGGTCGGTCGACTACTACGACCTCTTCAAGCCGGGCGCAGCGTGGCCGATCGCGGCGAGCCGGGTCGACGTGTTCATGGTCTATGCCACGTGGGTCGACTACTACTCGACCGACGCCGAGCTTCGCCAGGTCGTCGAGGGCGTCGCCGCCCGGGGGCTCGTGCTCGGCCTGGAGATCGGCGGGCTGACGCCGTCGGACGCATGCGGGAGCAACGTCGAGGGCTTCGATGCCTCGCTCGACCCGATCCGCCGGATCCAGGCCGCCGGCGGGAGCGTCGGCGTCGTGCAATTCGACGAGGTCTACGCCGGCGGGCACGTGTACGACGGTCCGAACGCGTGTCGCTGGCCGGTCGAGCGCGTCGCCTCGGGCGTGGCGGACTTCGTCCGGACGCTGCGGACCGTCACTCCCGACGTGATGGTTGGCGACGTCGAGCCCATGTGGGCCAACGTCTCCGCATCCGACCTCGGCGCCTGGATGGACGCCTACCGCGAAGCCGCTGGCGAGCCGTTCGACTTCTTCCACCTCGACGCCGACTGGGGCCTGGCGGACTGGCCCGAGCGGGCGCTCGCCGCCACGAAGGAGGCCCAGGCCCGTGGCATTCCCGTCGGCCTGATCTACAACGGCGGGGATGCGGGCTCCGACAAGGCCTGGAACGACGCCGCGTTCGAGCGGATCGAGACCTACGAAGGCCGACTGGGCGGTCGACCCGATCAGATCGTCTTCCAATCGTGGATGGACCACCCGGACCGCGTGCTGCCCGAGTCGGACCCGACGACGTTCACGGGCCTCCTCTCCGCGTACTTTGGCGTCCGAAGCGCGATCAGCGTCGGTACGGTCCGAACCCCGGACGCAGGTCGGCTCGAGGTCGATGGGAGCCTCCTGGATACGGATGGCGCGCCCGTCCCGAACGCGACGGTGACGCTGACCGCGACACCGCTCGACGGGTCGTACTCGGAGCTGCGGCTCGACGGCCGCGTGCCTGCCGAAGCCACGAGCGCGGTCGTCGCGTTGCGCGTCAACGAGGAGGGGGCGGGGCCCGGGCCCGCGGACCTGACCCTCTACGAGGTCCGCTACTCGGAGGGAGGCGCGAAGACGAACCGGGTCCCGAACCCGCGATTCGGCCACGGCCTGGACCTCTGGGGGGCAGGGGGCAGCGGAGTCGTCCGGACCCGGCCGAGCGACCGCGGGAGCGGATGGATGCTCCGGGTGGAGGCGACGCCGTCTCAGTCAGTCGGGATCAACTCGGGCGAGTTCGGCGTGACTGCGGGCGCCGAGTACCGATTCGCTGTGGCGGCGCGGATCCCGGTCGACTCGATCGGGAGCGCCTACCTCGCCGTGATCTTCCTCCACGGCACGGAGGTCGCCCGATACAGGATCCACCTCGCGCCGCTGGCGGTCTCGCTCGGCCACGCTGCGACCGATCCGTCCGGCGGCTTCCGGATCGCGGCCGCCGATCTCGAGCCGGGGGGCTACCGACTGCGTCTCGAGTACGCTGGCGATGCCTCGCACTGGCCGGCGCACGCCGAGCAGGAGATCACCGTGAAATAGCGCCGGGGCGCCGAAGGACCGCGAGTTCCTTCGTCTACCCCGCGGCGGCCCCGGTCTGCTTCCCGGCGAGGGTTGCCCGGACCGCGTCCGCCTCGGCGTCGATCCCCAGCTCCTCGAAGAGCGCCAGCGACCGGCGTAACTTCTCGTCGCCCTCCGCCCCGCGCGCGCTCGCGCGCAGCGTCTCGCCCCAGCCGCGCAGGATCCGGGCAAGGTCGGGTCGGGCCCCGAACTCCTCGACGATGGCGGCGCTGGCCTGGAAGTCGGCGAGCGCCGCCTCCCCGTCGCCGTGCTTGGATGCCGCCTCGGCGCGCTTCCAGAGGATGCCGGCCTCGCCGTAGCGATTGCCGATGGAACGCGCCGTGGCGAGCGAGTCCTCCCAGTCGCCTCCGGACGCTGCGACCTCGCCGAGTGCGGCCGACGTGGAACCGAGCCAGGCCTGGAGGGTCGGACGCCAGACCTTTCTATCGACGACGAGGGCGATCTCCTGGCCCCGCTGGAAGGCTCGGCTGGCCTCATCGAAGCGACCCTGCCGATGGTAGACATCGCCCAGCACCCAGGAGCTCGCGACGACGCATCCCGCGGCGCCCGTCTCCTCGGCGCGGGCCACGCAGGCCTGGGCAAGGGGGACCGCCTCATCGAGCTGTCCGCGCGCGGCGCGAACCCAGGACTGGGCGATCTGGGCATCGAGCTGGGCGATCACGTCGCCGCTCGCCGCCAGCTCGGTCGCGTTACGCGATGCCACCTCGGCCTTGTCGAACTCACCGAGGTTGGCGTAGCCGATGGCGAGGGAACCCCGCGCGAACGCGGCCCCGATGAAGTCCTGGCGCTGTTCCAGGAGCGGCACCGCTTCCTCGAGGGCCATGACGCCGTCGCGGATGGGGCCGGTGAAGACCTGGGTGAGCCCGATGAGGGCGAGCGGCAGGGCGCGCAGCGAGGGATCGTGCAGGGCCTCCCCGATCTCGGCGACGCGGTCGAGCGAGCGCTTCACCACGGGGTCCGAGGCCTGCTCGCCGTGCTGCAAGCGCGCCAGGGCCAGGCCAAGGTGCAGCGGGGCGATCAGGTCGAGATCGCCCAGGCGCTCGGCGGCGGGGAGGATGGCCTCGAGGTCGGCGACGACATCCTCCGTCGGCCGGAAGGTCCAGCCAGCTTTGTATCGGCCGAGTTCGGTCTCGATCCGCCGGCGCAGGAGGCGCTCCTCCTCGGCATCATCGGCCGGCGGAAGGAGCTTCGCCGCCCGATCGAATGCCGAGTACGCCTCGGTGATGGCGTTGCGCTCCAGGGCGAATCGGCCGGCCGCCGCGAGGTACTCGAGCGCTTTCTCGGTGTCGCCGACCTGCTCGAAGTGCATCGCCAGGACGCCGGCCAGCTCGCTCCGCCGATCCGGGTAGAGGACTTCGAGGGCTTCGCCGACCAGGCGATGGAGCTGCCGGCGCTCCTGCTTGAGGAGCGACTCGTAGGCGGCGTCCTGCACGAGCCAGTGACGGAAGAGGTACTCCAGCTCGGGCCGGGAGGCGGCAAGCTCGATGAGCCCCTTCGCCTCGAGCGTGTCGAGCTGCGCTTCGATGGCCATCGTCGATCCTATGCGCTCGTCTGGCCCAGGACGCGTTCGAGAACCCGAACGGGGAACTGGCGGCCGATCACCGAGGCGACCCGCAGGCTCCGTTTGGCCGCGTCGGGCAGCTGGTCGATCCGGGCGAGGAGGAGCCCGTGCAGCGTCTCGGGGATCTCGACCGACTCCACTTCGCCGGTCGCGATCCAGCGATCCGCGCGACGCTCGATCGCGCCATGCTCGATGAGCATCCGGATGACCTCCTCCACGAAGAACGGGTTCCCCTCGGCGCGGGCGAGGATCAGGTCGCGCACGCGACCTGGCAGGGACTCGATCTCAAGCAGGTTGGACACCAGGTCCCGACTCTCGGTCGCCGACAGGGGCTCCAGGCGGATCTCGGTCAGGGCGGCGCCGAACAGCTCGCGCGCCGCGGCCATGAGCTTCCAGCCGGCCGAGTCGGTCTCGGCGCGGAGGGAGGCGATGAGAAAGACGGGGAGCTGGGCGGCCAGCGGCAGCAGCTGGCGCATGAGGTCGACCGACGAGGGATCGGCCCAGTGCACGTCCTCGCAGACCAGGACCACCGGTCCCCGCGCGGACAGGGCACGAAGCAGGCGGTGGATCGAGGCGATGTAGCGGATCTGCATCGTCTCGGGGTCGATCATGGCCTGCGCGACTTCCTCGGGATGGAGGGGCAGGCCCAGGAGATGCGCGAGGACGGGCGCCGTGTCGGCGGCTTCGTCCCCGAGGAGTTCCGAGAGCTGGCGGTCGAGCGTGGCGCGCGCCTCGGCTTCGGAGGGCCGAAGGGGAGTCGGAGGGTGAACCGAACGAGGTCGAGGAGGAGGTGGTAGGGCAGGTTCCGGCCGTAGGAGACGCAGCGACCCTCGATCCACGTCGGGCCGACGTCGCCGTCAGGGACCGCCGCGGGTCCATCGGCTGCCCCGGGGCCGGTGGCAAACCGTTGGAATTCGGCCAGGAGGCGGCTCTTCCCGATGCCCGGCTCGCCGACCAGGAAGGCGACCCGGCCGCGCCCCACCGCCACGACACCGTAGAGCGAGCGCAGCGTCTCGAGCTGGCTCTCCCGCCCGACCATCGGGCTTGCCAGGCCGGCCCGCTCGAGGCCGCGCCGACGCTCCGGGACGGCCTTCGGCGCCAGGACCCGGTAGGCGTGGACGGGCTCCGTCTTGCCCTTCACGACGATCTCACCGAGATCCTCGACGTCGAACGCGTCGGCCACGAAGCGATGGGTGGCCGCCGTTATCAGGACGGTCCCCGGCTCGGCGGCCGCCTGCATCCGCGCCGCGACGTTCACGGCGTCACCGAGGGCGGTGTACTCGTAGCGGAGGTCCGATCCGACGTTGCCGACCACGACCGGTCCGCTGTTGATCCCGGCCCGGATCCGGAAATCGAGGCCCTGCGTGGCCCGCAGCTGCCGTGAGAACTCGTCCGTCGCGGCGATCATGTCGAGCGCCGCGTGCACGGCCCGGTCCGGGTCATCCTCGTGGGCGATCGGGGCACCGAAGAAGGCGAGCATCGCGTCGCCCTGGAGCTGGGCGATCGTGCCCTCGTAGCGGAAGACAGCCTTCGACATCTCCTCGAAGGCTTCGTTCATCATCGCGGTCCAGTCCTCGGGATCCATGCGCTCCGCGAGTGCCGTCGAACCGACGACGTCGGCGAAGAGCGCGGTCACCGGCTTGCGCTCGCCGGTCAGCTTGGCCGCGCGCATCTTCTCGATGAGCGGCGACGGTGCCGCGGCGGACAAGCGGGCCTGGCGCGCCTCGTCCGTCTCGGTCGGCTGGGCAAGGGCCAATCCGCAGCTCGCGCAGAAGCGGGCGTCGCCGGGGACCGGGGCCTCACAGCGGGGACAGGATGGTTGCGGGGACGCGATCATCATCCGGGCGACATCATAGCGCCGATGTGCCGGATCACCTGCAGGGTTTCCCTCGCCCGACGGCGCCCGTTCCGCTACCCTCAGCCGTCTACCGTCGTGTGGGAGCGGCCCAGGTGATCTGCTCGAGCTGCGGGACCGAGAACGAGGCCGGCGGGAAGTTCTGCAACGAGTGCGGTGGCTCGACGCAGGCAGGCTGTCCTTCGTGCGGGGTGACGAACAAGCCCGGCGCGAAGTTCTGTGGCGGATGCGGCGCCGCGCTCCAGCCAGGCTTCACTGCCTCCGCCGTTCGTGCTGCCCCGCCCGCCCCTGCTCTTGCTCCCGTAGCCGAGCGGCGCCTCGTGTCGGTCCTCTTCGCGGATCTCGTGGGCTTCACACCGTTCGCGGAGGAGCGCGACGCGGAGGACGTCCGCGACACTCTCACCCGCTACTTCGAGCTGTCCAGCGACGTGATCACCCGCTACGGCGGCACGGTCGAGAAGTTCATCGGTGATGCGGTCATGGCGGTCTGGGGCGCTCCGGTGGCCCGAGAGGACGACGCCGAGCGGGCGGTGAGGGCCGGGCTTGAGCTTGTCGACGCGGTCAAGTCGCTCGGCCCGACGATCCAGGCAAGAGCCGGGGTCCTGACCGGCGAGGCCGCCGTGACCCTGGGGGCCACGAATCAGGGGATGGTCGCGGGGGATCTCGTCAACACCGCGGCGCGGCTGCAGAGCGTCGCTCCGCCCGGTGCCGTCCTGGTCGGCGAGACGACCCAGCGGGCCGCCAGCAAGGCGATCGCCTTCGAGGAGGTCGGTGAGCAGCTCCTCAAGGGAAAGACCACCCCCGTTCCTGCCTGGCGCGCCCTCCGAGTCGTCGCCGAGCGCGGCGGCCGGAACCGTGCCGAGACGCTCGAGGCGCCATTCGTCGGCCGCGACGACGAGCTGCGCCTGCTCAAGGACCTCTTCCATGCCACCGCCCGTGAGCGCCGCACGCGGCTCGTCTCGATCGTCGGCCAAGCGGGGCTCGGCAAGTCGCGACTCGCATGGGAGCTCGAGAAGTACCTCGACGGGTTGGCCGACGAGGTCGCCCGGCACCATGGGCGTTCCCCGGCGTATGGCGAGGGGATCACCTTCTGGGCACTGGCCGAGATGGTCCGCGGGCGGGCCGGCATCGCCGAGAGCGATGACGATAGGACGAGCCGCGAGAAGCTCGCGACGGCCCTCGCCGGAGATGTGCCCGACGAGGCCGACCGCGGCTGGGTCGCTCCACGACTGGGCGCCCTGCTGGGGATCGAGGAGGCGCCGACCGGGGAGCGCGCGGAGCTCTTCGCCGCCTGGCGCATGTTGTTTGAACAGGTCGCTGCCCGCGGTCCCGCGGTGCTCATCTTCGAGGATCTGCAGTGGGCCGATGCGGGGCTTCTCGACTTCATCGAGTCGATGCTGGAATGGTCACGGGCGCACCCCATCCTGATCGTCACGCTGGCGCGCCCGGAGCTGCTCGACCGTCGGCCCACGTGGGGGGCGGGGCAACGCAGCTTCACGTCGCTCCACCTCGAACCACTCACCGGAGCGGCGATGGCGCAGCTGCTCACCGGCCTTGCCCCTGGGTTGCCGGACACCCTCGTGCAGCGCATCGTCGCGCGCGCGGAGGGCGTCCCCCTCTACGCGGTCGAGACCGTGCGCATGCTGCTCGACGACGCCAAGCTCGTCGCCGCCGATGGCGGGTACCGACTTGTCGGCGAGGTCGAGCGCCTGGCCGTCCCCGAGACGCTCCACGCGCTGATCGCGGCGCGCCTGGATGGCCTCGACACGGCAGACCGCCGACTCGTGCAGGATGCCGCGGTCCTCGGCCAGACCTTCACGCTCGATGGGTTGGCGATCCTGAGTGGCGAACCGGCGGAGGGTCTCGAGCCGCGCCTGCAGGCGCTCGTGCGCAAGGAACTCTTCGTTCTGAACTCCGATCCCCGATCGCCGGAGCGGGGCCAGTACGGCTTCGTGCAAAGTCTGATCCGGGAGGTCGCATACGCGGCCCTCGCCCGGAAGGAACGCCTCGCCCGGCACCTGGCCACGGCGCGCTATTTCGAGGCATTCGGACAGGACGAGCTGGCGGGGATGATCGCCAGCCACTACCTCGCCGCGAGCGAGGCCAGCCCCAGGGGGCCGGAAGCCGAGGCCTTGGCGGCCAGGGCGCGCGTCGCCCTGCGGGATGCGGCCGAGCGCGCGACCGCCCTTCACTCGCACGACCAAGCGCTTGGCTATCTCGAGCAGGCACTCCGGACGACGAACGATCCAGCCGAGCGCGCCGCGTTGGAGGAACGGGCGGCCGAGGCTGCGCAAGCGGCCGGCAAGTACGAGATCGCCGAACGCTACCTGAACGAGGTGATCGCATGGCACCGGCAGCAGGGCGACCGCATCGCGGCCGCCCGCGCCACCGCCAGGCTGGGGACGACTCTCATCGAGCTGCTGCGCCTGGAGCCGGCGATCGCCGCCCTGGAGGGCGCGCTGTCCGACCTCTCCGCGCTGGAGTCCGACCCCGACGTCGCGTCCTTCAGCGCTCAGCTCGCACGGGCCTACGTCGACCACGACGACACGGGCCCCGCGCTCGCATGGGCAGACCGGGCGATCGCCGCCGCCGAGCGTCTCGACCAGGTCCCGGTGATCACCGATGCCCTGATCACTCGCGGCTCGGCCGCCTGGTCACAGGGCCGTCCTCGCGAGAGTCGAGCGCTGTTCAGCGGGGCGCTCGCCCTGGCCGAGCGGCATGAGCTGGTCGCATCCGAACTTCGGGCTCGCAGCTGGCTTGCCGACCTCGAGTCTCTCGATGACCCGACTGTCGCGCAAGAGCTCCGTAAGGCCGGCCTGGAACTCGCCCGCAGGACGGGCGACCGCGAATCGGTGAGCGTATTCACGTTCGACATGATCTGGGAGACCTACCAGTCCGGTGACTGGGACGGCGTGCTCGCCACGATCGACGCCCTCGAGGAGGGCGAGCTCGTCTTCCACCAGCAAGAGCATCTCAACGACCTGCTCGCGCTGATCGCCGCCTACCGGGGCGACACGGCAACCGCTCAGGAACGGCTCGTCATGGGTAAGGCACACCTCGCCGGCGTCACGCATCCCACGCACGTGGCCAACTACCGCGCCGTGGTTGCCGAGGTGGCGCTGGCCGAGGGCCGCTTCGAGGAAGCCTATGCGGAGGCCACGGCCGCGGCCGTGGCGAGTCCCCGTCTGGCACACGCCGCCTCCCGCCTTGGGGCCCGGGCCGCGGCCTGGCTGGGCGACGGCGAACACGTCCGAGAGGCGCTGGATCGTATGGTCGCAGCCGACCGACGCGGCCGATGGTTCGATGCCGGACGGCGAACCGTCCGGGCGGCCCTCGCGTCGCTCACCGGTGAGCGCGAGGCGGCGATCGCGGGGTACCTCGATGGGGCCGCTCTCTGGCGCGACGCGGGCTGGGCCGTGGAGCTGGGGCTCTGCCAGCTGGACTTCACGAGGCTGATCGGGCCAGGCGAACCGACCGCACGGGCAGCGGCAGACGAGGCCCGCGAGATCTTCACCCGGCTCGGTGCCGCACCGCTGCTCGCCCGCCTGGACGCGGCGCTGGGACGCGCGCCGTAGAAGCCAGATCGCGTCTGGGCAGCCGAAACTCCCAGGGCGCGGACCCCGAGCAGAGCGGGTGATCCCTCACCGGGGCGCTCGCTTTCGCCGACTATACTGAGACGTCCCCTCCTGCCAGGCGGGCAGGGTGCACTCCGGGCCTGGCTCCAGGTCGTGCCATGGCGAGTGTCGGTCTCATCGTCAATCCGAGCGCCTCGCGGGACGTGCGGCGGCTGACGTCGCTTGCTCGCACGATCGACGTGCATGAGCGCGCGAACGCCGTCGCGCGGGTGCTCTGCGGGCTGGCGGGCGGCGGCGTCGAGCTCGTGTGGTACATGCCCGATCCGACCCACGTCGTGGAGCGGGCGTGTGAGGCGCTCGCCGCGACGCCGGCTGCCGGGGCTGCCGCCGGGCTCCGTCTTCGCCCGATCGTACTGGGTGGCGACGGGTACGCGTCGGACGCGGCCGGCACCCGGGCCGCGTCCATGGCGCTGGGCGAGGCGGGCGTCGCCTGCCTCGTGACCTTCGGCGGCGATGGCACGAACCGTGCTGTCGCCTCGGGCTGGCCGGAGGGGGTGCTCCTGCCGCTTGCCGGGGGCACGAACAACGCGTTCGCCACCCCCCTGGATCCGACGGCGGCCGGGCTTGCCGCCGCGCTCTACGCGGCCGATCCCGCGCGGCACGATCGCCACGTCGTGCGCCGGCCGCGCCTCGAGTTGCGGCTCGACGGCGCTGCGCCGACGATCGCCCTCGTCGACGTCGCGGTGGTGCGCGGCGGCTGGGTCGGGGCACACGCGATCTGGGACCCCGGGCTGCTCGTCGAGGCGGTGGTCGCGCGCAGCGACCCGTCGCTCACGGGCCTGGCCGGTGTGGCGGGCGTCGTCCGGCCGCTCGACGGGCAGGCGGTGGAGGCCATCCACCTCCGGTTCGGTCCGCTCGGCCGGCGCGTCCTCGTGCCTCTCGGGCCCGGTCAGCTCGTTCCCATCGAGGTCCACGACGTGCGGGTGCTCCGGCCCGGCGAGCGGATCGTCTTGGCTGGCCAAGACGGCGCCGCGCCCGGGCAGGTCACCCTGGCGTTCGACGGCGAACGGGAGATCACGCTCACACCCGGCTCCGTCGCCGAGGTGCGGCTCCACGCGAATGGTCCGCGTGTGCTGGATGCCGCCGGGTTGCTCCGAGCGGCGGCGGCCGACGGGCTCCTGGTCGCACCGGGCGTACCCGACCGGTGGGGAGCGGAACGATGACGGCCGCATCCGCTGACGGGACGTGGCGCGTCCTCGCCGACGACGGCGGGCGCGATGCCCTGCGCAACCTGGCGCTCGACGAGGCCCTCGGCCGGACGGCGGGACCGGTCCCGACGGTCCGCCTCTGGCGGAACGGTCCCTGCGTCGTCCTCGGCAGGTTCCAGGTCACCGCTGCCGAGGTCGACGCGCGCGCCTGCCGGGAGCTCGGCGTGCCGGTGTATCGGCGCTTCACCGGCGGTGGGGCCGTGTACCAGGACCCGGGCAACCTCAACGTCACCATCGTGGTCCGCCGGGACGACCCGCATCTCGCGGGCCGGATCGAGTCGTCCAGGCTGCCCGACCTCTACCGACTCGTGCTCGAGCCACTCGCCGCGGCCGCCCGGTCGCTCGGCCCGGCGGCCGTGGCGGCCGAGCGGGACCTGATGGTCGGCCGAACGAAGCTCGGCGGCGTCGCCGCCTGGATCGGCCGCGAGGCCCTGCTCGTCCACGGGACGCTCCTCGTCGACGCCGACCTGGCGACGCTCGAGTCGGTCCTCGCCGGGCCGGGGGCTCCAGGCGACCCGCGCTGGGAACGCACGCGCAGCAGGCGGTCGCCGGTCACCTCGCTTGCTCGCGAGGCCGGCGCGACCGGGAGGTCGGGCCTCGATCCGGCCACCGTGGACGCGGCCGTCGTTGCCGCGGTGACCCATGGGGCCGGGCGAGCTGGCTCAGTCACGGAAGACGAAGCGGCCAGTACCGCCCGGCTCATGCAGGTGCGGTACGCCCAGCCGGGCTGGCACGAGCACGGGTGAAGGGAGGCGATGCAGAGCGGAGAACCTCACGGTCCCCAACGGTTTCAGGCATGGAGGAGATACCACCGATGCCCAGCGACGAGACACTTCGCGAGATGCACCACCAGATGGTTCGCATCCGCCTCTTCGAGGAGACCATCCAGAAGATCTACTTCGAGGGCAAGACGCCCGCGTTCGACATCGCCGCCGGGCCGGTGCCCGGCGAGATGCACCTCGCGGCGGGCCAGGAGCCCGTCGCGGCCGGGGTCTGCGCCCATCTCCGCCCGACCGACGCCGTGACGGCCACCCACCGCCCGCATCACGTCGCGCTGGCGCACGGCATGGACATGAAGAAGCTGGCCGCCGAGATCTTCGGCAAGGACACCGGCCTGGGTCATGGCAAGGGCGGCCACATGCACCTGTTCGATCCGGCGACGAACTTCGGCTGCAGCGGGATCATCGCGGAGGGCATGCCCACCGCCGTCGGCCACGCGCTCGCCTTCAAGAAGCAGGGCCGCGACGACGTCGCGGTGTCGTTCTTCGGCGAGGGGGCCGCCAATCAGGGCGCGTTCCACGAGTCGCTCAACCTCGCCGCGCTGTGGACGCTGCCGGTCGTCTTCGTCTGCGAGGACAACGCGTGGGCGATCAGCGTGCCGAAGGAGAAGGCCACCGCGATCGCCAACAACAGCGATCGCGCCGCGGCATACGGGATCCCGGGCGTGCTCGTCCCGGACAACGACCCCGTCGCGATCTACGAGGCCGCCGGCGAGGCGGTGGCTCGGGCTCGGCGTGGCGCCGGCCCCTCGCTCATCGAGATCAAGACCGATCGCCTGCTCGGCCACTTCGAGGGCGACCCGCAGGCCTACCGGACGAAGGAGGAGCTGGCCCTGCTCAAGGAGCGCGATGCGCTCCGGGCGTTCGAGCGCCGGCTCATCGACGCCGGCTCGCTGACTGCGGCCGACGCCGAGGCGACCTGGACACGCTGCCGGACGGAGGTCGACGGAGCGATCGAGTTCGCCCGGACGAGCCCGTACCCGGAGCCCGCGGCCGCCCTCCAGCACGTCTTCGCCTGATCGAAGGGAGCCCACCGATGGCAGTCGAAACCCAGCGCCTGCTTACGACATCGAAGGCCATCTCCGAGGCGATCGCCCAGGAGATGGAGCGGGACCCACGGGTCTTCGTCATGGGCGAGGATATCGGGGTCTACGGCGGCATCTTCGGGGCGACCGAGGGGCTGCTTGCGAAGTTCGGACCCGAGCGCGTGATGGACACGCCGATCTCGGAGACGGCGTTCATCGGGGCGGCGGTCGGCGCCGCGGTCTCGGGCATGCGGCCGATCGCCGAGCTGATGTTCGTTGACTTCTTTGGCGTCTGCATGGACCAGATCTACAACCACATGGCGAAGATCCATTACGAGTCCGGCGGGAACGTGAAGGTGCCCGTCGTCATCACCACCGCCATCGGCGGCGGCTACGGCGACGCCGCTCAGCACTCGCAGACGCTCTACGGGATGTTCGCCCACCTGCCCGGGATGAAGATCGTCGTGCCCTCCACGCCCTACGACGCGAAGGGCCTGATGATCTCGGCCATCCGGGACGACAATCCGGTCATCTACATGTTCCACAAGGGGGTCATGGGGCTCGGCTGGATGACGCCGAACCCGCGCGCGACGGGGCCCGTGCCCGAGGAGCCGTACACGATCCCGATCGGCAAGGCGGATGTGAAGCGCGAGGGTCGCGACGTCACGGTCGTCACGCTCTCGCTCATGGTCCACCGGGCGCTCGATGCGGCCGAGGACCTGGCCAAGGAGGGCATCGAAGCGGAGGTCCTCGACCTGCGCACGGTGATCCCGCTCGACCGCGAAGCGATCGTCGAGTCCGTGAAGAAGACGCACCGCCTCCTCGTGGTCGACGAGGACTACCGGAGCTTCGGCCTGTCCGGCGAGGTCATCACGACGGCGATCGAGGGAGCGTTCGATCATCTCGACGCGCCGCCGGCCCGGCTCGCCTACCCGGACGTCCCGATCCCGTACAGCCGTCCGCTCGAGCAGTTCTGCCTGCCCGATCGGGGCAAGATCGCGGCGGCCGTGCGCCAGCTCATGAGCTGACGACCGGCCAAGGGGCGCCGGGCGGTCAGCCGCCCGGCGCCCCTCGCGTCAACACTCGCGAAGGAGGAGCGTCATGCGCCACGAGATCGTGATGCCGCGCCTGTCGGACACGGTCGAGGAGGGCGTCCTCGTGACCTGGTTCGTGGAACCCGGTGCGACGGTCCGGGAGGGCGATCTCGTAGCCGAGGTCCAGGTCGAGAAGGTGGCCGCGGAGGTCCGTGCCCCGGCTACCGGGCGGATCGGCAGCCTGCTCGCGGAGCCGGGCGGCGTCGTCGTGCAGGGCGCGGTCATCGCCGTCCTCGAACCCGAGGGATCGGTCGCCGCGCCGGTCGGGGGCCTCGGCGCACTCGCCTCACCTGCGGCCAGACGGCTCGCCGCCGAGCTGGGCCTCGACCTTGCCGCCGTGCCGGGGAGTGGACCGGGAGGGCGGATCGTCGAGGCGGACGTGCGCGCGGCAGCGGACGCCCGTGGCGCCGGCGCGCCCGCCCCATCCACCGAAGGCCGGCTCGAACCCCTCTCACCGATGCGCCGCGCGATCGCCGAGCGACTGCGGGCGGGGTTCGCCGCCACGGCGCAGCTCACCCTCACCAGTGAGGCCGACGTCACCGTCCTGGCCGGTCGGCTGACCGATTGGTCGGTGGCCTGGGGCCGGCGTGCCTCGTACAGCGAGGCGATCGTCCGGGCGTCCGCGCTCGCCCTGCGCGACCACCCGCGGCTGGCTGCCCGCTGGACCGGCGTGGGCATCGTCCACCCGGAGCGCATCGATGTCGGCATCGCGGTGGCCCTCGACGACGGGCTCATCGTGCCGGTCGTCCGGGACGCCGATGGCAAGGGTCTGGCCACGCTCGGGGCGGAGATCGCCGAGCTGGCCGAGCGGGCCAGGCGCGGCCAGCTCACCCCGGCCGAGACCGAAGGCGGCTGTTTCTCGGTGACGAACCTCGGGGCCTACCGCATCGACGCCTTCACGCCGCTCCTCAACCCGCCGCAGACGGCCATCCTCGGCGTCGGGCGCGCCAGAGCGCGCCCGGCCGTCGTCGACGGCGCGGTCGTCGTGCGGACGCTCCTCGTCCTGAGCCTCACCTTCGACCACCAGGTCGTCGACGGGGCGCCCGCGGCGGCCTTCCTCGACGCCGTCGTGGAGCTCCTCGAGGATCCCGATCGGCTCGAAGGCTAGCCGGGGGTGGGTCGAGCCATCTCCTGCGCCGCCTGGGCGACCGCGCTGACGATCTTCTGGTAGCCGGTGCAGCGACACAGGTTGCCGGCCAGCGCCGCACGGATCTCGCCCTCGCTCGGGCTCGGGTTCGCGGCCAGCAGCGCCGTGGCCGACATGAGCATGCCCGGCGTGCAGAAGCCGCACTGGACGCCACCCTCCTCCAGGAAGGCGCGCTGCAGAGCACTCGGCTGGTTATCGCGGACGAGGCCTTCCACCGTCGAGATGCGCCGGCCCGCGGCCTGGAGGGCCAGGTAGGAGCAGGAGTTCACAGGCCGGCCGTCGAGCAGGACCATGCACGCGCCACATTCCGAGTCGTCGCAGCCCTCCTTGGTGCCGGTCAGGCCGAGGTCGGTGCGCAGGGCGTCGAGCAGTGAGTGCCCCGGGTCGACGACGAGTTCGTACGGGACGTCGTTGACGGTGAGCGTCAGCGGGTACCTCATGCGGCCTCCTCCTCGGCTCTCTTCAGGGCAGCCTCGATGGCCCGGCGAACGATGACCGGCACCATCGCCGTCCGGTAGCGGGCGGTCGCCCGGACGTCGTCGATCGGGCGGGCGGCAGCGGCGGCCCGCGCTGCAGCGGCGGCCACGCGCTCGGTGGTGGGTAGCTGGCCGCGCAGGGCCGTTTCTGCGTCGGCGGCGCGCACGACCGTGGGCGCGACCGCGGTCAGCGCGATCCGCGCTTCCGTGCATCGACCGTCGGCGTCGAGTGCGACGAGGACGGCGGCACCGACGACCGCGATCTCCATCGAGGCGCGGTAGTCGAGGCGGAGGTAGGCCGAGCCCACGCGGCCGGCCGGCTGCGGCGGCACGGTCACGCCGGTGAGCAGCTCGCCGGGCGCCAGCGCCGTCCGCGCCGGACCGAGCAGGAAGTCGGCGAGCGGCAGGCCTCGGGTCCCGCTCGCCGAGCGCAGCTCGACCGAGGCGTCGTAGACGAGGAGCGGCGCCCCGCTCTCCATGGCCGGGGACGCGTTGCACAGGTTGCCGCCCAGGGTGCCGACGTGGCGCGTGGCGGGCGAACCGACCAGCGCGGCGGCATCGGCGAGGGCGGTCCAGCGGCGCCGGACGAGATCCGACCGTTCGAGGTCCGCATGGGTCACGAGCGCCCCGAGGGCCAGCCCGCCGAACGGCGAGCCTTCGATCGTGGCCAGCTCGCTCAAGCGGTGGATGGCCACGAGCGCGGTCGGCAACTGGCGCCGGCCGCCGCGAGCGGCGACGACGAGGTCCGTGCCCCCGGCCACTACCCCTGCGTCGTTCCCCAGCTCGGCGAGCAGCGCGATGGCCTCGTCCAACGACGCCGGTGCGTGATAGGTGCGGCCCACGGCGACGGCCACTCAGGCGTCCTCGCCGGCGAGTGCGGCCCAGACCCGGACCGGGGTCATGGGCAGGTGCCGGACCCGGACCCCGGTCGCAGCCGCGATGGCATTGGCCACCGCCGCCGCGGTGGGCACCACCGGTGGCTCGCCGACGCCCTTCGAGCCATACGGCCCGCCATCGGCCGCGGGCGCATCCACGAACGCGATCTTCATAGCCGGCACGTCGGCCGCCGTCTGGAGCTTGTAGTCGAGGAGGTGCGGGTTCGCCTGGTTGCCGTCGCGGAACACGGTGCCCTCGCTGAGCGCGATGCCGAGGCCGTGGACGATGCCGCCCTCGACCTGGCCTTCGACGCCGATCGGGTTGAGGACCCGCCCGAACTCATGGCCGGCGGCCACCTCCAGCACGCGCACGACGCCGGTCTCGCGGTCGACCCGGACGCGAGCGGCGTGGGCGAAGAAGGCCGGGGCGGCGAAGGCCGGGAACGCGACCCGCCCGGCGCACGACCCGCCGAGGCTGTCGGGCATCTTCGGTGCGGGCGGGTTGCCCTGGCCGGTGATCAGCTCGCCGTCGTCCTGGGCACGCCTGGCCAGCGCCGCGATCACGACCGACCGACCGGGCGCGTCCTTCGCGCGCACCACGCCCTCCACCAGCTCGAGGTCGAGCGGATTCGCCTCCAGCTCGTCCGCCGCCATGCGCAGCAGCCGGTCGCGGATCTGCGCCGACGCGGCCAGGACCGCGCGGCCCACGTTGAACGTGGTCTGGCTGCCCGAGCTGCCCGAGTCGAAGGCGCCCGCGTCGGTGTCCTGGTAGACGAGCGAGATGCGTTCGGGCGCGAGGCCCAGCTCCTCGGCGGCGAGAAGCGCGAGGCCCATGACGCTGCCCGAGCCGTTCTCCTGGGCGCCGGTGACGACCGTTGCCGAGCCATCGGCGTTGAGCTTGATGTAGCAGCCCGCAGGGCCGGGTGCGCTGAACCACCAGCCGACGGCCAGGCCCATCCCGTCGCCGGGCGGCAGCGGCCGGCCCCAGCCGATGAGGCGGGCGGCCTCGAGCAGGCTCTCCCGTGCGCCGATCTTCTCGAAGCGTTGGCCGGTGGGGCCCTCGTCGCCCTCTGCGACGATGTTGCGGAGGCGGAACTCGAGCTTGTCGAGGCCAAGCCGCTCGGCGATGGCATCCACGTGCTGCTCGAGTGCCCAGCAGACCTGCGGGCCCGAAGGTGCCCGGGTGGAGCCGGCCGGTGTCCGGTTCGAGTAGACGGTGCGTCCCTCGACGAGCATGTTCGGGTGGCGATAGGGCCCGGCGGCCATCATCGTGGCGATCTCGGTGATGACCGGGCCGTGGGTCGCATAGGCGCCGGTGTCGAGGATGAGGCTCGCCTCGTGCGCGACGATCGTGCCGTCACGCCGCACGCCGGTGCGGAACGTGGCGATGATGCCGTGGCGGGCCATGTCGGTGGCGGTGAACTCCTGGCGCCGGTCGAACACGAGGCGCACCGGCCGCCGCGCGGCGCGGGCCAGGGCCGCCACATGAGCTTCGAAATGGAACTCGCACTTCCCGCCGAAGCCGCCGCCGAGGTGGGGGACGACGACGCGGACTGCGCTCTCGGGCAGCTCGAGCGTCCTGGTCAACCCGTTGCGCGCCGGGAACGGCGTCTGCGTCGTGCTCCACACGGTGACCCGGTCACCCTCCCACTGGGCGAGGACCGCGTGGGGCTCGATGGGGACGGGATGCGACATGTCGGCGACGTAGCGGCCCTCGACGATCTCGTCGGCTGCGGCGAAGCCGGCCTCGATGTCGCCCTTGACGATGTTCACAAAGCCGCAGTCGTTGCCGTCGCGGACGATCCCGTCGTTGGCGCTGTAGTCCTGCCAGTCCTCGTGGACGAGCGGCGCGCCGGGCGCCAGGGCGGCCTCGGGATCGAGGACCGGGGGCAGCGCCTCGAGTTCGACCTCGATGAGCCGGCAGGCCCGGTCGGCCAACTCGGGCGTCAGGGCCGCCACGGCAGCCAGGATCTCGCCTTCGAAGCGCACGACTTCGTGGGCGAACAGCGTCCGGTCCTCGACCGCCGCGCCGAAGCGGACGAAGGGGACGTCGTCCTGCGTGAGGACGGCCAGGACGCCCGGCAGGGCGCGCGCCGCGGACACGTCGAGGCGCCGGATCCGGGCCCGCGGGACGCCGGCGTGGAGGAAGGCGGCATGGAGCATCCCGGGCAGCACCAGGTCGGCCGCGTAGCGCGCCTGACCGGTCACCTTGGGGAGGCCGTCCGCCCGGACGAACCGCCGTCCCAACACCCGACTCATCGCGGCCTTCTCGTCGCCCGGCGTGACCGAGCGCCTGATCAGCGGTGCGTCAGGTCTTCGGCGTCTTCGGCGCCTTCGGCTTCTTCGGCTTCGGCGGCCGCTTCGGCGTCTTGTCACCCATCTGGGACCTCCTCGTTCGCGTGAGGGGGGCGCGACCCGCCCGGCATCCGGGTCGGTCGACCAGGCGACACGCGGCACCTGCTCGGCGACACGATACCCGAACACGGGTCTCCCGCACCGGTCCTGCGCGCCACTCCCCACCGACGGGATCCGCAGCGAGCACCCCTGGCCGGCCGGCTCACCCGGCAGCAGCGGCGCCATCAAGCAGGCCGTCGCGGCCGGCTTGGGGATCACGGTCATCTCGCACTGGGCGATCGAGAAGGAGCTCCAGCGTGGTCGTCTGGTCGTCCTCGACGTCGAGGGCTTTCCGCTCGAGCGACGGTGGTCGCTGGTCAACCTTCGGGCACGCCGCCTCTCACCGGCCGCTCGCCTGTGTCGCTCGTTCCTCGCCGACTATGCGGCTGCCCACGGCGCCGGCTGATCGGCTCCCTCGGCGCAGCGGGCGCTGCTCCGCCGAGCGCAAGGGCCGGACGGCTCTGGCCGCCGGGCCCGGCCCTCGATAGCGTGACGTGGTGAAGAGGAGGGCTGTCGGGCGTGTCAGAAGCGACCATCCGCCAGTGTCACTTCCCGGGCGATCTCGTCTACGACGTGGAGCGCGACCTGTGGGCGCGGCAGGATGGCGACGGGACGCTGGTGCTGGGGCTCACGGACGTCGGCCAGTCGCGGGCCGGGCACATCCAGGTGGTGAGCTTCTCTCGCCGCGCGCGGTCGGGGACGGTCGATCGTGGCGACGCGCTCGCGGTCCTGGAGAGCGCGAAGTGGGTGGGACCGGTCACGGGCCCCGTGGCCGGGTTGGTGGTCGCGCTGAACGAGGTGCTCCTCGTCCGGCCGAAGCTGATCAACCTCGACCCCTACGGCCGCGGCTGGATCGTCCGTCTCCGACCGGCTTCGGGCGAGGCTCTCGCCTTGGTCGACGGCTGGGTGCGCGGGCAGGAGGCCCTCGAGCGCTACGAGGCCAAGCTGCGGCTGCCGTTCCGCTCGGTGGCCGGGGTGGACGAGGACTTCTGGTGCGTCCACTGCAACGAGTGGGACGTATGACCCCTCGGATCGAGCTGTTCACCCACCCCGTCTGCAGCGGCTGTCGCGAGGCGCTGCTGGCGCTGTCCGAGCTGGAGAGGGCGGGGGAGATCGAGCTGGTGCTCTGGAGCCTCGCCATCCCCTCCGGACGCGCGCGCGGGGCCGAGGCCGGCGTGACGAGCGTCCCCACCGTGATCGTCGCCGGGGAGACCCGGGAGCTGGCCACGCGCCAGACGCTGGAGCGCCTGATCGACGAATTGCGCGAGCCCCGGCTCTGAACCCGGCCTGCGTCAGCGCCGGGCCCTGGCGCCCCTTCAGGTCCGGGGCGGGCCGCAGGCCGGTCGCGACCTCATCCGGTCCGCAAGGATGATCGACCCCCAGATCACGATGCCGGTGAGGAAGACGCCGATCGTCGCCCCGACGTCGGTCAGGCGCTCCGGCGCGAGCAGGAGGAGCAGGCCCAGGCCGAGCATGAGCAGGCCGCTCAGCAACTTGAGCCTGCGCATCTCCCGCTCGCTGATGCCGCGGGAGCCCAGCTTCCAGGTGAAGAAGGCGACCACCGCCAGCAGCGGAGCGACATACACGACGTTGTACAGCAGCAGGTACGCGTAGTAGGTCCCGAGGGGGAGGCTCGACAGCGTCAGCACCCGGGTGAAGACGACCGGGAAGCCGCCCGTGCAGAGCATCTCGTACGAGTTGGCCACGACGGCCACGAGCACCGTTCCGGCGACGAGGGCCGTGAGCCGCGTCGTCTCGGAGAGGTCCAGCATCCGCCCGAAGATCGCCGGCTTCGCCGACCCCGGGATGACCAGCGAGGGACCGTGCCCGAACCAGGCGAAGTCCTTGATGTTGATCAGCGCGGCCAGCACCGCCGCGCCCCCGGCGACCAGGGTCACGACGCGCAGCGCCCCGAAGAGCAGGAAGAGGTTGAGCCAGGCCGCCATCAGCACGAAGTAGGTCAGCCCCGAGACGAGGACGAACGTGCCGCCGATGAGCGCCATGCGCCGGCGGCTGCGGGAGCCGACGAGGACGCTGAGCAGGAAGAGGAGGACCGAGAGCGCGCAGGGGTTGAAGGCGTCGAGGCCACCGAGGACGATGGCCAGGACCGGCAGGGAGATCGTCCTGGCGTCCACCGGACCCGCCAACGGGAGCACCACCGACGTGCCCGCGCCGGCAGGGGTCGGGGAGGGGGTCGGGGTCGCTGAGGCGGCCGGCGTCGCCGACGTGGACGGTCTCGGCAGCGCCGCCACGAGCTCGTCGTGGTACGCCACCAGCTCGGCGCGCAGGCTCACGCCGGTCGTCGTCGCCTCGTCGAAGCCGGTCCGGAGTCGGCCGGCGAAGAGGAAGGCCGGCACGCTCTGGATCTCCTCGCCGATGCTCGCCGCGAGGTCGACGATGAGCTGCCGGTTCGCCTCGCTGTCGCCGTCGAGCTGGAGCGAGTGGACGGTGAGCCAGGGCAGTTCGGCCTCGAGCTCCGCCACGAAAGGCCGCGCCTTCGCGCAGTGCGGGCAGGTGCTCAGCCAGCCATAGTAGAGGTCGACCTGCACGTCGCCGCGCTCATCGAGGTGGTACCACGGCGACGACGGCGGTGGGGACCCGGCGGCTGTGGAGGCCGGCGGCGTGGTCGCGGCGACGGTCGCGAGCAGGATGATCGCCGCCGCCCCCACGCGGAGCATGCCCCTTGGTGACAAGGCGGGACCCATCGATCTCGATTCAAGCCGTGCGCCGTCCGAACCGCGAGTGCCGGTCGGCCCGCTGGGTCAGTCCGATCGAGCCGGACTGGAGCGGCGGGCGGGCCCACTGAGCTCGACGCCTGCACGGACCGGTGTCACGATGATGCCCATGGCCGCCACGGTCCCGTTCGGCGACTCCCTGCTGCTCCTGATCGCCTTCCTGACGCTCGCGTCGATCTCCGTCTTCGCCTTCGTCGACGTCGTCCGGCGGCGGGACCTGAGCCGGTCCTGGAAGGGGCTCTGGATCGTCGTCGTCTTCGTGCCACCGTTCCTCGGCACGCTCGTCTACCTGCTCTTCCGCCCGGCGGGCGCCACCAGGGCCGAGCGGGAGGCGATGGAGAAGGCCGACCCCGACTCGCCCCGGTAAGCGCGCGCCAAGCGCCGGGGCACACGATGGGCGGCATGAATGACACCTCGCCGGCAGACCGACGCACCCTCCGCCGTCGCCGTGGCGACGAGGCTGAGGCACTCGCGGCCCGCCATCTCACCGAGCGCGGCTGGACCATCCTGGCCACCCAGCTGCGGGTCGGGCGCGACGAGGTCGATCTCCTCGCCCTCGAACCCGGACCCCCGCCGACGATCGTGGTCGTGGAGGTGCGCAGCCGCTCCGACGCTCGCTACGGCGCGCAGGAGGAGCGTGTGGACGCCCGGAAGCTGCGCTGCCTGTACCGGGCGGCGGCGGCCCTGCGGATAGCGGGCCGGTCGGCCGACGGCACCCTCCTGCCTCGCGGGCCGTGGCGCGTGGACCTCGTGTCCGTGGACCTCGCCGCGGCCGACGGGTCCCACGACGGACGTCCCATGGCGCGCGTGCGCCACCTGCGCGGGCTCATCCCGCCCTGAGCCGGCAGGGGGCTGCGGCAGGACCCTGTGCTAGACTTCCGCGGCCGCCCGCAGGGCAGGCGCCGTGGATCCGTCCGCGGCATCACGCACGCGTGCCGCTCCCCGCGGGGGTGCCGGCCGGCGCCCGGAAGCGTCGAGTCCGGTCCGCGGACCCTGAGGCGCGCGGAGGTCAGAACCGCACAGGAGGTCCTCGCCCCATGCCGACCGTGTCGATGCGCCTGCTCCTGGAGGCCGGCGTCCACTTCGGCCACCAGACGCGACGTTGGAACCCGAAGATGCGCCCGTTCATCTTCGCCGAGCGCAACGGGATCCACATCATCGACCTGGCCCAGACGGTGCGCCGCCTGGACGTCGCCCTGAACTTCGTGACCGAGACGACCGCCCGTGGCGACATGGTCCTCTTCGTGGGCACCAAGAAGCAGGCCCAGGAGCCGATCGCCGAGGAGGCCACCCGCGCCGGCCAGCCGTACGTCAACCAGCGCTGGCTGGGCGGCATGCTCACGAACTTCGTGACCATCAAGAAGCGCCTGGCCCTGCTCGAGCAGCTGGAGGCGCGTCAGGCCAACGGCGACTTCGAGCGCATGAGCAAGAAGGAGGCCTCGCGCCTGCTCGACGAGATGGCCCGCCTGCAGCGCACCGTCGGCGGCATGCGGCGGATGAAGCGCCTGCCGGGCGCCATCTTCATCGTGGACCCCCACCGAGAGCGGATCGCCACGATCGAGGCGCGCAAGCTCGAGATGCCGGTCATCGGGACCGGCGACACGAACGTGGACCCCGACGAGCTGGATTACATCATCCCCGCCAACGACGACGCCATCCGGGCCATCCGGCTCCTGTGCAGCCTCGTGGCCGACGCGGCCATCGAGGGTGCTCGGCAGCGTGCGACCCGCTCCGAGGTCGAGCCGGTGGACGAGGAACCGATGGTCGAGCGGCTCGAGGAGACGGCCAGCGACGAGCTCGTCGCCGCGGTGGCCGCCGGTCAGGCGCTTTCCTTCGAGCCGGACCCGGAGGACGATGAGGCGCTCCTGCCCGTCCACGGCCGCCCCGTCGCCGAGCATCTGCACCGCCCGGCCGTCGAGCCCGAAGAGGCGGTCGAGGAGGTCTAGGCCTCGCCGCGCCGACATCCTGACCAGACATTCGAGGGACACCAAGCGTCATGACCACACCGACCATCAGCGCCGACGCCGTCAAAGAGCTCCGCGAGCGGACCGGCGCCGGCTTCATGGACTGCAAGCGCGCGCTCGAGGAGACCGCCGGCGATCTGGACCGGGCGGTCGCCGTGCTCCGCGAGCGCAATCAGGCCTCCGCGGCCAGGAAGGCCGGGCGGGAGGCACGCGAGGGGCTCATCTACAGCTACATCCACACCGGCGGCCGCATCGGCGCGATCGTCGAGGTCAACTGCGAGACCGACTTCGTGGCCCGCAACGAGCAGTTCCAGAAGCTCGTGCGCGACCTGGCCATGCAGGTTGTCGCGCTCCGCCCGCTGTACCCGACGATCGACTCGATCCCTGCCCAGGCGCTCGAGGCGAAGCGCTCCGAGCTCCTCGCCGACGAGATCGTGCAGAAGAAGCCGGAGGCGATCCGCGGGCAGATCGTCGAGGGCCAGCTCAGGAAGTGGTTCCAGCAGGTCGTGCTCTCCGAGCAACCCTTCCGCGACACGGACCAGACCGTGGGTCAGCTCGTGCTCGACGCGATCGCGACCATCGGCGAGAACATCCGCGTGCGTCGCTTCGTGCGCTTCGAGCTCGGAGAGGACCTGTGAGCGACGCCCGTGCGCCGCGCTATGGCCGGATCCTCCTGAAGATCTCGGGCGAGGCGTTGCTCGGCGACCGGCAGTACGGGGTCGATCCGGGCTTTTGCGCGTTCATCGCCCGCCAGGTCGCGGACGTCCACGGACTGGGCGTCCAGGTGGCCATCGTCGTCGGCGGCGGAAACATCTTCCGCGGCATGGCCGCGGCAGCGAAGGGCATGGACCGCGCCACGGGCGACTACATCGGCATGCTGGCCACGGCGATGAACGCCCTCGCCCTGCAGGACGCCATCGAGAAGGCCGGCGTGGCCACGCGCGTCATGAGCGCCATCGCCATGAACGAGGTCGCGGAGCCGTACATCCGGCGAAGGGCCGTGCGCCACCTCGAGAAGGGTCGCGTGGTCATCTTCGCGGCCGGCACCGGGAATCCCTACTTCACGACCGACACCGCGGCCGCGCTGCGGGCGGTGGAGATCGGTGCTGAGGTCATCCTCAAGGCCACCAAGGTGGACGGGGTCTACGATGCCGATCCCATCAAGGATCCACAGGCCCATCGCCACGACCATCTGAGCTACGCCGACGTGCTGAACGGCCGCCTGCAGGTCCTCGATGCCACGGCCGTCTCCCTGTGCATGGAGAATGACCTGCCCATCGTCGTCTTCGACCTCAACACGCCGGACAACATCCGGCGCGTGGCCCTGGGCGAGACCGTGGGCACCCGGATCGACGGAGGTGACACGGCATGAGCCAGACGGCCGACGTCGAGGCGCGCATGGGTCGCGCCGTGGAGGCCCTGGAGCGCGAGCTGGCGGCCGTGCGCACGGGTCGCGCCTCGACCGCCCTCGTCGAGCGGCTGCACGTCGAGTACTACGGCACGCAGACGCCGCTCAACCAGCTGGCCGGGATCAGCGTCCCCGAGCCCCACCAGATCGTCATCCAGCCGTGGGATCGCGGGGTCCTGGGGGCCATCGAGAAGGCCATCCTCAAGAGCGACATCGGCCTCATGCCGAACGTGGACGGCACGGTCGTGCGCCTGAACATCCCGCCGTTGACCGAGGAACGTCGCAGGGACCTCGTGAAGCTCGTCCATAGGCGCATGGAGGATGCGCGTGTCGAGATCCGCAACCACCGTCGCGAGGCGGCCGACACCATCAAGGCCCGCGAGCGCGACGGCGAGATCGGCGCCGACGAGGGGCGACGCGAGCTCGACCATCTCCAGAAGGTGACCGATCGCTGGATCGACGAGGTCGAGCGCATCGGCAAGGCCAAGGAGCAGGAGGTCCTCGAGGTCTCGTGACCACCATCGGCTCGGCGCGGGGCGGTGTCTCCGGCCTGGCCGCCGAGCGGCCGGTGGATCGCCGCTCGTCGCCGGCCGACCTGGACGACGGCGAGTCGGACGGCGAGCCGACCATCCCGCCGCGCCACGTGGCCATCATCATGGACGGCAACCGGCGCTGGGCCCGGTCGCGCGGCCTGCCCGAAACGGAGGGCCACGCCGCGGGTGTCGAGGCCATCCGGCCCATCCTGCGTCGCGCGGTGGAGCGCGACGTCGAGGTCCTCTCCCTCTACGCGTTCAGCCGCGAGAACTGGTCGCGTTCCGAGGACGAAGTGCGCACGCTCTTCGCGCTGCTCGAGTCGGCGATCCGCGACGAGACCCCGGAGCTCGTGCGCCAGGGCGTGCGGGTGCGCATCCTGGGACGCCTGGACGAGCTGCCGGAAGCCACTCGTAACTCCATCGGCGAGGCGCTCGCGGCCACCGAGGGCGGGCGGCGCCTGACCCTCAACGTCGCGTTCAACTACTCCGGCCGTTCGGAGATCGTGGACGCCGTGCGCCGCTGCATGGCCGACGGCCTCGGTCCCGAGACGATCGACGAGGCGGCCCTCGAGGCCCGCCTCTACACGACTGGGCTGCCGGAGCCGGACCTGCTCATCCGCACCGGCGGCGACCAGCGCATCAGCAACTTCCTGATCTGGCAGGCGGCGTACGCGGAGCTGTATTTCTGCGAGCGGCTCTGGCCCGACTTCGACCCCGACGCCTTCGACGAGGCACTCGCCGAATACGCCCGGCGCTCACGCCGCTTCGGCCGGTAGGGCACGGCGTGCTCGCCCGACGGGTCGCCAGCGCGGCCGTCCTCATCCCGCTCGTCGTCGTCGTCCTGCTGCTCGGGCAGCCCTGGCTGGGACTGCTCATCATGGCCATCGCGGCGCTCGCGGCACGCGAAGCGTTCGCCCTCCTGAAGGGCGCCGGGGTCCTCAGCGAGCCCCTGCTCGGGACGGCGGTCGCGCTCGTCGTGGTCGGCGGGAGCTGGCTCCTCGGCGACCGCCTGGGCGAGACCTCGATCCTGGTGGCGTTGGGCGTCATCCTCGCCGCCATCGCCGCGTTCCTGCGCCTGGATCCGCGCGAGGGGTTCCAGGCCTGGCTGGGCACGGTCTTCGGCGCCCTCTACACCGGCCTCCTGGCCTTCCTGCTGCTGATCGTGGAGGGCGCCGCCGTCCTGCCGGACGGCGCGCCACTGGGCGCATGGCTCGACGGCGGGCGGGCCTGGCTCGTGGTCTGCGTCCTTGGCGTGTGGGCCTTCGATACGGGCGCCTACCTGGCCGGCCGCACCTGGGGCCGCCACGGCTTCCTCGTCCATATCTCGCCCAAGAAGACCTGGGAGGGCGTCATCGGTGGGGCCGTCGTGGGGACCGCGGTCACGGCGCTCACCCTGTGGGCGGCCGGCGCCCAGCCCCTGGGCGCGATCGCCCTGGGCCCGATGATCGCGGTCGCCGCGCAGTCGGGTGACCTGGCCGAATCGCTCCTCAAGCGCGCCGCCGGTGCCAAGGACTCCGGTGCCCTCATCCCCGGCCACGGCGGCATGCTCGACCGGGTGGACTCGATCCTCTTCGCAGGCCCCGTCGTCTACTTCTACCTGCTCGTCGTTGGCTCGATCGGCTGAGCGCGGCCGCACGCGGGTCGCCCTCCTCGGAACCACCGGCTCCATCGGGCGCCAGGCGCTCGACGTCCTGGCCGGTCTGGGCGACGCGTTCGAGGTGGTGGCCATGGCCGCCGGCCGCGATGCCGAGCGGTTCGCGGCCCAGGTGGCGGCGGTCCGTCCGCGGGCCGTGACACTCGCCGACCACGACGCTCTCACCCGCCTCGAGCTGCCGGCCGGCACGGTCGCCGACGGGTCCGACGAGGCCCTCGTGGCCTTCGCGACGCGCGACGACGTGGACCTCGTCCTCGTGGCCACGGGCGGCGTGATCAGCCTGCGGCCGGTGCTCGCCGCCCTCGCCGCGGGCAAGATCGTGGCCACGGCCAACAAGGAGACCCTCGTCGCCGGGGGGCACCTGGTCATGCCGCTCGCGCGCGCTCGGTCGGCCGAGGTGGCGACCAGGGCAGGGGCGGGCGACCCGATGGCCTCGCCACTGGCCTGGCTGCGGCCCATCGACTCCGAGCACTCGGCCATCTGGCAGTGCCTCGTCGGCGAGAGCATGGCCGACGTGGCGCGACTCATCCTCACCGCGTCGGGCGGCCCGTTCCGGAACCTGCCGGCCGAGCGGCTCGTCTCGGTGACGCCGGCCGATGCGTTGGCCCACCCCGTATGGCGCATGGGAGCGAAGGTCACGATCGATTCGGCGACGCTCATGAACAAGGGCCTCGAGGTCGTCGAGGCGCGCTGGCTCTATGATTGCGACTACGATCGGATCGACGTCGTGGTGCATCCGCAGAGCGTCATCCATTCGGCCGTCGAGTTCGTCGACGGCTCGGTCAAGGCCCAGCTGGGGCTCCCCGACATGCGCCTCCCCATCCAGTACGCCCTGACGTATCCGCGCCGGCTGTCGTCACGCGCGCCGCGACTTTCTCTCGCGGATCTCTCCGCCCTGGAGTTCGGGCGACCGGACGTCGAGCGCTTTCCCGCGCTGCGCGTGGCACGCGAGGCCGCGCTCCAGGGGCCGCGCGCCACGGCCACGCTCATCGCCGCCGATGAGGTGGCCGTGCGCCGCTTCCTCGACGGCAGCCTGGACTTCCCGGGCGTCGCGCGCCTGGTCGGCGCCGCCGTCGAGCACTTCGGTGCCGCCGGCGACCGGGAGCCCGGCCTCGAGGCGCTCCTCGAGCTGGACCTCGAGGTCCGCACCTGGTGCGCGACCGCCTCCGTAGCCGGAGCCGCCTGACCGTGCTGGTGATCCTCGACAGCCTCGTCAACATCGCACTGCTGCTGGCGATCCTCGTCGCGCTCGTGGTCGTCCACGAGTTCGGCCACTTCGTCGTCGCCCGCCGGGCCGGCGTGAAGGTCCACGAGTTCGGCATCGGCTTCCCGCCCCGGGCGCGAATCCTCCACCGCGGCGGTGAGACGCTCTACACCCTGAACTGGCTGCCCATCGGCGGTTTCGTCCGCCTCGAGGGTGAGGAGGGCGAATCGGACGACCCGCGCAGCTTCGTGCGACAGTCGCTGCGCACCCGCATCGTCATCCTGCTCGCCGGCGTGGCCATGAACCTGCTCCTGGCCTGGCTGCTGATGAGCGCCATCCCGCTCATCGGCGACCCCACGGTGAACATCACCGTCAACGAACTGCCGGCCGGGGCAGACGGCGCACCCTCTCCGGCCCAGCGGGCCGGCATGGTCGTGGGCGACACGATCCTCGCCATCGACGGGCGGACATGGGCATGGTTCGACGGCCCGAACGCGCCGGTCGACTACCTCCGTGACAACCCGGGAACCAAGGTCGTCATCACCGTGCGCCACGCCGATGGATCGACGGACGATCTCACGGCCACGCTGCGTGACGCCGCCGCGGTCGCGGCTGGAGAGGGAGCCCTGGGCATCGGCGCCCGCGTCTACGAGACCGGGAGCAATGCGCAGCACGGAATCCTCGAGGCGCTCGAGATCGGCGGACGGCGGACCGTCCAGGCCTCCACGCTGATCCTCGGCGCAGTGCGCGACCTCGTCGCCGACATCGCCCACCCCCAGGTCTCTGGGCCGATCGGCATCGTTGACGCCGTGGGCACGGTGCGCGGAGAGCCGCCGATCTTCCTCATCTTCCTCATCGCGCTCCTGTCGGCGAACCTCGCCGTCGTCAACGCGCTGCCCTTCCCGCCCATGGACGGCGGACGGATCGCCGTTGCGCTGCTGAAGTCGGCCTCCGGTGGCCGCCTGAGCGTCTCCGCCGAGCGCGCCACGTACTTGGTCGGCTTCATGCTGCTGATGGCTTTCCTCGTCTACATCAGCCTCTTCGACATCGCGAGGCTCGGAGCCGCCTCGCCATGAGCCGCGCCCTCCCCGAGGGGCTGGGGGTCGAGGGCGAGCCCCACCTGCCCGGACGCCGGCAGACGGTCAGCGTCGACGTGGGCGGAGTCAGGATCGGCAGCCGCCAGCCGGTCGTCGTGCAGTCGATGACGAACACCGACACCGCGGACGCCGACGCGACCGCCCTCCAGGTCGTCGCGCTCGCGCATGCCGGTTCGGAGCTGGTTCGCGTCACGGTCAACCACGATGCGGCGGCCGCCGCGGTGCCCGAGATGATCCGCAAGGTGCGCGATCTCGGCGTCGGCGTGCCGGTCGTGGGCGATTTCCACTACAACGGCCACCAGCTGCTGGCGGAGTACCCGGAGATGGCGCAGGCGCTGGACAAGTACCGCATCAACCCGGGCAACGTCGGCGCCAAGCGGCGCGACGAGAACTTCCAGACGATCGTCAGGCTCGCCGTGGAGCACGGCAAGCCGGTGCGCATCGGGGTCAACTGGGGATCGCTCGACCAGGCCCTGCTGACCGAGCTGATGGACGCGAACGCCCGCTCGCCGGAGCCGCGCGACGCGCGCGACGTGCTGATCGAGGCGATGATCGCCTCCGCCCTCCGCTCGGCCGAGCTGGCCGAGGCGACCGGCTTGCCGCACGACCGGATCGTGCTCAGCGCCAAGGTCTCGGGCGTGCCGGACCTCGTGGAGGTCTACCGGCGCCTCGCCTCACGCTGCGATTACCCACTCCATCTCGGCCTGACCGAGGCCGGCATGGGCATGAAGGGGATCGTGGCCTCGGCAGCCGGCCTGGCGATCCTGCTCCAGGAGGGCATCGGCGACACGATCCGCGTCTCGCTCACGCCCGAGCCCGGCGGTGATCGCAGCGAGGAGGTGCGGGTCGCCCAGCAGGTGCTGCAGTCGCTCGGGCTGCGCTCCTTCCTGCCGCAGGTGTCCGCGTGCCCCGGCTGTGGCCGCACGACCTCGGTCTTCTTCCAGGAGATGGCACAGCGCATCGCCGGCTACCTGCGCGACCAGATGCCCGCCTGGCGCGAGCGCTATCCGGGCGTCGAGGAGATGCGCGTCGCCGTCATGGGCTGCGTCGTCAACGGCCCCGGCGAGTCGAAGCATGCCGACATCGGCATCTCACTCCCGGGCACCTTCGAGGAGCCGGTGGCCCCCGTCTACATCGACGGCGCCCTGCGCACGACCCTGCGAGGGGAGGGACTGGTGGACGAGTTCATGGCCATCCTCGACGAGTACGTCGAGGGGCGCTATGGGGCCGTCGCCGGCTAGGACCAAGGGGGTCACCGGCCGCTCCTCCGCCAGGTGGCCTTGAGGTCAGGAGTCTCCGAACGCCCGGCTCCGGCCAAGCCACGCCCGTCTTTTCACTTGACGTGAACAAGACGGCCCGGTTGAGTGATCGCGCGCACCAAGAGCGTTCCGCGAGGGGCTGCCGCCGCGCCTTCGCGAGCGTGGACCAAAGGCGGCAGATGGCCATCGCGGCCCCGATTGCCCCGGACCGGCCTGTTCCCTCCCCCTTCGACGTCCACGTGTTCGCTTGAAATGGAAAGGCCGGTAGTCGTCTCGGGCGACGACCGACCCTGCGTTACGATAGGCGCCCGGCGCAGGGGCAGGGGAGCACTCCCCCCGGCAGGCCCGGCCCAGAGCCCACCCAGGAGGACCCGTGGCCAAGGACGGCTTCGTCACGAGCATCGCGCGACAGTCGGAGGACTTCCCCGGCTGGTACAACGACGTGGTCCTCAAGGCGGAGCTGGCCGACTACTCCCCCGTGCGCGGCTGCATGATCATCCGGCCCTACGGCTACGCGATCTGGGAGTCGATGCGCGACGAGCTCGACCGCTACATCAAGCGCACCGGCCACAGCAACGTCTACTTCCCGCTCTTCGTGCCCCGTTCGCTGCTGGAGAAGGAGGCCGAGCATGTCGAGGGCTTCAACCCGCAGGTCGCCTGGGTGACCCACGCTGGCGGCGAGGAGCTCGCCGAGTGGCTGGCCATCCGGCCCACCTCTGAGGCGATCATCGCCGAGGTCGTGAAGGGCTGGATCCAGTCGTATCGCGACCTGCCCCTGCTCATGAACCTGTGGAACAACGTGGTGCGCTGGGAGCTGCGCACGCGGCTCTTCCTGCGCACCGCCGAATTCCTGTGGCAGGAGGCACACACCTTCCATGCCACCGAGCAGGAGGCGGCCGACGAGGTGGCGCTGGGCCTCGAGGGCTACCGCTCGGTGGCCGAGGACTGGCTGGCCATCCCGGTCATCCGCGGCCGCAAGAGCCGCGCCGAGACCTTTCCCGGCGCCGTCTACACAGACGCCGTCGAGGCCATGATGCGTGACAGACGCGCCCTCCAGGCCGGCACGAGCCACATGCTCGGCCAGAACTTCGCGCGCTCGGCGGGCATCGAGTTCCTCGACCGCGACAACCTGCGCAAGAACCCCTACGGCACCAGCTGGGGCTTCTCGACGCGGATGGTGGGGGCGACGATCATGGCCCACGGGGACGACGCGGGCCTCGTCCTGCCGCCCAACGTCGCGCCGCACCAGGTCGTGGTCGTGCCGATCTTCCGTGACGACGAGGGCCGCGCGGCGGTCGCCGGCGCGATCGAGCGCCTCGAAGGCGCCTTCGCCGGCGTCCAGACGGCTTCGGGGCCCCTGCGCTGGAAGGTCGACTGGCGCGAGGAGTCGCCCGGCTTCAAGTACAACCACTGGGAGCTGCGCGGCGTGCCCTACCGACTCGAGATCGGCCCGCGCGACGTGGCCGCGGGGCAGGCCGTCCTGGTCCGCCGCAGCGACCGGGCGAAGGAGGCGCTGCCCCTCGACGCCCTCGCCGCCGAACTTCCGGGCCACTTGGCCGCCTACCAGGCCGGTCTCTTCCAGAGGGCGCTGGACTTCCGCGCCGCGAACACGCACCACGTGGACACGTACGCCGACTTCAAGCACGTGCTTGACGAGGACGGCGGGTTCCTCATGGCGCCGTGGTGTGGCGGCGACGAGTGCGAGAAGGAGATCAACGCCGACACCGGCGCGACCATCCGCCTCGTGCCCTTCGATTCGCCCGACGAGGCCGGTACGTGCCTCGTCGACGGCCGGCCATCGGAGCGCCGGGTCCTGTTCGCCCGGGCATACTGAGCCGCGGCCGGGACGGACGGTCCCCCGACGCCGGGCTGGAGGACACTGGCCACCCGCAGCGCCACGCCCCGAGACTCCATGTCGATGACGAACGTGATCGAGGCCGAGGGCCTCACAAAGTGGTACGGCAGCCGCCGGGGCATCGTGGAGGTCGACTTCGCGGTGGCCGAGGGCGAGGTCTTCGGATTCCTCGGGCCGAACGGCGCGGGCAAGACGACCACGATCCGCCTCCTGCTCGGCTTCCTGCGCCCGAGCGCGGGCCACGCGGCCATCTTCGGGCTCGACTGCTGGGCCGCTTCGTCGACGGTGCACACTCGGCTCGCCTACGTGAGCAGCGAGCCGGGCTACCTGGGCGAGTTGACGGCCGGCGAGCAGCTCGACTACCTCGGGGCCCTGCGCGGACTGCCGCGGGGTGCCTGGCGGCCCATGGCCGAGCGGCTCGAGCTGGACCCGACCGTCCACATCCGCAAGCTCTCGCACGGCAACCGCCAGAAGATCGGCGTCGTGCACGCCTTCATGGGTGATGAGCCGTTGCTCCTCATGGACGAGCCGACGAGTGGCCTCGATCCCCTGATGCAACGCGAGTTCCTCGCCCTGGTCGCCGAGGCCCGCGCGGCGGGGCGCACGGTCTTCCTCTCGTCGCACAACCTGCCCGAGGTCGAGCGCGCCTGCGACCGCGTGGGGATCATCCGCGAAGGACGGCTGGCGAACGTCTCGACGGTTGGCCAGCTGCTCGGAGAGCACTGGCGCTCGGTGAACCTCGTCCTCGAGGCGCCACCCACGCCGGGCACCTTCGAACTGCCCAACGTCGAGGTCGTGGCGATCACCGGTCGCGAGGTGCACCTCATGGTGCGCGGCGACGTGAATCCGCTCCTGGCCCGGATCGCCTCCCTGGCCGTCCGCGACGTGGCCATCACGACGCCGGACATCGAGGACATCTTTCTGCGCCTCTACAGCGCGCCGGCCACGCAGGCCCCCGCCGAGGTGACTCGGTGAGCGCGGCCTTCCGCCTGGAGATGCGGCGCAGCCGGTCGCTCATCCTGTGGCTCGCCATCATCGCCCTGGCCTACGGCACCTTCCTGGCCGTCTTCTACCCGGTCTTCCGCGACAACTACAAGCTCGTGGATCAGTACCTTTCGCTCTTCCCCAAGGAGTTGATGACGGCCTTCGGCATGGAGGGCAGCCTCGCCGATCCGGGCGTCTTCTTCAGCACGTACATCGGCGGCATGCTCTGGCCGATATTGGCGGCCATCGCCGGCATCGGCATGGCTACCAGGCCCAGCGCCGGAGACCTCGACCGTGGCTTCCTCGAGCTCGCGTTGTCCACGCCACTCTCCCGCGTCCGCTACATGGCCGCGGCGATCGGCGGCCAGATCGTCGGCATGGCCGTCCTGGCCGCGGCCACGGTGGCCGGCATCTACGCCGCCGGGCGCATCGTGGCCGCCCCCTTCGACCTGGTCGGATTCGGCCTCGCCGGGGCCGTCGCCTGGGCCTTCGGCTGCGCCATCGCCGCGGTCGGCACGCTGCTCTCCGTGGCGACGCTGAACCGCGGCCTGTCGGCCGGGGCGACCGCCGGCGTGCTGATCGCGATGTATCTCGCCGCGGCCATCGCCAGGATCCAGCCCGACCTGGCGTGGCTGGGCGACCTCAGTGCGTTCCGCTACTTCCAGGCGACGCCGATCATCGACGAGGGACGGTTCCCATGGGGCGACTTCTCGGTCTTCGGGGTGGTCGCCGTCGCTGCCTGGGCCCTCTCGCTATGGACGTTCCGACGGCGCGACCTGGCGGCCTGATCGGCCGGGCGCGGGCGGCGACGGTGTATACTTCCGGGCGACATCCGACCCGGCCGCCTCGAAACGTGGGTGACCCCCACGTTTTCTTGTGAGCGGCGCAGACCAACCAGAGGACGACGGAGGGAGGCCAACGTGAACCGCGAATTCATCGGCGCCCTCCTGCAGCTGAACGCCGAGAAGAACATCTCCCGCGAGTCGCTCATCCGGACCGTCGAGGAGGCGATCCAGTCGGCCTATCGCCGCGTCGCGCCCGGCAACGAGAACGTGGGCGTCGAGGTGGACGCGGAGACGGGCAAGATCCGCGTCTACCGGGCCAAGGCCGTCGTGGAGACCGTGGAGGACCCGCTCACGGAGTTCACGCTGGAAGACGCGCGTGCCTACAAGCCCGACGCGAAGGTCGGCGACCTGGTCGAGATCGAGCAGGTGGACTCCTCGACGTTCGGCCGCATCCACGCCCAGACGGCCAAGCAGGTCGTCCTGCAGCGGCTGCGCGAGGCGGAGCGAGAGCAGGTCTTCGGCCAGTACGCCAGCCTCGAGGGCGAGATCATCACCGGCACCGTCAGCCGCGTCGAGCCGCGGGCGATCATCCTCGACGTCGGCCGCGAGCCGAACCGCGTGGACGCCATCCTGGCCACGACCGAGCAGTCGGCCATGGAGCACTACCGCATCGGGCAGCACGTGAAGGCCTACGTGCTCGAGGTGCGGCGCACCACCAAGGGCCCCCAGATCCTCGTCAGCCGCACGCACAAGGGCTTCCTGCGCCGCCTCTTCGAGCTCGAGGTGCCGGAGATCCACGCCGGCACGGTCGAGATCAGGGCCATCGCCCGCGAGGCCGGCAGCCGCAGCAAGGTCGCCGTCGCGAGCCGCCAGGAGGGCCTCGACCCGGTCGGCGCCACGGTCGGCCAGCGTGGCGGTCGCGTGCAGGCCGTGGTGGCCGAGCTAGGGGGCGAGAAGATCGACGTCATCCCCTGGGCGGACGACCCGGCCCAGCTCGTCGCCAACGCGCTCAGCCCGGCGCAGGTCGTGGGCGTGCGCATCGACGAGGAGGCCCGCATCGCCAACGTGACGGTCCCCGAGCGCATGCTCTCGCTGGCCATCGGCCGCGAGGGCCAGAACGCCCGGCTGGCAGCCAAGATGACCGGCTGGCGCATCGACATCCGCAGCGACCAGGCACCGCCGCCCGAGCCGCCCGTTCCCAAGGCCCCCCAGCCGGAGGCGACCGAGGCCGGTGCCGCGCTCCCGAGTTCGGCGGATGCGGACCACACGGCCGCGCACACCCCGGAGCCTGCCCCAGAGCCGACCCCGGAGCCGACCGCGAAGCCCAAGCGGGCCAGCCGCGCGAAGAAGGCGGAGCCGGCCGGCGAGGTGGCATCGTAGGCGCCGCCGTGGACACACCCACTCGCCGAGTACCGACGCGCACGTGCGTCGCCTGCCGGACCGAGCGCCCCAAGCGGGAGCTGGTGCGGATCGTGCGCACGCCTGCCGGCGCCCTCGAACTCGACCCGAGCGGCCGCCTGGCGGGTCGCGGCGCCTACCTCTGCGCCGACGGGGCCTGCTGGTCCTCCGCGCTCAAGAAACACGCCCTCGAACGGGCGCTGGGGGCGCCCCTCCCGCCGGAGCTGCAGGTGCGGCTCGCGGCGCCCGACATCGATCTCACCGAAGGAGGCATCCGTGGCTCGTAGCCGAAGCGGCACGCGCAATCGGCGGGGGCCGCGCAAACCGCCCCGCAGTCCCGCCCAGAACGGCCTCGGCGTCGTCCAGACGCTCGAGCCGGCCCAGCGCGGGGCCATCGAGATCCCCAGCTCCATCACCGTCAAGGAGCTGGCCGACCTGCTCACGGTCAACCCCGCGGACGTCATCCGCGAGCTGATCAAGAGCGGCATCTTCGCCAGCATCAACCAGCTCATCGACCGGGACACCGCCTCGCTCGTGGCCACCGAACTGGGCTACGAGGTCGCGGAGCCGGTGGCGACGGCGGCCGCCGCCGAGGCCGCCGGCGAGGCGCCCGTGGCGGAGGCGACGAAGGAGATCCTCTTCGAGGAAGAGGACCCCTCGAAGCTCGTGCCGCGCGCGCCGATCGTGACGGTCATGGGTCACGTCGACCACGGCAAGACGAGCCTCCTCGACGCCATCCGCGCCACCGAGGTGGCGGCCGGCGAGCGGGGCGGCATCACCCAGCACATCGGGGCCAGCGAGGTCGTCAAGGACGGCAAGCGCGTCGTCTTCCTCGATACGCCGGGCCATGAGGCCTTCACGGCCATGCGCGCCCGCGGCGCGAAAGTGACCGACATCGCGGTCCTGGTCGTCGCCGCCGACGACGGCGTCATGCCCCAAACGCTCGAGGCCATCGACCACGCCCGCGCGGCCAAGGTGCCCATCGTCATCGCCCTCAACAAGATCGACAAGCCCGACGCCAACCCGGACCGCGTCAAGACCGAGCTCTCCGAGCACGGCGTGATCGTCGAGGAATACGGCGGCGATGTGCCGCTCGTCCAGGTCAGCGCCAAACAGCGCCTGGGCATCGACGAGCTGATCGAGATGATCCTGCTGGTGGCCGATCTGCAGGACCTGAAGGCCAACCCCAAGCGCCCGGCCATCGGCACGGTCGTCGAGGCCGAACTGGACAAGGGCCGCGGAGCCGTAGCCACCATCCTGATCCAGACGGGCACGCTGCGCGTTGGCGACACGATCGTCGTGGGCGACACCTCCGGCCGCGTCCGGGCACTCGAGAACGGCAAGGGCGAGCGGGTGGCGAAGGCCGGCCCCTCGTCGGCCGTCGTCCTCCTGGGGCTCGCCGAGGTGCCCGCGGCCGGCGACGTGCTGCGTGCCGTACCCGACGAGAAGACCGCCCGCGCCATGATCGAGGAACGCCGAGCCCGCGTCGCGACCCGGCCCGACGGCTCGGGACGGGCGACGCTGGAGGATCTCTACCGCCAGATCCAGGCCGGCCAGACGAAGGAGCTGCGCATCATCGTCAAGGCGGACGTCCAGGGCTCGCTGGGCGCCATCCGCCACGCCGTGGAGCAGATCGCGACCGACGAGGTGCACATCAACATCATCCACGAGGGCACCGGCGATATCACGGACAACGACATCCTGCTCGCCTCGGCATCGGACGCCATCGTGGTGGGCTTCAGCACGAAGCTCGACGGCACGGCGCGCCGCACAGCCGAGACGGAGGGGGTGGACGTCCGCCTCTACGACATCATCTACAAGCTGACCGACGACATCGAGGCCGCCCTCCAGGGGCTCCTCGAGCCGGAGCTCGTGGAGACCGTCGAGGGTCGGGCGGAGGTGCGCCAGATCTTCAAGGTCGGCAAGGCCACGGTCGTCGCCGGCTCGTACGTGACCGACGGTCGCATCGTCCGTGGCGGCGCCCGTGTCTTCCGCGCCGGCAAGCTCATCGCCACCGATCGCATCGAGTCGCTGCGCCGCTTCCGGGACGACGTCCGGGAAGTCGCCCAGGGCTACGAATGCGGCGTCGGCCTGAGCGGCTTCCATGAGCTCGCCGAGGGCGACATCATCGAGTGCTTCACGCAGCAGATGGTCTCGCGCGCCACGAGCGCGTGAGGCGGCCGGGAAGCGTCCTGCGACCATGAGCGAGCGCACGGCGCGGGTCGACGAGCTGCTCCGCGAGGAGATCAGCCGCATCGTCGCGCGCGAGATCGGGGATCCACGGGTCGGCTTCGTGACCATCACGAAGGTGGAGGTCACGCCGGACCTCGGGCACGCAGTCGTCTGGGCGAGCGTCATCGGACAGTCCGACGAGCGCGCTGCGACGATCCGCGCCCTGGGCCGGGCCATGCCGTTCGTCCGCCACCGCCTCGGCGTGCTCCGTCTGCGCCGCATCCCCGAACTGCACCTGAAGCTCGACGACACCGCCGAGCGCGGCACGCGCCTGCTGACGATCATGCAGGAACTCGAGGCGGGCCACGAGCCCGACGTCCCGCCGCTGACGGAGACGCTGCCCACACCGAAGCGTCGCCCTTCGGTGGACGAGGAGACGGCCCCAGGCGCGGAGGATGAGACGTGAGCGTGGCCCCGGGCCAGGCCGCTCTGACCGACGCCGACCTCTCCGCCGTCCCGGCGGCGGTGGCCGCGCTTCTGCGGGGGGCCCGCAACGTGCTGGCCGTCTGCCACGAGAACCCGGAGGCGGACGCGCTGGGCTCGGCGCTCGCCCACGTCCTGCTCGTGGAGGCGCTGGGCGGCCGTGGCACGGCGGTCTGCGCCGATCCGGTGCCGCCCATGTACGGCTTCATGCCGGGCGTCGAGCGCTTCCGCACCGCCCCCGACCCGGACGTCGATTACGACCTCATCGTGGTCGGCGACTGCGGCGAGCTCGAGCGCGTGGGCCCCGTGCTGACCGACCACGCCGAGCTCTTCGCCCGCGTGCCCATCCTCGACATCGACCACCACGTCTCCAACCGCGGCTTCGGCACCGTGGACTGGATCGACCCCACGGCCGCCGCCACCTGCGAGATGACGACGCTCCTGGCCGTCGCCCTCGGCGTGCCGCTCGACGTCGCCGCGGGCCAGCTGGCGGCGAGCCTCGTGGCCGGCGTGGTCATCGACACGGCCAACTTCCAGCACCCCAACACGACTCCGCGAACGCTGCGCGTGGCCAGCGAGCTGGTGGCGGCCGGCGCGCCCCTCTTCGAGACGGCGCGCAGCCTCTACCGCACCAAGCCGAACCGCCAGCTGCACCTGTTCGGCCTGGTCCTGGGGCGGCTCGAAGAGGACGACGACGGTCGACTGGTCTGGTCCACGCTGACCCAGTCGGACCTCGTCGTGAGCGGGGCGCGCCCCGACGACTCCGAGGGGCTCATCGACCTGCTCAGCCAGTCGGCCACCGGCGAAGTGGCGATCCTGTTCAAGGAGGTCGGCGCCGTGACGCGGATCAGCGTGCGCACGAAAGACGGCGGCGTGGACGCCACCGCGCTGTGCGGTCGCTTCGGCGGGGGCGGTCATGCACGCGCCGCCGGCGCGACCGTGGAAGTGCCCGTCGCCCAGGCCCAGCCCGTCTTCCTGGCCGAGGCCCGCCGCCTCGTGGCCGCGCTGCCGCCGCGCTGATGGGCGCTCCCCGCACCACGGGCGACGGCACGTTCGACGGCATCATCGTCGTGAACAAGCCGTCCGGCCCCACCTCCCACGACATCGTGGCCCTCGTGCGCCGCCTGACCGGCGTCCGGCGCGTGGGACACGGCGGCACGCTCGACCCGTTCGCGGCTGGCGTGCTGCCGGTCTTCGTCGGGCGCGCCACGCGGCTCGTCGAGTACCACATGGCCGACGAGAAGGCGTATCGCGCCGTGGTCGCCTTCGGCGCCCGCTCGACGACCGACGACCTCGACGGTGAGTTGACGCCGGGCGAGGGGAGGGCACCCGATCGGGCCGCGGCTGAGGCGGGCCTGGGCGCCTTCCGCGGCCGGATCAGCCAGGTGCCGCCGGACTATTCAGCGGTGCGCATCGCCGGCCGCCGGGCCTATGAGCTGGCACGCGGCGGCGAGAAGCCCCCGCTGCAGCCCCGCGAGGTGACGATCCACCAGCTCGACCTGCTGAGCTGGGACGCCAGCGACACGGAGCGACCGACGGCGACGCTGGAGGTCCGCTGCTCGGCAGGCACCTACATCCGGGCCCTGGCGCGGGACCTCGGTGAGCGGCTCGGCTGCGGCGCATACCTCGTGGCGCTGACGCGCACGGCGAGCGGCCCGTTCCGACTCGATGGATCTCACCCACCGGACGCCATCCGGGAGGCCATCACCACCGGTCGCGTCACCGACGTGCTCGTGCCGGCCGACACGGGCCTGGATGGCTTCCCGGCACTCACGCTCGAGGGCGACGACCTCGGCGCGCTCCTGCGCGGCCGGGTCGTGCGCGCGCGACTGGATGTCGCCGGCCCCGGCCGTGGCAACCACTACCGTGTCCGCGACGGCACGGGACGGCTCGTGGCGATCGCCCGCGTGGAGGGCGGCCGGCTCCACCCGGAGAAGGTCTTCCTCGATCCGATGGCTTGAGGAGCGGGCACGTGGAGCGGCATGCGGGCCTCGAGACATTGCCGGTCGGTCTTCGCCTCGCGGTGACCATCGGCGTGTTCGACGGCGTCCACCGCGGCCATCTCGCGGTCCTGCGGGCGCTGATGCACGCCGCGCGCGCGGCACGCGCCGCTCCCGTGGCGGTCACCTTCGAGCCGCACCCCGAGCTTGTCCTGCGCGGCGCGGTCCCACCCCTGCTGTGCGACGCGGAGGAACGGGCAGCACTGCTGGCGGCGGCGGGCGTGGCCCATCTTGTGGTGCAGCCCTTCGACCGCGCCTTCGCCGCGCTCAGCGCCGAGGCCTTCGTGGAGCGGCTCGGCGCCGGCCGCGACCTGGCCGCGCTCGTGATGACCCCCGAGTCCGCCTTCGGGCGCGGCCGCGCAGGGACGGCGGCGACCATGGCCGCGCTCGGCGCCCTGCGCGGGTTCCGGGTCGTGGAGATCGCCTCGCTCCGCTCTGGTGCCGCGCTCATCTCCAGCGGCCGCATCCGGTCCCTCCTCGCGGAGGGGCGGCTGGCGGCGGCGGCGCGCCTGCTCGGGCGCCGTCCGGCGGTGACCGGCAAGGTCGTCCGAGGAGATGGGCGAGGACGGGAGCTGAGGTACCCCACGGCCAACCTCGCCTTCGATGCCCCGGTGGCCCTGCCGCGGGACGGCATCTACGCCGTGCGCGTCGGCTGGGGCGGCCCGCATCCCCTGGCGCCGCAGCGGCAGGCCGACGGCGTCGCCTCCTTGGGCGTCCGGCCCACCTTCGGCATCGGCGACCGCGTCCTCGAGGTGCATCTCTTCGACTTCGACGAGGAACTCTACGGCCAGCGCCTGCGGGTCGAATTCGTGCGTCGCCAGCGCGGGGAGCGGCGTTTCCAGAACGCGGCCGCGCTCGTGGCACAGATGGACCTCGACGCCGCGCGAGCGCGCCGCACGCTGGCCGCCACCGCGCCGGCCCCGTCGAGGGCCAGATAGGGTAGTTTGCCGTGCTGCGGAACGCCTGTTAGACTCCGGCGAGTTTGATGTAGATGTAGAACGTTCGGAGGACCGGGTGCCGCTGACGCGGGAATCGAAGGAAGCCACCATCACCGAGTACGCCGTCAAGGACGGCGACACGGGCTCACCGGAGGTCCAGATCGCGCTCCTGACGGAGCGGATCAGGGATCTGACCGAGCACCTGAAGCGCTTCCCCAAGGACAACCACTCGCGCCGCGGCCTCCTCAAGCTCGTCGGGCAGCGTCGTCGACTCCTGGCGTACCTGGTACGCAAGGACAACGCCCGCTACCGCGCCGTCATCGGACGGCTGGGGCTCCGCCGCTAGTCGGAGCCACCGGCGGGACACCCCGCTCGAACGGCCCGGGGCCATCGCTCCGGGCGTTTCGCTGCGAAGTCGCCACTCCCGCCCGACCTGCCAGGTCCGTCCTCCGGCCATTGGAGGACTGATGTCAGTCACACTCACCACGGAGCTCGGTGGTCGCACGCTGACCATCGAGACAGGCAAGCTCGCCCGGCTGGCGGGCGGCTCGGTCACCGTCCGTTACGGTGACACGTTCGTGCTCGGCACGGCCAACCGCTCGGAGCCCCGCCCGGGCCTCGACTTCTTCCCGCTCACGATCGACTTCGAGGAGCGGATGTACGCCGCGGGCAAGATCCCGGGCGGCTTCATCAAGCGCGAGTCGCGCCCCTCGGAAGCGGCCATCCTCGCCGCCCGCCTCACCGACCGGCCCATCCGGCCGCTGTTCCCGGCGGGCTACAAGGACGACGTGCAGGTCGTACTCACGGTCCTCTCCACCGACCAGGAGAACGACCCCGACATCATCGGCACCATCGCCGCCTCGGCCGCGCTGACGATCAGCGAGATCCCCTTCCAGGGTCCCATCGGCGCCGTGCGCATCGGCCGCATCGACGGTGAGTTCGTCGTCAACCCGACCATCAGCCAGCTGGTGGACTCGGAGCTCGACCTGATCGTCTCCGGCACGCGCGACGCGATCATGATGGTCGAGGCGGGCGCCAGGCTCCTCCCCGAGGACGTCATGGCCGACGCGATCCAGTTCGGCCATCGCGCCCTGCAGCCGCTCATCGACATCCAGGAGGAGCTCCAGAAGCAAGTCGGCAAGGCCAAGCGCCTGCCCTTCCTGGAGGCCGGCACCGGTTCGGTCCTCGACTTCGTCAAGGCCGCCGAGGCGGGCGCGGAGTTCGTCGTGGTCGACGTCGAGACGACGGGCACGGATCCCAGGATGGCCGATCTCGTCGAGATCGCCGCGGTCAAGGTCAAGGGCGGCAAGATCGTCGACCGCTGGTCGAGCCTGGTCAAGCCGAGCCGGACGATCGTGGGCAACCAGATGCACGGCATCACGGACAAGGACGTCGCCAAGGCGCCCTCCGCGGCCGACGCGGCGCGCCAGTGCATGGCCTTCATCGGTGACGCCCTCGTGGTCGGTCACTCGGTGGGCTTCGATCTCGGCTTCGTCGAGGAGGCCCTCGGGGACGGCACGCGCTTCGACTCCGGCCGCCACCTCGACACGCTCGTCATCGCCCGCGATGGCTATCCGGACCTGGAGAATTACCGGCTCGAGACGCTCTCGCGCTACTTCGGTGTGGAGCTCGCGCAGAACCATCGCGCGCTGCCGGATGCCGAGGCGACGGCCAACCTGCTGATCTGGTTCGCGGGCGACCTCCCCGGCCGCCTGGCGCGGCTGCGCGAGTCGATCGCGGACGCGGTGCGTGCCAACCGCAGCGGTGGTGACCCCAAGGCGCTGCTGGAGGCGGCGCGCCGCGAGGCGCGCGTGAGCAAGAGCCTCTTCGGGCTCGTGCACAAGAAGACCGTCCGGCAGCTCGTCCTCGACGAGGGCATCCGGATGGACGGCCGCGGCGTAACGGAGATCCGCCCCATCAGCGTCGAGGTCGGTCTGGTCCCGCGCGCGCACGGCTCGGGCCTCTTCACGCGGGGCGAGACCCAGGCACTGACCGTGGCCACGCTCGGATCGTCCTCCGACGTCCAGCGCATCGACACGATCAGCCCGAAGACCGAGAAGCGCTACCTCCACCACTACAACATGCCGCCCTACAGCACGGGCGAGAACAAGATGATGCGCGGCCCCGGCCGGCGCGAGATCGGCCACGGCAACCTCGCCGAGCGGGCGCTCCTGCCGGTCCTGCCCAGCCACGAGGACTTCCCCTACGTCATCCGCCTCGTCAGCGAGTGCGTGACCTCCAATGGGTCCACATCGATGGCCTCCACGTGCGGCTCGACCCTCGCCCTCATGGACGCGGGCGTGCCCATCAAGGCGCCCGTAGCGGGCGCGGCGATGGGCCTCATCAGCGAGCCGGACGGCCGGTTCGCGGTCCTCACCGACATCCTGGGCAAGGAAGACGCCTTCGGGGACATGGACTTCAAGGTGACCGGCACGCGCGACGGCATCACGGCCCTGCAGATGGACATCAAGGTCCAGGGCATCACCGAGGCGATCATCCGCGACGGCCTGAAGCAGGCCCACGCGGCGCGCCTCACCATCCTCGACAAGATGGCCGAGGTGCTCCCCGAGGCCCGCGCCGCCATGAGCGACTTCGCGCCGCGCATCATCACCATCAAGATCAACCCCGAGAAGATCCGCGAGATCATCGGCAAGGGCGGTTCCATGATCCGCAAGATCCAGGAAGAGACCGGCACCGAGATCAACGTCGAGGACGACGGGACGGTCGAGATCGCCGCGGTGAGCGGCGAGAACTCGCGCAAGGCGATCCAGTGGATCGAGAGCCTGACGCGCGAGGTCGAGGTCGGTTCGCTCTACCTGGGCAAGGTGACCCGGATCATGGGCTTCGGCGCCTTCGTCGAGATCCTGCCGGGCAAGGAGGGCCTCGTGCGCATCGGCGAACTCGCCGACTACCACGTGCCGAGCGTCGAGGACGTCGTGTCCGTCGGCGACGAGGTCATGGTCGTCGTCACCGAGGTCGATCGCCAGGGTCGCATCAACCTCTCGCGCAAGGCCGCCATGCAGCGCCACCTGGCGCGCGAGACCACCCCGGCCTGACGCGCGTCAGGACCCCGTCACGCAGCCTCGCGGCCGCCGGGAGACCGGCGGCCGCGGTGTATCATCCGGCCGTGCCCCGACGGATCTCCGCCTGAGCGAGCCCATGCCCGAACACCAGACCCGTCCCCTCACCGTCGCGGTCGTCGGCGCCACCGGCGTCGTCGGGCAGACGATGATCCAGGTCCTCGCCGAGCGCGGCTTCCCCGTGGCCGAGCTCCGTCCGCTGGCCTCGCGCGCGGACGGTCGGGTCGTGGACTTCGCCGGGCGCTCGTACCCGGTCGCCGAGGCCACGCCCGAGGCCTTCGACGGCGTGGACATTGCCCTCTTCTCCGCCGGCGCGTCGGTCTCCGCCGTCCTGGCGCCGGAGGCGGCGCGGCGCGGCGCGCTCGTCATCGACAACTCCTCGCAGTGGCGCATGGACCCGGCCGTGCCGCTGGTGGTGGTCGAGGTCAACCCGGGGGATGCCGGCGAGCACGAGGGCATCATCGCCAACCCCAACTGCTCGACCATGCAGCTCGCGCCGCCGCTCATGGCCCTGCGCGACGCCGTCGGGCTCGAACGCGTCATCGTGGACACCTACCAGGCCGTCGGCGGCACGGGCGCCGACGCCATCGCCGAGCTCCAGGCGCAGGTGGAGGCCCACGTCGCCGGCCGGCCCAAGGAGGCCTCGGTCTACCCCCATCCGATCGCCTTCAACGCGTTGCCCGAGATCGACGCCTTCCTCGACGACGGCTATTCGAAGGAGGAGTGGAAGGTCATCCACGAGAGCCGCAAGATCCTCCACCTGCCCGACCTGCGCGTCTCGTGCACGGCCGTGCGGGTGCCGGTCTTCGTCGGCCACTCGGAAGCCGTCCACGTCGAGACTCGGGCACCCATCACGCCCGAAGAGGCGCGCCGGCTGTTCGCCGCCGTCCCCGGTGTGGTGGTCGTGGACGAGCCGCGGGCCCATCGCTATCCGCTCGCCACCGAAGCCGCCGGACGCGACGAGATCTTCGTGGGGCGCGTGCGACGCGACGCCTCGATGCCCAACGGTCGTGGCCTCGTCTTCTGGTGTGTCAGCGACAACCTGCGCAAGGGGGCGGCCACGAACGCTGTCCAGATCGCCGAGCTCGTGCTGGGCAGTGGCTGGCTGGCGCCCGCATCGCGCCGCGTCGGGCGGTCGGCGTGACAGACGATGGCCGCGCAGCGGCACTCGGGGCGATCGCCAACGAGGTCCGCGCGTGCACCCGCTGCCGGCTCCACGCCGGCCGCGCCAACGCCGTGCCGGGGGAGGGGAGCCCGGAGACGGAGGTCGTCTTCGTGGGTGAGGGGCCGGGTGCCAACGAGGACCAGCAGGGCCGCCCGTTCGTGGGTGCCGCCGGTGGGCTGCTGACCGAGCTGCTGGCGGCCATCGGCTGGCGGCGCCACGACGTCTTTATCACCAACGTCGTGAAGTGCCGCCCGCCGGGCAACCGGGACCCGGAACCGGACGAGATCGCCGCGTGTGCGCCGTACCTGCGCCGCCAACTCGAGATCCTCGACCCGGCCCTCGTGGTGACCCTCGGCCGCTTCTCCCTGCAGACCTTCATGCCCGGCGCCCGCATCGGCAGCGCCCACGGCACCGTACGCCCCGTGGACCCAGCCACGGGCGCGGCTGACGCGCTGGCCCTCGCCCTGTACCACCCGGCGGCAGCCTTCCGGCAGACGGCCCTCAAGGAGACGCTCTTCGAGGACATGGCCAACGTGCCCGAGGCGCTCCTGCGCTCCCGCGAGACGCGGGCAGCCGGACGGACGGCGATCATCGCCTCTCCCGCGCATGGGCCGACCATGCCCGACACCATCTCCGACCCATCCACCAGCGTCGAGCGCATCGGCGACCTCGAACCGGTCGCCGTCGCGGTCGCCGACGATCCCGACCAGCTGAGGCTCTTCTGAATGCCCAAACGCACCGCCCCGACGGCCGCCGACAAGCCGCTCCTGCGCATCATCCCGCTGGGCGGCGTGGGCGAGATCGGCAAGAACATGTACGTCTTCGAGTACGGCGAGGAGATCGTCGTCATCGACTGCGGCCTGATGTTCCCCGACGAGGAGATGTTCGGCATCGACCTCGTGGTGCCCGACGTCACCTACCTGCGCGAGAACCGCCACAAGGTCAAGGCCTTCCTCATCACCCACGCCCACGAGGACCACGTGGGCGGTCTGCCCTACGTCCTGCCCGAGTTCCCCGGCGTGCCCGTGTACGCCTCGACGCTCGCCCGCGGGCTGCTGGGCAACAAGATCAGGGAGCACAAGCTCAACAAGAATCCGCTGCTCGCCTTCGAGCCGGGGCAGACTGTGCGCATCGGCGCCTTCGAGGCGACCCCCTTCCGCATCGGCCACTCCATCCCCGACGCCATGGGCATCGCTCTGCGCACGCCGGTCGGCGTCGTCGTCCACACCGGCGACTTCAAGTTCGACCACACCCCCGTGGATGGCAAGCTGTCGGACTTCCATGCGCTGGCCAAGCTGGGCGAGGAAGGCGTGCTCTGCCTGCTCTCCGACTCCACCCGCGCCGAGAACCCCGGCTACACGCCGTCCGAGCGGACGGTCGGCGAGGCCTTCCGCGAGATCATGGAGCCGCTCGAGGGCCGGGTCATCGTGGCCACCTTCGCCAGCAACATCGCGCGCATCCAGCAGGTCTTCGATGCGGCCGCCTCGTTCAAGCGCAAGGTCGCGGTCATCGGCCGGTCGATGGAGCAGAACGTGCGCATCGCGACCGACCTCGGCTACCTCGCCTACGACCCCGGCATCCTCGTCGCCAAGGACCGCATCCGCGACGTCCCCGACGGACAGCTCGTCATCGCCACCACGGGCGCCCAGGGCGAGCCGATGGCCGGCCTCGCGCGCATGGCCAACCGCGACCACCGCTTCGTCGAGATCGGCCCGGGCGACACGGTCATCGTCAGCGCGAGCCCGATCCCGGGCAACGAGGAGTCCGTGGCGCGCACCATCGACAACCTGTTCAAGAACGGCGCCAACGTGTACTACCACGCCATCAGGCGCGCCCACGTCTCCGGCCACGCCAGCCAGGAAGAGCTGAAGCTCATGCTCGGCCTGACGAAGCCGCGCTACTTCATCCCCATGCACGGTGAGTTCCGCATGCTCGTCCAGCACGGGCGTCTGGCCGCGGAGGTCGGCGTCGACCCGGAGAACATCTTCATCATCGAGAACGGCCAGCCCATCGAGTTCGGGGCCGACGGCGTCGCCCGCCGCGGCACGCCGGTGCCGGCCGGCTACGTCTTCGTGGACGGGCTCTCGGTCGGCGAGGTCGGCGATGTCGTCCTGCGCGACCGGCGGGCCCTCGCCAACGACGGCATGTTCCTCGTCGTGGTCACGGTGGACAAGCAGACCGGCGCGCTCATCGGCCGCCCGGAGATCATCACGCGCGGCTTCATCGCCGGCGAGGACGACCCCCTCATCGCCGCCGCCGTGGAGCGCGTGCGCGATGCCATCCACACGCGCGGCGAGCACACCGGTGAGATCGCCCTGCTGAAGACCCAGATCAAGGACGGCCTCTCGCGCTTCCTCTACGAGCGCACGAAGCGGCGGCCGATGGTCTTCCCCGTCGTCGTGCTGGTCTGAGCATGGCCCAGCGACGCCGGACGCCCCGAACCAGCCGGGCGCGGACGCGGACCCGCTCCGGCCGCCCGCTCATCGCGCCCCAGACGGCGCGCTCGATCATCGGCATCGTCCTGCTCGTCGCCGGCGCCGTCACCCTGATCGCCCTCTTCCTGCCGGGGGAGGGGATCCTCAACCGCTACGTGAACGGGCTCCTGCGCCCGGCCTTCGGCCAGGGTGCCTGGCTGCTGCCGGTCCTGCTCATCGTGGCCGGCATCTTCGTCGAGCGGGCACCGAACGTCGGACCGACCTGGCAGGTCAGCGCCCTCGGGGGCGCGGTGACCCTGTTCGGTGCTCTCGGCCTCATCGACATCATCTGGGCCCGCGGCACCAAGCCGGCACAGCTCGCCGCGGCGGGCGGCTGGATCGGCCACCAGCTCTCGAGCGTCCTCGCCACCCTGGTGAGCGAGCCCGGGGCCTTCGTCGTCCTGCTGGGCATGCTCGTGGTGGGCATCCTGCTGCTCTTCAACCTCACCGTGCGCAGCCTCATCGCGCCGCTCACCAGCGGCGGCCGCGCCCTGGCCGACGCGATGGCCCAGCCGCTGGAGCGCGAGGCGACGCCAGCCCGCGGGCGAACGGCGGCGGGCCGTAGCGCGACGGACGGGCCGCACCTCGAGACCCCGCAGCCGGACCTGCCCAGTCCGCTCCCCAGCCCGGCGCCGATCAGCCAGACGGTCTGGGCCGGCCGCGGCGGCCACGGCCAGGCACCCGTCTCGGCGATGCCCTCGCGCGACCCCGACGCGCCGAGCGAGGAGCTGCTGGCGGTCGAGGACACGCCGGCGCCGGTCGGCGTGCGCGACTGGGTCCTGCCCCCGATCGAGCTACTCGACCCGCGTCAGGGTGGCAAAAACGGCGCGAAACTCGACCACGAGCGGAACATCCGCATCATCGAGGAGAAGCTGCGCAGCTTCCAGATCCCGGCCACGGTCACGGGCACGAACGTGGGACCGGTGGTGACGCAGTACGAGGTGCGTCCCGACGCGCGCGTCAAGCTCTCGCGCATCGAGGCCCTCGCCGACGACCTGGCCATGGCGCTCGCGGCGCGCACGATCCGCATCGAGGCGCCCATCCCCGGCAAGGACGTCGTGGGCGTCGAAGTCCCGAACCACGCCAGCGAGCTGGTCGGCTTCCGCGAGCTGATCGACGACGCCAACATGCTGGCCGCCACGGGCAAGCTCACCTTCGCCCTGGGCCGCGATGTGTCGGGCAAGGCCTACGCCGTGGACCTCGCCAAGATGCCCCACCTGCTCATCGCCGGCGCGACCGGATCCGGCAAGAGCGTGTGCGTCAACGCGCTGATCACGAGCCTGCTCATGCGCGCCCGTCCCGACGAGGTGCGCCTCGTCCTGGTGGACCTCAAGCGCGTCGAGCTGTCCGCCTACGACGGGCTGCCGCACCTGCTCACGAACGTCATCATCGAGGCTCGCGACGCGAAGGCGGCGCTGCACTGGGCGGTGATGCAGATGGAGGAGCGCTACAAGGCGCTGGCCGCGAAGACCGAGCGCAACATCGCCGCCTTCAACGCCAGCCCGCGCGTGTCGGAGGAGGAGCGGCTGCCCTACATCGTCATCGTCATCGACGAGCTGGCCGATCTCATCATGCGCGAGGGCCGCAAGGTCGAGGATCCCATCGTGAAGATCGCCCAGAAGGCGCGTGCCGTGGGCATCCACCTCGTGCTGGCCACGCAACGGCCGAGCGTCAACGTCGTGACCGGGCTGATCAAGGCCAATGTGCCCAGCCGCATCGCCTTCGCCATGTCCTCCAACGTGGACAGCCGCACCGTGCTGGACCAGCCCGGCGCCGAGGACCTGATCGGACGCGGCGACATGCTCTTCCAACCGGCCGACCTGCCCCGACCGGTGCGCCTCCAGGGCGTCTTCGTCAGCGACGCCGAGGTGCGCGCCGTCACCGACCACTGGCGCGGACAGGCTCCGGAGCCGGAATACGACCCGCTGGTGGTCGCCTTCAGCGATGGCGGCGACGGCAATGGCGGGCAGTTCGGCTGGCTCGCCGCGGTGGCCGAGGACGAGATGACCGCGCGCGCCGCCGAGCTCATCACCGCCACGGGCAGGGCCAGCACCTCGATGTTGCAGACGAAGCTGAAGGTCGGCTTCAACCGCGCCAGCCGCCTCATGGACGACCTCGAGCGCTTCGGCATCGTGGGCCCGCAGGATCCGCGCAATCCGGCCGTTCCGCGACACGTCTACGGGCCGGATAACTGGCTGCGCAGTCTGGATGACGTGGACGACCCTGGCTACGGCTGAGCCAGTAGGCATCCCTGCTGAGCTGGTTTCGCGGCGCGAGCGCGTATCCTAGGCGCTGCGCTCCAGACGACCGCGCCACCGAACGAACCGGGGACCACCACCTTCGTGACCGCCGCATGACCGCTCGCGACCAGGCTCATCCAGGCGAACGCCGCCTCGCCGAGCGCGATCGCGCTCGAGGCCGCCCGCCCGTCGCCTCGACCGCCGCCCCGTCCGTGCCCCGGCTGGGCGAGATGCTGCTCGACGCGCGCGAGCGCAAGGGCGTTGACCTGTACCGTGCCGAGCGGGACACGAAGATCCGCGCCCGGTTCCTCGCTGCGCTCGAGCGCAGCGACTTCCGGGAACTTCCCGGAGCGGTGTACACGAAAGGCTTCCTGCGCAACTACGCGCTCTACCTGGGCCTCGACCCCGAGGCGGTGCTGGCGCAGTGGAAGTCCGAGGTCGGAGACGTGCGGCGGCAGGAGCCCACGATCATCGTGCCGCGACCGCTGGAGGCGCCGCGCACCGGCTTGACCTTCACGCGCGGCATCGTCGTCACGGCCGTCCTCACGCTCGCGGTGGTCGCCTTCGCCGGCTACATCGCCCTCCAGCTCCTGCGCTTCTCGCAACCGCCCGAGCTGACGGTGGACCAGTCCGCGGTCAGCGAAGTGAACGCGGAGACGGCCCTCCTGAGCGGCACGAGCGACGCGGGGATGACGGTCTCCATCCTCGCCGTCGGCCGGGAGACCTACCGGCTGACCGTCCCCGCCGACGGCCGCTGGGAGCAGGTCGTGCCCCTGAAGAAGGGCCGCAACGACTTCACGGTCACCGCCACGGACCCCGCCACCGGCAAGGACTCGCTACCGGTCCGGCTGATCGTCACGGTGCCCATCCCGCAGGGTCCAGAAGCGCCCACGCTGGGGGTCTCGAGCCCCAACGATGAGGCCGCCTTCACCAACGGCGCCATCCCCGTGCAGGGCACCACGAATGGCATCTCCATCGTCGTCAGCGCCACCTACCTCGGCCCGGCGGGCACGATCCCGTCCGGCCAGCCGACGCCGCAGCCGCCGCCCATGCCGGAGCCGGTGGAGATGGCCGTCGACCCCGACACGGGCGCGTTCTCCGATGCCTACCAGCTGGCGCCGGGGCGCTGGCAGCTGACCATCACCGCCACCGGCTCCGCCGACAAGACGACCACCGAGCGGCGCACCATCTCGGTCGAGTTCACCGGCGTCAACCTCGTCATCTCGGTCAAGGGCTCGGCGGCCTGGCTCAAGGTATGGGTCGACGACCAGCTCGTCGCCGGCTACGAGGCCGGTAGCACCGTGCGCGCAGGCAAGACACTCGAGTTCACCGGCAAGACGAGCGTGGAGGTCCGGACCGGCAACTCCGGCGCCACGTTCTTCACGCTCAACGGGTCGCCGCTCGGGGCACTCGGCAAGCCGGGCATCCCGGAGACCTGGCGCTTCGCGCCGCCCGTCCTGCCCGAGAAGACCGGGCGCACGAACTGAGGCCCGGCTTGGCCGCCGGCCTCGACACCCTGGTGCCGCTCGCCGAGCGGCTCCTGGCCGCGTGTCGGGCGCGCGGGCTCACGCTGGCCACGGCAGAGTCCTGCACCGGCGGCCTGGTCGGGCATCTCCTGACCGAGGTCCCGGGCTCCAGTGACGTCTTCCAGGGCGGCGTCGTCGCCTACGCCGACCACGCCAAGGTGGCCCTGCTCGACGTGCCGGGGGCGACGCTCGCCGGTCACGGGGCCGTGTCGGCCCAGGTTGCGGTGGCCATGGCCGAGGGTGCCCGCCGACGCCTCGGCGCCTCCCTTGCCGCGGCGGTCACGGGCATCGCCGGTCCGACCGGCGCGGCGCCCGGCAAGCCGATCGGCCTGACCTACGTCGCGGTCGCCGACGGGGACGGCCACGACGTGCGCCGCTTCGCCTGGCACGGCGACCGGGGCGAGAACAAGCGCGCAAGCGCGGAGGCCGTCCTGGCGCTGCTGCTTGAGCGCGTGGGGGAGGTGACTGCGTGACCCGCTCCGCCGCGGAGGTCGGGCGGGGGCTGGCAGCAGCACGCGAGGCGCGGCCCATCGCGCCGGGCGAGCGCATCCATGTCGTCGGTGCGGCAGGCGCCGGCGCCTCTGCCGCGCTCCTGCTCGCGGCCAGGGCCGGCGCCGACGCGTCAGGCTGCGATCCGGCCGCACCCTCGCCGTACACGGCCGCCGCCGAGGCCGCCGGCCTGCCCCTCGCCCGCGCCCACGACCCGGCCCACGTCGCGCACGACGGCGGCCCCGCGGCCGACCGCCTGGCCGTGACGAAGGCGCTGACCGCCATCGCCCCCGACCATCCCGAGCTGGCGACGGCACGACGGCTGGGCATCCCGGTCGAGGCCTGGCAACAGGTCATCGCCGACGTCGCCGCCACGCGCGACGGTCGGCTCGTGGCGGTCGCCGGGACGCACGGCAAGTCCACTTCGGCGGGGTGGCTGATGCACGTCCTGGCGGACGCGGGGCACGACCCGTCCGGCTTCGTGGGCGCGCTCCTGCCGGCGACCCTGAGCGGCGGCATCCCGGCCACGGCACGCTGGGGCGGCGGCGACACGTTCCTCGTGGAGGCCGACGAGTACGCGGGCAACTTCGCCCCCTACCGGCCGTCGCTGGCGGTCCTCCTCAACGCCGAGTGGGACCATCCCGACGTCTTCGCGGACGAGGCGGCTGTCCTGGACGCCTTCGAGGCCTGGATCCGTGCGATGGTGGCGGGCACGGATGGGGGGCCGCCCACGCTCGTGGCCAACGTCGGGGATCCGGGCGCGGCGCGGGTCGTCGAGCGGCTGGGCGACTGGCCGGGCAGGGTCGTGCGCGTCGCGCTGGACGGCGTCGTGGACATCCGCGGGCGTCTCGTGGCGGGGGAGGGGGGCCGCGGCCGCCTCGTCGTCGAGGGCCTCTCCGGAGGATCCCTGGAGGCCGCGCTCCCCCTTCCCGGCGGCCACAACGCCGCCAACGCGCTCGCGGTCGTGGCCGCCGCGGACGTCCTTGGCGTCCCAGGCCAGACGATCGCCGCGGGCCTGGCCTCGTTCCCCGGCGTCGGGCGGCGCCTGGAACTCAAGGGGGAGCCGCGCGGCGTCGCCGTGCTTGACGACTACGCCCACCACCCCACCGCCATCGCCGCCACGATCGAGGCCGTCCGCGCCCGCTATCCCGGCCGCCGCCTGTGGGCGGTCTGCGAGCCGCTGACCTACCACCGCACCGCGGCCATGCTCGACGCCTTCGCCGGCGCTCTCGCGCGCGCCGACCGGGCGGTCGTGGCCGACATCTGGGCCGGCCGCGACCCGGACACGACGATCACCTCTGCCGCGGCGCTCGCGGCGGCGATCACCGCCCGCGCGCCGGCGCCGGCCCTCGCCCCCGGCTCGGTCGAGGCCACCGCTGAACTCCTCGCCGGCGAGGTCCGTCCCGGCGACGTCGTGCTCGTCATGGGCGGCGGTCGCTCCTACGTCGTCGCCGAGCGGCTCCTGCGCCTGCTGGGCGGCTAGAATCACCGCCGTGCCTCCCTTGACCCACGGCGACGCCCAGGACCTCTTGGCTCGCTACAAGCGCGCCTGGGAGCGGCGGGACGTGGAGCTCGCCATGGAGCTCTTCACCGATGACGCGGAATTCCGCTTCGATCCCTTCGAGCCGGCGCTCGAGGGCGCCAACGCCATCCGCGGCTGGTGGAACGCGACGGTGGCCGGCGTCGCCCACGTGGATTTCGACGCCGAGCGGATCTGGCTGTCCGGGGACACCGTGTTGGCCAGCTTCCATGCGGCCTGGACCGAGCAGAGCGGCGCGGGGCGGATCCGCAGCCGCGGCTTCCTGACCTTCGAGCTGGCGCCCGACGGGCGCGTCCGCCGCTTCCGCGACTGGAGCCGGACGAAGACCGTGGGCATCGATTCGACCTTCAGGCCCGAACCCGTCGCCGACGCGCCGGGCGGCCAGAGGAGCCCCTAGATGGCCGGTGAGGTCTCGTTCGACGTCGTCAGCGAATTCGACCGCCAGGAGCTGGTCAACGCGCTCGACCAGGTGCGCCGGGAGATCGCCACGCGCTTCGACTTCCGCCAGGCGCACGTGGGGCTCGAGCTGGGCAAGGACGAGATCACCCTCGTCGCCGACGACGAGTTCCGCGCCCGGGCCGTGAAGGACCTCATCGAGACCAAGGCCATCCGGCGCAACCTCTCGCTGAAGATCTTCGACTGGGGGAAGGTCGAGCCGGCCGGCGGCAGCCGTGTGCGCCAGACCATCGGCCTGCGACGCGGGTTGCCGGAGGAGCTGGCGAAGAAGATCTCCAAGCTCATCCGCGACGACTACCCCAGGGTGAAGTCGCAGATCCAGGGCGACGCCGTGCGCGTCAGCGGCAAGAGCAAGGACGACCTGCAGAAAGTGATCGCCCGGCTGCGCGAGGAGGGGGAGGAGTACCCCGTGCCGCTCCAGTTCCAGAACTACCGATGAAGCCCCGGGGCCGGATGGTGCAGGTCCTGATGGTCATCGTCGTGGTGGCCATCTTCATCTCGTTCATCTTCGGGGCGCTCAGCGTTCCGCGCTGATCGGCCGGCGCATCGCCCAAGCGTGGTACGGGGCTCCGACCTCGGCATCGGGGCCCGTCGCGACCCGTCGGAAGCCCAGGCGCCGGTAGAAGGTGATGGCACCGGCATTAGCGCGAAAGACCCAGAGAACCACGTCCCGTGCGCCCCAGGCGCGCGCCCAGTCCTCGACGGCGTCCAGCAGTGCGCGGCCGACGCCGCTGCCACGCGCCGGCGGCGCCACCCACATCGAGAAGACCAGGCACGTGTCGGGCGGCCGTCGCCGTCCGAGCACGAGCCCGATGGGGGAGGGCGGCGCCCCCTCCTCGGCCACGAACCAGGCCCGGCGGTCGCCCGCGCTGCCGGCACGGGCGCGGGCCGTGTACTCGTCCGCGTCGCGGGACTCCGCTTCGAGCAGCGACTCGCCGAAGGCCTCCGGCGCCTCGCGCAGCGAGGCCAGGCGCAGCTCGCGCAGGAGCCCGCCCTCGTGCCCGGCGATGCGCCGCACGCGCACGCTCATGCGACCCGGCAGGCGATGAAGAGGTAGAGCGGCACGTCCACGGCCACGTGCGCGGCGATGACGGGGAGCAGCGACCCCGTGCGCCGCACGACGAGGCCGGCGACGATCCCCGCGGCGCCCATCGCGACGATCACCGGCAGGGCCGACCCGACGAAACCGGGTCCGTCGTGCGCCGCCCCGAAGACGACCGCCTGGAGGATCAGCGCCGTTCGCACACCGACGACGCGCGCCGACCAGCCGAGCATCGCGCCCCGGTAGACGACCTCCTCGAGCGCGCCGTTGGCCAGCGCGAACAGGAGCGCAGGGGCGAGGACGGCGGGGAACGCGAACCGGACCTCGAAGGCGCCGAAGAAGGGTTCCGCGAGCGTTCGGAAGCCGAGCACGGACAGCGGGCCGAGCACGACCACGAGGGCCACCGAGAGGACCGCCAGGCGTCGCGACGGCCAGCGCAGGCCCGCCTGGCCCGGCGATGCGCCGATCAGCCGCCCCAGGGCGAGCACGAGCAGGACGCCACCGACCGCCTCGGCAAAGCGAGCAACGGCCGGCAGAGAGCCGATGCTCTCGCAGGCGAAGGGCCCCGCCTCCGCCACCGGGCTGACCGTGACCCCCCAGGCGAACGTAGCCAGGATGGGGATCGCGGCCGCCCAGGCGACCGCACGCGACTCGCCACGCCGCCGCAGCAGCGCAACGACGACGATGACGCCGAGGAGGATCGGCAGCCGCGCCTCGCGCACGACCGCAGCCACGAGTGCCAGCGCCGTGGGCGCGTAGGCGACGCCGGTCGCTGCCCATCCTCTCCCATCCACGCCGGGCAGCGTACCGCGCCTCAGGGTCCCCCAGTGGCCGCCCGTGAGAGATCCTGCGCATGGACAGCACCACATGTCATGTGAGCTGGACCAGATACGTCCGTGACGCCGGGCCTGGAGCGGAACGACGGCGCAGCTCCCCGGCGCGGCGCGTTGTTCGTGGAACACCAAACGGCAGCCAACGGGTCCGCCAGAGGGCTCCGGGCCTCCCGGGCCACCCGATCCGCACCGCTCGCGCCGGCCACCTGAGCGTGGCGGGCCCACGGTCACGACCCCGGCGCGCCCGCCCGGTCTCTGAGGGGCGCCTCCCCAATGCCCCGAAGCGCCGTTTGGTGTTCAGGGCGCAACAGGCGCCCGCTCTCCCTCGCCGACTGCCTCGCGCTGGCGACCGCGCTAGCGCGGGGAGATACGCTCGCGACCGCTGACGCTCCGCTCGCCGATGCTGCGCGTGCGGAAGGGTGCTCCGTCGTGGCACTCCCGGACTCCCAGGGACGGCGCCCGTCCTAGTCGCGGGGCGGACCCACCCGCCGATGGGGGCACGGGGTCCGACCAGATAGTTGCTCCCTCAACCATTACCGTGGTATGGTCGGGCTGGAAACAAGGAGTCGCACATGCCCGCCGTCGTCGTTGATGACATCACCGTTCTGCCCCGCATCCCGGAGCCCGATCCCACGGTCGCCCACCAGCGCCCGGTGCGGAGCGTCACGAGCGCGCCTCGCGGGTTCGAAGGGGAGGGGTTCCCGGTTCGTCGTGCGTTCGCCGGGGTCGACCTGGCCGATCTCGACCCGTTCGTCCATCTCGACCAGATGGGCGAGGTGGAATATGCGCCGGGCGAGCCGAAGGGCACGCCCTGGCACCCGCATCGCGGCTTCGAGACGGTCACGTACATGATCGACGGAACGTTCGAGCACAGCGACTCCAACGGCGGGGGAGGGGTCATCACCAACGGCGACACCCAGTGGATGACGGCCGGCGCCGGGATCCTCCACATCGAGAAGCCACCCGAGGCGCTCGTCATCAGCGGCGGGCTGTTCCACGGGCTCCAGCTCTGGGTGAACCTGCCGGCCGCCCAGAAGTGGGCCGCGCCGCGCTATCAGGACATCCGCGCGCAGGCCGTCGCCCTCCTCTCGTCGAGTGACGGCGGATCGCTCGTCCGGGTCATCGCCGGCGACGTCGCCGGCCACGCCGGACCCGGCTCCACCTATACCCCGATGACGCTCATCCACGCGACCCTCAGTCCGGGCGCGCGGCTGTCCCTCCCGTGGCGAGAGGACTACAACGCGCTCCTCTACGTGCTCGCGGGGCAGGGGAGCGTCGGCATCGAGGACCGGCCCATCGGGACCGGCCAGCTCGCCGTCTTCGGTGCCGGCAATGCCGTCACCGTCGGCGCGGCGAGGATCCAGGAGAGCCGAACCCCGAACCTCGACGTGATCGTCCTCGGCGGCCGCCCCATCCGCGAGCCCGTGGCGTGGATGGGTCCGTTCGTGATGAACACCCGCGAGGAGCTCATGCAGGCGATGGCCGACTACCAGGCCGGCCGCCTCGGCTCCATCCCCGCCATCCACAATGCCCCGACGACGGTCGTCGAGTCGGGCCGGGACACGCCCGCCGGATAGCCCTGGTCTAGCGTTCGGCCGACGGATCGGCGACGCGGCCGAGGAACAGGACCGTCCCGGTCGGCAGGTCGCGCAGCGCGAACAGGAAGGGACGGTCGACCCGCAGCGAGACCGGCTCGGCCGGCGCGCTGGTCGTGCCCATCACGACCGCCGTGGCCGCGGCGGCCTCGGTGCCCATCTCGTCGACGTCGATGTTCGCCTGGTGGATGACGTCCGTGATGTACAGGCGCTCCTCGGCGGTGATCCCGGAGAAATCCGCCCGGTCGGGGTCGAACGCGCTCGGCATGCCGAGCGCCGCAAGGACGTCCTTGAGCTGAGCCTTCGTCTCGATCCCGAACTTCGGGAGGAAGAGCGAGACCTGTCGCTCGGCGGAGGCGCCGACGATCGCGGCGAGCCCCTCCGCGTCGAGCGCGGCCTCGAACCGCGCGAGGTCGTCGGGGACGATCACGGTCAGCGCGAGGGACCCACCGACGTAGGGCAGCTCGACGGCGCGCCAGCCGTCGCCCTCGGCGTAGGGGAGCGCGGCGCCCAGCGACATCATCGGCACCTCGACGGTCGACCCGTCGGCGCGCGTGAACGGCCCCGGCTTCGTCGCGTCGGCCAAGAACGGCGTCAGCCACGGCGCCTTGAGGTAGATGGCGTTCACGAGGGCCAGGCGCGTGTCGGGCGTGAGGACGCCCGGCACGAGCAGCTCCGGGATGCGGTGCTCGGTCTGCCCGTCCACCCAGCCGTTGATGAGCCGGCGGGCCGCCTCGGACTCGCGGATGTAGTCGACGAGGCGCAACCCCGCCCCGAAGCGGGTCGCGAGGGCCTCGAGGTAGGCGGGTTGGAGGGTCATGTCGCGCTGGGCGAAGGGCGCGTTCGCGATCCGGAGCGTCACGTCGAGCTGCTGCCCGGTCGTGTCCTTGAACGTCCCGCTGCGGGTGGCGAGCGCCTGGTCAAGGGCGTTGAGCCAGGGCGCGTTCGCGTCGGTGGCGACATCGCGCAGGACCGCGTCCATCTCGTCGGCGGTCGCGCCGCGCGCACCGGCGCGGGCCATCGCGAGCGCCAGGGCGATGCTCGCCGGGGACACGACGACGTTGCCGCCAGCGCCGGCCACCCGCCGATAGAGGTCGAGTCCGAAGGCATTGATGGCCCGGGCAGCGGCCCGCGCGTCCTCGGGCGAGGCCGAGGCGCGCGGCACGTTCGCCGCGGCAACCGCGATACCGCCGTCGGCCGGGGGTCCGACCGACGAACATGCGGCGGAGGCGACCAGGACGAGTGCGACGGCGCTGGCAAGGTGACGGCTCATGCTCCCGAGACGCCGAACGCCCTCCCTCGGTTTCACCGCCGGCCGCCGCACAACGAGGCCCCGACCGGCACGCGGCTTATCTGAGGCGCTCGCCCGCGAGGTCGCCGGTGATCAGGGCGTAGATGAGCGCCGTTTCGGTGTGGAGACGGTTGCCCGCCTGTGGCCAGACGCGCGAGGCCGGGCCGTCGATGACCTCGTCGGTGACCTCCTCGCCGCGATGGGCGGGCAGGCAGTGGAGGAAGATGGCGGCGCGCGATGCGTGCGCCATCAGCGCGGCATCGACGGTGAAACCCGCGAACGCCGCTCGCCGGGTCTCCCCTTCGGCCTCCTTGCCCATCGAGGTCCAGACGTCCGCGTAGACGGCCTCGGCGCCGAAGGCGGCCTCGGCGGGATCGTGCAGAAGGATGATCGCCCCGCCGGTCGTCGTCGCGCGTTGGCGGGCCGCAGCGACGATGTCGGGCGAGGGCTCGTAACCCGGCGGCGTGGCGACCCGCAGCTCGAAGCCGCCGAGCGCGGCGGCCTGGATCAGCGAATGGCAGACGTTGTCGCCGTCGCCGATGAAGGCGACCTGGATACCGGCGAGGCTGCCGAACTCCTCCTCGAGGGTCAGGACGTCCGCGAGCGCCTGGCAGGGATGGTGCTCGTTCGTCAGCGCATTGATCACCGGGATCGACGACGCTGCGGCCAGCTCCTCGACCGACGCCTGCGCGAAGGTGCGGATGGTGATGGCATCGAGATACAGCGACAACGTGCGCGCGGTGTCGCCGATCGCCTCGCCACGACCCATCTGGAGCTCATCGGTCCGGAGCACGATCGGCAGCATGCCGAGCATCCAGGCCGCCGCCTCGAAGCTGACCCGTGTCCGGGTCGATGGCTTGTGGAAGATCATCCCGAGCCGACCGCCGGCCAGGCGGTTCCGGAACGCGTCCGGGTCCCGCTTGAGCCGCCCGGTCAGGTCCAGCAACGCGCGCAGCTCCCCGGGATCGAGTTCGTCAAGCGTGAGGAAGTGGCGCGGCGGCGGCGCGGTCATCGTGGATCGATACCTTCGGCGCTGCATGCGCTCATCGCCCGGCGCTCTCCTGCGGCCCTTCGTCTGGTCAGCGTCGAGGGGGCCTCGGTGCATCGCATCGTCCATCCGGTGCGGCATCGCGTGCCGAACGGCCTGTACGGCCCGCGTGTCGTCTCGCCACCCCGGTCCGTCACGGCACCCGCCGCTTCCTCGCGTCCTCGCCGGGGATACCGCGTTCCGACAGGGCAGCCGCAAAACCCTCGAGGCCCTCGACGGTCACGTAGAGGGCCGGGATCCGAAAGACGCCGAACCGGACGCGCTCCTTGAAGTCGATGCGGACACCGCCACGATGGCTGCCACCGAACGTGACGTCGCGGTGGCGGAGGCTCATCCGGACGCCGATCGCCGTGATCCACAGCCACGGCCCCTCGATCCGCCACGAGGCCAGGTTGGTCAGCGCCGTGTGAACGCGGTAGAAGCCGAAGCGCGCGTCGAGGTCGCCGTCAAGATCGACGTAGGCATTGCCCGGCCGGACACCGAAGAGTCGCAGCAACGGTCGCGACCGTCGGCCGAGGCGGATCGGGAAGCGTTGGCTGGACATGTCGGCGTCAGACTAACCGGAAGCGCACCGAGCCGGCATCTGCGCGGTGTTAGGCTCGGCTGGAGGCAGGCGCTGAGGGAGACGGAGCGAGGCAGGAGATGTCGTACCGCGGGGATGGTGAGGTAAGCGCGATCCACCGGCCGACCGGTGAGGTCCACACGCTGTCGTTGCGCTCGACCACGGCGCGGTTCGTCGCTCCCGGTTCGCTGACGGGCGGGCGCTTTGGCCTTTTCCAGTGGGACATGCCGGCACGGGCGGGCGGGGCGAGCCCGCACTTCCACCGCACGTTCTCCGAGTCGTTCTACGTGCTGTCCGGCACCGTTCAGCTGTACGACGGCGCGGCGTGGGCGGGCGCCGGGGCGGGGGACTTCCTGTACGTGCCGGAGGGCGGCGTGCACGGCTTCCGCAACGACGCCGACGAGGCCGCGTCGATGCTGATCCTGTTCGCCCCCGGCCCGGCGCGGGAGCGGTACTTCGAGGAACTGGCGGAGATCTTCGAGGCCGGACGCGAGCTCAGCGACCAGGAGTGGACCGAGCTGTTCGCTCGCCACGACCAGGTCATGGTCGCCGAGTGAGGCGCGCGCCCGTACGGAGAGGCCACGTCCATGAGTGACGACGAACTCCACTTCGCATCCCTGGTCTCGCTCGCCGAGCGCGTGCGGACGCGAGAGGTGTCATCGCTGGAGATCGTGGAGGCATGTCTTCGCCGCATCGACGCCGTGAACCCGCGGCTCAATGCGGTCGTGCGCCTCGCCGAGGACGCGACCCGGGCGGCCCGACAGGCGGATGCCGAGCTGCGCGACGGCATCGTCCGTGGCCCGCTGCACGGCCTGCCGTTCACGATCAAGGACTCCCTCGATACCGCTGGCCTCGTCACGACCGCGGGCACGATGGGCTGGCGCGAGCGCGTCCCATCTCGCGACGCGACGGTCGTGGCCCGCCTCCGCGCCGCTGGAGGCATCCTGCTCGGCAAGACGAACACGCCGGAGTTCACCTGGTCCGATGCGACGGACAACGACGTGTATGGCCGGACGAACAACCCCTACGACCTGACCCGCACACCGGGCGGCAGCAGCGGCGGTGCGGCGGCGATCGTGGCGGCCGGTGGGTCACCGCTCGACATCGGCAGCGACAGCGGCGACAGCATCCGGCACCCGGCCCACGTGTGCGGCGTGGCGGGCCTCAAGCCGACACAGGGCCGTGTCCCGCGGACCGGCCACACGCCGTCGTATCGGGGCATCGTCGGATCGTGGACGCAGCTCGGCCCGATCGCTCGGGCGGTCGACGACCTCGCACTCGTCCTGCCCATCATCGCCGGCCCGGACGGTGAGGATCCCCACGTCGCACCGGTGGCGCTCCGGGAGCCACGCGACGTCTCGATCCCGGGCCTCTCGGTCGTCTTCTTCACCGACAACAGCGTCCACACGCCCACGCCGGAGACGATCGAGACCGTGAGGGCGGCCGCCCGCGTGCTGGCGGACGCCGGCGCACGCGTCGACGAACGACTGCCGCCGGGCCTTGCCGAGGCCGCCGAGCTGTGGACGAGGATCGTGCGTGCCGACGGCTTCGCGTGGTTGCGGCGCCTACTCCAGGAGGCCGGGACGGAAGGGGAGGGCACGTACTCGTCGTGGCTACCGGACGAGAAACCGGTCCCGGCGGCGGAGCTGACCGCCATGCTCGATCGCGTGGATGACGTCAGGGCAGGGTTGCTGCGCTTCATGCGTGACGTGGACCTGATCGTCT
>LDXM01000008.1:0-17128 GCA_001443375.1 Chloroflexi bacterium CSP1-4
GGGGGCACCCTGCGCTGGCTCCTCCCGCCCGACCTCCTGACGGCCGAGGGCTGACGACCGCGCACCCGTGCCCAGAAGCACATTCGGCACGGCCATCTCGCCCGCGAACTGGGACCGAATGGCCCTCCCGCATCCCTTCGCCCGACGGCAATCCTTCCGCCAAACGCATCGTGCCACGAGGAAGGGACATGGCAGTAGCCGGCATCAGTCGACGGCAGGCGTTGAAGTCCGTTGCGGCGGGCGCGGCGACGACGGCGATCCTCGCCCATGAAGCTGTCGCCGCGGCGACGACCCCGCCGCGCAAGCACCACTGGGGGATGGTCATCGACACGCAGCGCTGCGTCGGCTGCGAGGCCTGCGTGATCGCCTGCAAGATCGAGAACATGACGCCGCCGGGCGTCTTCTACACGGTCGTCACGCGCGAGCCGCTGCCCGGCTCGCGCAACGACCGGCCGGTCTTCATGACCAAGCCCTGCTTCCATTGCGAAGAGCCGCCCTGCGTGCCCGTCTGTCCCGTCAACGCGACCTACAAGCGGCCCTCGGACGGGATCGTGGTGGTCGACTACGACCGCTGCATCGGCTGTCGCTACTGCATCGCGGCCTGTCCCTACGGCGCGCGCTGGTTCGACTTCGGCGACGACTTCCAGTTCCTGCCCGCAGCGGGCGACCAGGTCTCGCCGGAGTACAAGCAGTACCGCGTCAGGACGCCGGACGGATCCCCGGTGGGGAACGTGCGCAAGTGCACGTTCTGTCTCCACCTCCAGGACGAGAGCGGCGAGTACGACCGTTCGGCCGGCCGCTGGCCGGCCTGCGCCAAGACGTGCCCCGGCCACGCCATCATCTTCGGCGACCTCGACGACCCCGAGAGCGAGGTCTCGAAGATCCTGCGCGAGCGCAACGCCGTCCGGCTCAAGGAGGAGCTCGGCACCGAGCCCTCCGTCTACTACCTGCTCTGAGAGGAGGCCGGCGATGACGCTCAAGCGAGCCTTCTGGACCGTCGGGCTCCTCGGCCTGGTCCCGCTCGGGATCGGCTTCTACCTGCGCCTGACCACGGGCCACGAGCTGGCCAACTACGGCTCGATCATCCCCTGGGGCCTGGGGGTGGCCCAATACATCTACTTCGTCGGCCTCTCGGCCGGCGCCTTCCTGCTCTCGTCGCTCGTTTATGTCTTCGGCGTGAAGCGCTTCGAGCCGATCGGTCGCCTGGCGGTCTTCACGGCGATCGTCTCGCTGCTGCTGGCGCTGCTCGCGATCTGGGTGGACATCGGCCACATGGAGCGCTTCTGGTACGTGTTCGTGTATGCCAACTTCACATCGCCGATGGCCTGGATGATCTGGCTCTACACGGCCTACTTCGTCCTGCTCGTGGTCGAGTTCTGGCTGCTGATGCGACGCGACCTCGCCGTCGCCCGCACCCTTCCCGGGTGGCGGGGTCGCGTCGCATCGGTCGTCGGCCTCTGGTCCCGCGATACGTCCGACGCAGGCCTCGTGCGCGACATGCGCTGGGTGAAGGTCCTGGCGGCGATCGGCGTCCCCCTCGCGATCATGTTCCACGGCGGCGTGGGCGCCCTGTTCGGCGTCCTCGCCTCGCGACCCTACTGGCACTCCGGCCTCTACCCGATCATCTTCCTCGTCTCCGCCCTCGCCTCCGGAGGCGCGCTCCTGGCGGTGGCAAGCGCGGTCTTCCAGGAGGGATGGCGGGCGCACCGGCAGATGCTGATCGACCTCGGGCGAGTGGTCCTGGGCCTGCTCCTGCTGGATGCCCTGCTCCAGTTCTCCGAGATCCTGGTCGGCCTCTACGGCGGCGACAAGGGCTTCGTGGAGAGCCTGCAGCTGGTGCTGTCGGGCCCCTACTGGTGGGTCTTCTGGATCGACCAGATGCTTCTCGGCCTCGCCTTCCCCGTCATCGTGCTGGCCTCCCGCCTGCACCTCGACCCACGCTGGGTGACGGCCGCCTGCGCCGGGGTGGTGCTGGGCTTCATCGGCGTCCGGTTGAACATCGTCGTGCCGGGCCTGTCCGTGGAGGAGATCCAGGGCCTGACCGAGGCGATCGCCGACCCACGGGTCAGCCTCGCCTACTTCCCCAGCGCATTCGAGTGGATGATCGCCATCGGCATCGCCGGGCTGGGGTTCGTCCTGTTCGGCCTGGGCGAGATCTTCCTGCCGCTCAGCCGCCACCTGCAGCCCGACGCGAACGTCCACGGAGGAGCCCGATGAGCACCACGAACGTCTCCCGCCGGCGCTTCCTCAAGACCGCCACGGCCATCGGCGGTGGCCTGGCGGGCACGGCCATCGGCTCCGCCACGGCCGGGATCGTGCGTGCGGCGGACGGCCCGTCTCCCGGTCCGGCCGAGCTCGACCGCCGCTTCGGTCGCGACGCCGGCGAATGGATCGCCTCCTGCTGCAACGCCTGCGGAGGCCAGTGCGGCATCTTCGCCCACGTCGTGGAGGGCAAGGTCGTCAAGATCGAGCCGAACTCCTGGAACCCCAACAACTACTCGAACATCTCGAGCGACTTCTTCGCCGACTACGACCCCGCGGTCGGCGTCCGTCAGGGGGCGACGATTTGCCCCAAGGGCAACGCGGCCACCGGGCTCCTCTACGACCCGGACCGGGTGCAGCAGCCGCGCAAGCGGACCAACCCGAAGAAGGGCCGCGACGAGGACCCGGTCTGGCAGGACATCAGCTGGGAGCAGGCGATCTCCGAGATCGCCGACCGGCTCCGCCCGCTGCGCGAGTCGGGCCACCCTGAGGAGCTGCTCTGGTGGAGCGAGGACCACTCGTTCACGCACCCGCAACAGGACTTCTGCGCGCTCTTCGGCACGCCCAACTACTCGAACCATTCGAACCTCTGCGACGTCGAGCGCAAGGCCTCGTTCAAGATGGCCATGGGAGACGAGCGTCCGCTGGCCGACTTCGTCGAGTCGAAGTACATCCTCCTCTTCGGCTGGAACCCGACGTCGGCGCTCAAATGGATCCACCTGGCGCGGATCATCACCGCGGGGATCGAGCGCGGGGCCCGCATGGTCGTCGTCGACCCGTACCTCTCCGACACCGCCGCCAAGGCCCACGAGTGGGTGAGCATCCGGCCGGCCACCGACGGCGCGCTGGCGCTGGCGATGGCCCACGTCATCATCCGCGATGACCTCTACGACAAGGACTTCGTGCGCGATTGGACATCCGGCTTCGACGAGTACGCCAGCCTTGTCGCCGACAAGACACCCGAGTGGGCCGAGGGGATCACGACGGTCCCCGCCAGGACGATCGAGCGGATCGCCCGCGAGTTCGCCACGACTCAGCCCGCGCTGGCGGATGTCTGGTCCGGGCCAGGCCAGCACACGAACGGCGTACAGGGCGGAAGGGCGATCGCATTGCTCAACGCGCTCGTGGGCACGTTCGACCGGCCAGGCGGGATGATGATCCCGGACAGACGCGGCGCCAAGTGGAGCCAGGCCGAGCCGGAGACGCCGATTACGGCGGCGCGCTTCGACGGGCTCGGAGACTTCCCGTTCGGCCACGGCTCCGGCGTCTACGGCCGCGGCTTCCAGCGCCTCATCGACGGCTCCGGACCCTACCAGCCGAAGGCCGGCATGTGCGTCTTCCAGAACCTGGTCATGTCGGGGCCGGGCTCTTCGAAGATCGCCGAGGGGCTCTCGAAGCTCGAGACGTTCGTCGTGGTCGACACGCATGAGAGTGAGACGGCGCGGTTGGCCGACTACCTCATCCCGGGCACGCACTTCCTGGAGCGCTATGACGTCAACGCGCACTGGGTCACCTGGCCGGCGGTCGGCCTGCGCCAGCCGGTGGTCGGGGCGGCCGAACGCCAGACCTCGCCCTGGCCATACCGGGGCGGCATCTTCGGCCAGATGGCGGAGTACGAGTTCGTCGCCGCGCTCGGCCGGAAGCTCGGCCTCAAGAACAAGGCCGGTGCCGACTTCTTCAGCGTTGGCGCGCTGTCCGGCGAGCCGATCGAGGACCTCACCGCCTGGTACGAGGAGCAGCTCTCCAACGAACTCAAGAAGGGCGCCCCCGGCGTCACGCTCGACGAGATGAAGGCATTGCCGGGCGCGGTCTGGGTCGACGAGAAGGGCACGAGATACGAGAAGTACGCGGCCCCTCTCAAGCCCACGCTGGTCGTGGACCCCGACGGGACCGTCTGGGACAAGCCGGCCGATGACCCCAAGCGCAAGCAGCAGGCGATCGTCGTCGCCGGCGACCTGTGGACCGGACCCGAGGCGGAGGGAGGCGTGAAGGTCGGCCGGATCATCGCCGGCGGGGCCTTCTTCACCGACGGTGACAGGATCCTCAACGGTCCCAAGCTCGAGGGCAAGAAGCCCGGGCAGATCGGCTATGCGATCGGCGGCAGCGACCCGCGACGCGGCTTCTTCACCAGCTCCGGCAAGGTCGAGTTCTTCAACGCCAAGCTCCCCGAGAAGAAGGACGTCAACGGCCAGCCGGTCGACGCGGCCCCCGAGTACCGGCCACGCGAGTGGATGCCGAACGCCGAGTTCCCGCTCTACCTCATCAACTGGAAGGAGGCGAGCCACACGCACACGCGCTCGCAGAACAACCAGCTGCTGGTGGCGCTCAAGCCAGACAACCCGCTGATCATCAGCGCCGAGACGGCGACGAAGTTCGGCATCGCCGACGGGGATGAGGTGATCGTCGAGTCGCCCAACGGCTCGGTGCGCGCGAAGGCCAGCCTGAGCAGCCGGATGCATCCCGAGGTGGTGGGGCTCATGCACGGCTTCGGCCACTGGGCGCTCGGGCGCGTGGCGAAGGGACGGGGCACCGCCGTGAGCGACCTGAACACCATCCGCTACGATCCTCTCGCAGGCCAGGCGTGCCACAAGGAGATCTGCGTGCGGATCCGCCGCGCGTGATGGGAGGGACTGGCTGACCCCGACCAGCCGGGTCGTGCGAGGCGGCGTGCCGCGCCAGGGCCATCCACGCTCAGGGTGGGATCGCCGCAGCGTTTCGTCGCGCGGGACGGGCGCCCTGGGCCCCTCTAAGGCTTCGCCAGACCGCGGGATATGACGCCCGGGGATGTCGGGCGCGCCTGGGCAGGCGCCCGCGCATCGACGACCGGCAGGCGCCGGCCCTCGAGTGACGCCGCCGCGAGGGCCGCCACCGGGACGAGTTCGGCCACGATCCGCCGCAGCCGCTCGATCGCTTCGGGTGCGAGGGAGTAGTAGATCCACGTGCCCCGACGCTCGGAGCGGACCACCCCCGCCTCCCGAAGCACCCGGAGGTGGTGGGAGACGGTCGGCTGGGCCAGGTCGATGCACACGGTCAGGTCGCAGGCGCAGGTCGCGCTCTCGGCGCTGAGCTGGCGCACGATGGCCAGGCGGGTGGGATCGGCTAGGGCCTGGAGGAGGCGGGCGTCGGGGTCGGAGGTTCGCGTCACGTGCGGCCATCATATAGAGCCGTGTCAATATTGACAACAGTCGATGTATAGCGTAGATTCGCAACCGACCGACCCGACCACGCACGCTTGGGAGCGAACGATGAACCTCACCCTTCCCCTTCTTGCCAGCGCGCTGCGCTTCGAGCGGGAGCGCGACCTCGAGGACCGCGGACTCCGCCGCATGCTCACGGTCGCCGCGACACGCTGCCGCGTGATGGCCGGTCGCCTCTTCGGGCGCGGCACCGCTGCCAGCCGGGGCTGCTAGCCCGTGACCGACGCCTTCGTGGCGGGGCTCTTCGCCGGCCTGGGCATCGCCATCCCCGTCGGCGCCATCGCCGTCCTCATCATCGAGGCGGCCGTGCGCCACGGCTTCCGCGTGGGCTGGGCGGCCGGCGCCGGCGCCGCCACCGCGGATGGGTCATACGCGCTGCTGGCCGCCCTCTTCGGGATCGCCATCGCCGACCTGCTCGCGCCCTGGCAGACGCCCCTGCGGCTGTTGGCCGTGGCGGTCCTCGTGGTCATCGCCGTGCGCGGCCTGCTCGCGCTCCGCAACGGTGGCGCCGCCGTGCGCGACGAGGATCCGCCGACGATGCGCCGTGCCTACCTCGTCATCACCGGCCTGACGCTCATCAACCCCATGACCGTGGCCTACTTCGCCGCCCTCATCCTGGGCCTGCCCGGCATCGCGGACGATCCGGCCTCGAAGATCGCCTTCGCCGTCGCCGCCTTCCTGGCCTCGCTGGCCTGGCAGACCGTGATCGTCGGGTTCGGCGCCCTGCTCCACCACCATGCCGGCGGCCGCCTGCGCACCGCGACGTCGCTGCTCGGCAGCGCCATCGTCCTCGCCTTTGCCGCCCGCATCGTCCTCGACGTCCTCAACGCCTGATCACCAAGGAGAACCGACCATGACCGACCAGCTCACCGAGCTCGTGCGCGAACGCTACGCCTCGGCCGCCCTCTCCGTGCTGACGCCGGAGGCCGCGCCCTGCTGCGCCGACGAGGGCGAGGCCTTCGGGGCCGGTCTCTACGACGCGGACGCCGACACGCTGCCCGAGGCGGCGCGCCTGGCCAGCCTCGGCTGCGGCAACCCCATCGCGGTCGCCGAGCTGCACGAGGGCGAGCGCGTCCTCGACCTCGGCTCGGGCGGCGGCATCGACGTGCTCCTCTCGGCGCGACGCGTGGGTCCGAGCGGCCGGGTCTTCGGCCTCGACATGACCGACGAGATGCTCGCCCTCGCCGTCCGCAACGCCGCCGAGGAGGGCGCCACCAACGTCGAGTTCCTGCGCGGCCGGATCGAGGCGATCCCGCTGCCGGCTGCCAACATCGACGTGATCATCAGCAACTGCGTCATCAACCTCTCGGTGGACAAGCCGGCCGTCTTCGCCGAGATGGCGCGCGTCCTGCGGCCGGGCGGGCGCATCGGCATCAGCGACGTCGTGGCCGACGACGACCTGGCGCCCGCACAGCGCGCCGAGCGCGGCAGCTACGTCGGCTGCATCGCCGGCGCCCTATCGTTCGCCGAGTACCGGGCGGGGCTGGAAGGGGTCGGCTTCCGCGACGTGACGGTGACCCCGACGCACGCGGTCGCCGACGGCATGTGGTCGGCCATCGTGCGCGCCGTGCGCACGGACGCGCCGGTCGCCTCGTCCTAGCCGTCGAGCGCGGCGGCCTCGACGCAGACGGCGACCACCCCGAGGCGAGCGAGGCGGTCGAAGGTCGGGCGGCGGCGGACGGTCCAGGCGGCCAGGTCTAGCCCAGCCCTGCGGCACAGACGAACGCTGGCCGGCGTGACGGCGTGCCATTCGGCGGAAACGCCGGCACAGCCGAGGTCCCGAGCCGCGGCGATCACCGGGTCGCTCAGCGCAACGACGTTGAGCCAGCGCGGCCAGCCGGGAGCCATGTCCGCCAGGGCCCGCAGGGCCCGGGGCTCGAACGAGGAGACGACCGCCCGCTCCGGCTCCTCGCCTCTCGCACCGACCAGCACCCGCGCCAGCTCGGCGTTGGGGCGCACCTTCAGCTCGACATCGAGGAAGGCCTCACTGGGGAGCGCGTCGAGGACCGTGACCAGCGCCGGCACCTCGTACGGGGCCAGCTCGGCGGCGGTCAGCTCGGCAACCGCCGCGTCCACGCCCTGCACGCGGCGCAGGTCCGCGTCGTGGATGACGACGGGGGTGCCGTCCGCGGCGAGGAGGACGTCGAACTCGACGCCGTCGGAGCGCGGGGCGGTCGCCCCGGCCAGCAGCGCCCGCAGGCCGTTCTCGGGCCCGACCCGCCAGTCGCCACGGTGTGCCAGGCGCAGGGTCATCGGGCGTCCCTGAGCATCTGGTCTCAGCCGATCTCGAGCTCGGCGAGGATGCCCCGGTGGTCGGAGGGGTAGAGCGTCGGATCGTCGACCGCCGGCCGGTCGAAGCAGAGACGGGCCGAGCGCACCCGCACCGCGCCGGTGAGCCAGACGTAGTCGAGGCAGCCGGGCTCGCCGTCGGTGTCCATGGCCGGCGCCTGCAGCCCCGAGGGCCAGGTGACCTCCGGCTCGGCGCCGTTCGCCTCGAGCATCGCCGAGCGGAAGCCGGCCGTGACCATGCGCCGGTAGGCCGGCTCGGAGGGCTGGGCGTTGAAGTCGCCGGTGACGATGGTGGCGTCGGCCGGTGACCGCGTGGCGAGCCAGGCCAGGGTCGCCTCCACCTGTCGCAGGCGCACCGGCGCGTGCTCTTCGCCCCCGAGATGGTGCAGGTGGAGGTTGACGAAGCGCAGCGGCGTCCCGTCGGGGAGCGTCAGCTCGGCACGCCCGGCGGCGCGCTGGAGGCCGAGATCGAGGCGATCGTCGGGCGTCTCGGGGGCCAGGCCGGGCGAGAGCGACTCGCGCACGAGGATGCTGTTGCCCGCCTCGGGCCGCCAGGCCCAGGCACGACGGACCTCGTAGCGCCCCTCCCCCGACGCGGCGAGGAGGCGATCCTGCTGCAGCGGGTAGACGACCTCCTGCAGGCCCGCCAGGTCCGGCTGGAGCGCGCCGAACTCGGCCAGCAGCAGCGGCAATCGCTCCGGCCAGCGATCCATGAGGTTGCGGATGTTCAGGCTCAGGACTCTGAGTGTGTGGCTGGGCATCTCAGGCTCCCTGCGGCAGATGCCGCTCGGTGTTCTCCCGGTCGAAGGCCTGGAGCTCGTGCTGCGCCCGCGCCACGTCCCAGCCCAGGCGCGCCACGCCGACCGCCACTACGGCCTCCGCGGCGGCGCGGCCGAGGTCGGGCCCGAAGCCGAGCGCCATGCGCCGCAGGACGACGTCACCGACGGTCGCCGCCCATTCCATGGCCACGGCGTGGGCGACCTCGGCGCGGATGGCGTCCGAGTCGGGCAGGAGCGGCAGCGACCACCACGGGTCGGCGTCGGCGACGGCCGAGACCTCCGCGGCACGTGCCCCATAGATCCGCCACAGGCGCTGGGCGTGCCGGCCGGCCTCCGCGGTCGGCTCGGGGGGCAGCGGGGGCCCGCCGATCACGTCGTCGGCCAAGGCGCGCCGGTCGCGGTGGCCGAGCAGTTCGTCCACGACCTCGGCCGCGATGGAGCGCCAGGCCGTCAGCTTGCCGCCGGCCACGGTCGTCAGGCCGGCCGCGCCATCGGGCGTGTGGTCGACCAGGAGATGACGGCGGGTGACGCTGTTGGCGATCCCCTCGAGTCGGATCAGGGAGCGGACGCCGACGCTCGCCCAGAGCGGCCGACAGCCGCGCGCGGCGGGGAAGACGCGCTCGGTGCCGGCCACGAGGTAGCGAACCTCATCTGCTGTCACTGCGGCGCGATCCGCCCCGCCCTCGACGTCGCGCTCGGTCGTGCCGATCATCGTCTGGCCCTGCCAGGGGACGGCGAAGCAGAGGCGGCGATCCTCGGGATGTTCGAAGGCGACGGCGTGCTCGGCGAGGCGCGGGTAGACGAGGTGGATGCCCTGCACGAGGCGCAGGAGCGGTGCGCGCTCCAGCCCCAGGCCGGCCAGGGTGGCGTCCGCCCAGGGGCCGGTGGCGTTGATGATGCGCGGCGCCATGGCGAGGGCCGTGGCGCCGTCCAGGGTGCCGGCCAGCTCCACGGCGGCCACGCGCCCGTCGCCGCGGCGGAGCCCCGTGGCCGAGACGTGGTTGCGCACCTCGGCGCCGGCCTCCTGCGCGGCACGCAGGGCGTCGATGACGAGCCGCTCCGGCAGCTCCACCTGCGCGTCCCAGTAGAGGGCGGCTTCGCGCAGGCCGTCGGACGAGACGCCCGGCTCGAGCGCCGCCACCCGGTCGCGGCCGAGGAAGCGGTGGCGGGGTAACGAACCGCGCGGCGAGAGCAGGTCGTAGAGGGTCAGCCCGGCGCGCAGCCTGAGCCGGTGCCAGAGGGGCTCGCGGTAGAAGGGCAGCAGGAGTGGCAGCGGCGTGACGAGGTTGGGCACGCGCCGCAGCTGCCAGGCTCGCTCGCGCAGCCCCTCGCGCACGAGGCCGAAGTCGTAGTTGGCGAGGTAGCGCAGCCCGCCGTGGATGAGCCGCGTGTTGCGCGCGGTGGTGCCCCAGGCGAAGTCGCGCCGCTCGACGAGGAGCGTGGAGAGGCCGCGGCGGGCCAGCTCGCGGGCGACGCCGGCGCCGAGGATGCCGCCGCCCACGACCACCGCGTCGAAACGGCGCCCGTCGAGGCCGGCCACGCCGGACGGCGTGGGTCCGGTCACGTTCGACGGCTCCGGGTCCGTGCCACCGCGTCCGCCCAGCGGTCGCGTTCGGCACGTCGCCAGCTTTCCGTGACACGCGGCTCGAAGCGTGCGCCGACACCGACGATCGCGGCCAGTTCGGCGTCGCTCGTCCAGACCCCCGCCGCGCGGCCGGCCAGCAGGGCGGCGCCCAGGGCGGTCGTCTCCGCGACGGCGGCACGCTCCACCGGCCGGCCCAACAGGTCCGCCTGGAGCTGGAGCAGCAGGTCGTTCAGGGCCGCTCCGCCGTCCGCCCGGAGCTTGGTCAGGCGGGGTGCGCCACCGGCCTCGAGCGCCTCCACGAGATCGCACGTCTGGTGGGCGATGGCCTCGAGCGCGGCGCGGGCGATGTGGGCGCGTGTCGTCCCCGCAGTCAGGCCGGTGATGGTGCCCCGCGCGTCGGGATCCCAATACGGCGCCCCGAGGCCGGCGAAGGCCGGCACGAGCACCACGCCGCCGCTGTCGGGAACGCTCGCGGCGAGCTCCTCGACCTCGGCCGTCGAGCCGAGCAGGCCCAGCCCGTCGCGCAGCCAGCGGATCGCCGCGCCGGCCACGAAGACGCTCCCCTCGAGGGCGTAGGCGACGCCGTCCGCGCCAGCGGTGCGGCGCTCCCAGGCGACCGTGGCCAGGATCCCGTCCGGCGGTGCGGGCACGTCCACTCCGGTCGTCTCGAGCAGGAAGCAGCCGGTCCCGTACGTGTTCTTGGCCATGCCGGGAGCGAGGCAGAGCTGCCCGAAGAGGGCCGCCTGCTGGTCCCCGACCATGGCCCGGATGGGGATCGGTACGCCGAACAGCTCGGGCTCGGTCGTCCCGAAGTCGGCGTCGCTGGCCCGGACCTCGGGGAGCGCGGCCTCCGGCACCCCGAAGAGCGCCAGCTGCTCGGGCGACCAGGCGCGCGTGCGCAGGTCGAGCAGGAGCGTGCGACTCGCGTTCGAGACGTCGGTGGCGCAGGTGCGCCCGCCGGTCAGCCGCCAGGCCAGCCAGGCGTCGACGGTCCCCAGGTACAGCTCGCCGGCCTCGGCCCGGTCGCGGCCATCGGGCAGCGCCTCGAGCAGCCAGGCCATCTTCGTGGCGCTGAAGTAGGGGTCCAGGAGCAGGCCGGTCCGGGCGCGGACGGCGGGTTCCACGCCGCCGGCGCGGAGCGCGGCGCAGCGTTCCGCCGTGCGCCGGTCCTGCCAGACGATCGCCGGCGCGAGCGGCCGGCCCGTCCCGTCCCAGACGACCGTCGTCTCGCGCTGGTTCGTGATGCCGACGGCGGCGACCTCTTCGGCGTCCAGGCCGGCTCCTGCCAGCGCCTGCTGCCCGGCCCGGACCTGGCCGGCCCACAGCGCTTCGGCGTCCTGTTCGACCCATCCCGGGTGGGGGAACTGCGAGTGCACCTCGTACTGGGCGATGGCGACCGGCCGCGCCCGGTCGTCGAAGACGATGGCGCGCGAGCTCGACGTGCCCTGGTCGAGCGCGAGGACGTGACGGGGATCGATGGCGCTCACCGGGGCAAGTCTAGGGCCAGGGCTGCCGCGGGGCAGGGCTCCTGCCGACTGGCTGCGCCCGGCGCGCCGCGACCGGGTACCCTGTGGCCGTACAAGAAGGAACGAGAGCAGCGCCGCGCGCGCCCGGACCAGGACCCCACCGGGTCGCCGTCGCCCCAGTGCCCCGGGAGGCCGCATGCGCATCCGTCTCATCCCCCGCGAGGAGCGCTTCTTCGACATGTTCGTCGAGGACGCAGCCAATGTTCTCAGCGCCGCACGACACCTGGAGGAGATGCTCCAGACCTACGAGGACGTCGAGCAGCGGGCCAAGGAGCTCTTCGCCATGGAGCACCACGGCGACGAGCTGAGCCACGCCATCGGCAGCAAGCTCAACACCACCTTCGTGACGCCCTTCGACCGCGAGGACATCCACGCCCTCATCAGCGGCCTGGACGACGTGCTCGACCTCATCGAGGAGATCGCCGACACCTTCATCCTCTACCACGTGGACGCGCCGACGCCGGCCTCTGTCCAGCAGGCCACGATCATCCGCAAGCAGTGCGAGGCGATCCACGAGGCGCTCACGAAGCTGAAGAGCTTCCAGGGCCTGCAGAAGTACTGGATCGAGATCCACCGCCTCGAGAACGACGGCGATCGGATCGCCCGGGCGGCAGTGGCCGGCCTCTTCTCGGAGAAGACCAAGGCCATCGACATGGTCAAGTGGAAGGACATCTACGCGCTGCTCGAGGACTGCATCGACAAGTGCGAGGACGTGGCCAACATCATCGAGAAGATCGTCGTCAAGCATGCCTGAGGGGATCACGCTGACCCTCCTGGCGGTCTTCGGACTGGCCGTCGGCTTCGACTACATCAACGGCTTCCACGACACGGCCAACTCGATCGCCACCTCCGTCTCCACCCGCGCCCTGAAGCCCCACCACGCCATCCTCATGTCCGCCGCGGCGAACTTCGTCGGCGCGCTGAGCGGGACAGCCGTGGCCAAGACGATCTCCTCGGGCATCGCCCAGACGCCCGAGGGTCACGCCGGGCAGGTCGTGGTCGCCGCCGCGCTCGTGGGCGCCATCGCCTGGAACCTCATCACCTGGCGGCTGGGCATCCCGAGCTCCAGCTCGCACGCCCTCATCGGCGGCCTCATGGGCGGCACGCTGACGGCCGTCTCGATCGGCGGCCAGGCGGGCGGCCTGCTGCTCGAGGGGATCTTCTGGAAGGTCCTCGTCCCGCTTGTGTCGTCGCCCATCCTGGGCATCGGCATCGGCTTCGGCCTGATGGTCCTCCTGCTGAACATCTTCCGACGCCAAAACCCGCGCGGTCTCAACGACGGATTCCGGCGGCTACAGGTGCTCTCGGCCGCCTTCATGGCCTTCAGCCACGGCTCGAACGACGCGCAGAAGACGATGGGCATCATGACCCTGGCCCTGGTCTCGGCCGGGATCCTGGCCACGAACGACATCCCGCTGTGGGTCATCCTGCTCGCCGCGGCGGCCATCTCGCTGGGCACCGCCGCGGGCGGCTGGCGCATCATCAAGACCATGGGCCAACGGGTCGTCAAGCTCGACCCGATCCACGGCTTCGCGGCGGAAACGACCGCGGCCTCGATCATCTTGACAGCCTCGCACTTCGGGATGCCGGTCTCGACGACCCACGTCATCTCCTCGGCCATCATGGGCGTGGGCTCCAGCGACCGGTTCTCCGCCGTGCGCTGGGGCGTGGCCGGCAACATCGTCTGGGCCTGGATCCTGACCATCCCCCTCAGCGGGCTCGTGGCCGGCATCGCCTGGGTCGCGCTGAACGCCGCGCTGGGGTAGCGCCCGGCGCTGCGGGGAATACGCCGGGGCTCATGCCGGCCCTCGTTTCGTGACCCTCGGCACGTTGACATCTCAGTCATTCTTGAGACATTCTGACGTGAGAGATGCCGCCTGGAGATGGGCCTGACGATGCGAGTTCGCGCGCTGCTCATGCGTCTCGAGGACTTCCGCCTCCTGCCGCTCTTCGTCGCGCTGAGCATGGCGGCCGGGGTTGCCATCGGGAGCGTCCTGTCGATCTCGGACTTCGCCCTGACGCCGCCGATCGACGCGCTCAAGGCGATCGCCGCCGGCACCTTCGACCTCACAGTGCCGAATGCCATCAGCCTCGGCGTCCCGATCGGGTTGTTCGCGATGATGTACCCGGCGATGACGAACGTCCGCCTGGGCGAGGTCGGCAATGCCCTGCGCTCGCCCCGCCAGCTTGCCGTGGTGCTGGTCTTCAACTACCTGGTCGCGCCGTTCCTCATGCTCGGCCTGGCGAACGTCTTCGTGTCCGACCCGGAGCTCCACACGGGCCTCGTCCTCTACGGGCTCGCGCCGTGTATCGCGATGGTCATCATCTTCACCTTCCTGGCCAAGGGGAACACACCAATGGCGCTCGTCTTCGTGGCCTTGAACGCCGTCGTCCAGATGGCGCTCATCCCGGTCTACGCGCGGCTCCTCATCGGCAACGTGTCGTTCGATGTCGGGGTCGTGTTCGAGAGCGTCGTCCTCTACCTCGGGCTCCCGCTCGCAGCTGGGGTGCTCACCCGGATGGCCGTCGTCCGTCGCGGCGGCGAGGCGGCTATGGACGCCCTCAAGCCGATCCTCAACGCGGTCTCGATCCTCGGGCTGCTCTTCACGCTGATCGTGATGTTCGCCCTGAAGGGCGATCTCATCGTCGGGCGCCCGCTCATCGTGCTCGAGATGGCCGTCCCCATGGGCCTCTTCTTCGCCGCGATGTTCTTCATCGTCCTGTTCGTCGGCGCGCGCCTCCGTTTCCCGTATCGCGATGCCGTCGCCGTCGCCTTCGCCTCGACCGGGCGGGACTTCGAGATCGCCATCGCCATCGCCATCACGGCCTTCTCACCGACGGTCGCCCTGGCCACGGTCGTCGGGCCGCTCGTCGAGGTGCCGGTCATGCTCGCGCTCGTGTGGGCGGCGATGCGACTGGAGCGGCGCCTCTTCCGGCCGGCCACGGTGGCCACGGAGGCCGTTGGTGCGCGCTGACCTGCCGGTCCTGCCGGGGCCCCGACTCGACCTGTCCGCGCCCGACGTCGCCCGGGCGGTGGACGCCGCGGCCCTCCTGTCGGACCGCACGCGGGCGGGCATCCTGCGCATGCTCCGCGACGGCCCACACTGCGTCTGCGAGATGGCAGCGGCGCTCGGCGAGCGCGAGAACAACGTCAGCAACCACCTCGCCCGCCTGCGTGAGGCCGGCCTGGTTCGGGCCAGCCGGCACGACGCGAACGCGCGGTTCCAGTACTACGAGCGCGACGAGGCCGCGATCAAGGCCGCCGGTGACGCGCTGCGCGGGGTGCTCGGCTGACGGCCATCGCGATGCGGCGAGTCCACGCCCGCAGCCGGGCCATGCGGTGCTTGGGGCCCGGGTAGGTCGGTAGCGGCCGCAGCTCGCGACCCTGCGCGACGCACAGGCGTCCCTGCCGAGGTCCGCATTCCTGGCAGTCATATCTCGGGTCTTCGTGGTGGTCAAGGCGTTCGCAAGACCGCGAACGGTCGGTTTCGTCGGGTTCGCTGAGCGTGGGCGGGCGTGGCCGAGCGTGGCCGAGCGCGGGTCGGGCTGCGCGGCGGCCGGCCGGGTTCGCCTGACGCCATCCAAGCCGGGGAATATGAATGCGGGGGATGCTCAGGCAGCCAGCGGCCCGGGCCGACCGCGGCACGGCGCGCGCACGGGTCGGACCCGGCTCAGATCTCCGTCGTCGAGCAGATGGCCACGTCGCGCACGAGATGCGCGTCACGGGCCCAGGCCTTCGCGAGGATGACGTGGCAGGTGGCATCTGTCCGGCCGTGCGGCAGCTCGATGGTGGGCAGGTACAGGGCCGGGATGTCGGCGCGGAACGGGATCGTCCGGCTCGCCCCGCCGAACCGACCCTCGCCCGCCAGGCGGCCGACCCAGACGGTCAGCTCCTCCTCTTCGCCGCTCGGAACGGTGGCCTTGACCTTGACCCGCAGCTCGAGGCGGACCTCCTGCAGATCGAGCTCGCCGTCGGTCTCGACGGTCAGAGCCCCGTCGATCGGTGCACCGATGCAGATCGGCATGGGCTTGATCTCGAGCGTCGCGCGCGCTTCGCCGGTCGCCGAGTCGGCTGCCTCGTAGAGGGCGAACTCGCCCACGTGGACGACGCCGGCGCGGAGGAGCGCCGTGGGCTGGAGGACGCGCACGGGGACGACGATCTTCGAGTCGAAGGCGCCCTCGCGATCGAGCTTCACCTCGAGGTCCCAGGTCAGGCGGCTCGCGTTCGCCTCGAGCGTGGCCGGGCCGAGCGGCGCGACCGGCACCTCCAGGTCGAGCTCGCGTCGCTCGCCGGGCGCCAACGTGATCGGTCCGGACAGCTGGACGGGGAGCCGCAGGAGCTCGTCGGTCGTGGTGACCGTCCGCGTCTGGACATGCCCCTGCGAGTCCGTGTACGACTCGCGGTAGCGCCACTGCTCGGTGGCGACCAGCGCCGCCACGATGCCGCGCCCGGCGATCCCGTCGGGCGCGGCGAGGGCGACCCGACCCTTCACCGTCGTTCCGGGCAGCACGTCGTCCCGCTCGAGGCGCAGCTCCCAGTCGACCCCGTGGCTCTCCACCTGCGCGACGGTCGCGCCCATCGATCCTCCCTCTCCCGCGCCCTCGCCCGCGCCTACGCAGCCGGCGCCGCGGCCGCCGCCCGGGGGCGCTGCGGCACGTAGTACTCGGTGAACGACGCGCAGCGGCCATCCGGGGAGAAGCGGCACAGGTAGGCGTTGGCGTAGCGCCGGTCGACGGTCTCCCCATCGTCGACGAGGTACTCGGTCCAGCCGTGCGCGACGGCGTCGTCACCCTCCACCGCGTAGGGCGCGTAGCGGCAGCGCCATGACCCCGGCGCGTCGGGCGACTCCAGCCACGCGGCGACGATAGCGGCACGGCCGCGGACCGGCGGGTCGAAGGGATGGAAGCGGTACTCGGCGTCCTCGGTGAAGAGGTCCCCGATGGCCGCTCGGTCGTAGGTGCGCCAGGCCTCGACGTACCGGTCGAGCCACGCCCCGAAGCTCGCTCTGTCCACGGGCCGTCCTCCCTCAGTCCTCCCGCAGGGTGGGGTCGGCCCAAGGGTAGCGCCGGATGGGCGCCCAGCCTAGAGCGTCGCGGGCTGGACCGGCTCCCGCTCGGTCGCCAGCGCCTGGTCGATGGCCTCGAGGAGTCGCGCGCTCGTGGGCGGCCCGACCAGCGGGATCACGCGGTGCGGGCCCTCGATCTCGACCCATTCGAGCTCCATGCCCGGAGCTGTCAGCACGACCGGGGTGTGCGGGTAGAGGTCGCGCAGGCCGGAGATCAGGCTACGGCCGCCGTCGGTCTCACCGGTCGAGAAGACGTCGTAGACGAACACGTCGGCGCGATCGGCCGCGGCGCACTTCTCGCCGCGCATCACCGGGCAGGAGGTGTACTTGGGACCCCAGCACTGCTCGACCTCGTAGCCCCGGCTGCGGAGCTCGTCGGTCTCGAGGTCCGCCATGTCGATGTCGTGGTGGACGACGAGGACTC
>LDXM01000008.1:17168-61013 GCA_001443375.1 Chloroflexi bacterium CSP1-4
GCACCCGTGCCGGGATGGGCGCACGGTGCGCTCGGCATCGCGTGCCCACCAGAGCCGAACGGCGTGCCATTTCCGGGTCCAGCGGCCCCCGGCCGCGCGGGACATGACCGGCGAGCATGCCAACCCGCGAAGTCGAGCGTGTCTGACTCGACATTGACCGTCATCGGGCGGCAGTCGCGTGCGGATACGCGGCCTCGCAGGACCCTCGGACATGCCCCCCGTCGGCGACGGCGCCGGGCTACGCGACGGCGGCGAGCCCCTCCCGGGCCGCGTCCAGCCGCGCCAGCGTCCGCTCGTAGCCGAGTGCGACCATCGTGTCGAAGAGCGGCGGCGCCGTGGTCCGCCCGGTAACTGCCACGCGGATGGCCATGAAGAGGTCGCCGGCCTTCCAGCCGCGCGCCTCACAGAGGGCCCGCAGCGGCGGCTCTATCTCGTCCGCCTCGAAGGACACGGCGCCCACGTCGGCGATGACGCGTCGCGCCTGGGCAAGCCCGTCGAGGGCCTGGGCCACGTCCCACCTCTTGGGCACCAGCAGGTCGGGCTCCACGGTGACATCTTCGAGGAAGAGGAAGTCGACCAGGCTGCCGATGGCGCCGAGCACCGGCAGCCGCTCCCGCACCAGGGGCACCAGCGAGCGTAGCTCGGCCTCCGAGGGGTCACGAACCACCGCCCCCTCGGCCCGCCGCACGGCCAGCGCGGCGGTGAGGAACGGCGCCATGCGCTCGACCAGCTCGTCAGGCGAGAGGCGCCGGATCCACTGGCCGTCGAGCCACTCCAGGCGCTCGCGGTCGAAGACCGCACCGCCCTGCTGCACGCGCGAGAGGTCGAAGCGCCCGGCGATCTCGTCGAGCGTGAAGATCTCCTCCTCGGTACCGCTCGACCAGCCCAGCAGCGCGAGGTAGTTGACGAGCGCCTCGCGCACGAAGCCCTGGGCGATGTAGTCGGCCATTGCGGTCTGGCTCTTGCGCTTGCTCATCTTCGTCCGGTCGGCGTTGAGGATGAGCGGCAGGTGCGCGAAGTCGGGAACCTCGGCGCCCAGGGCCCGGAAGAGCAGGATGTGCTTGGGCGTGTTCGAGAGGTGGTCCTCGCCGCGGATGACGTGCGTGATGGCCATCGCCGCATCGTCCACGACGACCGTGAAGTGGTAGAGCGGCGTGCCGTCGGAGCGGACGATGACGAGGTCGCCGCCCAGCGCGTCGACGTTGAACTCCACGCGCCCGCGCACGATGTCGTCGAAGGCGACGCTCCCCTCCCCGACACGGAAGCGGATGACGGGCTTCCGACCCTCCGCCTCGCGCGCCCGCCGTTCGGCGGCGATGAGCCGCGCGCAGCGGCCCACGTAGCGCGGCGGCCGGTGGGCCACTTCGGACGCGAAACGGTCGGCGGCCAGCTCCTCTGGCGTGCAGTAGCAGGGGTAGGCCTTGTCCTCGCGCAGCAGCCGCTCGGCCGCCTCGGCGTAGAGCGGGAGCCGCTGCATCTGGCGATAGGGCCCGAACGGGCCGCGCGCCGCTTGGCCGGCCACCTCCGGCCCCTCGTCCCACGCGATGCCCAGCCAGTGCAGCCCGTCGAGGATGTCGCGCTCGTACTCCACCGTCGAGCGGGCGACGTCCGTGTCCTCCAGGCGGAGGATGAACGTGCCGCCGACGTGGCGCGCGAAGAGGTAGTTGAACAGCGCCGTGCGTGCCGTCCCGATGTGGAGCGGCCCGGTCGGGCTCGGCGCGATGCGGCAGCGGATGGTCACGCCGCCATTGTCCGTGAAGTCAGCGAACCGCGACGATCCGGTAGCGGAGACGCCCCGACGGAGTGACGACCTCGAACTCGTCGCCCTCGGCCTTGCCCAGGAGCGCGGCGCCGATGGGCGAGCCGATCGACACCTTCCCGCCGACGGGATCGGACTCGTTCGTGCCCACCACCGCGTACGTCGCCTCGACGCCGTCGTGCTCGACGACGACGGTGGAGCCGAGCCTGACGCGGCCCTCGTCCGAGCCCCCCTCGATGATCTCGACGTGGCGCAGGAGCTCCTCGATGGCCTGGACCCGACCCTCCAGGAAGGACTGCTCGCGGCGCGCCTCCTGGTACTCCGAGTTCTCCTTGAGGTCGCCCAGCTCGCGGGCGGCCTTGATGCGGGCCACGACAGCCGGCCGCGCCACGGTCGTCAGCTCACCGAGCTCGGCGCGGAGTGCGGAGAGGCCGGCCTCGGTGAGGCGAGTCGGCGGCCGGACGGCGTTCCGGCCCTGCGTCGGCGCCGCGCGGTCGGCGGCGGAGCGCGGGCGGCGCAGCACGCGTTCGGAGCGCAGGACGCCGGTGGCCCGGCTCGTCGACGCGCCGCCGGCCGTGGCCCGCGCCGCCGCGGCACGGCGCTCGGCCGGGGTCGCGGGACCGACCGGCTCGCGGGCGAGGAGCGCGCCGCGGATGCCGTGGTCCTTGCGCACGCCGTCGGCGGTCTGGAGGTTGGCGAAGGGCAGCACGACGGCCGGGTCATGGAGCGCCGCGGCGACCTCCGCTGGGACCCCTTCGGCGAAGGCCGACAGCAGCCCGTCCTCGTATTCCTCGGCCGCCGCGGTCTCCGCCCACCAGACCCGCAGCCGGTCGAGCCCGGAGAGCGTCTTGAGCCAGTAGCCGCCGGCGTGTGGCCGGGGGTCGCCCAGCGGCGTTCGGTGGTAAGCCGCGACCCGGGCGCCGATCGATGCCGCCGACATCCCGACGTAGAGCACCGGCTGGTCGGGCAGCCAGAAGCGATGCAGCCGCGCGGCCAGCTCACGGCCGGTCGGCGTGGCGCCGTCGAGGGTCAGCCCGGGGACCCGCTCGAGCCACCGGCCGACTGCTTCGAAATCCACGGGGGCGGCCTGCGGCGGCGAGGGCAGCTCGATCACATAGACGCCCGGGCGGTTCGAGCGGACCGGCGTGCCCCAGGCGGCCGGGCCGTCGGCCAGCAGCCCGACGGAACGAAGCAGCTCGGCGGCGCCGAGGGGACGAGCGGTCAATCGGGACTCCCGGGGGGCGGCAGCCACGGCCGGCGGACCGGCACGTCGCGCAGGGCGAGGGCGACGCCGGCCGCATAGGCGGCGCCGATGGAGAGTATGGCGAGGATGAACGATGTGAGCACGGAGGCCCCCAGGGGCAGGACGAGGCTCGCGCCGAGGTACGCCAGATAGCCCATCACGCCGCCCAACGCACCGCGTGTGGCGAGCCAGGCCACCCTTGGCTTCCCGTAGAAGCCGAACCAGGCCACGGCGAGGACGACGAGTGCGGCGATGCCGGCCGACCGAGGACCCAGCCGACCGACGGCGCCGAAGCCGGCCACGAGGGCGAAGGGCAGCGCGGCCGTCAGGGCCGACTCGATGCGCTGGACGCCGCTGGGCCAGGCCAGTCTCGCCGAGTGGCGCGCGCCGGCCGGCCGGGGCGAGGCCTCCTCGGCTGCCGGCGCGGGACGCGGCGGGGCGTCGTAGCGTGGCTTCGGCGCCGTTCCGACCGGCGTCGTCCAGCGCGGTGTGTTCGGGTTGGCCGCGCCGCTCGGCATGTCCGCCGAGGCGCGCCGGAAGTAGGCCCGCGCCGCCGAGGACCAGGCCGCGCCGCTGGAGCGGCTGTAGACGTCCGGATCGGGGCCGTGGTCGGTGCGCCGCCCGGGCTCGGTCCAGGGCGGGGCCTTCGGTCCCTGGGCGGGGCGCGCAGGCTCGGATGGCTTCGGCTCGGTGGGGCGCTTTCGGAGGGGTGATCGCCTGGACGTCGTCTCGCCGGCGCGGACGGGTCCGGGCGCGTGCTTGCGGTCCCACTCGGCGCGTCGGAGCGGGTCCTTGAGAAGCTCGTAGGCCCCCTGCACGGCGAGGAAGACCGGTTCGTCGGCCGCCGCGGTGTCGGGGTGGAAGCGCTTCGCGAGGCGGCGGTGAGCCGCCTTGATCTCGGCCGTGGTGGCGTCGCGGCCGACGCCGAGGACGCGGTAGGGGTCTGGGATACGCTGCATCGTCGCTCGCCTCATGCCACCTGGCGGCTAGAGCAGCTCCGAGATCGGCGCCAGTTCGAAGACGGCCACCGACTCGGCCACCGCGTCGCCGCGCGCGTCGGTCGTGGGGGGCCGATGCAGGCGGCCCAGCTGGCGCAGGGTCTTGTCATCCAGTGCGCCCACCTGATGAAGGGCCTCGACCACGGCCGCCGACAGGGCGCGGCCCCGGCCGTCTCCATCCTCGATCTTCAGGGCCAGGCCACCGGGTCGCGAGCCCGACCCGCGGGCACCCGGGAGCAGGCCCACGCCCTCCAGTGCCTCGGCGCCCGACTTCGAGACGAGCATCCCGGGCCGGGCCTTCATGAGCGCCGTGGTCAGCGAGCCGCGGACGCCACCGACCAGCTCCGGGGCGGCGACCATCGCGTCGCGGACGCGCGTGAGCGCCGGCCCGAGGGCAGCCCTGGTCGCATCGAGGGCCGTGCCCAGGGGATCGGCCAGCAGGGCGTACGCGCGGGCCACGTCCACGAGCGGGAAGGCGTAGGTGAGGACGCCGCAGTCGTCCTGGGCGGTCTGAAGCTTCGCCGGAGTCGTGCCGAAGACCCTCGCCACGGTCGAGCGCACCGCGACCTGGCTGGGATGGTCCATCTGCCAGTAGTCCTCGAGGGGCCAGCCGGCGTGGCGGCTGAGCAGGATGCTCGCGGCGTGGAAGCCGCTGCACATGTGCCGGATCGCGCCGGGTCTTTCCCCGTCGCGCGCGAGGCGGGTCGCGGTCAGCTCGTCGAGCGGAGCCCAGGCCGTCCCGCAGGCGAGGAGGTTCTGGCTCAGCGCCGCACGGCGGAAGACCGCCTGCAGCGTGCGCACGTGGAGGTCCTCGCCGTGGTGCGAGGAGGCCATGACCGCCAGCTCCGGCTGGGTGAGGTTCAGCTCATCCGCCGCGCCCGACTCCACGAGCGCGGCCAGCGCGAAGGGCTTGACGGCGCTGCGCAGCGTGACCACGACGTTCGGATCGCCGATGGCCCGCTCGATCGCACCGTCCGCGCCCACCTGCACGACATGCCCTCGGTGGCGGCTCTCCGTGATGGCGCCGCGCCGCTGCTCGACGAGGACCGGCGCGGGGACGTTGGCCGGCCAGGCCGGACCGCGGCGACCGTTCGACCGCCCGCGGGGCGCCCTTGAGGCGGGGCCGTCGGAGCGTCGGCGCGTGGTGGAGGTGGGCACCAGGGGATGGTAGCGCGGCGGAGGTCGATGGACGCGATCCCCTAGTCGGGCAGGTCGACCCAGCGGCCCTCGCGGGACGAGCGGAGCGCCGCTTCGACGAAGGCGACCGCCCGGAGCCCGTCGCCAAGGGTCGGGTACGGCGCCTCGTCGCCGGGGTCGCTTGCCGCGTAGCGCGGCGGATCGCCCTCCACGATGGCGCGGTAGAAGGGCCGGAAGAGGTCGCGGAACGCCTCCGCGTATCCCTCCGGATGACCGGCCGGCAAGGACGGCACCCCGGGCACGGCCCCCGTACCGGCGGCGTCCGCACCGGCGGTGTCCCCCGCCGCCCGCTGCATCGTCCGGGCCGCATCCTTCGTCCGTACCCACAGTCGCTCGGGATCCTCCTGCGCCCAGACGAGCGAGGCGCGCTCCCCGTCGAGCGCCACTTCGAAGCCGTTCTTCCAGCCGGTCGAGACCTGGCTGAGGACGCACGCCCCGCGGGCCCCGCCGATCATGCGCACCAGGATCGTGGCCGCATCCTCCGATGCGATCGCCACTTCTTCGCCGTCGGCGCTGCTGCCGCCGAACGCCAGGGCGCCACTCCCCGCGGAGCGCCGACGGATGGGGATGAAGGTGGCGAGATCCGCGAAGACCGCCTCGACCCGCTGCCCGCTCACGAACTCGGTCGTGTCGAACCAGTGCGAGCCGATGTCGGCCACCGCCCGCGACGTGCCGCCGATAGCCGGATCGACCCGCCAGTTGTAGGCACCCGGGTCGGAGAGCCAGTCCTGGATGTACTGGCCGCGAGCGAGCCGCAGCGCACCCAACTCGCCCGCACCGGCCGCCACGATCGCCCGCGCCCGCCGGACCATGGGGTAGCCGCGGTAGGTGAAAGCGACCATGGCATGGCGTCCGGAGGCGCGGGCCGCGCGCAGCGACCGATGGGCACCGTCGAGGTCCATGGCGACGGGCTTCTCGACCACGACGTGCTTGCCCGCTGCGAGCGCGCGCTCGGTCAGGTCGACGTGGGAGACGTTCGGCGTGCAGACGTGCACGACGTCGATGGCGGGATCCCCGAAGACGTCCGCGACGTTCGCCGTCGACCGGTGGACGCCGAGCGCCCGGGCCCGCTCCGCGGCGCGCCCCGCGTCCGACCCGGCGATGAGCGTCACCTCGCCGTAGCCGCCGCGACGCACGGCGTCCACATGGAACGGACCCACGAACCCGGTGCCGATCACCGCGACCCTGAGCATGGCGTACAGCCTAGCGAACCCGCGGCGGATAGACTGGACGCTCGGAGCTCCGAACGGCCCACCCAAAGACGGCCACGGCCCCAGCCACGCACCCAAGGAGCGCGCTCCGTGCCCGATGCCATCTCGATCCCGTCGACTTCCGCCCGACCCATCCCGGCCACGTTCCACGTCAGCACGCACCCCGCCGTCGCGCACAAGCTGGCGCTGCTGCGCGACACGTCCACGGAGCCCAAGAAGTTCCGCGAGCTGGTGCGCGAGATCAGCTGGCTGCTCGGGTACGAGGCGCTGGCCGATGCTCGCACGAAGCCCATCAGCGTCGAGACGCCCCTCGAGACGACCCCCGGCGCCGAGCTGGCCGACCGCATCGGGCTCATCCCCATCCTGCGTGCCGGGCTGGGCATGGTGGACGCCATGCTCGAGCTGATGCCCACCGCCGAGGTCTGGCACCTCGGGCTCTTCCGCGACGAGCGCACGCTGCGGCCGGTCGAGTACTACAACAAGCTGCCCGACACGGCGACCGTGGACCTCTGCCTCATCCTCGACCCGATGCTCGCCACGGGTGGCTCGGCCACGGCCGCCATCGAGGTGTTGAAGAACTGGGGGGCCCGCCGCATCAAGCTCATCAACCTCATCGCGGCGCCCGAGGGCGTGCACGCGGTCGCGGACGCGCACCCTGACGTGGAGATGTACTGCGCGGCGCTCGACCGACAGCTCAACGAAAAGGGGTACATCTTGCCCGGCCTGGGCGACGCGGGCGACCGCCAGTTCGGCACCAGCCACCGATGATGGCCCGCACGCCGGCATGACCCGCGACGGCCGCCCCGTCCGGTTCTTCGGGCGGCCGATCATGCCGCGCCTGGGCGTGATCCAGTCGTCGATCATCGCCGGGGTCGTACTCGTGGCGGCGGCCGGGCTGTTCGCGCTCGTCTTCGGGGATCGCTTCCGGACGGGTTCGGGCGCGGAGGCGACGCCGGTGGGCTCGATGCCACAGGGCTCGCTGCCCTCGTCTCCGGTGGTCGGTGCCTTCGTGGCCCTCGTGTCCGCGCCGGATCGGACCTTCCACGTGGAGAGCCGGACGGTCGTGACCGTGGGCGGGGAGGTCGTCACGGTGGTTTCGGCCTTGGACTTCGCCGGCCCGGCCTACGCCGGGACACTGGACGTCACGACGTCGGCCCGCCCGACGCACTCGGACATCGTGGTCATCCCGCCCGTGGCCTATTCCCGCGAGTCGGGCGGCCCGTGGCGCGACGGCGACGCCCCGCAGCGCAGCCTCGACCCCTTCCTGGGGCTGACCGCTGGTACTGTCATCGCGGACCTCGGGGCGGAGGTCGTGGACGGGCGCCCGCTGCGGCACCTGCGGCTCGCCCTGCTGCCCGTCGACACGACGTTCGCGCCGGCCGTGAAGGACGTCGTCCACACCTGGACCGTCTTCGAACTGTGGGTGGACGCGTCGGGGAAGCCCGTGCGCGGCCTGTTCACGTTGGATGCTCGGGCGCGCAAGGACGACAAGCCCGTTCCCGTCTCCATCCGCTCCGATCTCAGCTTCTCGCGCGTCGGCGAGCCGCTGGTGATCGCCCCGCCGGAGGGGTAGCCGAGCTGGGCCGGCGCCAGGGGAAGAGGCGCGTGGCGGCCACGTCGCACCAGACGAGTCCGGGCTGCTGCGGCGGTGCCGTGCCCTCGGCGAGCGCGCGGACCCAGCCGAGCGAGCTGCCCGGGAAGCGCGCCGCGAACACCTCCGGGTAGCGTGCCATGAGCTCGCGGTTGCGTCGCGTGGCGCGCACCACCCAGCAGGCGGCGACACGATATGGGCCCTCGTCGCCACCCGCGACTGCGGCAAGCCCTTCGGCCTCGGCCACCTTGCGCGACGACGAGCGCGCCCCCTCCCCGATGTTGCCGATCGTGTTCCAGCACTCGATGAGGATCAGCGTGCGCTGCGGATCGTCGCGCAGGGCCGCGTCGGAGGAGCGGCTCGGATCGGCGGGGCGCGTCGGCAGCTCGAACGAGCGGCCCCTCCCCGTCGCGCGGCCGAGCCGCAGGATCAGTTCCTGGATCTTCAGATGGCCCGCATCGGCCGGTTCCTCCGCGGGATCGCGGGCCATCGTCACGCCGAGCGGCCGGCCCAGCGCGGTCGCGACCCGCTGCCAGGTGTCCAGCGAGGCGTGCCCGCCGAGGCCTCGTTCCATGCGCGAGATCATCATCGGCGACACCCCCGCCCGCCGGCCTAACTCCTGTTGCGTCCAGCGGCGCCGCCGCCTCGTGACGAGGATCTCCCCGCCGAGGCGCGCGAACTGCTCCTGGTTGCGGCGGGCCACCTCCGCGGCGAGGTCGGGGCGTCTGAGTCGGCTCATCCTCGTTCTATGGTCGCTGGCTGGGCTTGGCAGCGGCTAGGCTCCGGCTTACCCGGAGATTGGCCCACGCTCGCCACCCTTGTGGCCCGAGAGATGGCTCGAAACGCACGTTCTATGTTCGTTGCGGTCGATAGGGTGCCCCTCCACCACCCGGCCTCGGGCCTTCAGCGCACGCCTCACGTTCGGCCCGAACATAGAACGAGGTCCGGTGCGCTCTGGGCCCCGACGCCTTCCAGCCTCGAGGTCCCGCCCCGACACCCGAGCCCGACTCACGGCCCCTTTCCCGCATCACCCGAACGAAGAGGCCGGCCCTTGAGGGCCGGCCTCTGTCGCGAACCGATGAACCCGGGGAGCGGCGCGACCGCCACTCCCCGAGGAGGGAGGCGAACCTACTGGCCGCCCTCGGTCAGGGTGACCGTGGCCTTCGTCCAGGACTCGCCCTTCGCGTCGCCGGCGAGGTCCTTGAGGGCCTTCTCGGCGTACGAATTCGTCCAGGCGTCCGCGTCGGGTGCCTGGGTCAGGATCTTGCCGTCGAGCGCGACCTGGACGGTCCGTGCGAACGCGGCGCCGTCCATCATGCCGATGCCGTTGGGGGAGGGCCAGATGAGGCCGCTGATCTCGTTGAGCTGCCAGGTCTGGTGACCCTTGGGCAGCTTGGCATCTGCGGCGAGGACGCTGTCCACGCACTTCGCGGCATTGTCGCGGCAGAACATCCAGCCCTTGAACGAGGCGCGCAGGAACTTGACGGCCACGTCCTCGTGGTCCTTCAGGTAGGCCTGCGAAGCGAAGATCCCATCCTGGAGCATGGCCGTGCCGGCCGACTCCATGCTGATGACGTCCAGGGCGTCGGCCGTGTAGAGGCTCCCCGTGTCGGGGTTCTTGGCCTCGAGGACCTGCGCGTACTCGTTGTAGATCATCGCCTGGGCGGCGTCGATCTCGCCGTTGAGGAACGCGGTCATCGTGAAGTCCTGGGAGACGATCGTCACGTCCGAGGCGTTGGTCGGGTCCATCCCGACCTTCTGCATCGCGGCGTACAGCTCGGCCTCGTTGCCGAAGCCCCACGTGCCGACCTTCTTGCCCCTCCAATCCTCGGGCTTGGTGATGCCCGAGTCCTTCCAGGAGATCTGCAGGGTGCCCGACCGCTGGAAGACCTGGCCGATGAACTGGATGTCGGCGCCGCTCTCGCGCGCGGCGAGCGCCTTGGGCACCCAGGAGATGCCGAACTCGGCGTTGCCGCCGGCCACGACCGTCGCCGGGACGATGTCCACGCCGCCGGGCAGGATCGTGACGTCCAGACCCTCGGCCTTGTAGTAGCCCTGGTCCACGGCCGCGAAGTAGCCCGCGAACTGGGCCTGCGGGAACCACTGGAGCTGAAGCTTGATCGGCGTCAGCGCGGCGGGGGCGGACGAGCACCCGACGGCGACGAGCATGATCGCGGCGCCCACGGCCACGAGACGACGAGGCAACCTCATCGCACCCTCCTCATTGGGTCCCTGGAAAGGGGGACCTGCCTCCTCCGACGGACCGATGCGTGCATGGCCCGTGTTCATCGCCCGTCGCGCGCGCTCCCGGGCGCCGGGACGGTCCTCGATGTCTCGGCGCAGTCTACGCGATGGTGGGGCCGCCGGGGGACCGAGATTCGCGCTGCGGCCCCGCGAGGTGCCCCCCTACGCCTCCCCCGCCCGGAACGAGGAGTGCCAGGGCATCACGAGTCGCTCGACCGCGACGACGAGCATGTACAGCCCGATGCCGATGGAGCAGGCGAAGACGATCGCGGCCCAGGAGCGCTCGAGGTTGAGGAACGCGGCGTAGCGCACGATGTACTGGCCGATGCTCAGGCTCGGCGCCCCGAAGTACTCCCCGATGATGGCGCCGATCGTGGCCAGGGTCGTGGCCACCTTGAGCGCGGTGAAGACGAACGGCAGCGCCGACGGCACGCGCACCATGCGGAAGACCTGCGCCTCGCTGGCGGCACCCGAGCGCAGCAGCTCCAGCGCGGCCGGGTCCACGTGGAGCAACCCGCGGGCCGTGTTGATCATGACCGGGAAGAAGCAGAGCACCGCCGCCACCATCGCCTTGGAGAGCTGCGAGTCGAGCCCGAACCAATTGTTGAGCAGCGGCGCGAAAGCGATGATGGGGATCGAGTTGACCGCGACCGCGAAGGGCAGCAGCGACTCGCGCAGGCCCACCCAGCGCGCGGTGAGGGCACCCATGAGGATGCCCGCCGAGGAGCCGATGATCAGGCCGGCGACGATCTCGACGAGGGTGTAGGTGGTCGAGGCCCACAGCTCGGGCAGGTAGACCACCCAGGCCTCGGCGATCCTCGAGGGTGCGGGCAGGATGAACTGCGGCAGCCCGAGGAAGCGGACGAGGATGTCCCACACCACGAGGAACCCGACGAAGATCCCCAGCGGCAGGAGCCAGCCACGCAGCGTGCGCGCGACGGCGACGCCCGAAGACGGCACGGGAGCCGCCACGACGCTCAAGCCGACAACCCCTCGGCGGCGACGCGGCGCGGATCGACCGCCTCCCCCTCCGAGCCGCGCAGGCTCTCGCGCACCTCGGTGATCAGCTCGAAGTAGTGCTCCATCTCGCGCGTCTCCACGTCGCGGTGGCGCGGCAGGTCGATGGGCACGATCTTCGTGATGCGCCCCGGCCGCGCGGACATGACCACGACGCGCGTCGAGAGGAAGACCGCCTCGGGGATCGAGTGCGTGACGAAGATGACCGTCGTCGCGGTGCGCTCCCAGATGCGCAGCAGCTCCAGGTTCATCCGCTCACGCGTCATCTCGTCCAGGGCGCCGAACGGCTCGTCCATGAGCAGGATGGCCGGGTCGAGGGCGAGTGCCCGGGCGATCGCCGCGCGCTGCTGCATGCCGCCCGAGAGCTGCCAAGGATGGTGGCCGGCGAAGTCGCCCAGCTCGACCAGGGCCAGCATCTCCCGGGCCCTGGCCTCGCGCTCCTGTTTCGGGCGGCCGATGATCTCGAGCGGCAGCTCGACGTTGCGCTGCACCGTCCGCCAGTCGAACAGCACCGGCGCCTGGAAGACCATGCCGTACTCACGAGCGAGGCGAGCCTCCCGGGCGAGCTTGCCGTTGACCATGACCGTGCCGTCGCTGACGCCGATCAGGTCGCCCACGATGCGCAGCAGCGTGCTCTTGCCGCAGCCCGACGGCCCGATGAGCGAGATGAACTCGCCGCGCCGCACGGAAAGGTCGATGCCGCTCAGCGCCTCCACGCGGGCCGCCTTCTGGCCGCGCCCCTCGAAGACCTTGGAGACGCCCGAGAGCTGGACGACGGTGTCGGTCTGGCTGTCTGTCATGCGCGGGCTCCGTCTTCGGTCGGTCGATAGCCCCGCAGGGCGATGCGCTCGGCGGTGACGACGAGCAGGAAGGCGACGATGCCCAGGGCGGCGCAGGCGGCGATGGCCGCCCACAGATCCTGCGGGGAGAAGCTGTAGTACTGCATCGCCTGGAGCAGCGCGCCCCCCAGCCCGTCCCGGATACCGGCCGGGAACTCGCCCACGATGGCGCCCACGACGCTCGCCGTGGCGGCGATCTTGAAGGCCGTGAACAAGTAGGGCGGGGAGGCGGGGAGGCGGAGCTTCCGGAGCACCGTACGGCGCCCGGCGGCGTAGGAACGCATCAGCTCGAAGGCACGTGGGTCGGCCGAGCGCATGCCGCGGATGGCGGCGATCGTCACGGGGAAGAAGGTCAGGTACGTGGCCACGATGGCCACCCCGAACCAGCCCGCCCGCAGGCCCACCACGACGACCGGGGCGATGGCGATGATGGGCACCGTCTGGCTGGCCACGAGCAGGGGCACCAGGCCGCGCTCGAGCACCTTCACGTGGATGAGCACGATGGCCAGGCCGAGCCCCACGCCCGTACCAAGTGCGAAACCGAGGGCCGACTCGCGGGCGGTGAAGAACGCGGCGCCGATGAGGCTCGAGAGGTACGTCTCGCCCTTCGCGTCCAGCTCCCAGAAGGCCCCGAAGATGGTCCACAGGTGGGGCAGGTTCAGGTCGTTCACCGGCTTCCAGCGGAGCGGCGGATCCCAGTAGAAGCCGTAGTCCGGGAAACGCCACGGGTCACCGGCGAGCAGCTTGGCCGCTTCCCAGCCAACGAGCAGGATGGCGACGATCAGCAGGAAGCCGAGGGCGGGGCGCAGCCGGCGTCGGGTGGACATCCCGCGAAGCTTACTTCGGCCTGGCCCCGGTCTGCGACGCGCCCCCGTACCACGTGGCGCTCCCCGCCGCCCTGTGCCGCCCTGTGCCGCCCGACATTCTCGACACTCATGGATTCCCGGCTTGGGCGCCCTCAGGGTCACGCTCGACGCCCGAACCGCGCCGGGTCACACTCAGGCCACGTTCGGCCACGCTCGAAACGAGGCTGCACCGGGCCGAACCCGGGGCGATCGGCGCGGATAGGAGGCGCTTGTCGCTCCCCAAGCCCCCGTCTACGACCGCCGGGGATTCCACGGGCGTTGCGGCTGCGCCCGTCCGGTGCCACGGCCGCTAGACTCGACAGCGATGATCGCCGACCTCGCGGAGCAGCCGTGAGCCCGCCGACCGACGACGAGATCCGCGCCCACACCATCGGCGAGCTGCTGCCCCATGCCGCGCCCATCCTGATCGTGGACTACGACCCTGTATGGCCGGTGCTGTTCGAGCGTGAAGCGGCGCGCATGTGGCCGACGCTGGGGGATCGAGCGCTCGTGATCGAGCACGTCGGGTCCACGTCCGTGCCGGGGCTGGCCGCCAAACCCTGTATCGACATGCTGCTCGTCGTGCCTGATTCGGCCGACGAACCCGCATACGTGCCGGCCATGGAGGCGGTGGGGTACGTGCTGCGTATCCGCGAGCCCGACTGGTACGAGCACCGCGTCTTCAAGGGGCCGGACACGAACGTCAACCTGCACGTCTTCTCGCCGGGCTGCCCGGAGATCGAGCGCATGCTCGGCTTCCGGGACTGGCTGCGCAGCCACCCCGACGATCGCGAGCTGTACGAGCGCACCAAACGCGAGCTGGCCGGGCAGGAATGGAAGTTCGTGCAGAACTACGCCGACGCCAAGGGCGCGGCGGTCGAGGCGATCATCGCCAGGGCGAGCGGCTCCACCTCCCAGACCTGAGGCTCGACGCGAGCTCACGGGGTTGCGATGCCCCCGCCTCGATCTATGGTCGCTACGGGGGTCTGGCAGGGCTCAAGCTCCGGCCGAGGCGAGGTTCCCCGGAGCCGACACCAGCTTGTCGAGCATCGAACCTCCGACACCTCGCCCTATGGTCACGCCGACCGATAAGCCAGGGCCCGAGGGCAGGTCGGGACGACCGCCTACGACTTACGGACGCGCCTCACGCTGGGGACGAGCATAGAATGAGGTCCGGCCGACCGAGGGGCCCCCCTGGGCCCGTGCCGCCGCCGCAGCACGGCAAGGGAGGGATCGCCGATGGCAGGATCGAGAAAGTCGGAGCCGGTCGGACGGTTACGCTGGATCCAGGTCGACTCGGTCGACCCCGAGCGCAGCGCGGCGTTCTGGGCTGAGGCGCTGGGCGTCGAAGTGGTCGCTCGACTCGGCGAACCGCCGCAGTTCATCAACCTCGCCGCGGTCGAGCCGGGCGCACCCCAGGTCTGCTTCCAGCGCGTGCCCGAATCGAAAGCCGGCAAGAACCGCGTCCACCTCGACCTGCACGTGGAAGACGTCGAGACGGCCTCGGCGCGCGTCGCGGCGCTCGGCGGACGGCGCCGAGACGACCACGACTTCCACGAACACGGCTACTCGTGGCGGCGCATGGCCGATCCCGAGGGCAACGAGTTCTGCCTAGTCTACGGCCTCTGAGCTGGCCGCTCCCCGAAGAACGCGCCGCTACCCCGTGACGGCCTGGTCGGCGATGTCCAGGGCCGCGTCGATGACGGCGAAACCCTCGGCCAGCTGCTCTTCGGTGATGACGAGCGGGGGGTTCGTGTGGATCGAGTTGTTGGCGATCATCGTGTAGAGGCCGTGCTCGCGCAGGTACTTGCCCACGGCCTTCATCTCGTCCGAGGTGCCGTTGAAGGGGGTCATGGGCGTGAACGGCTCGCGCGAGCGCACGAGGTCGAGGATCCCGAACAGCCCCAGGTTGCGCACGGCACCCACGGACGGGTGCTTGCGGTACAGCTCCTCGTGGTGCCGGCGCATCACGGGGCCCATCGCGGCCGCATGCTCCACCAGGCCGTCGGACTCGTAGACGGCGATCGTGGCCAGCGCCGCGGCGCACGAAACGGCGTGCGAGGAGTAGGTCAGGCCACCGTAATACATCTTCGTCTCGAAGGCGTCGGCGATCTTCCGCCGCATGGCCACCGCGCCCAGCGGCAGGTAGGAGCTGGTCAGCCCCTTGGCCATGGTCATGAGGTCGGGCACCGTCTCCCAGTGATCGATGGCGAACATCCTGCCGGTGCGCCCGAAGCCGGCCATGACCTCGTCCGCGACCATCAGGATGTCGTAGCGGTCGCAGATCTCGCGCACGCCCTGGATGTAGCCGTCGGGCGGGATGAGGATGCCATTGGTGCCCACGATCGTCTCGAGGAAGACGGCCGCGATGGTGTGCGGCCCCTCGTAGCGGATGACCTCCTCGAGCCCCGCCAGCGCCTCCGCGGCCGATCGCGGCTCCTTCTCGCCCCAGCGATGCGTGTCGGGATAGCGCACCACGCCCACCAGGCCCGGCTCGTTGGCCCAGCGTCGCGGGTCGCCCGTGAGGGTCATCGCCCCGAGCGTCGCGCCGTGGTATGAGCGGTAGCGGGCGAGGACCTTCGTGCGGCCGGTGTAGTGGCGGGCCAGCTTGATCGCGTTCTCGATGGCCTCCGCTCCGCCGAGCGTGAAGAAGACCTTGTCCATGTCGCCCGGCAGGATCTCGGCCAGCTTCGCCCCCAGGCGCGCCCGTGGCTCGGTCGTGAAGGCGGGCTGGACGTACTGGAGCTTCGTCGCCTGCGCCGTGATGGCGTCGATGACCCGCCGATCGCCGTGGCCGATGTTCACGCTCATCAGCTGGCTGTTGAAGTCGATGATGCGCCGCCCCTCGGGCGTGTAGAGGTAGACCCCCTCCGCGTGGTCGATGGCGATCGGGTCGAGCTGGCCCTGCACGCTCCAGCTGAAGAACGTGTGCTCGCGGCTGAGGCGGACGATCTCCTCGCTGGTCATCGAGGCGGGCGTGGTGACGGCCATCGGTGGGGCTCCTGGGCAGGTGATTCGAGGCGACGCGCCGATTGTCGCAGACGGTCGGGCAGCACGCTTCGAGCGCGGCCCCGTCAATCGAGCGGGGGATCGGGCTCCAGCAGCGTGATCAGCGCCGAGTGGTCGAGGTCTCCGCCACCCCGATCCATCAGCCGGCGGAACGCGTCGGCGACGGGGCGGAAGCCGGGTAGATCGACGCCGGCGTGGCGAGCCGTTTCGAGGATGATGCGGGCATCCTTCTCGTGGATCGCAACGCGGCCGCCGGGGGTGAAGTCGCGCTCGAGCATCCGCAGCCCGTGGACCTCGAGGACGCGGCTGGCCGCGAAGCCACCCAGCAGCGCGTCGCGGACCCGGGCCGCGTCGACCCCGGCCGCACGTGCCAGCGCCAGGGCCTCGGCGACGGCCTGGATGGTCGAGCCGACGACGAGCTGGTTACAGGCCTTGGCGACCATCCCGGCTCCGGTGCCGCCGATGTGGATGATGCGGCTGCCCATGGCGGCGAGCACCGGTCGGGCACGCTCGAGAGCCGCCTCGGAGCCTCCGACCATGATCGAGAGCGTGGCCTCCCTGGCCCCCACCTCCCCGCCGGACACGGGGGCATCGAGCAGGTCGGCGCCGACCTCCGCGCAGCGCTCGGCCAGGGCGACCAAAGCGGAGGGGTCGTGTGTACCCATGTCGACCACGATCAGCCCCGCGCGAGCCCCGGCCAGGAGCCCGCGCGGGCCATCGAGCACGGCCTCGACGTCGGCCGTGTCGGGCACCATGACGATCACCACGTCCGACGTGGCGGCCACCTCGGCCGGGTCGCCGGCCGCCCGCGCGCCGGCGACGACCAGCTTTTTCACGGGGCCCAGTGAGCGCGACTGGACGACGAGCGGGAACCCGGCCCGGAGGATGTTGCGGGCCATCGGCCGCCCCATGATGCCCAGGCCGATGAACCCGACGCGCACGGGGCCTGGAGCGGATGCCGCCATGTCGTCTCCTCCTCGTGCCACTCGTCGTCTGCTGCAAGGCCTTTGACGCGGCGCCGTGTGGACCTGCCCCGGATGCGATAGCGGCCTGCGATCGCGCGGTGCCGATCCCCCTCAGCCGCGCTCGCGCCGGGGGTTACGGCGGCGCCGAGCCGTCCCGTCCCCACCGGGCGCCGACGGCTCCGTCGCGACCGGCAGTTCGGGGAGCGTCTCCTGCGCCACGAGCCCGGACCGGATGATCCGCTGCATCTCGGCCACGACGGCCGGGTCCGTCTCGATCGGCCGGTACTCGGCCAGCCGCCGCTCCACCTCGTCGCAGGCCCGCCCGTAGGCGTCCTTCCCGCCGCGCTTGAGCCAGCCCTCGCGGTTCTCGCGGTCGATGACGGGGCCGGTGAGGTACAGCTCCCGGGGCCAGTGCTCGAGCGTGTGCGGCGCCATGATCAGGTGTTGGTCGGCCATCAGCTGGCGCACCAGCTCCCCAGCGGGCAGGTCGTCCAGCGGCCGCACCTCGCGCACGAAGTGCAGCGCCTGGCCGCACATCTCGTCGTCGAAGACCAGCTTGGCCAGGCTGAAGACGAGCACGAAGTCGAGCATGCCCGGGCCGGACACCGAGTTGACGCCGGCCAGGGCCGCCAGCAGGGCGCCGCCGAAGGTCTCCGCGCCGGCCTGCGCGTCGAGGAGCTTGGCGTCGGAGAGCGCCATGTAGGCCTGGCAGGGTAGCCCGAGTGCCTTGGCCACGGCCACGTAGGCCACGTCGAGGTGCAGCGCCTCGATGGCCGCCATCGGCGCGCTGGCGGACTTCATGTGGAAGGTCGCCGGTGCCCCGCCGAAGAGCACCGGCGCGCCAGGCCGGATGACCTGCGCCATGGTGATGCCGGCCAGCACGTCGACGGTGTGGAACACGGTGGCGCCGACGATGGTCACCGGCGCGATGAGGCCCATGAGCGTCACCGGCACGATCTCGACCGGGACGCCGGCCTCCACGCAGTCGATGAGGTTCTGGCAGGAGTCCTCGCTGTAGCGGAAGTTGCCCGTGGCGGTGATGGTGAAGATCGACATGGGCCGGGCGATGAGGTCGAACCGGTCGTGTCGGAACAGCTCCATCAGCGCGACCATGCGCGGCACGCCGTGCTCCGTGAACGCCCCCGAGACGACCGGCTTGCGCGAGTTCGTGAGGCACATGTAGAGGCGCCACGCGTCCGACACCTGGGCCTCGATGTCGGCGTTCGTCGAGAAGGCCGTGGCGAGATAGGGGATGTTCTTCAGGCCGTCGCCGAGGCGCACGTATTCGACGAAGTCGGTGGAGTTCGCCAGGCGAGTCTCGCCGGTGCGGTGGTCGAGCACCTTGAGGCCGCTCGAACCGGGCACGAAGTGCACCCGATCCCCACCGATGTCGGCATGCGGGTTGCCGTCGCGGTCGTAGAGGAGGAACGACGTGGGGGCGTCGGCGATGGCCTGCTCCACCACCGCGCGCGGGAAGAGCACGCGCTGGCCCGAGGCGTCGAGCGGGAGGCCGTGGTCAAGCAGCCGCTGGCGCATGGCCGGACCGCGGATCTCCATGCCGGTCTCGGCCAGGATCCGCTTCGCCTCGTCGAGGATCCGGGCGATGAGGTCGTCGCTCAGGATGTTCAGCGTGGGGCGCATCGCCGCCCATTCTGGCGGAGGGCCGTGGTGTGCGCATTGCCCCCGCCCTCGGCGCGACGCAGCGCCCCCGCCCCGCTGATGCACATGGCCGCATCAAAGGGCGCGCTGATGCTGCCATCGTCATCACGATCGGCCGATGAGTACCCCGTGCCCTGAACGTCGTGCCCCGGCAGGTGCGACCATGAACGGCACGCATGGAGGTGCGGACGGATGGGGACGCGGCCGCATGTCAACCTCGCGGTCGCCATCGCGGTAGTCATCGCGGTGGTCATCGCGCTGGCCTGCACGGGCCCGCCCGGCGTTGGCTCATCGACGCCTGGACCGTCCTCGACCTCCACCGGCTCCGCCCCGACTGATGCGCCCATCGGCATCGCCACCCCGATACCAACCAGCCGAGCCGAGGCCGGCCTGGGCCCCAATGGCCCCACGGAGTCGGCCACGGTCGTCCGCGTCATCGACGGTGACACGATCGTCGTGGACCGCGGGCGCGGCGAGGAGAAGCTGCGCTACATCGGCATCGACACGCCCGAGACGGTCAAGCCCGGCTCGCCCGTCGAGTGGATGGGCCCGGAGGCGTCGGCCGCCAACAAGGCGCTCGTCGCCGGCCGGCACGTGACCATGGAGAAGGACGTCTCCGAGAACGACCGGTTCGGCCGCTTGCTGCGCTACGTCTGGCTCCAGCGGCCGGAGGGCTGGCTGATGGTCAACCTCGAGCTCGTGCGTACCGGCTTCGCCGCCGTGTCGACCTACCCGCCGGACGTGAAGTACGTCGACCTGCTCCTGGCCGCGCAGCGCGATGCGCGGGAGGCGGGGGCCGGCCTGTGGGGTGAACAGCCCGAGCCGATGCGGACGCCCACCCCCACCGCTTCGACCGCAACCACGACGGCGTCGGCTGCGAGACGTAGGCGGGCTCCCGGTCCCGTCCTGGGGTAGACTCCACGACCGCCGCCGGCCGATGCGCCGGACCCGTCCCGGGGGGACGAGAGGATCATCGCCATCGCCCGACGCGCAGTCCCCAGCGCCCTCGCGCTCCTCGTCCTCATCGCGGTCACCGCCGTCGCGGTCGGCCAGCGGGTCACGGTGGGGCGCCCTGCCCTGGCCCGCCTGGCCGGGCTCGCCCTGGTCGTCGGCCTGCTGACGATCGCCGCCGCCGACCCCCTCGCCGGCCCGACCCAGGCCCGCACCGCCCCCGTCTCCGAGCGCACCTTCGCCCGCATCGCCGCTCTCTCGGGCCCGAGCTCGGTCCGACTCCTGAGCATCGGCGCCCCCAGCACCACCCCCACGATCGAGGACGGCCCCGACCTCCAGATACCCGCCCAGCCGGAGACCCCGCCCCACCCCGAGGTCGTCCGCTTCCGCCCCTTCGACCGAGCCGTCCAGGTCCGTCCCGACGCGCCGCTCAGCGTCCGTTTCACGCAGCCGATGGACCATGCCTCGACCCAGGCAGCGTTGCGGGTGAGCGGCCTGGACCTGACGCGCGGCCGCTTCCGCTGGGCCGAGAACGACACGGTGCTCGTCTTCACGCCCTCGGTGCGGCTCGCCTACGGGAAGCGCTACACGATGTCCTTGGGCAGCATCGCGCGATCGGCGGAGGGCATGCCGGTCGATGCGGCCGCGGCCGGCGCCGAGTCCTCGTTCACGGTCATGCCGAAGCCGAAGCCGGCGCCGACGAAGGCCCAGGCCCTGCGCCTGGCCACGGGTTCGCGCTGGGCGTCGCCGCTGCGCGGCCCGATCACCCAGTACTTCGGCCAGCGCCTGACGAGGTACGGCATCCACCGGGGCATCGACATCGACGGCAACACCGGCGATCCGGTCAGGGCAGCCGCGACGGGCACCGTCATCGCGGCCGGCTGGGTGGACCCATGCAGCGGCATCGCCGTGGGGCTGGACCACGGCAGCGGCCTGTCCAGCTGGTACCGGCACCTCTCGAGCGTTGGCGTGCGCGTCGGACAGCGGGTGTCCGTGGGGTCGATCATCGGACGCGTCGGTAACACCGGCTGCAGCCTTGGCTCGCACCTGCACTTCGCCATCCGCCGCGGCGACACGTACCTCGACCCGCTGCGCTACGTGCCGCGCTGGTAGGTTCGGCCGATCGCGGTGGCCTTAGCGGCCGCTGCGCCGCCAGGGGGCCGCTCCGCCCTAGCGGCGCGACAGGTAGGCACTGACGAGGTCCCGCGCGTTCTCCAGATGGCGCACGACCTCGGCCTCGGCCCGGTCGGGGTCGCCGGACTCGATTGCCTCGAGTAGGACGTCGTGCTCCCTGGCCAGCAGCGGCTGCGACGCGTAGAGGATCTCGTCGAGCTTGAGGAGGGAACGCAGGATCGGCACGTTGCTGACGAAGACCTGGTGCAGGCGCCGGTTGCCCGAGAGGCGGCAGATGGCCTCGTGGAAGGCGAGGTCATGGACGCGCACCTCGTCGGCTCGCCCGCCGGCGGCGGCGCGGTCGAGCCGGCCGACCAGCGTGTGCAGCTCGCGGAACTCCCCCGGGCCCCTGCGGAGCGCGAGGATGCGCGCCGCCCGGCCTTCGATGGCGGCACGCAGCTCGTAGATGTCGACGACGTCGTCGATGGACAGCGCCACGACGAAGCTCCCCCTGCGGCGAACGACCTCCAGCAGGCCCTCGCCGCGCAGGTGCTGCAGGGCCTCCCGCAGGGGCCCGCGGCTGATCCCCAGCTCGGTGGCCAGGCGAACCTCGTTGAGGCGCTCGCCGGGCGGGAGCCGGCCGGAGAGGATCGTGTCGCGCAGCGAATCGGCCACCTCGTCGGCCAGCGACCGGGTCGGGCCGATGGTCGGCAAGGCCAGCCGTGTCCCTTCACGCGATGTCATGTGAGGTGCCGGTGAAGGGGGCGCCGCGCACGCGACGCCCCCGCTTCCGATGGCCTCCCGCTACTCGACGGGGATCTCCTTGAACTGCAGGTCGACGTTGGTGCCACGGCTCATGCGGTACTGCCGGGCGACGTAGAACCAGATGAAGCCGACGATGGGCACGACGAAGACCATGAGCCGGGACAGATCGCTGTTGGCCCCGAACGTGTCGTCAGTAAGCGCTCCCCAGACCACCCAGGCGCAGAAGGCCGAGCCGATCACGCCGGCCACAGCGATCAGCGGCAGCCCCAAGACGCTCAGGCGCGCCGGGGAGCCCTCGTAGGTCTCCCGGTGCCGGTAGGCGAAGGTGATGCCGGCGAGGCTCACCACGAGGAAGACGAGGCCCATCCCGGGCAGCCCGGAGAGGATGACCAGCGTGTCGGTGAACGAATAGACGGCGAGCAGGACGAGCGCGACGATCACGACCACGACGATCGACCAGGTCGGCGAGTGGTAGCGCTCGGAGACGGTACCCGCCTGACGGGGTGCCATGCCGTCGATGCCCCAGGCGAAGACCGCCCGCGACGCGTAGACCGCCGTGACTGCCGCGACGTACGCAGTCAGGAGAACGAACCACAGGTTGACGGCGATGGTGATGATCGGCGAGTTGGCCACGAACGAGGCCAGGAGGTTGATCCAGACGCTCGGCAGCGGCAGCTGGTCGGGGTTGTTGATGAACAGGTACGCGGAGGCCTGCAGGAACTGGTCGCCGATGGCGGCACGGCTGAAGTACTGGATCGCCACAAGGAGCAGGCCACTGACGACGATGCCTCCGACGATGCCCACCAGCTGGCCACGCTTGACGTTCCTGATCTCGCCGCTGAACGAGACCGAAAGCACGGCGAAGAGGAGCGACCAGGCTGGCCAGATGGAGAAGCGGATCGTCTCGCCAAGGCTGAAGCCGGCGCCGAGATCAGCGCCATCGGCCTGCGCGGCGGTGATCACACCCTGGTAGGTCCCCGCGCCGAGCACCTCATCGAGGTTCTTCTCGAAGCTCAGCGCGCCCGTGGCGCCGAGAGCCAGCACGCCCAGGGTGATGGCGATGCTCACGAAGCCGATGAGCATGGCCCAACGCTGGACGTCGAAGTAGCTCTTCATGCCGAGGTAGAGGTTGGCGCCGAAGAAGAGCACCACGGCGGTGCCGGTGAGGAAGATCCCCCACGGGGTCGCGAACCAGGCGCCCAGGTCGGTCAGGGCCTGACTCTTCATCTGCAGGCCGAGCGCCGCGAAGAGGGGCTGCATGCCGTAGATCGCGACGAAGGCGCCGTTGATGCCGAAGTAGAAGGTCTGCCAGAAGGCCATGGCGAAGCTGGACGCGTAGCCCAGGGCCGGATGGACCGTGCGCGAAAGGAAGACGTACTCGCCCCCGGAGCGCGGATAGACCGAGGAGTACAGCGCGTACACGAGGCCGGTGGCTCCGGCCCCCACGATCGTGACCAGCGTCGCCAGTTCCATGGACGCTCCCGGGTAGAACGTCCAGAAGGCGACCATGAAGAAGACGTATGGCAACGCGGCCTGCAGCACGCAGTACCAGAGGGTGTCCAGCGTGCCCACCTGACGCACCAGGCCGGAGCTCGCGCGCGTGAAGGTGCCCGCAGGCGCCACCTGCATGGGAACGGTCATCTCTTCCTCCTTCCTCTCCCCGCCAACGGCCTCAGCCGGTGACGAGCTGGATGTTCACGACGCCCTCGCTGGGGTCCAGGTCGATCAGCACGCCATCCAGTAACCCTTCCTGATACTCGCTGCCGGGGTTGGCGATGATCGTCGCGCCCAGCCTCTTGATCCCCTTCGACTCGTGGATGTGTCCGTGCAGGCCAAGCAGCGGCTGGTGCCGCACGATGGCGTCGTGGACCGCCGTGCTCCCCACGGGCACCATCTCGGGCTCGCCGGACGACGTGGCGACGACGTTGAAGTCGGCGTCCAGCCGAGGCGCCAGGTCGAGCTGGCTGCCCCACGGCGGCACGTGGAGGTTGAAGATCGCGCGCCGCATGTCGACGATCTCCGGCGTCAGCCGCTCGATCCGCTCACCGAGTTCCTCCTCGCTGATGTCGCGGGGACAATTCCAGGGCGTCGGGTTGCCGTAGCCCACGGAGAGCATCTGGAAGCCGTCGACGTCGACCACGCGGCCCTCGGGAACCTCGATGCGGCGCGAGGTCCGCAGCACGTCGTCGACCTCCAGGAAGTCGTCGTTGGCGCCCTGCACGAAGCACCGTGCGTCGACGTTCGCCAGCCGCTCGTCCGCGAGCTGCACCCAGTGCCGGACCCGCTCGAGGACCTGGACCCCGAAGAGGCCGTCGATGCGCTCCTGCCGGCCGTCGTAGGAGCCGTACTCCTCGAGGCTCATCTCCACCGGGTAGGAGCCGGCGTTCGAGATCATCGCCGCCAGCCGCGCTACGTCGTCGCGGCTCGCCAGCCGGCGCTCGACGCCCATGTACTGGGAGGTCCACGTCCCTCCCGGCTGGGCGATGATGGGCACGATGAACTTGCCGGTGATGTCGCCGCCGATGATGATCACGTCGGCGCCGTAGAACTTCGGGGCGGCCAGGAACTTCAACCAGCAGCGGTCCGAGGCGTGTAGGTCGGAGCAGAAGTAGAGCCGCATGTCGGGCCCCGTCAGATCCCGTAGCCCGTGGTCACGCCGCCGTCCACGAGCTGGATGGCACCGGTCATGTACGAGGACTCGTCCGAAGCCAGGAAGACGGCCGCGGCCGCGATCTCCTCCGGCCGGCCCAGCCGGCCGAGCGGGATGGGCTCGGTCTGTCTTCGCTCGAGCAGCGCGGGATCGGGTGCTTCCCGGAACCAGCGCTCCAGCATGGGGGTCCGGATCGCGCCGGGGCAGAGGCAGTTGACGCGGATCGCCGCCGGAGCGCAGTCGATGGCCATGGCCCGCGTCATGTTGACCACGCCACCCTTGGCGGCGCAGTAGGCGAGTGAGCTGCTGGCCCCCACGAGGCCCAGCTCCGAGGCGGTGAAGATGATCGCTCCGCCGCCCTGACGGGTCATGACCGGGATGGCGAACTTGGCCATGTGGAAGTGCCCGGTCAGATTGACCCCGATGACGCGCTCCCAGATCTCCTCGCTCGTCTCCGGCGCCGTGCCCGCCTCCTGGACGCCCGCGTTCGACCAGAGGATGTCGAGCCGTCCGTGGCGGCCGACGGCGGCCTCGACGAGCCGCGCCGCGTCCTCGGCCCGCGCAACGTCGGTGGGTACGTGCGTGACCTCGGGGCCCTGGCCGGCCAGCTCCCGCACGAGGGCGTCACCCGCGGCCCGGTCGCGCGAGCCGACGACCACGCGCGCGCCCTCCTGCGCGAAGCGGATCACGCCCGCCCGCCCGATCCCCGACGTCCCGCCGGTGATGACCGCGACCTTGCCTTCGAGCCTACCGCTCGACATCTTCGACCTCCTCGTACCACAGCGCGCGGGTGCCGACCGCCTTTCGCGCCCGCCAGCGCAGGGACTTCGGCGCCTGCTCGATCGCGCCCAGCAGCCCGGCCAGGCGTCCGTCCACGACATCGACGAGGTCGGGCGGGATCGCCGACGACGAGCGGATCGAGGCCCGGATGCGGACGATGTTCGACGTCGCGGTGTACCAGAACCCCCAGTCGTCGGCGAGCAGGCGGACGATCCGCGGCAGCTCGAACTCCTCGACGCCGCCGCGGCCGAACGGATGCTCAGCCACGAGCACCGTGCAGTCCTTGATGTCGTTATCGGTCAGGCGAACGATCTGCAGTTTCGAAAGGAGCAGGTCGGCCAGCGGGACCGTCGGGCGGTCGAGCTGGAGCCGCTCGGCCAACTCGATGCGATGGCACATCCGCAGCGTGTCGAGGAAGACGTCGACCTTGACCTTCTGCGGAGGCCGCGACTGGAAGATCAGACGGTTGATGCCGTACTCCTGGCTGCCCAGAAGCGCTGCGTCCGGCTCGTACCCCAGCTCGGTGAACACCTCGCCGATGCCCCGCCGGTCCTGGGAGCGGCCGATCAGGTCGATGTCGCGGTACTCCTGGCGCTCGAGGCGGACCAGGAGAGGGCGGTGCTCGCGACAGTGCGCCCAGACGGCGACAGACCCCAGAAGACGCAGCGGCACCGCGCGGTCTTCCGCCAGCGCCAGAAGACGATCGACTTCCGCCAGGATCCGTTCGCTCACTGCCAGCGGAGGCTATCAGAACTGTAAACTGTCTACACCTCGTTGAAGGCCGCGATGCTCGCCCGGAGGTACGCCATGCCGGCGGGCGGGTCACCGGATCCGGCGCGGGCGAGGCGTCTCCCGTCACTCCGTCCCGTATCTTCGCCACTGCCGCTCGAGCCGCGAGGGCAGCCCGGCGAGCACGGCCAGGTCCCGGGCGGCGCTGGAGGCGCGCTCCAGCACGCGCTCCTCGTCGAGCGTCGCGAGCCGACCATCCTGCATGAGCGGCCGGCCATCGACCAGGACCGTCCGCACCTCGTTGCCCACGGCGGCATAGACGAGCGAGGAGATCGGGTCGTGCACCGGCGCCGCGAAGGGGTTGTCGAGCGCCACGGTCACCAGATCCGCCCGCTTGCCGACCTCGATGGAGCCGATCTCGTCGGCCATGCCGATCGCCCGCGCCCCATCGATCGTCGCCATCTCGAGGACCCTGTCGGCGGTCATCGCGGTCGGGTCCTCGTGCGCCACCTTGTGCAGGAGCGCCGTGTACTTGAGGACGTGGAGCATGTTCTGGTTGTTGTTGCTGGCCGGTCCATCGGTCGCAAGGCCCACGGTCAGCCCCCGACGCACCATCGCCACGATCGGCGCGATCCCGGCGCCGAGGTACATGTTGCTGACCGGGTTGTGCGAGACCTTCACGTCGCGGGCGACCAGCCGCTCGATGTCGTCGCCGTCGAGCTTCGTGCAGTGGACCGCCAGCAGGTCCGGTCCCAAGAACCCCGCCTGCTCGAGCACCTGAGCCTCCGGCAGCCCGTACGTCCGGCGGGCGTATTCCACCTCGAACGAGGTCTCCGCGAGATGGTACGTGACCACGATGTCCTGTCCGGTGGCGAACTCGCGGGTCGCTCGAAGCGCGTCCTGGTCGATCATCCAGAGCAGGCAGGGCGCCACGCCGATCCGGACCAGGTCCGCCGGCCCGGCGTGAAGCGACCGCAGCCGGGCGACATCGGCGAGCGCCGTCTCGACCTCCTCGATGAGGGCCTCCGGAACACCCAGGTCGACGCCCCGGGTGATGAAGCCCCGCGCCACGACCGCCCGGACCCCCGCCGCCTGCAGCCCGCGAACCACGGCATCGGTAAGTCCTTCGCGCGGGTGCGCGTACATGAAGTCGACGACGGTCGTGGTGCCCGAGCGGATGGCTTCCAGCGCGCCGTTGAGCGCAGCCGCCTCGCAGTGTTCCTCGGTCAGCCGGCTCGCCGCGGGGGCCGTCATGTCGCGCAGCCAGCGATAGAGCGGACGGTCGTCGCCGAGGCCCTTGAGCAGCCCCTGGAAAAGATGCGTATGAGTGTTGACGAAGCCGGGCAGGATCACGCCGCCCGCGGCGTCGATCCATCGGGCGGCCGGGTATCGGTGCTGCAGCTCCGCCCGGTCCCCCAGGTCCGCGATCCGCGATCCACGCACCAGCACGGCCCCGTCGTGAAGGATCGGTCGGGAGCGGTCCATGGTGAGCACCGTGCCGTTGCCCAGCAGGCGCTCGGTCTCGTCCATCGGTGTCTGGGACTCCTCCCGGTCCACGCTCATGCCGGCGATCCGCCACCGACCGCGAGCAGGAGCTTGCCGGACGTCCCGCGGCCCTCGAGCGCGGCGTGCATGGCGGCGACATCCTCGAACGGGAAGATCGCCCCGACCGGCATCCGCAGCCGGCCGCGCGCGACCGCATCCTCGACGAAGCGCACGCCCCGGCGCCAGGTCCGCGAACCGGGCGCCGCGTGGAGCACCTCGAAGCCGGCCATCGAGGTGGAGCGTTCGTACAGCTTCTTGCGAACCGGGAAGTCGGGCTCGCCCGCCGCCTCCCCGATGTTGATGAGATGGCCGTGGAAGCGGAGGGCGTCGAAGCTCCGGGGGAGGATCTCGCCCCCCAGCGAGTCGATGATCAGGTCCACCCCGCGACCGTCCGTGAAGGCGAGGGCGCGCTCCACGAAGTCCTCCGAGCTGCGGTCGATGACGAGCTCGGCGCCCATCCGTCGTGGCAGCCCGGACTTGCCCGGCCGGCCGACGGTCCCGATGACCCGGGCGCCGGCCATGCCGGCCACCTGGGTCACCGCCAGACCCACCGAGCCGGCGATGGCGTGCACCATAACGACCTGCCCGGCTCTGATCCGGTACGCGGTGTGGAGGAGGTGGAACGCGGTCAGCGTCGCGAGCGGGAGGGCGGCCGCCTGGTCGAGCGGCAGATCGCCGGGGAGCCGCAGCACGTAGGCGGCGGGGACCACTACCGCGTCCGCGTAGCCGCCGAGCAGGCGCGGGCCGCACAGCGCGGCGACACGCTGCCCGATCGCGAGCCCGCGCACGCCCGGCCCGATCGCCGAGACGATCCCGGACACCTCGGCGCCGAGGATCACCGGGTAGCCGACCGGGTCGGGGTAGATGCCCTGGCGCTTCTGGATGTCGCTCCAGTTCGCCGCCGCGAAGGCGACCCCGATGCGCAGCTCGTCGGGCCCCGGCTCGGGAACGGGGACCGTCACCTGCTGCAGGGCGTCGAGGCCCCCGGTCCGCTCGACCCCGATCGCCCGCATCGTGGCCGGAGCATTCACGTCGGACGCCGGCCGCGAGGGCCCTGGCGGCGTCCGGTCGACCGCCACCGGGGCGACGCCGGGACGCCGCTCACCACTCGGCGATGGGGGTGTTGTCGTAGCCCCGCCAGCCATCGTTCTTGCGGAGGAAGTAGCCGGCGAGGAACGTGAGCATCGCGGAGTTGAAGGTGCGCGTCGTGATCTCGGCCACGTCGCGGTACGGATCCAGCTCGACGAAGTCGATCGCCGCGACCCGCGGTTCCTGGCCGAGGATGAAGAGGGCCTCGAACAGGTCCGTCGGATGGATGCCGTCCGCGGTGGCCGCCGCCGTGCCCGGCGCGTAGCCCAGCTCGAGCACGTCGATGTCCACCGTCACGTAGATGGCGTCGGTGTCGCGGCCGGCGATCTCGATGGCCCGGTGGATCGTCTCCTCGATGCCCTGCCGGCGGATCTCCCGGGCGGTCATGATCGTGCCGCCCTTGCCCTCGACCCAGCGCTTGTAGTAGCTCGCGTTCATGAACCCGTGGATCCCGACCTGGACCAGGTTCCGGCCCGACACGCGCACGCCCGAGGTCAGGATGCCGCGGATCGGGGTGCCGTTCGTCGGGCCGTGGTCGAGCACCCGCACGTCGTTATGGGCATCGAAGTGGATGAGGCCAACCTGCTTGTCCGGGTTGGCCCTGCAGTACGCCCGGACGGCGGGGGCCGTGATGGCGTGGTCACCCCCGATGACGACCGGCAGGAACGTCTCGGGCTGCTCGAAGATCCCCCGGAGCGACTCCTCGATGTGCTCGATGCCTTCGCGCAGATCGAGGACGGGGATCGCCACATCGCCGATCTCGCGGACCCGCAGGCTCGCCATGTCGACGTCGTAGTCGGGTGTGTAGGTCGTGTTGATGGCCCAGGAATCCTTGATCGCGTTGGGCGCCGCGTACGCCCCGTTGGCAAAGATCGAGGTCTTACTCGACGGGACGTTGATCAGCCCGACGTCGAGGGTCGAGGCCCAGTCCCAGGGCTCGATCCAGTTGTTGACCCGCAGCTCGTGGGGATCGTTCCAGTGGAGGATCTTGCGCTTCTCCGGGATCAGCAGATGCGGGATGTCGCGCGGCGTCTTCGGTTCCTCGTAATAGTCGCCCACCGGTTCCTCCTGTCCCCTCATGCCCTTCCCACGAGCCTCATCCACCCGGCCCGTCAGCGGCCCGGCAGGAGCTCCATCAACCCGGCGAAGCCGGCCCCCGCGACACCGTCCTCGGCGCGCCCCTCGGTGATCCGTCGGCTGGTGTCGCGGAACAGCGCCCAGCAGGCACGCGTCGCTCGCTCGAGGTCCCCGGAGCGGAGCTCCGCGACGAGGTTCTCGTGCTCGACGATGAGCGGGTCGAGCGTGGCCTCGAGGCGGGTGATCTCGAGGCGGATCAGCGCCCGCAGGAGGCCGACCTGGGTCTCCCAGGCCTGGTAGAGCCGCTCATTGCCGGACAGGCGACAGAGCTCGCCGTGGAGGGACAGGTCGGCATCCACGAAGGCGCCGCGATCCCCGAGCTTCGCCGTCCGGCGCATCTCGGCGAGCGCGACGTCGAGGGCGGCGAACTCGGCGAGGTTGCCTCGCTCGATGACGAGCAGCGCGGCCGCGCTCTCGAGCGCCGCCCGGATCTCGTAGATCTCCTCCACCTCCCGCCGACTGAGGACCGACACGTAGGACCCTCGCCCCGGCTCTTCGCGAGCAAGTCCCTCCGCCCGGAGCATCGCCAGGGCTTCCCGGACGGGGCCACGGCTGGTCCGCAGCTGCCGCGCGATGTCCGCCTCGACGAGGCGGGTACCGGGGGGAAACACGCCCCCGAGGATCCGCTCCCGCAGCAGTCCAGCCGTGGCGTCCGCCAGCGAGGATCGCGTGATCGCCGGAAGTGCCCGAGCGTCCATCGAGTCCCTGTCAGGATGGCTGTTGACTGTCGACAATGGACAGCCTATTGTCAGCCGCCTGAAACGTCAATGGGTCGGATCGGATGCCGGGGCAACCAGGAGAAGGCGGGCGTGGGGAGCACGGACCAGCAGTCCAGCGCACCCGAGTTGCTCAGGATGGAGCGCATCACCAAGCGCTTCGGTGACCTCGTGGCCAACGATGAGGTGACCTTCGAGGTCCTGCCCGGCGAGATCCATGCCCTGCTCGGCGAGAACGGTGCCGGGAAGAGCACCCTCATGAAGATCCTCTACGGCCTCCAGCAGCCGGACTCGGGCCAGATCAACCTGGACAGGCGGCCGGTGACGATCCGCTCGCCGCACGAGGCCGTGTCGCTCGGCATCGGCATGGTCCACCAGAAGTTCATGCTGGTCCCCAACCTGACCGCCCTCGAGAACGTCGTGCTGGGAGTCTCGAGCCCGCGGCCCCCGCTGCTCGAGTTGCGCGACCCGCGACGGCGGCTGATGAAGCTCGCGGAGGAGCACGAGCTGGCCATCGACCCCGACGTCCCCGTCTGGCAACTGTCGGTGGGCGCGCAGCAGCGCCTGGAGATCCTGAAGGCGCTGTATCGCGGGGCCCGACTCCTCATCCTCGACGAGCCCACCGCCGTCCTCGCGCCGGTCGAGGTCGGGCAGCTGTTCCGCGTCATGCGCCTGCTTGCAGCTGAGGGACGGGGCATCGTCTTCATCAGTCACAAGCTGAGCGAGGTCAAGGCGGTCAGCGACCGGATCACGGTGCTGCGGCTGGGCCGGGTCACCGGCAGCCTCCCGACCGCGGCGGCGAGTCCGTCGATCCTCTCGTCGATGATGGTCGGCCGGGACGTTTCGCTCGAGCGGGTCAGCCCACCCGTCCAGGGAGATGCGCCCATCCTCGAGTTGCAAGACGTGAGCTGCCTGACCGATCGCCGCACGCCGGGTCTCGACTCGGTCTCACTGACCGTGCGCCGCGGAGAGATCGTCGGCGTGGCCGGCGTCGATGGCAACGGCCAGCGTGAGCTGGTGGAATGCATCGCCGGCCTCCGGCCGATCACCGGGGGGCGGATCGCGATCCAGGGGCGACCGCCGAAGGGGGCGCTCCGGACGATCGGCCTGCTGGGGCTCATCCCGGAGGACCGTCACGAGCAGGGACTGGTGGGCGACTTCGACGTCGCCGAGAACCTCGTGCTGAGGGCCTACGGCAGGCGTCCCTTCTCCGCCTTCGGCTTCCTCCGCTGGAACCACATCAGGAGCCACGCGGTCGAGCAGATCGACGCCTACGACATCCGCTGCCCGGGCCCGGAGACCAAGGTCCACCACCTGTCCGGTGGCAACCAGCAGAAGGTGATCGTGGCTCGCGAGACGCAGGAGGACCCCGCCCTGCTCGTCGCCGCGCAGCCGACCCGGGGACTCGACGTGGGCGCCGTCGAGAGCGTCCTCAACCTGATCCGCGGCCAGCGTGACCGCGGTGCCGCCGTGCTGCTGGTGTCGACCGAGCTGCCCGAGCTGTTCGCCGTGAGCGACCGGGTCGTGGTCATGCACGCGGGCCAGATCATGGGCGCGGTCCCGCCCGACCCAACCCGGCTCGGCGAGGTAGGCGAGATGATGATGGGCCACACGATCCAGGTCGCGGGCGATGGGGGGACGGCCGCCTGATGGAGTCCGCGGCGACCCTTACCCGGCTCGTGCGGCGCGTTTTCTACCGGCTGGTCGTCCCGGTCGTCTCGATCGCGGCGGCCCTGTCGGTCTCGGGCGTCCTGATCGTCGTCGCGTCCGGCAACCCGCTCGAGGCGTACGGCGCGATGCTCCAGGGAGCCGCCGGCAGCATCGGCAGCCTCGCCACCACCGGCGTGCGGACGACGCCGATCCTGTTGACCGGTCTGGCCGTGGCGATCAGCTTCCGGGCCGGCGTGTTCAACGTCGGCGCGGAGGGCCAGCTCTACGTTGGCGCGGCGTTCGCCACGGTGGTGGCGGTCGCGCCGCTCGGTCTGCCGGGATTCATCCACGTCCTACTCGCGTTGCTCGCCGGTTTCGTCGGCGGGGCGCTGTGGGTCGCGATCCCCGCCTACCTGCGGGCCTACCGGGGCGTCAGCGAGGTCGTCACGACGCTCATGCTCAACTTCGTCGGCATCTACCTGATCAGCTACCTGATCGACCCGATCACCGGCCCGATCGGCGAGCGCAACGCCTCGTATGCTCAGTCGGCGCTCGTCCAGGAGACCGCACGGCTGCCGGTGCTGATCTCCGGGACGAGCCTCCATGCCGGGCTGCTGCTGGGCATCGGCCTGGCCGTGGCGCTCCAGATCCTGCTGCGCTACACGGGCCTGGGCTTCCGGCTGCGGATGCTCGGCGGCAACCCCACGGCCGCCCGCTTCACCGGCATGAACAGCTCGCGGCAGATCGTCATCGCCATGCTCATCAGCGGTGGGATCGCAGGACTGGCGGGCGCCGGGGAGGTGATTGGTCTCCGGATGCGCCTCTACGACCGCTTCTCGCCGGGCTACGGCTACGACGGCATCGCGGTCGCGCTACTGGCGAACTCCAGCCCGCTCGGGGTCATCCTCTCGGCGTCGTTCTTCGGCGCCCTGCGGGCCGGGGCCAACGCGATGCAGCAGGCGACCGGGATCGAGACGTCGCTCGTGCTCATCATCCAGGCGCTGACGATCCTGTTCGTGATCTTCGGGCCGCTGCGCGGCTGGGTGGCCACGCGGACGACCCGTCGCGCCGGACTGACGCCGGGAGGGTCCGAGAGTGCCCCTTGACCCGGCCTTCATCACCGATTGGGGTAGCGCCGGCATCCGCCTGGCGACCCCGCTGATCCTGGCCACGGTCGGCGGCGTCTTCGCCGAGCGGAGCGGGGTCTTCAACATCGGCATCGAGGGGATGATGCTCGTCGGGGCCTTTACGGCCGTCGCGACCAGCTACTACCTCGGTGCGAGTGCCGACCCGGCCGTCATATCGCTCCTCGCCGCGATCGCGGCGATGCTCGCGGGGGGCGGGATCGCGTTCATCCACGCCTTCCTCACCGTCACCCGGCGCGTCGACCAGATCATCACCGGCGCGGCCATCAACATCCTCGCCCTGGGCCTGACCAACACGCTGTTCCGCGCCATCTGGGGCGAGACCGGTCGGGAGCGGGTAGCCGGCTTCCCGGAGGTCCGGGTGCCGGTCCTGGCGGACATCCCGGTCGTGGGCCCGATCTTGTTCCAGCAGTCGCTCATCGTGTTCGTGGCCTACTTCATCCCGATCATCGCGGCCTTCGTCCTGTTCCGGACGACGTGGGGGCTCACGATCCGGGCCGGCGGCGACTTCCCACTGGCAGTCGATACGGCCGGGCTGTCGGTCACCCGCGTCCGCTATGCCGCGGTCCTGTTCGGCGGCGCGATGGCCGGGCTCGCCGGCGCGGCGCTGGCTTTGGGGGCGGTTCGCTACTTCACGCCGGGCATGACCGCCGGCCGGGGGTTCATCGTCCTGGGCGCGATCGTCGTGGGTCGCTGGCATCCGATGATCGCCGCGGGGGCCTGCCTGCTGTTCGGCGCCGCCGACGCGTTCCAGCTGCGGGCCCAGGCCCTGAACCTCGGCATCCCCTACCAGTTCTTCATCATGCTGCCATACGTCCTCGCGGTAGCCGCCGTCGCGGGTGCCATCGGACGAGCCAGCCCACCCCAACAGCTGGGGCGGCCGTACCGCCGCGAGGCCGGATGAGCCAGCGCGTTTCCCGACCATTACCAATGGACTTCGAGCAGGAGGTGGGATGACACAACGCACCGATACACGGGTGCTCATGCAGGAGCTGACGAGACCGGAGTACGAGGCGCGAGTCGGCGACTCCATCGTCATCCTGCCGGTGGGATCCACCGAGCAGCATGGGCCACATCTGCCGCTTGGCTCCGACGCGATCCAGGTCGAGGAGATCGCACGCCGGGTCGCCCTGCGGCTGGGAGCGATCGTTGCCCCGACCATCCCGTACGGCTACCGCTCCGCTCCGAGGAGTGGCGGCGGCGAGATCTTCAGCGGGACGACCAGCGTCACCGGTCAGACCCTGATCCTCGTCGTGCGCGACATCCTGCAGGCACTGATCCGCCACGGGTCGCGGCGGATCGTGGTCCTCGACGGCCACTACGAGAACAACATGTTCCTGCACGAGGCGATCCACCTCGTGCTCGATGCAGGGGCGCCACCCGACCTGCGGATCCTTAAGATCCTGTGGGTGGATCCCATCCCCACCGAGACGCTCGACCGGGCGTGGCCCGACGGCTTCCCCGGCTGGGCCCTGGAGCACGCGGCCCATCTTGAGACGTCCGTGATGCTCGCCCTCCGGCCGGACCTCGTCCGCCGCGAGGAGATCCGTGAAGACGGCGTCGAGAGCCTGCCGCCCTACGACGTCTACCCCCAGGCACCCGACTTCGTCCCGGCCTCCGGTGTCCTGTCGGACCCCACCAGGGGTACGGCCGAGGCGGGCGAGCTGCTGCTGGCGTCGGCGGTCGACGGCCTTGTGGCCGTCATCGAGCGGGAGCTGGGCACCGTGCCCAGCGCCGCTCGCTGACCCGAACCGAAGGAACGAAACGGAAACCAGAGGAGGAGTTCGAATGCTATCGACCAGACGGTTCGCGGCCCTCGCCGCGACCCTGCTCATCACCCTCGCCGCGACGGGCTGTTCTTCTTCACCGGCCGCAACCGGGACGCCGGCCGCGACGGGCACGCCCACCGCGAGCGCCGGAGGCGGAGGAGGCGTGAAGGTCGCCGCCCTGTTCCCCGGTCTCGTGGACGACCAGTCTTGGAACCAGGCCGGCTTCGAAGGCCTGAAGAAAGCCGAGACCGGCGGCGCCACCATCGCCTACACGGAGAAGGTCACCCAGGACCAGCAGGTGGAGGTCTTCCGCAACTACGCCCAGCAGGGCTACAACGTCGTCATCGGTCACGGCGGCGAGTACATGGACGCGGCCCTCCAAGTCGCGTCGGAGTTCCCAAACGTGCAGTTCGTGGTGACGAACGGCAACAAGAGCGCTGCCAACGTCACCTCACTGGCCCTCAGCTACGGGGACATGGGCTACCTATCCGGCGTCCTCGCGTGCTCGATGACGAAGTCCAACAAGATCGGCCTGGTGGTCGGCGAGACGATCCCGGTCGCCAACGATTCCATCAAGGGCTGGAAGGACGGCTGCGCACGGGTCAACCCGAACGCAGTCGTCACGGTCAGCGTCACCGGCGACTGGGCGGATACCGACAAGGCCCGCGAGGCGGCGCTGGCCCTCGTGGCCGACGGCGCCGACGTGCTGGGACATCTGCTCGACGCGGCCGACGCGGGCGTCTTCGCGGCGGCCGAGGACAAGGCCGTGTACTCGATCGGCCTCTATGGGGACCAGAGCAAGCTGGGACCCACCACCCACATCGGGGCGGCGTTCGCCGACGCATCGCTGGTGATCTACAACGCCGCCACGCAGCCGCTCGACGGCAAGGCCAACAGCGAGGGCGTCGCCGAGGGCGTCGTCAGCTTCGGCGCGTTCTCGGACAAGGTGCCGCAGGCGGTTCGCGACGCGGTGAAGACCGCGGAGGACGACCTCAAGAGCGGCAAGACCCAGTTCTAGAGGCATCCAGCCCGCATCCCATCCTCGCCCGGCCGTCGTTCGCCTCTCGGCGGCCGGGCGACACCCCCATCGCAGACGGGAGGATCGCGCCGTGACACCCGAGGAACTCGCCCGGCTCAAGGGAGCCATGACTCCGAGCTACCCGTTCGCCGGTGTCCCGACCTTCCTCCGCGTCCCGATCCAGTCCGACGTCTCGCGCCTGGACGCCGATGTCGCGGTCCTGGGCATCCCGACGGACGAAGGCTCGCCGTTCCTGCCGGGTTCGCGCTTCGGGCCCCGCGGCATCCGGGAACATTCGCTGCGTTTCGGGTCCCGCGGGTATTACGACGGTCGCGACGACCGACAGTACCTCGACTTCGAGCTCGAGAACGGGCTCGTGGCTGACCTCGGCGACGTCGACGTGCTGCCCACCAATGCCGAGGGCACGTGGGACAACATCACCGAGGCGATGCGAGGGGTCCTGAGCTCGGGGGCGCTTCCGGTCGTGCTCGGGGGTGACCATGCGATCAGCGCGCCGGTCGTCCGCGCCTGGGATCGGCCGGTCCACGTCGTCCACTTCGACGCCCACATCGACTACTCACCGTTCCGTCACGGGTTCATGTACACGAACACCCACCCGATGCGGCACATCCGGGCGATGCCCCACGTCGCCTCGATCACCCAGCTCGGCATCCGGAGCTTGCGCAACGGGATGACCGACGTCCACGACTCGCTCGGCGACGGCAACCGGGTGATCGCGATGGAGGAGTACCGGGACGTCATGGGGCGCGGCCTGGTCGAGCAGCTGCCCAGGGACATACCCGTCTACGTGAGCATCGACATCGACGTGCTCGACATGGCGCTGGTGCCGGGGTGCGTCTCCGCGGAGCCGGACGGGCTGACCTACAACGAGTTGCGGGAGACGCTCATCGCCCTGAGCGAACATACCGAGGTGGTGGGCTTCGACCTGGTCGAAGTCAACCCCCTGCTCGATATCGGTACCGGCATCACGTCCTACCTCGCCGCGCACACGATCATGGAGTTCCTCGGCCACATCTGCGCCCAGCCCCGCTGGATCGAGCGACGGCAGGAGCGGGCCGAGTCCCGTCGAAGGCGGGCGACCGGCGAGGCCTGAAGCCCGAGCCGCCCGATGCGCCGTCGCACCCTTGACGCCGAACAGGGAGATCGCCCATGAGTCCTCGCATCGTCGATACGCACCTCCACCTCTACCGCACGGCCGAGGAGGGTGAGCAGGGCAAAGCGGGGTACGAGATCTGGGAGTACGGCAAGCACGACCACGTGCACTTCAGTCGTCACGCGGGGGACGTCGCCAGTGCCATCCGGGCGATGGACGACGCGGGCGCGAGCGTCGCGGTCGTGACCAACCTCCTGGACGCGGTGCGACCGGGCGTGACCCCCGCCGACGACCTCCGAGCCTTCAATCGGTGGTTGTGCGACCTCGCCGCGGCCGACCGCAGGTTCCTGCCCCTCATCGCCGTGGATCCGAACCACCTCTCGGTGGAGCAGAACATCGCCCACCTGGAGGAGATGGTCAAGCTCCACGGCGCCCAGGGGATCAAGCTCCATCCGCCGCTCCAGCGCCTCGACTTCGCCGACCGGCTGATCTGGCCGATCCTCGAGGCCTGCGTCCGCCTGGATGTCGTCGTCGTGTCCCACGCCGGACCCAGCCGGGACGGCAGCGGCCGGGGTGAGCCGGACGCCTTCCGACCGGCCCTCGACGCCTTCCCCGGCCTGCGCATCGCCCTCGCGCACATGGGTGGGGCGGCGTGGCGCCAGCTTCCGGCCCTGGCCAGGGACTACCCGCACGTCTCCTTCGACCTCTGCGAGATCATCGAGTGGCTCGGGGCGCCGAACGCCCCCTCCCCGGCGCAGATGACCGACCTCATCCGGGCCGTCGGGCCGCAGCGGGTCATGATGGGCTCGGACTTCCCCTGGTACGACATCGACCACACCGTCGGTCGCGTGCTGGAATTGCCGGGGTTGTCCGCGGAGGAGAAGGACGACATCCTCGGCGAGAATGCCATCCGGTTCTTCCGGCTCTCGCTGTAGCCGGCCCAAGGCCCGGCCCCGCCGGCGAGGAGGATCGACCGCCGTCGCTGACGAGCTCTTCCGGGATGCCTCCGCGCTCGTGAAGCTCGTCATCGAGGAGCCGGAGTTGACCGCGCTACGCGGCTATCTGCACGACCACGGCCTCCTTGCTTCGAGCCGGATCGTCTTCGTCGAGGTGCGGCGTGCCCTCATGCGCCACATCGCACCGAACCACGACTTCGCCGACGAGGTCCTTCGGTCGCTCTTCGTGGTCGACCTGGACGCCTCGGTGGCGACGGTGGCCGGCCGCATCGGGCCGTGGTCGCTGCGCTCGCTCGACGCGATCCACCTTGCCTCGGCCCTTGAGCTGGGCGAGGACCGCGGCGCCTTCGTCACGTACGACGAGCGCCTCGCCGAGGCAGCACCGGCGCTCGGGATGACGGTGGCCGCTCCGGCCTGACCAGAATTCGTGCTCAATCCTCCCCGGCCAGCTCCGCCTGCCGCGCCGCCCAGTAGACGCGCCAGTCGCCGTACTCGGAGATCTCGCGGTGGTGGCCCTCGGCCAGCTCGCGCGGGTAGAGGATGCCGGGCACGACGCGCCCGTCCTCCAGCTCCACCGGCCCGCGGTAGAGGTTCGGCGGCTCGCCGGCGTGGACACGCTCCCAGACATCGTCGGGCAGCTCGTACAGCTCGCCGGCCACGGAGACGCCGCCACTCTCCACGCGGAACATGCCCGGGTGCACGTCACCGATCGAGAAGACGCGGTACCTGGGGGCCGTCCGAAAGGCGCCCAGGAACGTCGCCCCCTCGAGATTGGGATGCAGCTTCAGGCCGCGCATGAGCGTCCCGTTCACGAATAGAAGCGTGGGCACGTTCGGACCTCCAAGCCGGATCGAGGGGGCTGGGATGCCCCGGAGCGAGAGGGGAGTCCCGCTCCGGGGCGGATAGATGCGTTCCCTCCGACTGATGCCGATGGCCGCATCAGCCAAGCACGGGGGGGCCCTGACCGAAGGGTGCGAGCCCCCAGCCTCGATGCCTTCATTGGCATCGGCGCCGGGGACCCGATGCGCCGGGGAACCGATGCGCCGGGGCCGCCAGTCGAAGCGGGCGGACCCGAGCCCACCACCCCCAAGGCCAGGGAACCGAGCCACCCGCGGTGACGCGACCCCCGGCGCCGACGAGGCGACCGGAGGTCGGGCCACTCCACCGACTACATGGTCTCCTCCAACGGCGTCATCACCTCACGCAGGCCCTTCGAGTTGAGGGTGCCTGCGCTGTACGAGACGATGGCGAAGACCACGGCCATGAAGACGTAGCCGAGGGTCACCGCCGGCGAGACGTTCATGCCCACCTGGTCCGGCCCGTTGATGAGCCCGAAGAAGGAGAGCACGGCCGCCACGAGGGTGGCGACGATGGCCCGGTTGAACTGCCGGTCGATGACGAAGACCGCGATGGCGCCGAGCATCAGCCCGGCCAGCACGGCGCCGCCACCGAAGACGGTCATGCCCGTGTACACGACGCCGTTGTTGGCGAGATTGCCAAGACCTACTGTCGCGGCGTCGGTACCGGCCGCCCCGAGCGAGTTGTCGACGAGCCCCTTGGCCCAGATGGCCACGTTGGGCAGGATGGCCAGGATCGCCGCCGGCGCATGCCGCGCGGGCGAGGCCTGGAACGCCTGTGCGCCGATGACCAACCCGATGAAGAGGAGGATGGGCACGAGGGCCTGGATGGGGATGACGGCCAGCAGCAGGGCGGCCAGTCCGAGGAACGCGATGAGCGCCACGACGATGCCGGTCAGGAGCGAGTAGCCGATCCGACCGCCGACGGCCTTCCAGCCCGGATGGCCGATATACACCGCCGGCGGGAAGGGCGAGCCGAGGAACGAGCCGACGACGGCGCCGATGCCGTCCGCCAGCAGGATGTGGCGCAGGTTGTAGTTGTCGCCGGCCGCCGAGGCGGACTCGACGTTGTTCATGCCCTCGGTGAAGTTGTAGATGCCCAGCGGGATGGCCGTGGCCAGCAGCGGCCCGATGTTGCCGAGCCCGGTCAGGACGTCCGTGGACGGGATCGGGACATTCAGCTTGATCTGGGTGAGTGCATCGGAGACCGGCGMCAGCGTGTTCGGCGTCTGGCCGGCCAGGACGGCGATCCAGTAGAGGACCGCGCCGGACACGACGGCCGCCAGGCCGCCGGGGATCCCGAAGGGCAGCCGCACGTTGGCCGTCCAGCTGATGAGGATCACGGCGAAGGCCACGAAGGCGACCCACGGGATGGGGTCGAACATCTGGAACGCCGGCCGCATGGAGATGAACGCGATCGAGATGCCGGCCAGGGTGCCGAGCATCGCCGCCCGTGGGGTGAACTTGCGGATCGTCGGTCCCACGAAGGCGCCGATGAGCACGATCACGCCGATGATGAAGGCCCAGGCGAGCCCCGCCTGCCAGGCCGGCTTCCAGTCGCCTTCCTTCAGGAAGACGGGCAGCATGATCACGAAGACGACGATGAACATGTGCGGCACGCTCGGCCCGTAGGGCATCGCGGCCACGTCATCGCGGCCTTCCTTCTTGGACAGCTGCCAGGCCAGGTAGGCGTAGAAGAGGTTGCCCAGCGGCAGGGCGATGCCCAGCGCCGGCAGGATCCGTCCGAAGACGGTGTCGCCCGGGATCTGGACCACGCCGAGGGCGAGCCCCGACAGGACCAGCACGTTGAGCAGGACGTTGGTCCCGAGTCCGAAGAACGCGTTCAGGTCCCCGGGCACCCAGAGCTTGGGTCTGAACGAACCAGCCATCGCAGTCACGCGGTGGAACCTCCCTCGTTTCGCGCGGAGCCCCCTCGGCCCCGCGAACATCCCTCCGTCAACCCCCGTGGATCGGTCTCCGGTTCAGTCGATAGGCATCACGCCGGGGCCGCGGCCGCGCTGACCGCCGCCGGGAACTGCTTGCCGAGCGCGTCGAGGAAGCGCGTCGAATCGCTCACGAAGCCGAAGATGCCGCCCTGCGCCTTGACCATGTCCAGGGCCGCCTTCTGGAACTCCGGGAAGTAGCTGCCCACGCAGTCCTCCAGCACGCACGCGTCGTAGCCCCGGTCGTTGGCCTCGCGCACGGAGGTCTGGACGCAGACCTCCGTGGTCACGCCGCACACGATGAGCTGGCGGGTGCCGCGGTTCTTGAGGATCGAGTCGAGGTCAGTGGCGTAGAAGGCGCCCTTGCCCGGCTTGTCGATGATCGGCTCGCCGGCGATGGGGTAGACCTCGTCGACGATGTCGTGGCCGTACTCGCCGCGCACGAGGAGGCGGCCCATGGGCCCCGGATCGCCGATGTGGATCTTCGGTCTGCCACGTTCGTACTTCGCCGCCGGGAGATCGGACAGGTCGGCCCGATGGCCCTCGCGCGTGTGGATGATGAAGAGGCCCGCGGCGCGGCAGGCCTTGAGCACGCGCTCGGCAGGCGGCAGGGCCTTGAGCAGGAACGAGGTGTCGTTGCCGAGCGACTCGCCGAAACCGCCGGGGTACACGAAGTCGCGCTGGAAGTCGATCATGACCAGCGCGGTCGTCTTCGGATCGAACTCGAAATCGTACGGTTCCGCCTTGGCGGAGAGCATGTCGCGGCCTCCTTGTGCCTACACGCGCAGCGGCACCGGGTCGGGCACGATGCGCGTCCCGGTCTCCCCGGCGATGGCGCGCTCGAGAGCCGCCGGGGTGGTGATGAGAACCTCCTGCCCCCCTCGCTCGAGGAAGCTGACCGCCGCCTCGACCTTGGGGCCCATGGATCCCTTGGGGAACTCGCCCTCCTCCAGGTACTGCTTGGCCTCCGAAACGGTGATCCGCTCGAGCCAGCGCTGGTCCGGCCGGCGGAAGTGGACGGCGACCTGCTCCACGCCCGTGGAGAGGACGAGCAGCGGCACGCCCAGGCTGGCCGCCAGGAGCGCCGAGGCGCGGTCCTTGTCGATGACCGCCTCCACCCCCCTGTAGCTCCCCGGCGACTCCTCGACGACGGGGATGCCGCCCCCGCCCACGGCGATGACGATGAAGCCGCCCTCGACGAGCGACTTGATCTGGGCCGTCTCGACGATGCGCAGCGGCCGCGGGCTGGCCACGACCCGCCGGTAGCCGCGGCCGGCGTCCTCCACGATCGACCAGCCCTGGCGCTCCCGCTTGCGGTTCGCCTCCGCCTCGGTGTAGTAGGGCCCGATCGGCTTGGTCGGGTCCCCGAAGGCGGGGTCGCTCGCGGCGACGACGGTGTGGGTCAGGATGCAGGCCACGCGGTCCGGCTCGCCGCGTGCGGCCAGCTCGTTGAGCAGCGCCTGGCCGAGGATGTGGCCGATGCCGCCCTGCGAATCGGCCACGCACATCTCCAGGGAGAGCGCCGGCACCGGGGCGGTGTCCCCGACCAGCTCCGACCGCAGGAGGATGAAACCGACCTGCGGCCCGTTGCCGTGCGTCAGCACGACGCTCCAGCCTTCCTTGACGAGCGAGGCGATGTGGCGCGACGTCTCGCGGGCGTTCTGGTACTGCTCCGCGATCGTGCCCTTCTGGCCGTCGAGGATGAGGGCGTTGCCGCCGATGGCGATGACCGCGCGACGCTCCAAGCCTGCCACCTCCTATGCGCCGGGCACGCCGAGGCTCCGACCCACCGCCCGAAGGCCGGCGCCGAAGCACTCCAGGGGCGCCCGGGTGATGCCCGCGCCGATCTGGCCGACGCCCGCCTCCCGGTGGGCGATGCCGGTGTTGATGACCGGCTGGACGCCGGTCTCGACGACGCGCCGCACATCGATGCCGGTGGGCGTGCCGGCGAAGCCGAGCGGGGGCAGGGCATAGCCGCCGTTGCGGGCCAGCGTGATGCGATACATCTCGCGCGTGAAGTCCAGGGCATCCTCGGCCGTGCCGCCCACGAAACGGACGATGGCCGGCGCCGCCGCCATGGCGAAGCCGCCGATGCCGGACGTCTCGGTGATGGCGCTGTCGCCCAGGTCTGGGTTGGCGTCGTCCGGGCCGAAGCCGGGGAAGTAGAGGCCGTCCGGCACACCGACCGGGGTCTCGAACCAGGCGTCGCCCGTGCCGCTGAGGCGGACGCCGAAGCGGACGCCGTTGCGGGCCATGGCGGTCACCACCGTCGAGCCCTCGATGCCATGCGCGGCGTCCATGGCGCTCTTGCAGGCGGCCATGGAGAGGTTGAGGAAGAAGTGGTCGTTGCCGCGCAGGAAATCCAGGACAGCGCGGGCCGTGACCGCGTCCGCGGTCTGCACGAGCATCGGCGCCAGCGTGCGCGTGAAGAGCGAGGTCGCGGCCACGTTGCGGTTGTGGCCCTCGTCGCCCATCTGGAGCGCCTGGGCGGTGATGCTCTTGAGGTCGATCGTGCCCTGTTCGCGGATGGCGTGCCCGAGCGCCGGCCCGAGCGTGTCGCGGATCCAGCGCAGCCGTTGCAGCACGGACTCGTCGTAGGCCCCGAAGCGGAGCACCTTGCCCAGGCCCTCGTTGAGCGTGGCGAAGGCGCGGTTGCCACGCTCGCGGTTCTGCACCTCGACGACCGGCATGGAAGGCGACACGACGCCGGCCATGGGGCCGACCGCGCCGTGGTGGTGGCAGGGCGCGAACTCGATCGCGCCGTGGGCGGCCATGGCCTGCGCCTCGGCGGGCGTGCCGGCCCAGCCCTCGAAGAGCGCCGCGCCGACGACCGCGCCCTGCACGGGACCGCACATCTCCGCGAACTCGATGGGCGGCCCGGAGTGGAGCAGCATGCGGCCGCCGAGGCCGGGTATGGCCTCGCCGGCGGGCCGGATGTCGAGCAGCACGGGCTGCGCCCCGAGGATCCGCTCCACGGCCTGGGCGTTGGCCGCGGCGACGCGGGCGCCGATGGTATCGCCATCGTCGTCGTCGAGGCGGGCGACGAGCAGGCCGAGGTCGCGATCGCCGGCCGCCGGCGGACGCCAGTCGAGCGGCGCCACGGTCGCGCCGTGCTCACGCAGCGAGTCGGCGAACCCGGCCAGCCCGACGTTGACCGCGCGCATCCCGTCGGGGAAGAGGTCGGCGGTCATGCCCGCCGGCCCTCCACGATGGTCGCCGCCACGGCGGCGGCCTGGGCGTTGCTCGGCGCGACGATCGCCCCGGCGCCGTGCAGCTCGGCCTCCTGGCGCTCGAGGCCCTGCGCGTCGGCGGCCGTGCCGCAGACCGAGGCGACGACCGCG
>LDXM01000008.1:61053-90770 GCA_001443375.1 Chloroflexi bacterium CSP1-4
CGGGCGCGAGCCTCGGCGATGGCCGGGGTGAGGGCGCCGGCCGGGTCCGGGTGCGAGGCCGTGCCGAGCACGATGTCCAGCAACAGCACTGCCGCCGCGGGGTCGTCGCCGATGGCCACGATGTGCTCGCTGCGCAGCCGCGGGTCGATCATCGGGTGCGGCCGGCCGACGGTGTACTCGTCGTCGCCCAGGTCGATGACCGTGAACGACGCGTGCGCCGCCTTGAGCAGCAGCTTGGCCTCGCCGGCCAGCGAGCCGCCGCTGAAGAGGCCGCGCACGGCGTCCTGGGTCGGGGCGAGCCTGGCCCCCTCGGCACGGGCAGCCTCGACCAGGGCCGGGTCGAGTCCGGCCGCCCGGCTCCCGGAGGCCGCCAGGGCCGCCTCCTCGAACGTGGCCGCGGGCGTGGCGCCGGCGGCGCGGACGGCCGCCGGGTCGCCGCCGAGGAAGTTCACGACGACCGGTGTCCCGATGCTGCGAATCGCATCGAGGACGCGGGCGGCGACCGATGCCGCGGGCGGCTTGGAGATGAGCACGATGACCTTCGTGGCCGGGTCGGCCTCCAGGCGCGCCAGCGCGGCCAGCATCATCACGCCGCCCACGCGCTCGTCGAGGTCGCGGCCGCCGACGCCGATGGCCTGGCTGATGCCCGCGCCGGCACGATCGACGAGGCAGCTCACCTGCTGCATGCCGGTGCCGCTCGCGCCGATGAGCCCGACGCTCCCCCGCCGCACGGCGTTGGCGAAGCCGAGGGGCACGCCGTCGAGGATGGCCGTGCCGCAGTCGGGGCCCATCAGCAGCAGGCCCTTCCGCGCGGCCAGCGCCTTCAGCTCGATCTCGTCCTCGAGCGGCACGTTGTCGCTGAAGAGGAAGACGTGCATGCCACGCTTCAGCGCCTTCAGCGCCTCCGCCGTGGCGTACGTGCCGGGCGTGGAGATGAGGCAGACGTTCGCGCCGGGCAGCTCCCCGACGGCCTCGCCAAGCGTCGTGGGCACGAAGGCGCGCGACTCACCACCTCGGGCCCCATCCCTGTCCGCACCCTGCAACAGCGCCGCGGCGCGCTCGATGGCGCCGTCGGCGGCGTCCTCGTCGGCGGCGGCGACGGCGACCACGAGGTCGTTGGGCCCCGCGGCGGCGGCGGTGGCGTCGAGCAGGCCGGCCTCGCGCAGCACGCCCTGGTTGGCCGGCGTGGCCATGACCAGGCCCGCCCGGTTGATGCCGCCGCGGCCCTCCAGCTCGGCGGCGATGCGCATCAGCTCCACCGAGTCGCGGTAGCTGTTGGCGAAGACGCGGCTGCGGACAAGATTCGCGGCGATCATGCCGCGGCCTCCAGCATCGCGCCGTCGACCCATCCGATCGCGACGGCGATGCCCGTCAAGGCATCGGCGCCGGAGGTCGCACCCCACGCCAGCGCACGTCCCACCGCGATGGCAAGGTCGCCGTCCGACCCCACGAGGAGCGCCCGCAGGACCGCCCCGACGTGCTCCGCGTACTCGCCGCGGGCGGCGTGGTCGAGGTACGCCCAGGCGACGTCGGTGGTCGCACCCCGCGCCCGCTCGGCCACGCCACGCGCGAACGGCCGTGCCAACGGATGACCCGTGGCGGTCAGCGCGGCCGAGAAGCCGACCAGGAGGTCGTCGCCCGACGGCGTGAACCCGGGGCCCCGACCGACCAGCGCCCCTGCAGCGCCGAGCATCGCCGCCAGGTCGCCCGCCCCGAGCGCGCGGTGCAGCGCATCGATCGCGTGCCACCCGCGCCACCGGTCCTCAGCCCGCGGACCGAAGCCGCTCGCCACGCCCAGGCTGGCGAAGGGTCGCAACCGACCCGGGTCGGCCCGCCCCCCGAGCGCGGCCAGCTTGGGGTCCCAGCGCCGGGCCCTCGAGAGGTCGATGGCCAGCCCGACGCTCGGCAGTCGGATCTCCTCGGGCCCCAGGTCGGCCCGGTCGCCCGCCCGCAGCCCGAGCGCCCGGAAGTCGGGCGGGTCCTCGAGGGCGACGCCGTTGGGCAGCCGGCCGGCGCGCACGTCGGCCAGGGTCAGCAGGCGGCCGTCCACGGCGAGGTTCACGGCGCGCGGGAAGACCGAGTGGACGGCGCCGTGCGGCGCGGCGAGGAGGGGCGCGACCGCATCACTCACGGAGGTCGCGGGGATGGGCGGCGATGACACCATCACGAGGTCATATGCTAGGCCGCAGTTCACGCCCCAGTCATTGTGAGACACTCACAGCATCGAGCCGGATCGCTGTCCGGCTCTCACAGCCGAGGAGGGCTCCGTGAGCGAAGGCGTGCCGCTGCGCGAGGTGCTCGGGTTGCCGGTCCTGGCCCAGGCGCGGGTGGTCGGCGGCGCCGCCGGGCTCGACCACCCGGTCCGCCAGGTGAACGTCATGGAGGTGCCGGACATCCTCGACTGGGTGACCCCGGACGAGCTGCTGCTCACCACCGCCTACCCGTTGCGCGACGATCCGGCCGCGCTCGCCGCGCTCATCCCGCGCCTCGCCGAGAAGGGCCTCGCCGGCATGGCCCTCAAGCCGACCCGCTACATCAAGGAGATCCCGCCGGCGATGATCGCCGAGGCGGACCGGCTGGGTTTCGCGCTCCTCGAGCTACCCGCCGAGACGAGCTTCAACGACGTCATCACCGGCGTCCTGACGATCATCCTGGACCGGCAGTCGGCGCGGTTGCGGCGCTCGGCCGCCATCCGCGACCGCTTCATGCGCATCGTCCTCTCCGGAGGCGGCCTGGCCCGCATCGCCGAGGCGCTGGCCGAATCGGTCGGGCGGCCGGTGCTCATCCTCGACCCGGGCGGGCAGCTCCTGGCGCGCTCGTCGCGAGCGGAGAGCGCGGCAGGCGTTGCGCTGCCACCGGGCCTGTCGGTCGGGCTGCCCGTCCTCGAAGAGGAGGGGCGGCGACCTGCGGCGACGACGGTCGTCCTCGGCGACGCGGAGCACGAGGCGACCGTGCAGCCGATCCGCGTCGGCGCGGATCGCTACGGGGCGGTGGTCGTCCTGGGCGGCCTCAGCTCGATCGGCGATGAGGACCTCGAGGCCCTGGAGTACTCGGCGACCCTGACCGCGCTGCGCCAGGTGCAGGCGCGCGCCGTGGCCGAGGCCGACCGGCGCTTCCAGGCCGTCTGCCTCGAGGAGCTCATCACCGGCCATGTGGCCGACCGGGGTGTGGTGCTGGAGTGGGCCGTGGAGTTCGGCTGGGACCTGTCCCTGCCGCGGGCGGTGCTCGTCGCCGACGTCGAGAGTGCCGCGGGGGCGCGACGGCCCCCGGGAGAGGAGGCGGCCGCGCAGCGCCACCGACTGGCCGAAGCGGCCCGCGTGACGCTGGGCCGCAACGCGATCGTCTGGGAGCGGAGCGCCGAGGTGGCCGCCCTCGTGGCGCCCGGGGCGCGCGGCGGGCAGGGGCTCGAGGAGGCCGCCGCGGAGTTGCAGGCCGACGCGCGGCGCCGGTTGCCGGCGGCGGTCGTCTCGATCGGTATCGGGCGGGTCGTCGAGGATCCGCTGCGCCTGCGCGACTCCCATGCCGAGGCGCGCCAGGCGCGGGCCATCGGACGCTGGTCGCACGGGCCGGGGGCCGTGGCGCGCTTCGAGGCGCTGGGGCTGGACCGGTTGCTGGTGTCGGCGCCGGAGGCCGAGCGCGAGGCGTTCGTCGCGGAGGCCGTGGGGCCGCTGCTCGAGTACGACCGGCGACACGGCACGGCACTGGTGCAAACGCTGGAGCGCTGGCTCGCGGATCGCAACGGAGCCCACGCCGCCCGTGACCTGTTCGTGCACTACAACACGCTGAAGAACCGGCTGGACCGGATCGAGGCGCTGGTCGGGCCCTTCCTGGAGGACCCCGACCGCTGCCTGGAGCTGGCGCTGGCCGTGCGGCTGCTGCGGTTGGGACGCTTGAAGCGATAGCGCGCGGCGCTCCGCCACCGACGCGGGGCCCCCGGCGCGGGGCCTTCGGGGGCGCGGCGGGTGGGCCGCGGGAGCGATCCTATGCCTGGCGAGCATCAGATTCGCCCCAAGGCAGCGCCCCGGGGCGCGGCGACGCCGCCCCAGCGTCCGCACGATGCTCCACAGCGATGGGATCGCGCCTGGACCGGGCATCGGCTCGCGCCTCACCTCGGTCCGGCCCGATTCCTATGCCTCGGAGGCATGGAGGCGAGGCGGGCCCGGGACGGGCCTCTCCTGGCCCGGCCGACTCGTGGGAACATGGGGGCGATGCACTGGAAGAAGGCACCCGAGTCGCTGGTCGCGCTCTTCGACGAGGTGGCCCCGCGGGATGCCCCGGCCGAGCGGCGCAAGATGTTCGGCTACCCGGCCGTCTTCGTGAACGGGAACATGTTCGCCGGGCTGCACGAGGAACGCCTGGTGATGCGCCTGCCGGACGAGGCACGGACCGAGTTCCTGGCGCTCCCCGGCGCGGTGCCCTTCGAGCCGATGCCCGGGCGCCCGATGAAGGAGTACGTCGTCGCACCGGCGGCGCTGCTGAGCGACCCGGAGGCGCTCCGCTCCTGGCTCGACCGATCGTTGCGCTACGCCGTCTCGCTGCCGCCCAAGGAACCGAAGCCGAGGAAGTAGCGAACGGCGACCGGACTGGTCCCGGCGCGCTACGCTGCGTCTGCGATGAGCTCGCTCCTCGGCTGGCTGCTGCTCCTCGGCGGGCTCGCCGCCGCGCTCCTCGGGATGTTCGCGTCGCCACCGAGTGACGCGATGAAGGCGGTCATCGTCTTCGGCGGGCTCGGCGCGGTCATCCTCGGCGCCATCGCGCTCCTGGCGGTTCGCATGTCCGGCACGGAGGGGACGCCGCCCGGCTCCGCCCCGCCCCTCGTGGGCATCGTCTCGTCGGTGATCACGCCACCCTCGGTGGCGAAGACGCTACCGGCCGGCCGAGCCCAGCGGCAGGGCCGCGCGAAGACGGCGGGCGCAAAACGCGCCCCGGCATCGTCGCGGCGCCTTGGCAGCGCGATCACGTGGGCCATCCTCGGCGCTCTGTACTACATCAGCGGCGCGGCGGCCAGTGGGTCGTGGCTCTCGTTCATGGCCGCGCTCCTGATCCTCCTCATGCCGGTCGGGATCATCGCGGCGATCGCCTCCCGCATGCTCCTCGGTCGTGCCTGGGGATGGGCCGTGAGCGTCGCGATGGCCGGCGCCGGCTTCGCCGCCGGGTTCGTGGTGGGCGCCTTGATCGCCGACCTGCTCGGCGGCTGAACCGTCGGCCGCCGGCCCGCCCGCGTACTACACTCAGCGCCTCGAACCGACCAGTCTTCAACCCACCCAGGAGGGATCGGATGCCGCGGATCGTGCGTGGGGCGCTGCTCCAGGCGGAGTGGACCGGCGACAAGGAAACGATGATCCAGAAGCACGAGCGCTATGCCCACGAGGCGGCGAAGCAGGGGGCCCAGGTCTTCTGCATGCAAGAGCTCTTCTACGGCCCGTACTTCTGCCAGGTCCAGGACGCGCAGTACTACAGCTACACGGAGCACATCCCGGACGGCCCCACGACAAAGCGGATGCAGTCGCTGGCCAAGGAAACGGGCATGGTCCTGATCGTCCCGATGTACGAGGAGGACGAGCACGCGGCGGGCATCTACTACAACACCGCGGCCGTGATCGACGCCGACGGCAGGTACCTGGGCAAGTACCGCAAGACCCACATCCCTCATGTCAAGGGCTTCTGGGAGAAGTTCTACTTCCGGCCGGGCAACATGGGCTACCCGGTGTTCGAAACGGCGGTGGGCAAGGTCGGCGTCTACATCTGCTATGACCGCCACTTCCCCGAGGGCGCCCGTGCCCTCGGCCTCAACGGCGCCGAGATGGTCTTCATCCCCAGCGCCACGTCCCGCGGCCTGTCGGAATACCTGTGGCGCATCGAGCAGGTCAGCCACGCCGTGGCCAACGGCTACTTCGTGGGCACCATCAACCGCGTCGGCATCGAGCCCCTGGGCGAGGACGACTTCTACGGGCAGAGCTACTTCTGCGATCCCCGGGGCCAGTTCATCGGCGCCGTCGGTGACGCGCACAAGGAGGAGCTGCTCGTGCGGGAGATGGACCTCGACAAGATCACCGAGGTCCGCCAGACCTGGCAGTTCTACCGCGACCGCCGGCCCGACGCCTACGGGGACCTGGTCCGGCCCTGAGTGTCCTCCCCAGGACGCCCGCACGCAGGCGGGGTTCGCGCCTAGATCTCCTCGGGGGGCCGGATGCGCCGGCGGGTCGAGACGTCGACCCGGGCGTCGCCGTGCTCGGTCGCGGGGTGCTCGACGAGCGCGATCAGCCGGCTGGCCATGAAGCGGCCCGTGCGCACGGGCGTGCCCGAACGGGTCAGCTCGGTCACCTCCACGACGCCGCGAGAAGTGGTCACCTCGAGCCGGCGCCCGGCCTTTGTGGCGAGGATCTCGAACTTCTGGACGCCCTGCCCGGCGTCCACGAGGACCTCGACCCGGTCGCCCTTCATGACGGGCATTGTCGCGCTGCGGTCAACCTGCCGTGCCGAGCCACGAGCCTGCGATCCGGTCGCGACGCCACCCCTCACGCGACGCGCCGCGGACGTTGTACTCTTCCGGCTCCATGGACTTCGGATTCACGCTCAAGCCCGACCACACGATCGAGCGCACGGTGGCCCTGACCCGCCAGGCGGAGGCGGCCGGCTTCACCTACGGCTGGCTCTTCGACTCGCACGTCCTGTGGCGCGAGCCGTACGTGCTCCTCACGCTCATGGCCCAGGCCACCCAGCGCATGCGCCTGGGCACCTGCGTCACGAACCCCGCCACGCGCGAGCCGAGCGTCACCGCCAGCACGCTGGCCGTCCTGGACGAGGTGAGCGGGGGGCGGATGGACCTGGGCATCGGGCGAGGCGACTCGGCGCGGCGCGTGCTGGGCAAGCCGCCCACGACGATGGCCACGCTGGAAGAGGCGATCCGCGTCATCCGGGACCTCGTCGAGGGGCGCACGGTCACCTACGAGGGCACCGAGCTGGTGCTGCCGTGGACCGGCAAGTGGAAGCTGCCCGTCTGGGTGGCCGGCTACGGACCGATGGCCCTGGCCATGACCGGCCGCGTGGCGGACGGGCTGATCCTGCAGCTCGCCGACCCGGACCTCATCCGCTGGTTCGTGGGCCAGCTGCGCGAGGCGGCGGCCGCCGCGGGTCGCGACCCCGCCAGCCTCAAGGTCCAGGCGGCGGCGCCGGCGCACGTCGGGCCGAGGGAGGTCGGGCGTGAGCGGACGCGCTGGTTCCCGGCGCTCGTCTCCAACCACGTCATGGACCTCGTCGACAAGTACCCGCGCGAGCAGCTGCCCGCGGCGCTGACGGGCTACGTCCAGGACCGCACCGGCTACGACTACCTCCACCACGCCGAGGTCGGCTCGTCCAATGCCGGCTTCGTGGGCGACGAGGTGACCGACCGCTTCTGCGTCCTGGGAACCGCGGACGACCACGTCCGCAAGCTGCGCGAACTGGCCGCGGCCGGCGTCGACCAGTTCAACTTCTACCTCATGAACGGCGACGAGGAGGAGCAGGTCGAGATCTACGGCCGCGAGATCATCCCGGCGCTGGCGAGCGTGGCGGCGGCGCGATGAGCACGGTTGAGGACCAGGAGCGAGCGGCAGAAGGGGAATGGCTGGCCGGCTGGCTGGTGGGCCCGAAGCGCACGCGCTGGACCAACCTGCCGGTGCAGGTGGGAGATCCGGCGCCCGATCCCGAGCTCGCGGACACCACCGGCGCGCGACGCCGGCTGTCGGAGGCCTGGGCGTCGGGGCCGGCGTTGCTGGTCTTTCTGCGCCATTTCGGCTGTTCGTGCCTGCGCGAGCGCTGGGAGGCGCTGGCGCCCGAGCTCGAAGCCTTCCGCGAGGCAGGCGCCTCGGTGCACTTCGTCTGCCAGGGCGAGTCGGAGCGGACCGCGGCCGTCGCCGAGCGGCGCGGCTACCCGACTCCCGTCTGGTGCGACCCCGATCGCGCCGCGTACGAGGCGTTCGGCCTGCTGGAAGGCACGCCGCCCCAGCTCCTGCACGACTTCGCGTGGCACCCTGGTGACGAGGCACTTGCCGAAGAGGTCGGACGGTCGGCACGCCGCGGCACGGAGAGGGCGCTGGTGGACAACCCCTGGCAGCTGCCCGGCGAATTCGTCGTGGCGCGCGGCGGTCGCATCGTGCTCGCGCATCGCTACCAGTACTGCGAGGACTTCCCGGCCAAAGGGGTCCTGCTCGGGGCGATCGCGGCGGCGAAGGGCTAGGGCTTCGGGGCCGACTCCCCATCACCGGGCTCGAGATCGTCGAGGTAGACGACCTCCAGGTGCGCGGAGCTGCGCAGGCGTCGGTCGTTGGTCACGAACGCCGTGGCACCGGCGGCGCGTGCCGAGGCGAGGTGGATGGCGTCGGCCAGTCCGATCCCGCGCACGCCGCGAAGGATGCCGGCGTCGAGGGCGATCTCTGCGGTCATGGGCTGGAGATGCAGCCCTTCGATCGAGCGGATCTGCTCCACGTATCGCTCGACGTGAGCTGGGTCCGCCAGGCGGGCCGGACCGGCCGTCAACTCGGCCAGGCCGAGGACGGAGAGCACGCCCCGCGTAAGGCCGGACTCGAAGGCATCGATCAGCGCTCGACCGATCATCGCCCGCGGCTCACTCCGCTCGAGGACGTAGACGAGGACATTTGAGTCGATGGCCAGCCGGCGGTGGCGCCGACAAACCTCGGACACGGTCACCGCCCGAGCCGCTCGAGACGCTCCTCCCACTCGTCACGGAGCTCGCGGATGTACAGGTCCGGGTCAGGCCCGTACATCCCACGACCCAGGCCGTAGAGCCGTTCCGAGGCCCGGGCCGGACGTGGGTGGAGGACGACATCGCCGTCCTCGATGCGGACCTCGAGCCGGTCGCCGGCCTTGATGCCGAGCTGTCGCCGGACAGCACTGGGCACGACGATCTGATGCTTAGTACTGACTTTGACGCTTAGCACATTCAACATGCTAAGCATCATGGCGTCGTTCGTCAAGCGCAAGACGGCGTCTCTGCGAACGGGCGCGGGCTATCCTGAAGGCCTCGAACCCGATGCGACAGGAGGGACCGAATGCGCACGCTGATCCAGAACGGCACCGTGGTCAACGCGGGCGGCTCGAGCCGAGCCGACGTGCTCATCGACGGCGAGACGATCGCCGCGGTCGGGCTGCTGACGAACGCCGCCGCGGACGTGCGCATCGACGCAACGGACAAGTACGTCATCCCCGGCGCCATCGACGTGCATACGCACATGGAGCTGCCCTTCGGGGGGACGTTCGCCAAGGACACCTTCGAGACGGGGACGCGGGCAGCCGCCTTTGGCGGGACCACATCGATCATCGACTTCGCCGTCCAGTCCCGGGGCAAGAGCCTGCGCGAGGGCCTAGACGCCTGGCACGCGAAGGCCGAGCGCAACGCGGTCATCGACTACGGCTTCCACATGATCATGAGCGACGTCAACGCGGACTCGCTGCGCGAGATGGACGCGCTCGTGGCCGAGGGCGTCACCGACTTCAAGCTCTTCACCGCTTACCCGGGCGTCTTCTTCAGCGACGATGGCGCCGTCTTCCGGGCGATGCAGCAGACGGCGAAGAACGGCGGGCTGATCCTCATGCACGCCGAGAACGGGCCGGCCATCGACGTGGTCGCCGCGCAGGCGGTCGAGGCCGGGCAGACCGACCCCTACTTCCACGGCGTGGTGCGCTACCCGATCTTCGAGGGCGAGGCGACGAACCGCGTCATCCGCCTTGCGGAGGCTGCGGGCGTGCCGGTGTACATCGTCCACCTCTCGGCGCGGGATGCCCTCGACGCCGTCCGTGCGGCGCGCGATCGGGGCGCGAACGCCTTCGCCGAGACCTGCCCGCAGTACCTGTTCCTCTCGCTCGACGACCTGGGGAACGGGTTCGAGGGCGCCAAGTTCGTCTGCTCGCCGCCGCTGCGCACGGCCGACCACCAGGACGAGCTGTGGACCGGCCTGGTGAAGGGCGACCTCCAGGTGATCTCGACCGACCACTGCCCCTTCGACTTTCACGACCAGAAGCAGCTCGGGCAGGGTGACTTCCGCAAGATCCCCAACGGGCTCCCGGGCGTCGAGGACCGGGTCGACCTCATGCACGACGGCGGGGTGGTCGGCGGCCGCATCTCCAGGGAGCGCTGGGTCGAGGTGCTCTCCGCCGCACCGGCGCGGCTGTTCGGGCTGGAGGGGCGGAAAGGGGTCGTGGCTCCCGGGGCCGACGCCGACCTCGTCATCTACGATCCGGACCGCCGCCACACGATCTCGGCGAAGACGCACCACATGAACGTCGACTACTCGTGCTACGAGGGACGGGTGGTGCAGGGCGGGTCGGACGTGGTGCTCTCGCGCGGAGAGGTCATCGTCGAGGGCGGCGAGTGGCTGGGCGCGAAGGGGCGGGGGAAGTTCCTGCCGCGCCGACCGACCGGGGGCTCGATCCGCTAGCGCGTGCGCGGGAAGCCGAGGTCGATCTTGCTCGTGCCCGGGTCGGGCCAGCGCGAGGTCACGATCTTGGCCCGCGTGTAGAACTGGATGCCCTCGGGGCCGTACATGTGCAGGTCGCCGAAGAGCGAGTTCTTCCAGCCACCGAACGAGTAGTAGGCGACCGGCACGGGGATGGGCACGTTGATGCCGACCATGCCCGCGTTGACCTCGAACTGGAACTGGCGCGCGGCGCCGCCGTCGCGGGTGAAGATGGCCGTACCGTTGCCGTACGGGTTGTCGTTGATGATCTTGATCGCCTCGTCATACGTCTTGACGCGCATGACCGTCAGGACCGGGCCGAAGATCTCGTCGCGGTAGCAGTCCATCTGCGGCGTGACGTTGTCGATGAGCGAGACGCCCAGGAAGAAGCCTTCGCTCTCCTTGTAGAGCGGGTGCTCGCGCCCGTCGGCCACGACCGTGGCGCCCTGGGCGGGCCCGGAGTCCAGGTACGACGCGACCTTGTCGCGGTGCTGGCGCGTCACCAGCGGCCCCATCTCCGCGGACGGATCGGTACCCGGGCCCACCTTCACGCGGGGCAGTCGAGCCTTGATCGCCTCGACGAGCGGGTCGGCCACCTCGCCCACGGCGATGATCGTGGCGATGGCCATGCAGCGCTCGCCGGCCGAGCCGTAGCCCGCCGAGACCGCCGCGTCCGCGGCCATGTCGATGTCCGCATCGGGCAGCACGATCATGTGGTTCTTGGCGCCGCCCAGGGCTTGCACCCGCTTGCCGTTCTTCGTGCCGGTCTCGTAGATGTAGCGGGCGATGGGCGTCGAGCCGACGAAGCTCACGGCCGCGATGTCGGGGTGCTCGAGGATGCGGTCCACGGCCACCTTGTCGCCCTGGACGACGCTGAACACGCCGTCCGGGACGCCGGCTTCCTGGAGCAGTTCGGCCATCAGGATCGAGGCCGAGGGATCCTTCTCCGAGGGCTTGAGGATGAAGGTGTTGGCGCAGGCGATGGCGTTGGCGAACATCCACATCGGCACCATGGCCGGGAAGTTGAAAGGCGTGATGCCGGCCACGACGCCCAGCGGCTGGCGGATCTGGTAGACGTCCACGCCGGTCGAGGCCTGCTCGCTGAAGCCGCCCTTGAGGTGCTGCGGGATGCCGGTGGCGAACTCGAGGTTCTCGATGCCGCGGGCGATCTCGCCGAGAGCGTCGGAGGGCACCTTGCCGTGCTCGGCCGTGAGCAGCGCGGCCAGCTCGCGACGGTGCTGGTCCACGAGGTTGCGGACACGGAACATGATGTCCGTCCGCTTCGAGACCGACGTCGCGCGCCAGCCCGGGAAGGCCGCCTTCGCCACGGCGACCGCGGCGTCGACCTCCTCGACCGAGGCGAAGTCCACCTCGCGCGCCACGGCGCCGGTGGCCGGGTCGTAGACCGGGCCGCTCCGCCCGGACGTGCCGGCCACGCGGCGGCCACCGATCCAATGGTTGACCCGATCCCGCTCGATGGCCGTGGCGGCGTCCAGGCCCGACCGCGGCTCCGCGACCTGCGTCATCTCGATCCTCGCATCCGTCAGGGGCTCTCTTCGAGGCCCCAGTCTACCCCTCGGATGGTTGCCGCACCGCCAGCGCGACGACCGCCACGACCCCGACGAGCGCCGCCAGCCCCAGCGCCTGCTCCACGTCGAGTGGGCCCACCAACGGCTCGTCACGCCAGCTGAAGGCGACCGCGAAGCGTCCCACCAGCCACCAGGCCAGCGCGAACAGGAAGGGCAGCCCGAAGCGCAGGCGGCCGGGTTGGACCTCGGCGCCGCGCGCCTCCCGGCGTGACGCCCACGCCCCGTCCTGGCGGAAGCGCTCGGGCAGCCGGCGCACGACGGTCGCGGCCGAAACGACGGCCAGTGGCAGGATGCCCAGGAGCGCCCAGGCCCCCTCGAACAGCTGCGCGGGATAGGCCGGCACGTCGGGGACGACGCTCTTCCACGGCCCGGGTCCGAGGAAGGCAACCGCCCACTCGCCGTCCCAGGGCAGGCCCTGCCCGCCGCCACCGAGGAACTGGGCGCCCTTGCCGGCCGCGAGCGCGAGGAGCAGCAGGGGTGCCGCCACGTCCAGCCAGCGCCTCCACGAGGCGTCGAGCACCCTCGCGATGTAGGCGCCGCTGAGCGTCCCGCCGATGACCACGCCGACGAGCGAGAGCGAGCCGCGAGCCGGGTCGAGCAGGGCGGCCGGCTCGAGGGCGTACACGTCGAGGTAGTCGAGGCCGTGCAGGAGGCGGCCGCCGATGACCGCGCCGGGCAGGACGGCCACGGTGATGAAGAGGAGGTCGTCGAGCCGCAGCGGCTCCAGGCCCGCTTCGCGGCCGCTGCGCCGGGCGCGCCACGCGGCCAGCATGAGCGCCACGACGACGAGGGCCGCCACGGCGATCGTCTCCCAGCGGATGACGAGCCGGACCGGCCAGTCACCGAACCAGTTCGGGTCGATCAGGATCTCGATGACGGCCACGGTCAGCCCGCGCCCTGCGAAGCCGGGCGCACGCCGCCGCCGCTGGGCATCGTCCGCAGCCGGGTCACCGCGACCCCGGCCGTGCCCAGCGCGACGGCGCCGCCGACGAAGAGGGCGGCCCCGACCCCCGCCAGCGCGGCGATCGAGCCGGCGATGAGCCCGCCGATGGGCGTCGAGCCGGCGAAGACCGTGGTGAAGATGCTCAGCACGCGGCCGCGCAGCTCGTCCGGGACAGTCGTCTGGATGAGCGTGTTGGTGGTCGCCGCCATGGCGATGACCGACCAGCCGAGCACCATCATCAGCGGCAGGGCCACGACCGTGACGTGGACGATCGAGAGCGCGACGAGCGCCGTGCCCAGCGCGGTGGCGCCGAGGACCACGAGCTTGAGCGACGGCCGCAGCCCGCCGGCGATGAGCAACGCGCTCGAAAGCGAGCCGATGCCGCTGGCGGCCATCAGGAAACCGAACGTGCGCGCGTCGCCGCCGAGGACGTCGCGCGCGTAGACCGGCATCAGCACGGAGGAGTTCATGCCGGCCACGGCCACGATGCCCAGCGTCAGGAGAGCGAGACGGATGACCGGCGTGCGCCGCGCGTAGCGCAGCCCCTCCCCGAGCTGCCCGAGCACGCCGCGCACCGTGTGTGCCATGGCGATGCGCACCGCCGGCCGCAGCTCCCCCGCACGCATGAGCGCATAGGCCGCGAGCACGGCCACGTAGCTCAGCGCGTTGAGGAAGAAGCAGGCGGCGATGCCGGCGGCGCCGATCAGCAGGCCGGCCACGGCCGGGCCCACGATGCGCGCCCCGTTGAAGACGGCGCTGTTGAGGGCGACCGCATTGGCCACGTCCTCGCGGCCGACCATCTCGACCACGAACGACTGGCGCACCGGCATGTCCACCGCGTTGACCAGCCCCAGCCCGACGGCCAGCAGGTAGACGTGCCAGACCTCGACGGCGCGGGTGATGACCAGGACCCCGAGGACCAGGGCGAGGATGAGCGAGACCGCCTGGGTGACCACGAGCGTGCGGCGCTTCGGGAGCGCATCGGCGATGACCCCACCGAACAGCCCGAAGAGCAGCACCGGCGTGAACTGGCAGGCGGCCGTGATGCCCAGGGCGAGCGGGTCGCCGGTGAGCGTCAGGACCAGCCAGCTCTGGGCCACCGTCTGCATCCACGTGCCCACGAGGGAGACGAGCTGGCCGCTCCAGAAAAGCCGGAAGTTGCGGTGTCCGAAAGCGGCCACGGCGCTCGGACGGCTCACCCCGCGCCGTCCTCCCCCGAGGTGCCGGCGAGATGTCGGGCGGCCGCCTCGATCAGCTCGACCGACCGCGACAGCCCCAGGCGTCCCGTGTCGAGGGCGAGGTCGTAGTGGCGCGCGTCCATCCAGTCCACGTCGAAATGGCGCTTGAGGTAGCGCGCCCGGGCCTCGTCGATGGAGCGGCACAGGTCGCGCAGTGAGGCCTCGTCGGGGCGCGTGTCGGGCGGCAGCTCCTCGACCCGGCTGGCGATGTAGCGCAGCCGTGCCTCGAACGAGGCGTGGAGCTGGACGCGCAGGACGCCGGGGCGGCCGGCCAGGATGAAGCCGCCGCCACGCCCGAGGATCACGGCGTTGCCGCCTGCGACCGCCTCCTCGATGACCGCCCGCGTCAGCGCCGCGAGCCGATCGCCCATGGCCGCCGTGGGCAGGACCTCGAGCGGCACGGACGGCACGGCCACCTCGGGCGCGCTGGTGGCCAGGGCGGAGGCGAGGCGCTGCCAGAGGCCCGGCAGCTGCTCGTCGTAGCCCTCGGCCTCGGCCTCCGGGATCCCGCTGCGCTCGGCCACGATGGCCAGGATCTCGCGGTCGAGGTACGCGGCGCCGAAGCGATCGGCGAGCGCCCGCCCGATGGCGGCCCCGCCGGCGCCGAACTGGCGCGAGAGCGTGATGACCGGCATCGAGGTCGTCGGCTCCCGCGCTCGGAGGTCAGGCCGCGGCGAGCTTGTCGACCAGCTCGCGCACGGCGGCGGCGGAGCGGTCGAACGCGGCCTGCTCGGCCTCGGTCAGCTCGATCTGGACGATCTGTTCGATGCCCTTCCGGCCCAGCTTGACCGGCACGCCCACGAAGAGGCCCTCGGTGCGGTACTCGCCCTGCAGCAGCGCGGCGCAGGGGAGCACGGCCTTCGCGTCGCCGAGGATGGCGCCGGCCATCTGGGCCACCGCGGCGGCCGGCGCGTAGTAGGCCGAACCGGACTTCAGGAGAGCCACCACCTCTGCGCCGCCGTTGCGCGTGCGGTCCACGAGCGCCTCGATGCGCTCGGGCGAGAGGAGGTGCGTGAGCGGGATGCCGGCCACGGTCGAGTAGCGCGGCAACGGCACCATCGTGTCGCCGTGGCCGCCGAGCACGAAAGCGTTCGTGCTCGTCACGGAAACGCCCAGCTCCCAGGCGATGAAGGTGCGGAAGCGGGCCGAGTCGAGGATGCCGGCCATGCCGATGACACGCTCGCGCGGGAAGCCGGAGGCCTTGATGGCCACATGGCACATCGCGTCGAGCGGGTTGGTGACGATGATGAGGATCGCGTCGGGCGAGACGGCGGCGGCCTGCGCCACGACGCTGCCCACGATCCCGGCGTTCTTCGCCAGCAGGTCGTCGCGGCTCATGCCCGGCTGGCGGGCCAGGCCGGAGGTGACCACGACGATGTCGGAGCCCGCCGTGTCGGCGTAGTCGTTCGTGCCCCTGATCGTGCAGTCGTGGCCGACCACCGGCGCCGACTCGGAGAGGTCGAGCGCCTTGCCCTGCGGCAGCCCCTCGACGATATCGACCAGGACGACATCCGCGAGGCCGGCCTCGGCGATGCGTTGCGCGGTCGTCGCGCCGACGTTGCCGGCGCCGATGACGGTGACCTTGGGGCGGGACATCTGGGATCGGGCTCCTTCTGGGGCGCAGCGGGGGCTGGTCACGGTAGGCCGCACCCATTCTAGTCGGCCGCCTCCCCACGCCGACGCCGTGTCATTCGACACCCGTATCCGGACGTCGTATCCTCTCGGCATGCCTCGCGTGAAGCGCACCTACAACCTGCCCGAGGAGACCGTCCGAGCCGTGCGCGAGCTGAGCGAGCAGTACGGGCTCGCACCGACCCAGGACGCCGTGGTCGAGCTGGCGGTGGACGAACTGCGGCGTCAACTCCGCTACGCCGAGGAAGAGGAGCTTTGGGCGCGCGCGGCGAGCGACCCTGAGTTCATCGCCGAGGCGGAAGACCTGGCTCGGGCATTCGCGGCCGCCGACGCAGAGACCTGGCCCGAGTGAGCGGGCCTGCCCGACCAGCTGGAGCGACCCGGGTCGGCCTCCGATGGGCGATCGTGCTCGTCGACCTCGAGCCGGTCCAGGGCCACGAACAGGGCGGCACCCGCCGCGTCCTCGTCGTTTCCTACGAGCCCTTCCACCGTTCGGGACTCATGACGGTCTGCCCGATCAGCGCAGCCAGGCAGACGTCCCGGTATCCGGGCGATGTTCCGATCATCGCAGGAGACGCCGGCCAGACGAAGGCTGGCGTGATCATCTGCGGGCAGTCTCGGACCGTCTCGACCGCGAGGGTGCGCGGTCGGATCGTGGGCATCGTCCGCGACCCGGCGACGAGGACGGCGGTCAGGAAGGCCCTCACGCACCATCTGGGGCTCGACATCCCGGCTCGACTCGATGGCGCGCTGGCCGAGTAGCATGGCGCGGTGACCGACCACGATCGCACCTGGCGCATCGAGACGCTGGCGGTCCATGCCGGGCAGGAGCCGGACGAGCTGACCGGCGCCGTGGCGCCCCCGATCTACCAGACCAGCACCTATCGACAGGACGCCGTGGGCGTGCCGCGGGACGGCTGGGAGTACGCGCGGACCCAGAATCCGACGCGCTCGCGGCTGGAGCGGGCGGTGGCTGCGCTCGAGGGAGGGTCACACGGGCTGGCCTTCGCCTCCGGCTCCGCCACCACGGCCGTGATCGCCGAGTTGGCCGCCCCCGGTGACGAGGTGATCGTCAGCGACGACGTCTACGGGGGCACGTTCCGGCTCTTCGAGCGGGTGCTGCGCGCGAAGGGCGTCGACGCCCGCTACGTGGACCTGACCGGGGACCCGGCGGGTGCGCTGGGGGCCGCGCTCACCGAGCGGACGCGGCTGGTCTGGGTGGAGACGCCGTCGAACCCGTGGCTCAAGCTCATCGACCTCGCCGCCGTGGCCGGTGCGCTGCGCGACCATCGCGGTTCTGGGGGCGAGCGGCCGGTCCTCGTGGCCGACAACACCTTCGCCTCGCCGCTGGGCCAGCGGCCGCTCGCGCTGGGCGCGGACATCGCCTACCACTCGGCGACGAAATACCTGGCCGGCCACTCCGACACGGTCAACGGCGTGCTGGCCACCTCGCGCGAGGACCTCCACGAGCGGCTGGCGTTCCTGCAGAACGCCATCGGCGCGGTGCCCGGCCCGTTCGACTGCTTCCTCGTGCTGCGCGGGCTGCGCACGCTGGCGCTGCGGGTCGAGCGGCACACCGCGAACGCGCTCGCCGTGGCCCGCGCGTTGGCGGCGCGTCCGGACGTCGCCGTGGTCCGCTACCCGGGCCTCGCGGAGGGCCCCCACGCCCATCCCCAGGCCGCGCTCGCGGCGCGCCAGATGGCGCTGCCCGGCGGCATGGTCTCGTTCCTCCCGGCGGCGCGGGCCGGCCGCTCCCCGGAGGAGCGGGCGCGCCGCTTCTGCGAAGCCACGCGCGTCTTCACCCTGGCCGAATCGCTCGGCGGCGTGGAGTCGCTGTGCGAGGTGCCGGCGGCCATGACGCACGGCTCGGTGGCCGGCTCGGCGCTCGAGGTGCCTGCCTCGCTGGTGCGGCTCTCCGTGGGCATCGAGCACGCGGACGACCTCGTGGCCGACGTCGCCCAGGCGCTCGATCGAGCGTAGGACCGAAGGACCCGGGCGATGCGCTTCTCCAAGATGATCCAGGCCGTCGAGGCCCACGCGGCCGGCGAGCCCGGCCGGGTCATCGTGGGCGGCGTCCTGGACGTGCCCGGCCAGACGATGTTCGACAAGATGCAGTGGCTGGCCGCCAACGGTGACGACCTGCGCCTGCGCATGCTGCGCGAGCCGCGCGGATACCCCGCGGCCAACGTGAACCTGGTACTGCCCTCCAACCACCCCGAGGCGGACGCCGGCTACGTGATCATGGAGCAGGTCGAGTACCCGGGCATGTCCGGCACGAACACGATCTGCACGGTCACGGTGCTCCTGGAGACCGGCATGCTGCCCATGCAGGAGCCGCTGACGGAGCTGGCGCTGGAGACTCCAGCGGGCCTGATACGCGTCCGTGCCGCTTGCCACGAGGGCAAGGTCCGCTCGGTGACCTTCCGCAACGTGCCCGCGTTCGCGACCCACCTCGACGCGCCGGTCGAGGTGCCGCAGCTGGGCACCGTCACGGTGGACGTCGCCTACGGCGGCATGTTCTACGTCATCGCCGATGCGGAGCCGTTCGGGCTCCGACTCACCCCGGACGAGGGCCGCGACATCGTGCGCATCAGCGAGATGATCAAGGCGGCCGCCAACGAGCAGCTTCCGGTCGTCCACCCCGACCAGCCCGGTTTCGCCGGCATCACCATCGCCCAGCTCTCCGGCCCGCCCCACGCGGCGACCTCCAGCCGGCGCAACGTCGTGACGGTGTCCACCGGCAAGCTCGACTGGGACAGGCCCTCCACCTGGACGGGGGCTATCGACCGCTCACCGTGCGGCACCGGCACCTGCGCCAAGATGGCCGCGCTCCACGCGCGCGGGCGACTCGGCCTGGACGAGCCCTTCGTCCACGAGGGCATCCTGGGCACGACCTTCACTGGGCGCCTGATCGAGGAGACGACCGTCGGCCCGTACCGCGCCGTCGTGCCGGAGCTGACCGGCACGGCCTGGATCACCGGCTTCTCCTCGTGGGTCGTGGACCCCGAGGATCCCTTCCCGGAGGGCTTCACGGTGGGCGACATCTGGTAGGCACCGGGACGCGCGGCCCGACGCGGCAAGACCGGCAAGACTCGGCCGGATCGCGTTCTATGTTCGTTCGGAGCGGGAGCGCGCTCGACAGACGGGCGCTTCCGGCCGCTTGGGGCCACGGTCGAACATAGAAGAGACCCAGAGGGGCGATCGAGCGCCCAAGCCGTTGTCAAGGATCGGCTTGAGCCACGCCTGCCTCGGTTCCCGAACTTAGATCGAGCACCGTCCGGGCCAGGGTGGTGATCGCGGCGGGCGCCGCCACCGAGGCATGTCCGCGCGCCGTATGCTGGCGTCATGGAGCGCTGGAAGACGATCATCGAGCCGTTCCGCATCCACTCCGTGGAGCCGATCCGGCTGACCAGCGTGGAGGAGCGCGAACGGGCGCTCGAGGCGGCGGGCTGGAACCTCTTCAACCTCCACTCGGCCGACGTGATCGTCGACCTGCTCACCGACTCGGGCACGGGCTCCATGAGCTCCGAGCAATGGGCCGGCATCCAGCGCGGTGACGAGAGCTATGCCGGCTCGCCGTCGTGGTTCCGCTTCCTGGCCGCGGTGCAGCACCTCTTCCCCTTCCGCCATGTCATCCCGACCCACCAGGGCCGGGCGGCCGAGAAGATCCTCTTCAGCGTCATCGCCGGACCGGGCAAGGCGATCCCCAACAACACCCACTTCGATACCACGCGCGCGAACGTCGAGTTCACCGGCGCCGAAGCCGTGGACCTCGTCATCGCCGAGGGCCGCGAGCCGGCCACCATCCATCCCTTCAAGGGCAACATGGACCTCGACGCGCTCGACGCCTTCATCCGCGAGCGCGGCGCGGCCAGCGTGCCGGCCGTCTTCGTGACCGTCACCAACAACTCGGGCGGCGGCCAGCCGGTGAGCCTGGAGAACCTGCGCGGCGTGCGGGCCATCTGCGACCGCCACGGACTTCCGCTCTTCCTCGATGCGTGTCGCTTCGCCGAGAACGCCTGGTTCATCCACGAGCGCGAGGCTGGCTACTCGCGCATCGCCATCCCCGAGATCGTGCGCGAGATGGCCTCGCTGGCCGACGGCATGACCATGAGCGCCAAGAAGGACGGCCTGGCCAACATCGGCGGCTGGCTGGCCGTCGACGACGACGGGCTGGCCGAGCGCTGCCGCAACCTGCTCATCCTGACCGAGGGCTTCCCGACCTACGGCGGCCTCGCCGGGCGCGACCTGGAGGCCATCGCCCAGGGCCTTTCGGAGGTGGTCCAGGAGGACTACCTGCACTACCGCATCCGCTCCACGGCCTACCTCGGCGAGGCGCTCGACCGCGCCGGCGTCCCCGTCGTCAAACCGATCGGCGGACATGCCGTCTACATCGACGCGCGCTCGCTCCTGCCGCACATCCCGCCGCTCGCCTACCCGGGCCAGGCGCTGGTCGTGGCCCTCTACCGCGAGGGCGGCATCCGTGGCTGCGAGATCGGCACGGTCATGTTCGGACGCCACCCGGACGGCAGCGAGACGTCGGCAGCGATGGACCTCGTGCGCCTGGCCATCCCGCGCCGGACCTACACGCAGTCACACATCGACTACGTCATCGAGGTCGTCCGTTGGGTGGCCGAGCGGGCGGGGGACCTGCGCGGCCTGCGCATGACCGAGGAGCCGCCGCAGCTCCGCCACTTCACGGCGCGCTTCCAGCCGCTCTGAGGCGAGCCGCCTCCCGCTCAGTAGCCCTCGACCGCGACCTGCGTCAGGGAGAAGTCGCGCAGGTTGCGGGTCAGGATCGTGGCACCGGCCGCTTCTGCGGCGGCGGCGATGAGTGAGTCGGCCAAGCTCAGCACTCGGCCCTGCCGCCGCGCCTCGGCACGCCACCGCCCTGCGGCCAGCGCCGATTCGGGGCCGGGCTGGATGAACTCGAGGGGTCGGAGCAGGCCGAGTAGCTCGAGGTTCGGAAAGACGTGCGATCCGGCCGCGGCCTCACAGACCACGATCTCGTTGACATAGATCAGGTCGCCATCCTCGAACAGCTTGGCGAACCGACTGCGCGCTGTGGGCTGGCCCCGGAGCAGGTCGATGACGAGCGTCGTGTCAAGGAAGTACCGCATCTCAGGCTTCAGGCCCCGGGTCCGTCACCTCAGCGCGGCGTGCCCGGACCCACTCGACGACCATTTCAGGCGTCGCGAACTCCGGGTAGTCCTCGGCCTTCCACGCTCCTGCGCTGCGCTCGATGGCCAGGCGCAGCTGTTCGCGCTTGAGCTTCGCGCGGGCCGCCTCCTCGATGAAGTGGCTTCGGTTCCGGCGTCCGGCGACCTCGTCGATCTCGGCCACGAGATCCGCCGGCAGTGTCACGTTGGTGGGTACGCGCATAGCCATGCGCAGAGTGTTGCGCATAAGCCGGGCCGTGTCAATGGCGACAGTGAGTCCGCTATCCTCAGCCCCCTAGACGAGCGGCATGGAGACGAGACCGGCGTGATCTGCTCGAACTGCGGCACGGAGAACCTCGTCGGCGCGAGATTCTGCATGGAATGCGCGACGCCGTTCGCGGCCGTATGCCCGAGTTGCGGGGCGGCCAACCTTCCCGCCGCCAAGTTCTGCTCCGAGTGCGCCACGCCGATGGGCGGCGGTGGGCCTCGAGCGACGGCTGCCCCGGCCTCAGGAGCAGCCACAGCAACGCCGGCTGCCCCGGACGCCACCGCTGAGCGACGCCTCGTGAGCGTCCTCTTCGCGGATCTCGTCGGGTTCACGTCGTTCTCCGAGGGCCGCGACGCCGAGGAGGTGCGCGAACTCCAGTCCCGCTACTTCGACACCGTGAGCGAGATCATCGCCCGCTACGGCGGCACCATCGAGAAGTTCATCGGCGATGCGGTGATGGCGCTGTGGGGCGCCCCGATCGCGCACGAGGACGACGCGGAACGAGCGGTCCGCGCCGCCCTGGACCTCGTCGACGCCGTGCGCGGCCTGGGCCCCGGGATCGAGATCCGGGCCGGGATCCTCACGGGCGAGGCGGCGGTCACCCTCGGCGCCACCAACCAGGGCATGGTCGCCGGCGACATGGTCAACACGGCGAGCCGCCTCCAGAGCGTGGCCCCGCCCTCGACCGTGCTCGTCGGGGAGGCCACCCAGCGCGCAGCGGGGAGCGCCATCGTCTTCGAGGCCGCGGCCGACCAGGTCCTCAAGGGCAAGGTGAGTCCCGTCCCCGCCTGGCGCGCCCTTCGCGTCGTCGCGCAACGCGGCGGCGTCGGCCGGTCCGAGGCCCTCGAGGCACCGTTCGTCGGTCGCGACGAGGAACTCCGGCAGCTGAAGGACCTCTTCCACGCGACCGGTCGCGAGGGCCGACCGCGCCTCGTCAGCGTGATCGGGCCGGCCGGAATCGGGAAGTCCCGCCTGGCCTGGGAGTTCCTGAAGTACGTGGACGGCCTCGTCGAGCGTGTCTGGTGGCACGACGGCCGGAGTCCCGCCTATGGCGACGGGATCACGTTCTGGGCACTCGGCGAGATGATCCGGGGTCGGGCGGGACTCCAGGAGGACGATGACGAGGCGACGACGCGGGCCCGGATCGCCGCGATGCTCGAGACGCACGTTCCCGACGGGGCGGAGCGGGCCTGGATCGCGCCGGCCCTCCTGTCCTTGCTGGGTGTCGAGTCGGGGGTCGGGTCGCAGCAGCTCTTCGGTGCCTGGCGGACCTTCTTCGAGCGCCTGGCCGCGAGCGGTCCGGTGGTGATGGTCTTCGAGGACCTCCACCACGCCGACTCGGGCCTCCTCGACTTCATCGACCACATGATGGAGTGGAGCCGCAACGTCCCGATCCTCATCGTCACCCTGGCACGTCCCGAGCTGCTCGACCGGCGGCCGGACTGGGGCGCCGGCAAGCGCAGCTTCACCTCGATCTACCTGGAGCCACTCCCGACCGAGGCGATGCGCCAGCTCCTCGCCGGCCTCGTGCCGGGCCTGCCGACGGCGGCCCGCGACGCGATCGTGGCACGGGCCGACGGGGTCCCGCTGTATGCGGTCGAGACCGTCCGGATGCTCCTGGCACAGGGTCGGCTGATCCTCGAGGAAGGCGTCTATCACCCGGTGGACGACCTGTCCGACCTGGCCGTGCCCGAGACGCTGACCGCGCTGATCTCCGCCCGTCTCGACGAGCTCGACGCCGCCGACCGGGGCCTGGTGGCCGACGCCGCCGTCCTCGGCCAGAGTTTCACCCTGGCCGGCCTGGCCGCCGTCTCCGGCCTGGATCCGGTCGCGCTCGAGCCGCGGCTGCGAGCGCTCGTCCGGCGAGAGCTGCTGGTCCAGCAGGTCGACCCCCGGTCGCCAGAGCGCGGCCAGTACGCGTTCGTCCAGGCGCTCATCCGGGAGGTCGCCTACAACACGCTGGCGAAGCGCGATCGCAAGATCCGCCACCTCGCCGCGGCACGCTACTTCGAGTCGCTCGAGACCGACGAGCTGGCGGGGGCCCTGGCCGGCCACTACCTCGCGGCGCAGGGCTATGCGACCGACGGTCCCGAGGCGGACGCCCTGGCGGCCCAGGCGCGGGTGGCACTCCGCGGCGCCGCCGAGCGGGCGGCCGCACTCGGCTCGCTGGCACAGGCGATCGCCTTCCTCGAGCACGCCCTGGCCGTCAGCGTGGACCCCGCCGATCGAGCCGATCTCCACGAACGGGCACTGGCGTCGGCCATGCAGGGCCTGGTGGGCGAGGTGGCCGAGCGGCACGCGCTCGGCGCCCTCGAGGCTCGACGTGAGCTCGGTGACCGCGAAGCGATCGCGCTGGCGACCGCCGAGTACGCTCGGGCCATCTGGCAGTACACCACCGACGGCGACCGCGTGCTGGAGATCCTCCTACCCGCCTGGGAGGAGTTCTCGGACCTGGAGGCGACTCGGGCCGGTGTCGCCCTGATGCTGCAGCTCTCGTCCGGCTACCTGCACCGGGAAGACCACGATGCGACGGTGCTCGTCTGGCTGGAGCGTTTGTTGCCCGTCGCCGAGCGCCTCGACCTCCTGCCCCAGACCGCGGCCGGCCTGGCGCGATTGAGCGGCGCGCTGTATCGCGGCAATCGTCCCCGGGAGGCCCTGATCATCCTGCGCGGGACCCATGAGCTGGCCGTCGCGAACGGCCTCGCGGACGTCGAGCTGCACACGCGAACCCAACTCACCTGGTACGAGCAATTCGCCGATCCCGGCGCCGGCCTCGCCATGGCCCGCGAGGGCCTGGAGATCGCCAGCCGCCGTGGTTCCCTGGCGCAGGGCTTCCTGATGGTCGGCAACGCCGTCTCCTGCGCGATCCGGCTCGGGGAATGGGCCTGGGCCTCGGCCCTGCTCGATGAATGGCTCGCCAACGAGATCACCGGGGGCTTCTTCGTCGAGCTGTTCGTCGATCGCGCCGTCCTTACGGCGCTCGGCGGTGGCGACGCCTCGAGCGATCTGGCCGAGGCTGAACGTCTCGTCACCACGATCAAGGATCCCCAGTACATGTCGTACTGCCACTGGGGGCGCGCCTGGGCGGCGCTCACGCACGGGCGCCTGGCTGAAGCGCGGCAGGAAGCCGCGTCGGCCGCCGAGGTGACCGCCTACTTTGCTTCGATCACCCTGCCGCTCGCCGCACGGGCCGCGCTGTGGGCCGGCGACGTGGCCGACGCGAAGGCGGTGGTCGGACAGATCGAAGCCTCGGTCGTCCGGGGCCAGGCGATCGCACTCGATTTCGCAACACTCCGGGCCGGGATCGCCGCGATCGAGGGACGTCGGGCTGATGCGATCTCCGGCTATCGCGAGACGCTGCGCGGCTGGCGACAGCTCGGCCTCGCCTTCGACGAAGCCATGGCCGCACTCGACATGGCCATCCTGCTCGCCCCGACCGAGCGCGAGATGGCGGAGGCGTCCACGGCCATCGAGGCCGCCCGTGAGACGCTGTCGCGCATCGGGGCCCGACCACTCCTCACCCGACTGGAGGCGGCGCAGGCGGTCACGGCGAGCCCGGCGGTCACGGCGAACCGGGCGCCGGTGGCGCCCGCATAGCTTCCAGCGTCAGCCGAACGGAAGGTAGTCGCGGAGCATGCAGACCCCGATGCGGTCCGCGTGCCGGGCAAGCTTCCTCGCCCAGTCACCGTCGTTGGTCACCAGTCGGGCGACCTGGCAGGCGATCCCCGACCCGATGACCAGGGCGTCGGGCGGCGAGAAACGGTAGACCGCGCGAAGCGAGGCAGCCTCCTGGGCCATCTCCACGCCGAGCGGCACCGCTTCGAGGTTGGGCACGTGGCGGAGGAAGGCGAGGACCGTGTGATGGCCGGGCGGCGATGCCCGCAACGGCCGGACGAGGACCTCCATCACGGTTACCATCGAGACGACGGCTGGGTTGCGCCCGCTGGCCACCAGCTCGTCGATGACGTGGCGGGCCACGGGGTGCGTCACCTCGGTAGCGTCGAAGTATGCGGCGAGAGTGGTCGTGTCGAGCAGGAGCCGATCGCCCGCCGGAAGCGCCCGTTCCAGGCGCGCGCGACTCAAGCGGCGAGGGGGCTCAGTCGCCCCACGCTTCGTGCTCCTCGCGCAGGAACGCCTTGACCTCGTCGGTCGTGCCGTAGAGCCCGGTCAGGGCGCCGGCGAATCGTCGCGGCACCAGGCGCACCCGAGCCGTCCCCGGAACGTCCGGCACGGTCTCGAAGACGAGCACGTCGTCCACCTGCGCGTCGAGCGCGTCGGCGATCGGCTCTGGGAGCGTGAGCTGGTTCTTGGCTCGAAGCCTGGCCTCGGCCTCGACGGCGCGGTCGCGCGTGAGCATCGGGCTGGAAACCTCCCTGGTCGGAGCACAGTACCGCCAGTCGTACCGCGTGTCAATATTCGCACTCTAGATGCTTGGTACGACCCTGGCCGTGCGGACGGGTCGCGGAGTCGTCAGCGGAACGGGTCCTCGATACGGATGCCGGCGAGCCGCCGACCATGTTGCAGGTCCTCGCTCACCAGACGCGTCGCGCCGGCCAGCCGGGCCGCCTCGACCGCGCCGACCTCGGTGGTGGTCGGCGGTTGGCCGATGCTATGAGGGCGGGTTTCGTCGCGGCTTTCCGGGCGATATCGCTGGTCTGACCGTGGTCGCGGTCGTTCGCCTGGCTCAGGGCGGGCTGGCGTTCGTCAGCCCCGGGCCGCGTTGACGACCCTTAAGCCTTCGCGTTCTGCGGCCTGCCCGAAACGATCGTCGAGGGTCACGATCTGGAGCGATGCCGGCTGATCCTCGGCGACCGTGAGGGCCGCTCCGAGTTGGAGGGCGTCCGCCCCACGCAAGCCGTGCACGCGGAGCAGACGGATGGCCGTCTGGCGGATCCGAACGATCGGCTGGACTTCCTGCCACGCCTGCGCGAGAGCGTCGAGACGCTCGAGGGCGTCGACCATGGACGGTCCGTCAAGGCTCCCCTCGCGTTCCAGGCGAGCGAGTGCGGAGACGCACTCCACCTCGGTCGCCCACCAGACGACGAGATCGGGATCGCGCTCATATTCGGCCATCACCGCGACGCTCGACGACTCGGCGACGAGCAGCGGGACGATCGCGGAACTGTCCCAGAATCTCACCGGCCGGAACGCCGCTCGTCGATGACGGCCTGGACCGCGCTCGTGCCCGCCGGCAGTCTCGGGGCCGGCCTGCGAAGCAGGTCGAGGGGTGATGCCGCACGGCCGATCCGGATGATCCCGGCACGCTCCAGGCGGCGCAGGCGGCCAGTCGGGTCCGGCGTGGTCGTGACGGGCTCGAGCCGGGCGACCGCCAGCCCACGGTCCGTGATGAGGATGCTCTCGCCGGCCCTGACCTGGTCGATGAGCGCGCTCAGCCCGTTCTTGACCTCCGTGATCGTCGCAGTCTTCATCTGGCTATTCTAGCCATCTCACACTGGATTGTCCAGCTCGGCTCCGTACATCCGACAATGGCCGCCGACGCAGTCAACATGGCGGACGGTCACCCAGGCCTCTCTGACGACCGTTCGTGCGCGCCGGCGAGCCTGATCGACGCACTGACCTTCCGCGATGCGGGCGAGATCGGCGTCCAAACGCGGGCATGCGGCCGCCCGCTGCGCGGACCCACCCTCGATCTATGGTTGCTATCGGGGTCTGGCGACGCTTAAGCCCCGGACGGCCCGAGAACCCCGTGCGCCCCAAGGGGTCCTTATCGAGCATCGGGCCGCCAGCGCCTCGTCGTATGGTCGGCACGATCGATAAGCCCTGGCCCGACGGCACTCATAGGGCTCGGCGAAACGCTTGGGCCCCGGCCTCACGCTCAGAGCGAACATAGAACGAGGTCCGGCTGCGGGACCACCCGACCGTCGCGCGCCGCGCGGTAAGATGGCCACGGCATCGCGAAGGTGCCGCCTATCAAGAGCGCCCGAGAGCCCTGGCTCGATGACGGCGCAGCAACCACCGACCTTCCTCGGGTCGGAACGGTGCTCCTGCCAGGTGCGATAGGAGCCCGAGGCGATGCACGAAACGACCGAGCCGTTCGACGGCTACCCCTACCTCGTCACGCGGATCGGCCGCAGCGCCCTCCGCCACATGGCGGTCCTGCCCGCCGACTGGCCGCGCGGGCGACTCCTCGAGCTGGCACGACGCCAGGCCGAGGCCAACCGACTCGAGACGTGCCTCTGTCTGGGGCCGACCGACGCCGTGTCCTTCACCCCGGACGGCGAGACGGGTCAGGCGGTAATCGCGCCGACCGGTATCCCGGTCGCCGAGCGGCTCGCGCTCGTCGAGCCGGTCCCTCCGACGGAAGAGGTCGCAGCCCGCCGCCTCGCCCTTCGGGCGTACACGGAGCGGTCGACCCCGGGCGGCTACCTCGTCGGCGATGGGCTCGAAGGCGGCCGACCCGCGGCACCGGCGGACATCGATCGACTATCCGGGCTGGGGGCGGACGGTGTCCCAAAGGGCCTGACTCGCTGCATGGACTGCCGCCGGTTCGCGGGCGACTACCTGGCTCTCGACGGTGAGGGCGATGGCGACCGTACGCCGCGGGTCATCCGCGTCCATTGCCGGTGCGAGAACCACAATCGCTGCGCCGGCTGCGGGAAGACGCTCGCCGACCGGCGGCTCAGCGCCTATCACTACGAGGAGGCGGACCGTACGGTCGAGTACGTCGCCGCCTACATGGCATTTGGCCACCGCTGCCCGAGATAGGACGACTTCAGGCGTTCGCCGGGCTGCGATTCGGTGATCGGACGTGCATGAAGGCCGGTGGGCGACGATCATCGTCGTCGGCCGGGTCCGGGCCTCCCCAGATCATCAGCTCGGGGGCGATGTCGACGTTACCCGGCCAGGTCACCGTGCCGTAACGAACACGAACGCGCCGGAAATAGGCATCGTCCGTGGCGAGTCGCTCGTAGACCTCGCCCCACGAAATGAAGTCGGAGATGTCGCGCTCGACGACCGAGCCGTCGGCCAGCGTCAGCCGGAGTCGTCGTCCCTCGAGCGGCGTGGCAGCACGGATTCGAAGCATGGTGTCGCGATGCTAGCCGAGAGGCGTGATCTTCGCGGCTTACCATGCCTTCGATGAAGGCCGCCGACCCAGTCGCTCCCGAACCGCCCCGGGCCCTCTCGCCCCGCTTCGACGAGGCGCTGATGCTGGCCAGCGAGTTGCACGCGCGCCAGCTGCGCAAGGGCACGACCATCCCGTACGTGTCCCACCTCCTGGGCGTGGCGTCGATCGCCCTGGAGTACGGCGCCGACGAGGAAACCGCCACCGCGGCCCTGCTCCACGACGCCATCGAGGACCAGGGCGGGGCCGGGACCGAGTGGCTCATCCAGGATCGGTTTGGCGCGCGGGTGGCGGCGATCGTACGCGCCTGCTCGGACACGGATGAGGTCCCGAAGCCCCCGTGGCGTGCGCGCAAGGCGACCTACATCGCGCACCTCGCGTCGGCCGACCGCGCCACCCTGCTCGTCTCCGCCTCCGACAAGCTCCACAACGCCCGCACGATCCTGGCCGACCTTCGCGCCGACGGGCCCAGCGTCTGGGACCGCTTCAGTGGCGGTCGCGACGGGACGCTCTGGTACTACCGGGCGCTCGTGACCGCGTTCCGCGCGCACCCGGACCACCTTCTGCGCCTCGTGGACGAGCTCGACCGGACCGTGACCGCCATCGAGGACGTCGCCGGCGGCGAGTAGCCGAGGGCGATCGCGAGACGGCTCTCAGTCGTCGCGGTGGCGGTCGTCCTGGCAGCGCGCGCAGACCTCGTCCGGCCAGCGCGTCCGGCGGCGGCAGCCGCACCAGCACGTGCAGGGCTCACCGTCGGCGTCGGCGTCGTCCTCGTCGTCGAGGAACCCCGACCCCGCGATCAGCGTGGTCCCTTCGGCCGTCGTCGGGTCGAGCAGGCCCTCGACGTCATCGAGGAAATCGTCCATGTCGTGCCTCCCGATGGTCCAGGGTGCGCCCGGCTCGTGACAGGTCGTGTGGCACGCGGCGCCGGCCCTGGCACTTCGGGTCCGTTGCCACCCAAGCTGGCACACCCATCCGGTAGTCTGTTGCCCATGCGAGGGGGAGAGGCGAACCGGAAGCCCACCCGAGGGGATCGCCGATGACGCGCGTGGTCATCGAGAACCCGATCCTCAACTCGCCCTTCCGCGAGCCGGAACAGCACTTCCGCTTCAGCGACGAGGGCATCACCCAGGACGTCGCAGAGGGCCGGCGGCGCAGCACGTATTTCGTGCCCATACCGCCGCCGAAGAAGAAGACGGCCGGCCAGCTGGTCCTCGGAGCCGAGTTCGCCAGGGAACGGGCCCAGGACAACGACTTCATCAATCGCGTCCGCGAGCAGGTCAACGCCGCCAGCACCACCCGCTACCCGAGCGTCACCGCGGTCACCCGCGAGCTGCTGCGCTACTGGAC
>LDXM01000009.1 GCA_001443375.1 Chloroflexi bacterium CSP1-4
GTTGTCCGGGCCGCCGGCGGCGAGGTCGCGCTCCCAGTCGACGTGCACGGCGCCGGGGAGATGGCCGGCCTCGTAGGCGAGCCGTCCCGCCCCGTCGGGCCCCCACCGCGCATCGACCACGCGGATGCCCGGCTCATCGAGGTGGGCGGCGAGCCAGGCGGTGGAGACGAGTCGAGCCCGGGCGGTCATGCCGCCACGGTAGCGCGGTGCGGCACCGGTGTCACGGACGGATCCAGACAAGGTCAGCGTCATGCCGCCTACCGCGCGCGGTCCCGTCGGCCTTCGTGTCGAATGGGCTACGCGATCACGCGTCGGCCGGCGCCCCCGCGCTCGACTCCTCGACGGCGCGTCCCTCTCGCCCTCCGGCTATCGAGTGCTGCCAGCTGACCGCGACGCTCGCCCCGCCGGCCGGCGAGTCACCGATGTGCCAACGTCCGTTCGTCGCCCGGACGATCGCGTCGGCGATCGCCAGTCCGAGACCGGCACCATCGGCCGTCTCGGTCGCACGGTGGAAGCGGTCCAGGATCCGTTCGCGCTCGGCGGGTGGGATGCCAGGGCCCGAGTCGTCGACCGTCAGGCGGATGCGGCGGCCCTCGGTGGTGACCGACACCGCCACCGCCCCGCCGTCCGGCGAGTACCGGCAGGCGTTGTCGAGCAGGACTCCGAGCAGCCGATCGAGCCACTCGGGCGGGACGGTCACGATCGCGCTCTGCTCGTCGGTGCGGACTTCGAGCGCCTGGTGGCGCGCCTCCGCGACGACCCGGAACCGATCCACCATCTGGGCCACGAGCACGGTCACGTCGACCGGCTCGGCGTTCGGCTGGCCGCCGGTCCCGTCGAAGCGGGCCAGCCAGAGCATGTCATCGAGCAGCCGGCGGATCCGCTTGCTCTCCTGGTCCACCCGCCCGAACGCGGTCCGGTACCAGGCCGCCTCGCGATCACGAGCGAGGGCGAGGGTCGTCTGGGCCTCGATGACCGCCAGCGGGGTGCGCAGCTCGTGGGAGGCGTCGGCCGTGAACTCGAGCTGACGCTGGCGCGCCCGCTCGATCGGTTCGGCTACCCGCTGGCCGATCGCCACGGCGCCCAGGAACACGACGATCAGCAGGGCCGCTCCGATCGCGATCTCGGCGACGACGAGGGTCGATCGCGTCTGGGCGAGGTTCTCCATGGTCTGGCCGACGACGACGTGCTCGCCTCCCACGGAGGCTCCCTGGATACGCACGTCTACGCCGCTGATCGAGACCGTCTCGGGTCCGACGACCTGGCGGTACTCGGCCGGCAGCTCCGCATCAGACGCGTTGAAGCTGCTCACCGTCCCGTCGCTGTGGACGGTCCAGACGAGCATCGGTGAGCCGAATGGTCGGTCGGGAGGCGGCGGGCGGAAGCCGTTGGAACCGCTGGAGACCCCGGGCTCGGGCCGGTTGACATGGGCCAGGGCCTGGGCGAGGTCGCGGTCGATCTGCAGTGTCAGGTTGCCGGTGACGATGGCGGCAACGGCGATCGCGATGACCAGGTACGCGACACCCACGATCGCGCTCGTGGCCAGCGCGACCCGGATCGAGAGTGCGCGAACGGACGGACCGCTGACCTCTCGAACACCGGTCGTACTCACATTTCCTCCAGCCGGTAGCCAGCGCCCCGGACGGTCACGATGCGCACGCCCGCCGTCGGCAGCTTGGCGCGCAGGCGGCTGAGCTGGACGTCGATCGCGTTCGACCCGAGCGGATCGGTCTCGTCATGCCAGGCGTGCTCGGCGATCGCCTTACGGCTGACGACCGCCGGCGAGCGGCGCATGAGCAGCTCCAGGATGTTGTACTCGGTGACGGTCAGGCCGAGCTGGCGGTCGGCCACGCTCGCCTCGTGTTTCACCGGATCGAGCGCCAGGGAACCGCGAACGATGACCGGACCGTCGACGCCCCGTGGCCGGCGCTGCAGCGCGCGGACTCGGGCGACGAGCTCTCCGAAGTCGAACGGCTTGACGAGGTAGTCGTCCGCGCCGGCGTCGAGGCCGCGGATCCGGTCAGGTGGCGCGTCGCGGGCGGTCAGCATGAGCAGCGCCGTCGGCTTGTCGTTCCGGCGCGCCCAGGCGACCACCTCGATCCCCTCGGCCCCCGGCATGCGCCAGTCGATGATGGCGACGTCGTAGTCGTAGAACTTGAGCATGTCGATCGCATCATCGCCGCGCTCGACGGCGTCGACGTGGTAGCCGTGGTCCTCGAGCCCGAGGACGAGGACGTCGCGGAGGCCGGGGTCGTCTTCGGCGACGAGCACACGCATCGAGCTGCCTCAACTCCACCTGGCGAACGGATCGACAGCGTTCGCCACGCATCCGGCGGCCATCGTACGCCGCCGGGCCGAGGCCACGCGCACGAGGCGGGTCATGAGCCGGCTCCCGCACAGTCGTACAGCGAGCTCGAGCCAGATCCGTCGTAGTCGACGACCGTGCAGGCGCTTGTCACCCAGGCCCTTCGATCGGATGTGGTGGCCCCATCCTGGCCGCCGAACCCGCCTCCACCACGGTCGGTGAGCACGTAGCGCAGCTCACCGGAGGCGATGTAGCTCTTCAGCTCGTCGAGCGTGGGGGCCGGGTCGGAGCCGGTGAAGCCACCCATGGCCATGACCGGCAGGCCCGACGCGAGCTGGATGGAGCCCGCCTCGTTGGCCGAGTTGGCGGCCACGATCCACGTGGCGCTGCCCTGGTTGGCGACCAGGTAGTCGACGAGCGCGGAGTCGGCCGAGGCGCCGCCGCCGGGTGGCCCGGCCGTGGCGGATCCGCGTTCGGGCCGAGTGGGCGGCGCGCCCGACATCGGCGGCGGATATCCGTCATCGGGCATGGTCCCAGCCACGCCTCTCGGCCCGCCACCGAAGCCGACGCCAGCGACGGTGGGTCCCGGGTGCGGATCGCCACCGCTGTACGCCACCCCGATCGTTGCGGCGGCGTACGAGGCCGGCGCCAGGACGACCGCGCACAGGCCGACGGCGGCTGCGGCGCCGGCGACGCGCCGAAGGGCGTCACGCCAGCGCGGGACTGAGGTCAGGACGAGCACGCCGGCCGCGCTGGCGGCCAGCGTGACCGCCAGCGGGCCGATGATCGGGGCGAACTCCGGCGTCCGACCGAGCAGCCACCACCCGAAGACGGCCGAGCCGATGAGGGCCATGCCCATGAAGATCCCACCGAACCAGGTGCGCGAGCGCAGGCCCCACAGGTCGACGACGCTTGCCCCGACGAGGGCTGCGATGGCTGGGGCGAGGGCGACCGCATAGTAGGAATGAACGACGCCCGACATGAAGCTGAACACGAGCGCGGTGGTCGCGAACCAGCTCCCCCACAGCACGTATCCGGCCAGGCCACGATCGATCCGTGGTCGACGCCGGCGGAGCCACAGCCCCAGCCACAGGCCGGCGAGGGCGAGTGGGATGAACCAGGCGATCTCACCGAACCAGTCGTCATTGAACAACCGGAACAGGCCTGCCTCGCCGCCAAACCCCGCGCCGCCGCCTCGACCGGCAGGCCCGCTTGCGCCGAAGAGTCGGCCCAGCCCGTCGTAGCCGAAGATGAGGTCGAGCGCGGACCCCGTCGTGCTCCCGCCGATGAACGGGCGGACGCCAGGGGGGATGAGCTCGACGATGGCCACCCACCAGCCGCTCGTGACGAGGACGGTGGCGACCGCGACGAGGAGCCCGACGATCCGGCGCCGGACGGTCGTGTTCGCCGAGAGCGCGTAGACGAAGGCGAAGCCCGGCAGCACGAGGTACGCCTGGAGATACTTCGTCAGGAAGGCGAACCCGACCAGTGTCCCCGCAGCCACCACCCAGCGGTAGCGGCCGTCGTGGATCGCCTGGAGGAGCGCCCAGGCGGCAGTCACGAGCAAGAAGGTCAGCACCGCGTCGGGGTTGTTGAAGCGGAACATGAGGACTGCGGCCGGGGTAAGGGCCATGACAAGGGCTGCGATCACCGCCGCAGCCGGACCGAACGAGCGCCTGACGGCCATGAACAGGACCCCCACGGTCGCCACGCCGGCCAGCGCCTGAGGCAGCAGGATGCTCCACGAGCTGAGCCCGAACGCTCGCACGGACAGGCCCATGACCCAGGTGGCGACGGGCGGCTTGTCGATCGTGATGAAGTTGGCCGCGTCGAACGAACCGAAGAAGAACGCCGACCAGCTCTGCGAGGCCGCCAGCGCGGCGGCCGAGTAGTAGGCGTTGGCGTAGCCGCTGACGGTCAGGTTCCAGATGTAAAGGACGCCGGCCAGCGAGATGACACCAACGAACGCCGGGATCACCCAGGCGGGCTCGTCGGTCCCGCCGCGTGCACGGTCCCAGACGCGGCTGAGCGGTCCGCTCCGGGGAGCGATCGGCTCCCGGATGATGGCGGTCATCAAGGTCTCCTTTTCGAGGGTGCGGCCGGCGGTCAACGGCCGGGGGTCGCGACGCCCAGGCCACGAGGACGAGCTCCGTCGAGCACGAGTCGAAGGAGCAGGAAGCGCACGATCGTTGCCAGGGCGTTGGCAACGACGAGGATGGCCAGCTCGACTGCCCGACTGGCCTCCGGTGCCGCGAGGTCGAGAAGGACGAGGGATGCGGACGTGATGGCCAGAGCCGCCCCGAAGGCGAGCAGGCCCGCCCCGTGATCGCGGGCGAGGCCGTCGCGGCCACGGACGTCGAACGTCAGACGACGGTTCGCCGCCGTGTTGCCAAGCGCCGTGGCGACAAGCGCGACGGCGTTGGCGACCGGGGCCGGCCAGGCGACTCGCAGGACGGCGTACAGGACGAGGTAGGCGAGCGTGCTGACGACGCCGATCGCCCCGAAGGTGGCGACCTGTCGAAGCCCCTGGAGGGGCACCGAAGACGAGGTGCGTGATGTCACACCAGCAGTCTCCGGGGGTCATCCTTTCGGATCGGTTACGCCCCCGCCACCCGGTGTTGTTCGTGACGCACCAACGACGCATTTCGGGGGCATCGAAGGTGGCCGACCGGGCCTCGGAGGCCAAGGTCGGCCCCGCTTCGAGCGTGGGGACCCGGTCGGACGATCCCGGCCAGGGGTCATCCACCGCGAATTCGCGCGTTTGGTGTTTCCGGAACAACGCGGCCGGCCGGGGCCCTCCGCGCGGCCGCCCGGCTGTCGTGCGACGACCGGGCGGGCCCAGGACCCGCCCGGCCGTCCGGGACACCCGGCGGAAGGGGGCCGGGCGCCCTGGGATAGCGCGTCCCGGTCACCGCGGGGAGCTACACGCGGCCCTTCGGCACGGTGTGCCAGTAGGTCTTGTTGAAGACGACCTTGCCGAGGTGCCAGAAGCGGTTCGGCTTGGGCGGGTTCGGGGGGTGGTCGTAGTCGAACTGGAGAAGCGTGCCCTTCCCGTCGCCCACCTCGAAGAAGCACACCACCTTGCCCTCGTACGAGCCGGCCCTGGCGTCCGGTTCGCGCCCCAGGACGCGGGCAGCGATCCGCTCGGCCACCACGGGCGCCTCGAAGTGCGCGGTCGATCCGGCCTTCGAGAGCGGCAGGTCGGTGGCGTCGCCCAGCGCAAAGACGTCCGGCCGCCCGCCCACCTGGAGGGTATGCCGGTCGGTCGGCAACCAGCCGCCCGGCGCGGGGGCGAGCCCGGCGTCGATGAGCACCTGGGCGCCCTTGTGCGGCGGCACCAGGACCAGCAGGTCGTACGGCAGCTCCTCGCCCTCGAGGCTCTGCACGACCTTGCGCTCCGGGTCGATCGTCTCCACGTTGAAGAACGTGTGCAACTCGATGCCCTTCTGGGCAAGGATGGGCGTGGCCATGTCGCTGACGCTCTCGATGGTGAAGGCGCGCCCGATGGGCGAGCAGAAGTGGATCTCGCTCTTCTCGCGCAGGCCGCGCTCGCGCAGCTCGGCCTCCATCAGGAAGGCCACCTCGAGCGGCGCCGGCGGGCACTTGTAGGGCATGCCCGCGATGCCCACCACGATCCGCCCGCCGGTGAAGGCGTCGAGCGCGTGACGGAGCTTGAGCGCCGCCTCGGCCGAGTAGAAGTGGTGCGCCTCCTGCGCGAAGTGCTCGATCGCCTCGGGCACGATGCGCGAGCCGGTGGCCAGCACGAGATGGTCGTAGCCCAGCCACTGGCCGTCGGCCAGCTCCACGACATGACTCTCGGGGGCGATGCGCACGACGTCGCCGACGACGAGCCGGACGCGCCTGTCGAGCAGCGAGCGCTCGGGCCGGGCCAGCCGCTCGGCCCGCTCACCGCCCATGGCGATGTACATGAAGCCCGGCTGGTAGACGTGGCTGCCCTTGCTGTCGACGACGGTCAGGGTGACGTCGCCGTCGTCGATCGGTCGGCGCAGGCGCTTGACCAGCAGGTTGGCGACGAGCGTGCCGCCCACGCCTCCGCCGAGGATGAGGATGCGGTTCACAGGGGAGGCTCCCTTCTAGCGGAGCTTCTCGACGACGATCTCGTCGTAGCCGTCCCTGGTCTCGAGGGCGACCAGGCGATGCCCGGCCTTCTCGATCCACCTGGGGATGTCGATCTTGGAGCCGCGATCGGACGACCAGACGGCGATGACGTCGCCCACCTGGGACTCGCGGATGGCCCGGATGAGCTCCATCAGCGGGCCAGGGCAGAAGCTGCCGCGAGCGTCGATGGTGCGGGTGATGGCGGGGGTGGAGGGGGTCTCGAGCATGTCGCTCACGTCCTTGCCTATGTGCTTCTCAGATGAAGACGACGGGGCCGCCACCGGCGGCCAGGTAGAAGGCGGTCACGCCCTCGACTCCGTCCACGAGGGGATCGAGGTCGCCGGGCTCGAGGTGCAGGAGGTCCATGGAGAGCGAGCAGGCCTCGATATCGACCCCGCCCAGCTCCTTGGCCTGACGCAGGGTCTCGGCCCAGCTGGCCTGTCCCGCGGCACGGAGGGCGTCCACCGCCTCGCGCCCCGCGACGCCGGCCTCGGGCGCCAGCCCGTGGTCAGCCTCGATCCGATCCGAGCGGAAGGCTTCGAGCGCCCAGTACTGCAGGAAGACGTTCACCGGCCGGCCGAGCGCCGCGGCGCCGGCCGTCAGGACGGCGGCGGCATTGAGCTTGTCGTCCGTGCCGGAAAAGAGGACGAGGTTGAGGGGCTCTTCCATGGCGTTCACCTCGGGAAGGGGAGGGTGGGCTGCGGGCCCGTGGGCGCCGCGGTCGTGACGGAAAGACCGGCCAGCCGCGCCAGGCGGCGGCGGAGGACGCCGCGCATCAGGTCGCAGGCGACCACCACGTCGGGGTCGGCGAGCCGGTAGCGGACCTCGCGGCCCTCGCGCTCGGCCTCGACGATGCCGGCCGCGCGCATCACGGCGAGATGCTGCGACACGTTCGGCTGGCTCAGGCCCATCTCGGCGGCCAGCCGGCCGACCTCACGGGGACCGGCGGCGAGGACGTGGATGATCTCGAGGCGTCGCGCGTTGGCGATCGTCTTGACGGTCTCGGCCTGGAGCTCGTAGAGCGGATCCATGCCTGCACAATGGACCCATGCGCATGTGAGCATCAGTGCCCGGAGTCCCGTCGCCGGGGGCCGGCGGTCACTCGACGACGGGGCCATCCGGCCCGGACGGGGCCACCCCCAGGTCATGCCAGCGGGTCATGCGGGACAGCGGATCCGAGCGTGGCTGCCATGCCGTTGAATCACATCGTCGGGTGAACGCGCTCGCGTCCCCGGCTTCGCATGCCAGCCGGTCCTGAGCGGCGCCCCGGCAACCCCCGGGTCAGGCGCTGGCCATCTCCCGAGCCTCGTCCTTCTCGGCACGGTCGCGTGACCCGCCGGCGATCCGCTCGCGCACCACGAGCACCGAGCACGGCGCGTGGTGGAGGACGTTGCGCGCCACCGAGCCGAGCACCAGGCGGGCGAGACCGGTGTGCCCGCGCGTGCCCATCACGACGACGTCGGCGCCGGTCTCCCGGGCGGCCGCGACGATCTCGTGAGCGGCGTCGCCGGAGCGCACGTCCGCCTCGGCGGACAACCCCGCGCGCCGCATGCGATCGGCCGTGTCGGTGGCGATGCGGCGATGTGCCTCCACGGCCGCCTCGCGGCCTTCCCGGATCGCGTCGCCGTCCGAAGGCGCGTACTTCGTGGGGAACGCCGGCTCCCACGGCACTGGCTGGGCGGCCACGCTCAGGACGCGCAGCGGCAGTCCAGCGAAGATCGGCCAGCGCAGGAGCTTCTCGGCCGCGGCCCGCGCGCCGGCCGAACCGTCGTCGGCGAGGAGCGCCGAGGCGAACTGCCGGCGGCGCGCCACGAGCACCGGGCACGGCGCATGGTCGACGACCTCGGCCGAGACGGAGCCGAGCAGCATCTCCTCGAGGGCCCCGTGACCACGGCTGCCGACGATCACGAGGTCTGCGCCGAAGCGACGCGCCTCCTCGACGATGGCCGTCGCCGCCCGCCCGCGGATGACGGCCGACTGGACGCTGCGCTCGCGTTCTTGGAGCCTCGCGGCGGTCGCCGCCGCGTACTCGCCGAGCTCCTGCAGGTAGCGCTGCTCGAGCTCGTCGGCGTTGGCCGGCGCGACCGCATACCAGGGTGCACCGAAGAGGGCCCCGCCGATCTCGAGGGCGGCGACGACGCGCAGCGTCGATGCCGGCGGCCACGGGATGCCGGCGGCGAGGTCGCGTGCCAGCTCGGAGGGTGTCGATCCGTCGACAGCGATGAGGATGCGCATCGGAGGGCCTCCTTGCGCGCCAATGTTGGGTCACCGTCGGCGCGGCGACGATGGCGGAATGGCCCGAAGCGCAGCGCCGGACGGCCCTACGAGGAGCAGGGCTTCGGGCCGTTCGGACCGTCGGGAGGCGACCACCGGCCGTGGGAACCGCGGGGCGAGACGCGGACCATGTGAGACGTACGAGCGTCCGCCCGTCCTGACGGGCGCGAGCGGAAACGGAGCGCAGTGCAGATGAAGAAGATCCTCGTCGCCTACGACGGGGGCGAGGCGGCCCTGAAGGCGCTGAACACGGCTGCCGACCTCGCCCAGGCGCTGGGCGCCACCGTCAGCGTGGTCAGCGTCGTGCCGGTCCACGGCGGACGCATCGGCCTCGATCCATGGGACGACAGCGAGGTCCATGCCAAGGAGCTGACCGAGGCGCGCCGCCTGCTGCGCGAGCGCGGCATCGACGCCGCGCTCCTCGAGCCGGTCGGTGAGCCGGCCCCGACCATCGAGCGGATCGCTCGCGAGGGCGAGTTCGACACGATCATCCTCGGCTCGCGCCACCTCAACGCGCTCGAGCGGGTGCTCCAGGGCAGCGTGTCGGAGCACGTCGCCACGCACGCCGACGCGACCGTCGTCGTCGTTCGGTAGAGCGTTTCACCCGGGGGGAGCCGCCGGCCGCGGACGAGCACCGTGGCCGGCGTTCGTTCGCCCGTCGCAGGATCGACGGTCCGGGCGTTCCCCCAGTTCGCGGCTACGCGCCCCGGGACCGGTCCACCGAGAGCACGCGCGGGTCGGTCCGCAGGTGGACGACGGTGACGCCGTCGGCGGCGAGGGCCGCCTCGATCGCCCCGGCCACCTCCGCATCACGCTCGACCCGTGAGGCGCGGGCGCCGCAGGCCTCGGCCACGGCCGCGAAGTCGATGGGACCCAGGTCCGTGGCCGTGACCCGCCCCGGGTGGGCCTCTTCCTGGTGCACACGGATGGTGCCATACATGCGGTTGTCGTGGACCAGCGCCACGAGGCGCAGCCGTTCGCGCACGGCCGTCTCGAGTTCGGCCATGAGCATCGCGAAGCCGCCGTCGCCGGCGAGGGCGACGACTGTCCGGTCGGGCGCGGCGACGGCGGCGCCGATGGCCGCCGGCAGCGCGTAGCCCATCGCGCCCGATGTCGGCCCCAGGAAGCGCCCGCCCCGGGGGAGCGGCACGTGGCGCGCGGCCCAGCCGGCGAAGTTGCCCGCGTCGGTGGTGAGGATCGTGCCGTCGGGGAGCAGCGCGCGGAGCGCCCGTGCCACCGCGGCCGGATGGACGCCCCGCGGATCGGGCTGCTCACCGGCTGGGATCGCGATCGCCGCGAGGAAGGTGGCCCGGTCGGCGTCGTTCGCGGCTCGGCGGGCCATCCGGTCCGCCTCCGGCATCGGCCGCGAGACCGCCCTGGCCCCCGCCGCGGCGAGGAAGACGCCGGCGTCGGCCCGCACGGCGACGTCCGGTGCCGGCCGGTCTCCGCTGAACCCCGGCTCGAGGTCCACGTGGACGAGGCGTGCCCCTGGGGCTGGCACGGCATACCCGAACGTGGCGATCTCGGAGAGCCGCGTGCCCACGGCCACGACGACGTCGGCGGCGACGAGCCGCTCGCGTACCGTGCGCGGCCCGGAGAGGCCACTCATCCCGAGGTACAGCCGGTGACCGTTAGGGAAGACATCGGGCCGGCGCCACGCGGCGACGACCGGCGCCTCCGCCGCCTCGGCGAAGGCGAGCAGGGCCGCCTCCGCAGCCGAGCGCAGGACGCCGGCGCCGGCGACGATGACCGGCGACCGGGCGCCCGCCAGCGCGGCCAGGACGGCGTCGACCTGGGCCGGCGACGGCGCGGGCCGGTCGGGCTCGGCGGCCGGCACGGCGAGCGGGCCCGAGACCTCTGCCTCGAGCACGTCCTCGGGGACGGCGATGAGCACCGGGCCGGGCCGACCCGAGCGGGCCAGCGAGACCATCCGCGCCGTCTCGGCGGCCAGGCGCTCGGCGTCGTCGACCTCGACGGCGGCCTTGCACAGCCGGCCGAAGGTCGCGACCTGGTCGACTTCCTGGAAGGCCTCCCGACCCCGGAACGCGCGCGGTACCTGGCCGACGACGGCGATCAGCGGGGTCGAGTCCTGGCGCGCCGTGTGGAGGGCGATGGCGAGGTTGGCGGCCCCCACCGCACGCGTCGCCAGGCAGACTGCGGGCCGCCCGGTCAGCTGGCCCACGGCCTCGGCCATGAAGCCGGCGCCGCCTTCGTGGCGGGTGGCGATGGTGCGCAGCGGCGCGTCGTGGAGCGCGTCGAGGACGCCGAGGAAGCTCTCGCCCGGGACCGTGAAGGCGAAACGGATCCCGGCCGCGGCAAGCGTCTGGACGACGGCCTGGCCGCCGGTCCGGGAGATGCCGGTCATAGTGGCGATGGTAGGGGCTGGCGGACCGCGTGTCCCCCTTCGTGACCGACGGCACTGGTGCGCGGACGCGCCACCCGCGAACATCGTCGTCGGTGGGCCGCGCGGGCCGGGCGCCCGCTCTCGCACGCCCGCGAGTGGCGAGGAGGGATCCGATGGTCGTCATGTCGCCCGCCGCAACCCCCGTCAACACCCCCGTCGCCGAGCTGCTCGACTGGCTGGGCGCCCACGGCATCGCCTACGACCTGCACGAGCACCCGCTCACCTTCACCGCGCTCGAGACGGCCCGCGTGGAGGGCCTCGATCCGCACGCCTTCGCCAAGACCCTCGCGGTCGCCGCCGCGGATGGGCAGCGGGCGCTCGTGGCCCTCGACGCCTGCGATCATCTCGACCTCTGGAAGATGGCCCACCTGCTCGGCACCGAGCGGGCGCGGCTGCTGACCGAGGTGGAGCTGCTCGACCTCGCGCCGCGCTGCGACATCGGCGCGTTGCCGCCCGTCGGCGACCTCTTCGGCGTGCCGGTCTTCGCCGACCTCGCGCTGCGCGACGTGGAACGGCTCACCTTCCATGCTGGCAGCCATCGTCATGCCGTGCGGCTCGACCGGGCCGACTGGGAGCGGGCCGCCCGTGTCCGCTTCGCGGACCTGGCCACGCCGATGGACGAGCCCGGCTATCGCTCGGAGTGGGACTGGTCCTGAGCCGACCGTTCGGCGCTGAACGCCCGGGCCTGCTCGGCGAGCTCGGCCAGTGCCGCGGCCACCCGCCCGTTGACCGAATCGGGCGGGTACTGGCCGTCGGCGTCCGGCGCGCCGGCGGGCATCCCGGTGAGCAGCTCCAGCGCCTCGTCCGCCGTGCGCACGGCGTAGACGCGGAAGCGGCCCGCCTCGGCGGCCTCGACCACGTCGCGCCGCAGCATCAGGTTACGGACGTTCGCGGCTGGGATGATCGCCCCTTCGCCGCCGCGCCAGCCGCGCCGTTCGCACACGTCGTGGAAGCCCTCGAGCTTCTCGTCCACGCCGCCCACCGGCTGGACGTTGCCCTGCTGGTCGATCGACCCGGTCACCGCCAGCGACTGGCGGAGCGGCACCTGCCCGATCGCGGACAGGAGGGCGCAGGCCTCGGCCAGCGAGGCGCTGTCGCCGTCCACGCCAGCGTATGACTGCTCGAAGACGAGGCTGGCCTGCAGCGCGAGCGGGCGGCGCCGCGCGTAGCGCCCACCGAGGAAGCCCGTGAGGATGAGGACGCCCTTGGAGTGGATGGGCCCGCCCAGCGCGACCTCGCGCTCGATGTCGACGACCTCGCCGCGCCCGAGTCGCGCGCGGGCCGTGATGCGGCTCGGCTGGCCGAAGGCCGCTTCGCCGATCTGGACGACCGAAAGCCCGTTGACCTGGCCGACCGCCTCGCCGGACGTCTCGATGAGGATCGTGCCGCGGCCGACCTCTTCGAGCATGCGATCGCGGATGCGGCCTGCGCGCTGGCGCTGGGCGTCCACGGCGCGATCGACGTCGTCCGCCGTCACCGTCTCATGACCGGCCTCGTCCGCCCAGCGGTCGGCCTCGCGCAGGAGGTTGGTCAGGCTGCGCATGTGGGTCGACACCTTTCCGGAATCGCCGGCCAGCCGCGCCGCCTGCTCGATCACGCGCGCCACGGCCGTCGCGTCGAGCGGCCGCTCCTCGGCGCGTCGGGCGAGGGTCGCGATGAGGCGGGCGTAGAGTGCGTCCGACTCGGGTGTCCGGTCCATCCGGTCGTCGAAGTCGGCCTGCACCTTGAACAGCTCGAGGAAGTCGGGGTCGAGTTCGCACAGCATGTAGTAGAGGAGCCGGTCGCCCACCAGCGCGACCTTCACGTCGAGCGGGATGGGCTCCGGCTCGAGCGAGACCGTGCTGATGAGTCCGAGGGACTGGCCCAGCGACTCGATGCTGATCCTGCCGGCCCGAAGCGCTCGCTTCAGCTCCTCCCACGCGTACGGCTGGGTCAGCACCTTGCGCGCGTCGAGCACGAGGTAGCCCCCGTTGGCACGGTGCAGCGCGCCCGCGCGGATGAGCGTGAAGTCCGTGACCAGGGCGCCGAGCTGGGCGGTGTGCTCGACGCGGCCGATGAGGTTGGCCTGGGTGGGGTGGTCCTCGTAGACGACCGGGGCCCCGCTCGTGGCGCGGTGGTCGACCAGCAGGTTCACCTGGAAGCGGCGGAAGGTCGGCGCCTCCGCGACGACCCCGCGGATGGCACTCGAGAACGTCTGGCCGGCCATGGCCGCTGCGGCGATGAACTCGTCCGCGCTGGCCACGACGTCCCGCTCGACAACATCGAGGTGCGCCAGCACCTCGGGTAGGTCGGCGAAGTCCCGGCGGAGCTCGTCGATGAGGTGGCCCACGGCGCGCTTCGTGACGTCCCGGTTGAGCGTCCGGATCGCCTCGCGCTTGCTGCGCTCCCAGCGCGGCACCTGCTCGAGGGTACGCTCCAGCTCCTCCTCGAGCGTGGAGGTGGCGGCATTCAGGCGGGCCTGCTCGTCGGCCGACAGGCGCTTGAACTCGTCCTTGCCCAGCACCTCGCCGCCCTTCAGGGGGGCGAGGCCGAGGCCGAGCGGCGTGCTGATGACGGCCACGCCGAGCTGGCGGGCGTGGTCCTCGACCGCGGCCACGGCAAGGTCGCGCCGCCGCTTCGCCTCGTCCTCGAGAGCGGCCTTGCGGTCGCGGTACTCGTCGGTCTCGAAGGCGGCGGGGATCGCGCTGCGCAGCTCCAGCGAGAGCCGGTCCATCGCGTCACGCAGCGCTGCGCCCCGTCCGACCGGCAGCCGCAGCGCCCGGGGCCGCTGTGGCTGCTCGAAATCATGGACGTAGCACACGTCCGGCGGCACCGGCTCGGTCGCCGCCCGGCGCTCGAGGAACTGGCGGATGACGTGGTACTTGCCGATACCCTCGGGGCCCAGCGCGAAGAGGTTGTAGCCGTCGTGCCGCATGCCGATGGCGAAGCGGACGGCCTCCACGGCACGATCCTGCCCGACGATCTGGTCGAGGTCTTGCAGCTCGGCGGTGGTGGCGAAGCCGAGCCCGGCCGGGTCGGTGACGCGCCGCAGCGCATCGGGCAGAAGCGGTGCAGGCACATCCATCGATCGACCCTCCGAACCCGGCCCTGGGCGGCTTCGGGGGCGAGAGTACCAGCCGGACGGCCGCATCGTGGCCGCCCGGTCACCCCTTGATCACCGCCAGCGGCCGCAGCCGCGCCACCGGCCGCACCAGGCCCGCGGCGGCGGAGACCCGGACGACCGCCTCGACATCCTTGTACGCGATCGACGCCTCCTCGGCCAGGAGGTCGCGCCGCTCCGCGCGCACCTCGATGCCCTGCCGGGCGAGATCGCGGGCCACGTCCACGCCCCGCAGCTGCCGGATCGCGGCGTGGCGGGACATGAGCCGCCCGGCCCCGTGGCAGCTGGAGCCGAAGGTGGCCTCCATGGCCCCCTGTGCCCCCACCGCCACGTACGAGGCGCGGCCCATGTCGCCGGGGATGAGGACCGGCTGCCCCACCGACCGGTAGGGTGCCGGGACGTCCGGGTGCCCGGCCGGGAAGGCGCGTGTGGCGCCCTTGCGGTGGACGCAGACGTCCTCGAGCGTGCCCTCCACGAAGTGCCGCTCGAACTTGGCGATGTTGTGCGAGAGGTCGTAGACCTGGTGGAGGCCGAGCCGCTCCGCGCTGCGCCCGAAGACCCGGGCGAACGTCTCGCGTACCGCCGCGGCGATGAGCTGGCGGTTGGCCCAGGCGAAGTTCGCCGCCGCGGCCATGGCGGCGAGGTAGGCCTCGGCCTCGGGCGAGCCGAGCGGCGCGCAGGCGAGCTGCCGATCGGGCAGCACGATCTTCAAGCGGGCCACCGTTCGGTCCATGGCCGCGAGGTGGTCGGTGCAGACCTGGTGACCCAGCCCGCGCGAGCCGCAGTGGATCATCACGGTCACGCCGCCGTGGCGCAGGCCGAGGGCCTCGGCCGCCTCGGGATCCTCGATCCGGTCGACCACCTGGACCTCGAGGAAGTGGTTGCCCGAGCCGAGCGTCCCGAGCTGCGGTGCGCCCCGTTCGTGGGCACGGGGCGACACGCCGGTCGCCTCCGCACCGGCCAGCGCGCCGTGCTCCTCGGTCCGCTCCAGGTCCTCGTGCCAGCCGTGGCCGTCCTGGACCGCCCAGGCGGCACCCCGCGTCATGACCGCGTCCAGCTCGGCCCGGGAGAGGCGCCGGCTGCCGTGCGCCCCCACGCCGGAGGGGACGGCCCGGAATAGCTCGTCCGCCAGGTGCCCCAGGATCGGGCGGACGTCCGGCTCGTCGAGGTCGGAGCGGAGCAGGCGCACGCCGCAGTTGATGTCGAAGCCGATCCCGCCAGGACTGACGACTCCGCCCTCGCGGCGCATCGCGGCCACCCCGCCCACCGGGAAGCCGTAGCCCCAGTGCACGTCCGGCATGGCCAGCGAGGCACCCACGATCCCCGGCAGCGTGGCCACGTTCGCCACCTGCTCGAGGGCCGGGTCGTCCCGGAGCAGGGCCATCATCGCCTCGTCGGCATAGACGATGCCGTCGACGCGCATCCCGGGACGGGCATCGCGCGGGATCCGCCAGCGCGTGGCGTCGAGGCGCTCGACGGGGACGGGGCCCGTCGCGGAGGGAGCGTGTCGCATCGCCGGCCGCCTCAGACGTCCAGGTAGGCCGTCAGCGCCCAGCCGCCGTCGTGGGGCTCGACCCGCAGCGCATGGTAGGTGGGCGACTTGACCCCGACGCGTGGCCGGGCGCCATCGGGTCCGTAGGCGACCAGGCGCACGCGGGCGCGGAGCACCCACGGCGCGTCGGGGCCGCCGTGCTCCTCGATCCCCTCGACGGTGGTGGCCGCGACCGCGGCTCCGGCAGCGTCGGCGAGCCCGATCAGCTCGTCGAGCCAGGCGAAGGCGAGTCCCTCGAGGTCGGTGGCCGATCGCTCGACCCGCCGCTCCACCCATGGGGCTCCGGGGGGCACGTCGGCGGCCAGCTCGGCCAGGGCCGTCGCCGCCTCCTCGAAGAGGGCCGGAAGATCGGGCGCCTCCGCGCGCAGGCCGACGTCGGCCGTATGGGGGAGCGCCTCGTGACGGCGGCCAAGCCCGTTCGGAGCCGGCATGCTCTGGCCCTCCGGGGGACGCCCGCGGGGTCGTTCGACCCGACCGCTCGATTCTACGCCCGGCCCATCCGAGGTCAGCGCAGGCCGGCCAGCTCCTGGAGCGTGCGCCAGTTCGCGAGCCGATCGGCCTGAGTGGCGAGGATCTCCGCCGTGGGCGCGCCCTCTGCGCCGAAATGCGGCGCGAAGCGGCCCTCCGTCCGGGCGAAGGCCAGGAAGTCCACGACGCTCCCGTCGGGGTTCTTGGCCCAGTCGTCGCGCGTGGCCGGGTTGCCGGTGAGCGAGAGACGCTGCGCGATCGACTCGCCGCGACGGGGGTCGTAGGTGAAGAGCGGGAAGGCCCGCGAATCGACCGCCAGCTTCGCCTGGCGCATGGCCGCCTCGTCGCCGATGCCGTGTTCGGGCTGGCAGGGCGTGTAGGCGATGATCACCGCCGGGCCGGGGTACGCGTTGGCCTCCATGATCGCCCGGTAGAAGTGGTTCACGTGGGCCGGCGTCGTCTGGGCCACGTAGGCCTCACCGTGGGCGACGAGGATGCGGCCCAGCTCCTTGCGCCGCTCCGAACGCCCGCGCAGCTCGGCGCCGAACGCGGAGAGCTTGGTCACCTGGCCGCCGAAGGAGGCCGTCGAGGCCTGACCGCCGGTGTTCGAGTAGACGCCGGTGTCGAGCACGAGGACCTTGATGTCGGCCCCCGCCGCGACCATGCGCGAGAGCGACTGGAAGCCGATGTCGTACATCGCCCCGTCGCCGCCGAGCACCCACAGCCGCCGCCCCGGGTGGCCGGCCTGGTCCCAGCGCTCGCGGATGCCGAGCGCGTCGGCCGGCGCGTTCTCGAAGAGCGAGTTGGTCCAGGGCACCAGGAACGGGTTGAAGGGGTACGTGCTGCCGTAGACGGTGTTGCAACCGGTGGCCGCCACGATGCCCATCGACTCGGGACCGTGCACCTGGCGCGTCGCCGCCACGAGCATGCGGATGGCCGTGGCCTCGCCGCAGCCGGCGCACGAGCCGGCCCCTCCGACGTAGCCCAGGGCGTGCTCGCCGAGCATGAGGTCGGCCAGCGCCTTCTCGTTGCGGTACTCGGGCGGCGTCAACGGCAGCGTGCGGAAGAAGCGCATGTCGCGCGCGAAGCGGTCCAGGGTGGCCTCGCCCGTGCCCTCCTCGACGGGCACCTTGTCGATCATGCGCAGCGCGTCGTAGCCCAGCTCGTGGCAGACGTCCACGCAGGCGGCGCAGCCCTTGCAGTGGCGCGGGTCGACGAAGATCCCGAAGGAGGCCGGCTCGAGGCCCTTCCGCGCCGGCACCTCGGCGTACTTGGTGGTGTGCGCGAAGTGCGTCCCGGCGGTCGCCGCGGCCAGCGCGGGGTCGGGCTCGGTAGCGGCGAAGTCCTCGACCGCCCCGGCGACCTTGGACTCGGGCAGGGCCACGCCCAGGATGGCCGTGTCGGGGCAGGCGCTGACGCAGGTCATACAGCCCACGCATGCCTCGCGGATGAACTCGGGGATCTGCGGCGCCAGGTGGCTGAAGTCACGCACCGAGGCGGTCCCCGGCGGGATGATGCTGCGCGCCACGCCCGCGTCGGCCGGCAGCTCGGCGTCCGCCACGCCGCGCCGGTAGGCGGCGACCACGGAGCGGTTGAAGTCGTCGACGTAGGCCTCAGTGTCGAAGACCAATTCGGCCAGCGCCAGCTCGCCCTCGTGCAGCTCCTTGGGCTGGCCGGCCTCCTTGACCAGCACGTCGGCGGCCTCACGCATCGCGGATCGCCTCCGCCATGGCGCGCACGATGTCACCCGCGGAGATGACGCCGATGGGCGTCTCCTCGTCCTCACCGACGACGACGAGGCGATGGACGTGGCGCTCCTCCATGAGCCGGGCCGCCTCGTCCACGCCCATGGTCGCGACGGCCGTGAGGGCCGGACTGGTCATGAGGTGGCGCACCGCGAGTCCCGGCCAGCTCGACCAGAGGTGCTCGGTGGCGCGGGCGCGCACGAGGTCGGTCTGGCTGAGCACACCCACGAGGAGGCCGCCGGCGTCCACCACCGGCAGGCCGTGCACGCGGGAGAGGTCGAAGATGCCGACGGCCTCGGCCAGGGGGGCATCGGCCCGGATGACGATCGGGTCGGGGGTCATGAGATCGCCCACGGTCGGGGGGCGCTGGGTCGTGGTCATCGGGAGGCCTCCACGGGGACGAGGTCGGCGGGCGCCGCCGGCATGGCGCCGAGGACGGCGCCGCTGACGTCGACGAGGTGGTCGTAGGCGGCCTCGATGACCGCCAGGTTGGCGTCCACGACCGCACCGCCCTTCTTGCCGTAGAAGCGGTCGAGGCGCTCCCGCACGGCGGCCAGGAGCGCCGTCCGGTCGAGCCCGGCGCGGCCGGCGAACGGCGCCACGCGCAGGAAGACGCCGACCAGGGCGACGCCCTGCATGCGCACCACGAGGTCGGGCCGCGGAGCATGTCGGCGGGCCAGCTCGAGCGTGTCGAGCGCCCAGAGGTGCAGCCGCCGGGCCACCATCTCGGCGCGCACGCGTGCCGGCACCGCGGCCCAGACGGCTTCCGGGTCCGACATCGTCGTCTGCACGAAGACGTCGCCGCCGTCGGCCAGGCCGCGCAACGGGTCGCCCTGCTCGAAGGCCTCGATGGCGTGCAGCGGCACGAAGTCGACGCTGCTGAGCTCCGCGTGCTCCCGGATGGGCCGGTCGGCGATGGTCAGGTAGTAGGTCGTGGGCAGGCCCTTCTTCTCCGATCCGTAGCGCGGGTAGGCCTGGACGTGGAGGCCGAACAGCTCGCCCACGATGGTGGCCACGACCTTGTTCGTGGTCACCGATCCGAAGCCGCCGATGGAGTGGCCGCGCATCGAGTAGGCGCCGTCGGGCCGCAGGTCCACGTTCGCGGCGGTGAGCGCGAGCGGGTGGCGGATGCCGACCACGGCGCGCGGCTGCTGGCGCACGACGGCCGGGTCGGCCAGCCGGTCGAAGACGGCCACCAGGTCGCCGGCCGAGACGTCGCGCGAGCCGAGGCCGGCCGAGACGGAGAGGACCGCCGGGGCCGCTCCGCCGCCGCCCAGCCGGTCGAAGAGCGCGGCCTTCAGCTCGCGCGTGAGTGGGTTGTCGGCAGCGGTCGGCTCGTCCGTGCGCTCGACGACCGCGATGGCCCGGGCCCCGGCCAGGGCGTCGGCGAGCGCGGTGGCGGGGAAGGGCCGGAACGCGGTCAGCGCCAGCGCGCCGGCGCGGCGACCCCGTGCGCGCAGGTGATCGACCACCGCGATGGCGGTGTCGGCCAGCGTGCCCATGGCCACCAGGATCTCCTCGGCGTCGTCGCAGCGGTACGGTGCCACGAGGTCGTAGCGGCGCCCGGTCAGCTCGGTCCACTCGGCCATGGCGCGCCGCAGCACGGGGGCCAGGCGGTCGGTGAAACCACGCTGCGCGATGCGCCCCTTCATGTAGCTGTCCTGGTTCTGCACGACGCCGGTCATCAGCGCCCGGGCCGGATCGAACCAGTCGCGCAGCCGCTCGCGCGGGTCGCCCACGAAGGTCCGCAGCAGCTCGTCCTCCGGCAGCAGCACGTTCTCCAGGGTGTGCGTGGTGAGGAAGCCGTCCTGGCAGACGAGGAACGGCGTCTCGGTCTCCTCGGCCGCGCGTCGGGCGATGGCGGTCAGGTCGGCCGCCTCCTGGGCGTTGCGCGCGAAGACGATGCCCCAACCCGTGTCGGCCACGCCCATCACGTCGTCGTGGCCGGCGTGGATGTTGAGGGCCTGGCTGCTCAGCGCCCGCGCCCCGACATGGAAGACCGCCGGCAGCCGCTTGCCGGAGATGACGTAGAGGACCTCCTTCATGAGGATCAGGCCCTGCCCGGCGGTGAAGTTCGTGACCCGCCCGCCGGCCAGTGCGAAGCCCTCCGCGGCGGAGGCCGAGGAGTGCTCCGACTCGGGTTCGAGGAACCTGAGCGGCGTGCCCCACAGGTTGCGCAGGCCGTTCGCCACGGCCACCTGGTAGACGGTGGCCATCGTCGTCGACGGCGTGATGGGGTAGGCGCAGGCGGCCTCGGAGATGCGTGTCTCCACATGCGCGATGGCCTCGGAGCCGTCGACGATGGCCGGGACGCCGGGGAAGGGCACGCCGGACCGGGACGCGTCGTTCTTCATGACCCGAGGGTGCCCGGCGATCCCCGGGCGCGGGAGGGGCATGTTGCCCGGATTCGGGGGCCGTTGGGCTCTCACGTCGTCGGGGCGGCCCGCTCCACGGCCGCCGCGATCGCTCGCTCGAGCGCCGCCCGGCGCCGCGGAACCAGTCGGTCGCAGGCCCAGTCCCAGTGGACGGCGACCCAGTCGCCCGGCTGCACGCCGTCAACGAAACCGCGCCCGCCGATCCGGGCGAGGATGCGCTCCGGCCGCTCGTCGCCGAGGCGCAGCCGCCCGTCCACGATCTCCAGCGGCCGGGCCATCGCCACGAGCGCATCGCCGTCCACCGCGACCACGCGCGCCGGCCGGACGAGGCAACGCTCCATCGTGCGCAGCAGAGCGTCGCGCGAGCCGTCACCCATCAACCCCACGCGCGGGTAGATCTCCAGCACGTGGAAGGCGTGATGGGGCACGGCGCCGGCCTCGGGCTTCGCCTCCAGCCAGCGCCAGTCGCGGGCGGGCATCCGACGGCGGAAGCGGCGCTCGAGATCGTCCCCGAACGCCCGCGGACCGATCCGGTCCAACAGCTCGCCGCCGACCCAGTAGGCCTCGACGACCCGCCCGTCGAGCGGGCCCCGCGCCTCCGGCGCCTCGGCCAGCAGCTCGAGGTATGGCCGCGCGCCGGCGAACTCGCCGCAGAGCCGCCGCAGGTCAGGGTCGTCCACGCCCTCGACGACGTGCTCGAAGAGCTCGCCGGGCGACTCGCCGCCGCAGTAGCCGAGCGCGTTCGGGCGGAACGCGAAGCGGGCGAAGCGGAGGGCGCCGGACGGCTCAGCCATCGGCGGCCACGCGGTCGGAGGCGCGTCCGCGAAGCGCGACCCCGGCCATGACGGCGGCCCCCAGCGCCAGGAGCGCGAGGCCCGCCAGGCGCGACTCGGCCGGCAGCGTCCCGCCGGCGATCGCCCGCAGCGCGGCGGTGATGAGTGCCCCGACGACGAGGACGCTGGTGACCACGGTCGCCGGCGCCCGCTCGAGGGCCCCGTACCAGCAGCCGACGTAGCCGGCCAGGAGGACGGCCGTGAGGGCCACGAACCCCCACTGCGTCGCGGTCCAGGCGCCCAGGCCGGCCGGCCCGCCGCCGGATGCGACCACGCCGAGGAGCACGATGGAGCCGACCGTCATGCGCGCCGCCGCGCCGGTCGGTGCGCCGATGCGCGGCAGGAGCCGGCGCGCCACGATCGCCTCGAGCGCCCAGAGGAGCGTCGCGGCGAGGATGAGCAGCTCCCCGGCGCCGAGGCCCAGGCCGGTCGGCGGGTCGAGCAGGAACGTGCCGGCGACGAGGGCGGCCAGAGCGGCCAGCGTCCACGCTCCGTGGCGCTCGCCGAGCAGCGGCCAGGCCAGCAGGGCGACCCACAGGAAGAGTGTCTTCTGGATGACCGCGGAGGCGGGCGACGCTGCGAGCGCCAGGCCCTGGAAGAAGAGGCCGAAGGCGACGCCGCCACCGACGATGCCGAGGAAGGCGAGCCCCAGCACCTCGCGGCGCCCCGCCGGGGCCCGGTCGGCCGGCCGGACACCGCGCGGACGGCGGGCCGCCGCGACCGCCAGCACGCCGATGAAGGCGAGACCGACGAGCCCGTTGCGGACGCCCGCAAGGAGCGTGGGGTCGGGGAAGCTCTTGACCATCAGGCCGTTGAGGTAGACGGAGACGCCGCTGATGCCGGCTGCCGCGAAGGCGAGGCGGACACCCCAGCCGGTCGTGCGCGGGATCCTCATGGTTCGGTTCCTCCCACTCCTTGGTGGCTGCCTGGTGCCTGCGGCGTCGTTGCCGGATCGCCGTCGCGGGCGGCGGCGATGGCGGCGGCTTCGGTGGGGGAGAGGCGCCGGAGGATCGAGCCGAGCCCCGCCAGCACGCGGTCGCCCGGCTGTGCGTCGGGATGGATCAGCGTCGAGCAGTGCAGGAGGCCCCCCTCGACGGCGACCAGAGCGTGGTGGCCGTCGCGCTCGACGACCGTCCCGAGGGCGGTCAGGCACATCGCTCCACCTCCCCCGCGAGCGCCCGGTCGATCGAGGCGGCGAGTACGGGAAGGGCGGCGCGGACGGCGGGTGACAGGTCCTGGCCCCAGCCGAACCGTTCGCCGGCCACGCCCACGAAACGGCCCTCGAGCGGCCGCCGGCGCAGCGCCGCGGCGAGGGTCAGGACGGCGGGCAGCGGCAGCGCATGGGTCGAGCCGGACGGGTCGGCCGGCAGCGCCGCGACGGCGCCCAGCGGCTGCTCCACGATCGTGCCCGGCTCGGGGCCGCGAACCGCATCCACGATCACGAAGGGGCCACCGTCGAGCAGCGCATCGACCTCGAGGGCAGGGCAACGCCGCACGTCCACGCCCCGCAGCGCGGATCGCCGCAGGAGGCGCACGGCGGCCGCGGGAGCCCCATCATCGCCGCGCTGGCTCTCGCCGAGGACGAGGAGGCGGACGGGACCGCTCATGGCTCCCGCTCCACGGTCAGATCGAGGAAGTGGGTGGCGCAGGAGATGCAGGGGTCGTAGCTGCGGACGAGCTGCTCGATCCTCGTCCGCGCCGTCTCTTCGGGCACGTCGAGGACGCCCGGCGCGACGGTGACCAGCGCCTCCTCGATGGCCGCCTGGTTCTGGCTGGTGGGAGGCACGATGCGCGCCTCGGCGACGCGGCCCCGCTCGTCGATTTCGTACCGGTGGAAGAGGAGGCCGCGCGGCGCCTCGGTCGCCCAGGCCGCCGTCCCCGGGCGCGCCCGCCAGGTGGCCAGCGCCGTCTCCGGCGCCCGGTAGCCGGCCACGATGTCGCGGGCCTCGGCCGCGGCATGGACGAGCTCCACCGCGCGCGCGACGATGCTCCGGTAGGGGTTGACGCGGATCTCCTCAGCCAGGCCGGTCGCGGCGAGCGCCTCGGCCGCGAGCGGATGGAGCCGGTCGCCGGCCAGCGTCACCCGTGCCGCCGGGCCGACGAGGTAGGCGCCACCGTCGAGCGTGCGCGCGTGCAGGGCGTTGGTGCCCTCCACCTGCTCCTCGCGGAAGGCCGCCTCCCAGTCGGTCGCGGGCAGGTCCAGCCCGTCGCTCGAGACGATCCGGCCTTCGTTCATCGGGTAGTCGTCCGGGTGCCGCAGGGCCACCAGGCGCGCCGCCTGGCGCAGGTCGGGCGTGGGCAGCCCGGCGACCCAGCGCACGGTCTCGAGGGCCTGCTCCACCGCCGCCTCGAGGGCGGGGCGGAGAGCGGCCATCTCGCGCGGCCGCGGGGCGCGGCTGAAGCCGCCGACGCGGACGCTGACCGGGTGGATGGGCCGGCCGCCGAGCAGGGCCACGATCGCGTTGCCGGTCTTCTTCAGCGCCAGGCCACGTTCCACGGCGCCGCGATCCGCCTGTGCCAGCGCGACCACGCTCTCGAAGCCGAGGAAGTCCGGCGCGTGCAGGAGGTAGACGTGGAGGGCGTGGCTCTCGATCCACTCGCCGCAGTAGAGCAGGCGGCGCAGGGTCCGCACGGCCGGGTCCACGTCGACGCGATAGAGGGCCTCGAAGGCGTGCACGGCGCTCATCTGGTAGGCCACCGGGCAGATGCCGCAGATGCGGGCCACGATGTCGAGCACGTCGTCGGGGCGGCGGCCCACGACGAGCCGCTCGAAGTAGCGTGGCGCCTCGAAGATGGCCAGGCGCGCTTCCACGACCACCCCTCCGCGCACGCGCAGGCGCAGCGAGCCCTCGCCCTCGACGCGGGTCAGCTGTCCGACGTCGAAGCGGCGCTCGGTGGTCGCGCCGGCGCCCGCGGCGCCGCGGCCCTCACCGCCGTGCATCGTCGCCCCCCGTGGCGGCGGCGGCCGCGAGTCCGGCCGCAGCGGCCCGCGCGAACGGCGGCGCCAGCGCGGTGAAGCCGGCGAAGCGCTCGTCCACGTCTGCCGGCGCATTGCCCAGCACGACGAGCGAGCGCCGCAGCCCGGGCACGTTGGCCGTCTCGCGCGGACCGAAGCAGGCATAGCAGCCGCGCCCGAAGGCCGGGCAGATGGCGCCGCAGCCGGTGCGCGTCACCGGGCCCAGGCAGGGCTCGCCGTGGGCGACGACGACGCACACCGAGCCGGCGCGCTTGCAGGCGAGGCAGACCGCCTCGTCGGGCAGACGCGGCCGGCGCCCGAGGAGCGTGGCGGTCAGGAACTCGAGCAGCTGCCCGGGGTCGATGGGGCAGCCGCGCAGCTCGGCGTCCACGGGCACGTGGTCGGCGATCGGGGTGGCCGTGGCCAGCGACTCGATCCACTCGGGATGCGGATAGATGGAGGCCCGCCAGGCGTCGTGGTCGGCGAAGACGCGCAGGGCCTGGATGCCGCCTGTCGTGGCGCAGGCGCCGATCGTCACGAGCTTCGCCGCCTGCCGCCGCAGCTCGACGATCGCCTCGGCCTGCTCGGGCGTGCTCACCGAGCCCTCCACGAGCAGGAGCTCGTACGGTCCCGCCGAGCGCGCCGAAGTCGCCTCGGCGAACTCCACGATCTCCACCTGCTCGGCGATGCCCAGCAGCTGGTCCTCGAGATCGAGGAGGGTCAGCTGGCAGCCGTCGCAGGAGGCGAACTTGACCACCCCGAGTCGCGGTCTGGCCATCAGAGTCCCTCCCGCCCGAAGGCATCGCCGAGCTCGGCGATGGAGAAGACGGGACCATCGCGGCAGACGAAGAAGCGACCCAGCTGGCAGTGCCCGCAGAGCCCGACGCCGCACTCCATGTGTCGCTCCAGGGTCACGAAGATGCGCTCGTCGGGGATGCCGCGGGCGCGCAGGACCTCGACCGTCGCCTCCATCATCCGCTCGGGACCGCAGACGGCGGCCACGGCACCCTCCGGCAGCCGCTCCGCGTGGTCGAAGAGGTGGGTCACGACGCCGACGCGCCCGAGCCAATCGGCCCCGGCGCGATCGACCGTCTCGGTCACGGCGATCCCCGCCGCCGACCAGGCGCCAAGCTCGCCCACGAAGAGCCGGTCACGCGGCGTCCGAGCGCCGAGGTAAACGGTCACGTCGCGGAACCGCTCGCGTTCGGCCGCGATGGCCTCGATGAGCGAGCGCAGGGGGGCCAGCCCGATGCCGCCGGCGACGACGATCACGTTGCGGTCGAGCATCCGCTCGAGCGGCCAGCCGCGGCCGAGCGGACCGCGCACGCCGACCGTCGCGCCGTGCCCCAAGGCGGTCAGGGCGGCCGTCGCCGGGCCCGCGGCGCGGACGGTCATCTCGATGGCGCCCCGGCGCGCACGCGAGACGGAGATCGGCGCGGCCGAGAAGCCCGGCGGCCCGGCCATGACGAACTGCCCGGCTCCGGGGACCTGTCCCTCCCAGGCCAGCGTCAGCGTCGTCACGTTCGCGGTCTCCCGGTGCGTGGCGACGACCCGGGCTGGGCGCAGCCAGGCCTCGTCCGGCGCCGGCGTCACGGCCGGCAGGTGCATCCCCGTGACGACCGCTCGCGGCGGCGGGGCGATCGCCGCCAGCTCTTCCCGCACGTCGATGCCGGCCGGGCACCAGGTCACACAACGGCCGCAGCCGATGCATCCGAATGTGCCGAACTGGTCCACCCAGGTGGCGAACTTGTGGGTCAGCCACTGGCGGTAGCGGTCCTGCGGGCGGGAGCGGAAGTTGCCGCCGGCCACCGCCGCGAAGCTGCCGGTGAAGCAGGAGTCCCACGTGCGCTCGCTGAGCGTCTCGGCACCGGCGAGGTCGGAGCGCTGCGTGACGCTGGTGCAGAAGCACGTCGGGCAGACGAGCGTGCAATTGGCGCAGGTGAGGCAGCGTTCGGCGACGTCCGCCCAGCGGGGACTGTCGAGCGCCGCCATCAGCCGCGACGGCAGCCCCGGCGCCGCCACCCCCGCATTCGCCGCCACTGCGGCGCGCGCCGCGGCCACGCCGCCGGCGGCCGCGTCGCGCTCCTCAGCCGTCGCCAGGCGAACCGGAAGTCGCTCCAGGAGCTCGCGGCCGCGCCGCGAACCGGCCGTCACGACGAAGCCGTCGTCGAGCTCGGTCAGGACGACGTCGGCGCCATCGGATACCTCGGGACCGGTGCCCATCGAGGTGCAGAAGCAGGTCGAAGCGGCCGTCGTGCACTGGATCGCGATCACGAGCGCGGATCGGCGGCGCGCGGCATAGTCCGGATCCGCGACGGGCCCGCCCAGCAGGACGCGATCCTGGACGGCGAGCGCGGCCAGCTCGCAGGCGCGGACGCCGAGGAAGGCCAGCGGCGCGGCGTCGGGCGTGGCTGGCTCGAACGCCACGACGGCGCCGTCCCGCCTCGTCGTGCCCACGGGAACGGTGGGCGGGAAGGTCCAGCGCTTCCAGCTCGACGGACCGACCGTGTGATCGAAGAGACGCCCCGGCCGCCCGGCCTCGAGGCGGTAGCGGCCCGGGGTCTGCGACTCGCGTATGCCTTCCGGCAGCGCATCCGGGCCGTCGAGCTCATCGAGCATCACCGCGCCGTCGCGGACGGTCGGGCCGATGAGGCGCCGGCCGTCGTCGCGCACGAGCGCGAAGAGGGCTCCGAGGTCCTTTCGCGCCAGGAACCCGGGTCCGTGCGCTGGAGCCTCGGTCGCGCTGATCACCACGAGGCCTCGACCTGGCCGGCGAACAGGTCGAGCAGCTGCAGCCGCGTCCCGTCGAGCCGTCGCGCGACGGCCTCGAGGACGCGCGGGTAGAGCGAGGCGGCGAGCGCGTCGTCCGCCCGCAGCGCGGCGCGCAGGGCGACCGCATCGACGACGAGCGCGCGCACCGGTTCGACGGCCACGCCGGTCGAGGTCGAGCGATACGGCGGCACGATCGCCGACCAGCCGTAGATGTCGCCGGGCTCGACGGTCAGGATGGTCACCTGGCCGCGGCCGGGCACGTGCAGGCGCAGCGCGACGCGCCCGCTCAGGACCAGCCCGAAACCGGTCGTGGGCTGGCCCTCGCGCACCATCTCCGTGCCGGCCCCGACCTCGCGCTCGACGGCGAGCTCGAGGAAGGCCGTGCGGGCATGGGGCGGGAGATCGGAGCCGAACCAGGAAGCGGCCAGTTCGGCCGCGAGCGAACGACGATCTGCCATGGCCGCACCATAGTATGCGCGGCTCTGCCGACGGCAGGGCCGTCGGTCGCATCGTAGCGTCGGTCGCGGGTGGTCGCAGCACCTCGAACAAGGGCCGGAATTAGGGCCATTCGGCCCTACCTCTGGCGCTCGCGATGCCGCTACGTTCCCCGACGAGAGCGGACGCCGCAGGGGACGCGCGGCGGCCGCTCCTTCTTTGCCCGGACTCAGATCCGGAAGATCTCCCGCGCCTTGGCCGTGAGCTGGTCGCGGAACTCGGGATGGGCGATGGCGATGAGTGCCCGCGCGCGCTCCTGGACGCTCTTGCCGAAGAGCTCGGCCACGCCCCACTCGGTCACGATCGTGCGCACGTGCGCGCGCGTGGTGACGACGCCCGAGCCCTCGGCCAGGAAGGGCGTGATGCGCGAGTGGCGCCCGTCGCCTGCGGTGGAGGGGAGGGCGATGATGGCGCGACCCTCCTCGGCAAGTGCGGCGCCGCGGATGAAGTCCATCTGGCCGCCCACGCCGCTGTAGAGGCGGTAGCCGATCGAGTCGGCCGAGACCTGGCCGGTGAGGTCGACCGAGATGGCGGAGTTGATGGCGGTCATGCGGCTGAACTGGCGGATGACGTGCGTGTCGTTGGTGTAGTCGACCGGCCGCATCTCGACCATCGGGTTGTCGTCCACGAAACGGTACAGGCGCTCCGTACCCATCATGAAGGCGGTCACCAGCTTGCCCCGGTTACGCTCCTTGCGCGCGCCGGTGACGATCCCGGCCTCGACCAGGTCGACCACGACGTCCGTGAACATCTCGGTGTGCACACCCAGGTCGCGTTTCGCGTGCAGGGCCAGCCCCACGGCGGACGGGATGGCCCCGATGCCCATCTGGAGCGTCGCCCCGTCGGGCACGAGGTCCGCCACGTACTCGCCGATGCGGCGCTCCACGTCGCCGATGACGGGGTTCGCGTGGACGTAGGGCGGCACCTCGACCTCGACGCCCAGGTCGATCTCCGATGCATGCACGAAGGCGTCCCCGAGCGTGCGCGGCATGGCCGAGTTGAGCTGGGCGATGACCGTCTTCGCGCTGCGTACCGCCGCCAGCACGGCATCCACGGATGTCCCCAGCGAGCAGAAGCCGTGCGCGTCGGGCGGGGTGACGTTGATGAGGACCGCGTCGAGCGGCAGCAGCCCGCTGGTGAAGAGGCGCGGTACGTCCGAGAGGAAGGCCGGGATGTACTCCGCCCGACCCTCGGCGATGGCCGCGCGGGCGTTCGGCCCGATGAACAGGGCCAGGTGGCGGAAGGACCCGGCGAGCTCGGGCGCGAGATGCGGCCCCGGGCCCTCGATGTGGAGGTGGACCACGCGCACGTCCCGCAGCTCCGGAGCACGCGCCACGAGGGCGTCGAGCAGGACGGAGGGCGTGGCGCTCGCACCGTGGACGTAGACCTGCTGACCGGAACGGATCCCGGCCACGGCCTCTTCGGCGCTGACGATTCGCATGACCCGATGGTCCCTCGTTCGCGCTTTCCCGCGACGTGCCGCTCGGCCGGTCGGCGATGGGCCTGCCGGCCCGTCCTGCTCCCGGCTCAGCCGGAGCCGGGGATGCGGTGCTTGGCCACGAAGGCGGCGGCCTGGGCGCGCCGCTCGAGGTTGAGCTTGGAGAGGATCGAGCTGACGTAGTTCTTGACCGTCTTGTCGGAGAGGAAGACCTCGGACGCGATCTCCTTGTTCGTCTTGCCCTCGGCAACCAGGGCGAGGATGCGCTGCTCCTGCGCCGTGAGCGCGGCCAGCTCGTCGGTATAGGTGCCGGTGGCGATGCGGCGCACGCGCTCGAGGACCTTCTCGGTCACGGCCGGATCGAGCAGCGACTCGCCGCGTCCGACCGCCTCGAGGGCATTGACCAGGTCGCGGCCGCGGATCTGCTTGAGGAGGTAGCCGCTGGCGCCGGCGATGATCGCGGAAAGGACTGCCTCCTCGTCGGGGTAACTGGTGAGGATGATCACGCGCACCTCGGGCATCTCGGCGCGGATCTCCCGGCAGGCCTCGATGCCCGATCCGTCGGGCAGGCGCACGTCCATGACCACCAGGTCAGGGCGGAATCGCCGCACGACCGAGAGCGCCTCCTCGGCGGTGCCGGCCTCGCCCACGACCTGGAACGCCTCGCGCCGGCCAAGCAGCGCCACCAGCCCCTGGCGCACGACCTCGTGATCGTCCACCACCACGAGCCGCAGCGGCCGGACCTCGCCTTCGCTCACGCGTCCGCCTCCTCCATCCTGGTCGTCCCTGGGTCGGCCGTCTCGACGTGCGGCACGATGACGATGATACGTGTGCCGCGTCTCGCCTCGCTCTGGATGTCGATGATGCCGCCCAGCCCGGCGGCGCGCTCGCGCATGTTGCGCAGGCCCTGGTGGCTGGGCCCGAAGCGGCGGCCGGCCGCGAAGCCGACGCCGTTGTCCGCGACGACGAGGCGGATCCCCTCCGGGATCCGGTGCGCATGGATCGTGGCGCGCGAGGCGCGGGCGTGGCGGGCGACGTTGCTCAGCGCCTCGCGCGCGATGCTCAGCAGCTCGAGCGTCTTGGACTCCGGCAGCTCCAGTTCGTGGACCCCGGCGGCCTCGAGCTCGATGTCCACCATCGTGTTGAGGCGGAACTCGTCGGCCAGCGCCGCCAGGCCGCCGACCAGCCCGGCTTGCTCGAGCAGCTCGGGGCGGAGGCCGAAGATGAAGTTGCGGATGTCGCGGATGGAGAGGTTGAGCGACTCGATGGCGCGGTCGATCCGGGCGCGGGCGTCGTCCGGCTCGCTCTCCACGGACTCGGCCGCCTCCTCCAGGGAGAGCGCGACGGCGTAGATGCCCTGGATGATCCCGTCGTGGAGGTCGCGACCGATGCGCTCCCGCTCCTCGACGATGGCCAGCTGGCCGATCCGCTCGTGGAGCCGGGCGCTCTCGATGGCGATCCCGGCGTGCCGGGAGAACGCCTCGACGAGCTCCAGGTCGGTGGTGGTGAAGGCGACGCCGCCCCGGCGGTTGGTGAGGTAGAGGTTGCCCACCGAGCTGCCGCGCACCAGGACCGGCACGCCGATGAACGAGTGCATCGGCGGGTGATGCGGCGGGAACCCGTGATGGCGCGGGTCGGCGGCGATGTCGGGCACGAGGAGCGAGCGTCTCTCGCGGACGATCAGCCCCAGCAGTCCGCGGCCGCTGGGCGGGTCGCCGATCCGCTCGCGTTCGGCCTCACTGATGCCGCTCGTGATGAAACGGTCGATCTGCCCCTCCTGGTCGACGATGCCCAGTGCGGCGTACTCGGCCTCGACCAGGTCCCGCACGCGATCGACGATGAGCTGCAGCACGGTGTCGAGGTCGAGGACGCCGGCGATGGCCCGGGTCGCGGCGTCGAGGGCAACCAGCCTTGTGGCGGCCCGGTGAGCCTCTGCCCGCGCCCACGTGGCGTCGAGCGCCAGCTCGATGGCGCGGATGGCCTGCTCTGCGCCGCGGCGCCGGCCGGGATCCTCCCGCTCGGCGTCGGGGTCGACGACGAGCCGCCCCAGGCGCACGCGGCCCGCGTCTCCGCGCAACTCGACAGCCTGCAGGTCCCTGCGCCTGGCGGCCGGCCGGCGACGGAGGCTCCCGGCGCCGAGCGCGAGGGGCGGCAGCGGCGAGGCCTCCACGTCGAGGTAGGCGCCGGCGATGCCGTTGGCGGAGACGAGGCGCTCGAAGGCGGCGCGCAGCTCGACCCGCTGCCGGGCCGAGGGCCTGCGCACCCAGGCATGGAAGGCGTCGAGCACGGCGTGGAGGGGCAGCCGGCCGTCGGGCGAGCCGGCCTCGAGGCGCTCGTGGGTCGCGACGTCGCGCACGGTTCGAGGGTAGCAGGGTGCCGGCCGGGATGGCCGTTCGGCCCTGCGCGAACGGACCGAATGCCACGCAGCGGCGCCGGCGATCCTCCGCTAGCATCGCGGCCATGAATGAGCCGAACGTCCCCCCTACCGTTTCCACCGGATCCACCACCGAGGACCCCACGCCCGGCCTGACGCGGCGCGGCTTCCTGCGCGGTGCCGCCGTGGCCGGCGCCGGCCTTGCGGCGGTCACCGTCGCCGCCTGCGCCCCGGGCACGTCCGCGGGCTGGACCTACCCGCCCGGCGGCGCCTCCCCGCGCCCGTCGGGTGAACCGGCCACCGCGTCGCCCACGCCTGCGCCCACCGCCTCGCCGGCCGGCCCCACCCCGATGCCGAGCGATCAGGGTGGCGGCCAGCATGACGACCAGGCGGAGGCGGTCGTCAAGCGTTTCCTCGACGGAGAATGGCAGAGCGTGGGTCCCTCGGGCAACGAGCCGCTCGCGCCGACGATCGACGGCGACTGGAAGGTCTTCGAGATGGACTGCTCACCCTTCGACTGGAAGATCGATGCGGTCAAGCCGCCGGTCAAGGCCGTCGGCTTCAACAAGACCTGGCCGGGGCCGCTGCTGCGGGTCGTCGAGGGCGACAAGGTGCGCGCCACGTTCCGCAACGACCTCGATGAGTCGACCGGCATCCACTTCCACGGCCAAGAGGTCCCCAACGCCATGGACGGCGTGCCGTTCGTGACGCAGAAGCCGATCATGCCCGGCGAGTCCTTTACGTATGAGTTCGTGGCGAAGCCCTCGGGCTCGCACATGTACCACTCGCATCACAACGCCACCGACCAGGTCGGCCGCGGGCTCTTGGGCGCCTTCATCGTCGACCCGAAGGACCCGACGAAGCGCTACGACAGCCTCTACGGCGCGACCCAGGACATCGTCTGGATCAGCAACGACGCGCTGGGCGGCTTCACCATCAACGGCCGTGGCTTCCCGGCCACGAAGCCCATCGTGGCCCAGAAGGGCGAGACGATCGTCATCCGCTTCATGAACGAGGGCGTGATGATGCACCCCTGGCACCTGCACGGGATGGCCATGCGCATCGTCGCCCGTGACGGCTACCCACTGGGCAGCGCCGCCTTCACCTGCGACACCCTCGGCGTCAACCCGGGCGAGCGCTGGGATGCCGTGATCGAGTGCCGCAATCCCGGTGCCTGGGCCTTCCACTGCCACATCCTGCCCCACGCGGAGGGTCCCGCCGGCATGTTCGGCATGGTGACCGCGCTGGTGGTCCAGGACTAGCTTCGGGCTTCAGGTCGCGTCACGAAGTGGGCCTGCGCGCTCCCGCCCGACATCAGATGGCTCCTTCCGCTGGTGACCGACGGCTCGCCGGCGCTGAGCCTCTGGGCTCATGAGGCCGGCCTCGTGCCGGCACACCCCAGCTCCTGGGCGCGATTCACGCGGGGCGGACCGAGCCGAGGACGAGGGCGACTCCGAGCACGATGAGCGCGACCGGCCAGAGGAGGTCGAAGTCGAAGTCGGGCAGGAACTGGCGGACGAGGAAGAGGGCGCCCACGACGACGAGGATGGCGCCGAAGACGATGGCCCCGTTGCCGCCGCCGCTGCCTCGGGCGGCGCGTCGCGCTCGGCGCTCGGCACGACGCTGGGCCCGCCAGTCGGGGGGAACCGCAGCGGTGGCAGCCTCGGACGCCTGGGCGCCTGTTCCGGCCGCGTCGCCGGTCGGCGTGGGCGCGGTGGGCGCCAGACGGGCATCCGCTGACTCCTCGGGCACGACGATGGCCATAACCACGTACACGAGGAGCGCCAGGAAACCGGTGGGCAGCACGAGCACAGCCCAGATGATGCGCACGAGCGAGGGATCGAGGTCCAGCCGCTCGGCGAGGCCGCCCGCGACGCCGGCGATCATCCGCTCGTCACGGGATCGGTAGAGGCGATCGTCCATCAGTCACATCCTCCACGGCGCACGGTCGCGGAGCCGACGTTGACGCTGAGCGTGAGCTCGCTGCGCTCGCTCGCCGTCGCCCAGTCGTCCGACTCCCACGCGTCGCCGTTGCGTCTGAAACCACCCTGGAAGCTCGTCGAGGCGAGCGTCTCGCTCGACGTCACGCGCAGCCCGACACCGAACGGGATGCAGACCTTGAGGCTGGCCGCGTTGACCGAGGCGCTGCCGCGCGTGGCGCTGGCGGGCAGCGTGAGGTCGGTATCCGCGGCGTTCACCGAGAGGGAGAAGTGCCCGACGCGCGCCTCCGACAGGTCGATGCTCCCGTCGGCGGCGTTGAGCGAGGCGCTGAGCGACGAGATGACGGCTCCGCCGAGGTCGGCCCTCAGCGTCCCGGCGTCGACGGTCAGGGCCAGGTCGAGGGTCGTCGCGGTGGGCAGCGTCACGGCGAGTCGCGCCCGCCCGCGGTCGGAGAAGAGGTTTCCCGGCCGGTTCTCGGGTTCGACGCTGAGCGAGGCCGGCCCGCCCCGCACGTCGACGGCGCCGTCGGGCCAGCCCGACGCATCGACGGACCATCCGCCGCCGCCGCTCGTGGAGACGGCCATCTCCCCGCACGCGACGTGGAGATCGATGGCGGCCACGCCCCCGCTGAAGACGCCCGTCTGGACCGGCGCTCCCGAGGGAATGCCGTCTCCGGGACCGACGCAGGCGATGCCGACGCGCGGACCGACGGCCAGCGCCGCGCCGATGACGATGCCCAAGGTCCCGGCCACGAGGATGCCACCCAGCGGGGCCAGGGACGTGCGTCCGAGGATGAGCCCCACGCCGAGCCCCACGATGATCAACGGCCAGAGGCGCCACGCGTCCGCCACGGCCGCGGCGTCGAGCCAGTCGAAGCGCACGGCGAGCGGTATGGCCCCGACGACGATGAGGAAGACGCCCCAGTCGAGATAACCACGCCGGATGTGCATGTCGTCAGTCCTCCTGTCGGGCGATCGCCCCCCATGCCTCGGCGTACAGATCGGCGCGGATGGGCAGGTAGCCCGGATAGTCCGTGCGGGCCTTCGCGATCGCCGCCCGCTCGAGTCGGACGATCGCGATCGGGTCGCTCGTCTCGAGGAGCACGGTGCCGTCGGGCGCGACGGCGATCGACGGTCCGCCCAGTGGCACGCCGGCCTCGGGCCGCGGCCGGTTCACGGACAGGACGTAGGCGCTGCTGGTCATGGCGTTCGCCCGGAAGACGACTCGCCACCGCTCGTACAGGTCCTGCTCCGTGGCGCGCGGCGCGAGGATCGCCTCGGCACCCAGCGCGCCGAGCAGATGGCAACCTTCGGGGCGGTTGACGTCCGAGCAGATCTGGACGCCGACGGGCATGCCGAAGGCGTCGATGCGCTCAGGCGGTCGCGTGCCGGGCACGTAGTGGCTCGTCTCCCAGAACCCGGGTTCCTCGGGCAGGTGGAGCTTCGCGTACGTGGCGAGCAGCTTCCCCCGCGCGTCGAACACGAGGGCCGTGTTACGTCGATGGCCGTCCCCCGGATCGCGCACGATCGCGCCGCCGACGACGCCGATGCCGACCTCCCGGCTGGCCGCCGCGAGGAGCTGATGGCGGTGACCGCCGGGTTCCTCAGCGTCGTCGTCGCGGGTGTCCGTCGTGGCGGGCGACCAGGGGTTGAGCGGGATCTCCGGCAGGACCGCCAGTTCGGCCCCGGCGGCCCTCGCCTCGGCCAGCCGGGCCCGTAACCGGACGCCAGGCTCGGCGTCGAAGAAGACGTCGCTGATGAGGGCGACGGTCAGGCCGTCACCCGCTTCCACCTGTCGGGACATGGACGGCAGGATACCGTTGCGAGGGCGGACGGGGGAGGGCCATTCGGCACGCGGGGGGCGTGGTACCGTGCCGGCAGCGACGAAACGGAGGACGAGCGGATGCGGCTGAGCGACTGGCGTGCCACGGCCCCCGGCCACCGTGTGATGACGGCCAAGGTCGCCGCGGCCTACGAGCCGGCCCTCGCCGTCCTGGGGGCGCCCGTGGACCCGGTGGCGTTCGTGGCCTGGGGCGACGATCCCGACACGCGCTACACGATCATGGCCGCCTCCGACGGCGGGCTCATCATCGTCAACGTGCGGGTCAACGTGCCGCAGGAGGGGCCACGCGCGGCCGGAAAGTTGATCCGCTGGAGCCGCGTGCAGATCGGCGAGCTGGCGGTCGAGGCGCACCACGGCCATCGCTACCTGACCGCGCAGGTGGAGGGGTACATCCTGCAGGGCGTGGACGACAGCGCCGACCAGATCGGCGCCTGGGTCGCCCACGTCTTCGCCCGGATCGACGAGCGGGTGAGCGACGGGGCCGCCGCCCCAGGGGCGGACAGATCGAACGTCCGTTCTACAGGGGTGATCGTTCGTTCCGGGGACCAGCCGGGCGGCGGCGGCCCCGGAGGCTGACGATGCCCGACCCGGCCGAGGACGGCCGGCCCACCTTCGTCGACCCGGCCCACGATCCGATCCCCGCCTGGCGCCGGACGTTCCGCTACCACCTCATGCGCTCGTTCCTCTGGTTCGTCCTGCGCTGCTGGTTCCGGTTCTGGCTGGAGGGCTTCGGGCGGCTGCCGCGCGGTCCCTACGTGGCCTGCATCAACCACCCCGGCTGGCTCGACCCGATGGTCGTCTACGCCACATGGCCATCCTCGCCACGCGTCTACGTCTACGGACCCAGGGAGGACGACATGACGGTCGGCGCCAAGAACCGCCTGATCGACTGGGTGGGCAGCGCCGTGCCCTTCGACCCCCGCAAGGCGCGGCTGCTCACGTCCGCCAAACGCGCCGTCGCCGTCCTCGACGCCGGGCGCGTGCTCGTCGTGGCGGGGGAGGGGCGCCTGACCGAGGACGAGGACGTCGTCCTGCCCCTCAACGAGGGCCCCGCCTTCTTCGCCATCCGGGCGGGCGTGCCGCTGGTCGCCGTGGCCATCAACGGCACGCGCTGGCTCCGCTTCGGCAAGACCATCCGCGTGAGGGTCGGCGAGCCGATCGCGACGACCGGGCTCCGTGCCGACCGGGAGACGGTCGGCGCCCTCACCGACCGGCTCCAGGCGACGCTCGGGGAGATGGTGCTGGGCTACCCGGATCAGGCCGTGCCCGGTCCCTTCGGCCGGTGGCTGACCGAGCTCTTCGCCGAGCGGCCCTGGCGCACTCCGGAGGCCCCAGCAGCCGCGCCGGAGACCGCGGCCGACCCGCCGGAGGCGCTGCCCGGGACCGACGACGCCTCACCCGACCCTCCCGGCATGCGATAATCCCGCCGCTTCCACCACCCCGTTCAGGAGCCTCGCTTGGGCGCGACCGGACTGTCCGACAACCCGCAGGAGTACCGCTCCCGGCTCGATGGACAGCCGGAGGAGCAGATCGACGCGTGGTGCATCGAGCTCATGCGCGACCTCTCCATCCGCCTCGGCGTCCGGCGCGTCCTGCGCGACTTCATGAAGGCGGCGCGCATCGACGAGCGTGAGCTCGAGCGGGTCTACGCAGGCGGTGGCGGCCCCCCGGCAACCTTCGGGCGGACGGGGGACGGAGAGGTCATGGTTCCGGCGATCACGCTCCACTGCCTTGTGCCCGGGCTGCGCCGGGCGGTGCCGGATGCCCGCGCGCGCCTCACGACCTACCTCGTGGACAGCTTTCACGAGCTCGTCTACATCTAGGCCGCCGCTCCCCGACGATCGCTTCGCGGCGGCTGCGAGCGCGCGACTCGGTCCGCTGGCCGTTCTCCACCCCTTCCCGACCCTGCTGGTCGCGGCGGCCACCGGTGCGATCGCCGCGATCGCCGGCGCGGACCTCGCCCGGAGCGTCGCGCTGGCCCTGGCCATGGCCGGCTTCCAGGCCTCCATCGGGGCCCTGAACGACATCCACGATCGATCGGACGACGAGGTGGCCAAGCCCTGGAAGCCGCTGCCCGCGGGCCGCGTCACGTTCGCCGCGGCCCGTGCGACCGCCTTGGGCGGAGGCCTGCTCGGCTTCCTCCTATCGGCCGCGGCGGGCCCGGCCGCGCTCGCGATCGGGCTGATCGGCTACGGCCTGGGCGTGGCCTACGATCTGGGCCTCAAGCGCACCGGCTGGGGCTGGCTCGCCTTCGCCCTGGCACTGCCGCTGGTGCCGGTCTACGCCTGGGTCGGCGCCGCTGCCCGGCTGCCGCCGGACACGCTCGTCGTGGCGGTCATGGGGCCGCTGGCCGGCCTGGCCCTGGCCTGCGCCAACGGGCTCGTCGACCTCGAGCGCGACGCCGTGGCCGGCGGACGGGGCGTCGCCGTCCGGCTGGGGCGGTGGCGCGCGACGGCCGCGATCGTCGCGGCGGACATCGCGCTGGTCGCCGTCGCCTGGGCCACCTCGACCGGGGAGCGAGGCGTGACGCCGGCCCTCGTCGCCGCCACCGTCACGCTGGCCGTCGGCGCGGCGTGGTCGGCCCGGATGGCCGTGCGCTGGCGCTGGCTCGGCTGGCAGGCACAGGCGGCGGGCGTGGCCATCCTCGCCGTGGGCTGGCTGGCGGGCGCCGCGCGCGCCGGCGGGTGACGCCTCAGGACTCGCGGTCGGCAGACCCGGAGCGGACGAGCGCGATCGCGTTCTCCAGCTTCAGCTTCACGATGGTCAGGTACTTGGCCAGGTTCGAGCGATCCACCTCGCCGATGTCCGACAGCGCCGCCGGCGAGCGCAGCACGCCGACCAGCTCGTCGAGCGCCTCCGCCAGACGCCCCTTGGCGTTGATGAGCGAGTCCTCGCCCAGCGGCACCGGGTGGCGCACGCCGGTCCAGGCCGCGCTGGCCTCGATCTCCTCGGCGCCGTCGGCGTGGGCCGCGGCGCGGGGACGCTCCTCGTTGTCGGTCACGCGGGGCCGCCGGCCCTCGATCTTCTCGCGCAGCTTGACCAGGCTCAGCTCGCCGCGGGCGACCTGCTCCGACAGCCGACGCCGCTTGCGTGGGTCCTCGATCTTCAGCAGCTCGTAGGCGTGAGAGAGGGTGTCCTTGCGCAAAGACACGAGCTGCTTGATCTCCGCCGGCGCGTCGGCGAGCCGCAGCCGGTTCTCGATGTAGCCCTTGTCCTTGCCCAGCTTCTGGGCCAGCTTGCGGACGCTATAGCCGTGCTCCTGCGTCATGCGCTCATACATCAGCGCCTCGTCGAGTGGCGAGAGATCCTCGCGCTGGAGGTTCTCGATGATGGCGATCTCGAGTGCCGTGTCGTCATCGATGATCTCGATCATGGCCGGGACGGTGGCCAGGCCGGCCATCTTCGCGGCGCGCCAGCGTCGCTCGCCGGCGATGAGCTGATAGCGACCGCCGGGCAGCGGCCGCACGAGGACCGGCTGGAGGACGCCGTGCTCCCTGACGCTCGCCGACAGCTCCGCGAGCGTCGCCTCGTCGAAGGAGAGGCGCGGCTGTTCCGGGTTCGCCTCGATTCGCTCGAGTGGCACGTTGCGGATGCTGGTCGCCCGCGAGGACCCCTCCGGCGACAGGAAGCTGATGATCGACGGTGAGAGCTCGCGCTCTTCGGACAGTCGTCGGGCCGCGGTGCCGCGGAAATCAGGCCTGGCCAAGATCGATCACCTCCCGTGCCAGCTCGCGGAAGGTGCGAGCCGCCTCCGATGTACTCGCGTAGGCCGTGACGGGGCGGCCCGCGAGTGGCGCCTCGCCGAGCTTGACCGTCTGGCGCACGATGGCGCTGAAAACGTGGTGGTCACCGAGCTCGCGCAGTTCGTCGAGCATCTCGCGGCCGAGGATCGTGCGCCCGTCGTAGAACGTCGGCAGCAGGCCCATCACGCGCAGGTCCCGGTTGAGGCCCTTGGCGCGGATCTGATTGATGACCTTGACCAGCGCGGTGAGGCCCTTCAGCGCGTAGTACTGCGTCTGCACCGGGATGATCACGCTGTTGGCGGCGACGAGGCCGTTGATGGTCAGCAGGCCGAGCGTCGGTGGGCAGTCGATGAGCACGTAGTCGTAGCCCTCGTCCACCCAGCCGGCCAGCGCCTCGCGTAGCGCGTGCTCGCGGCCGATGGCGGTGAAGAGCTCCACCTCGGTCGAGGCCAGCTCCAGCGTCGAAGGCGCCACGTCGATCCCCGATGTCTGCGTGGGGATCACGACCTCCCTCATGGTCGATCGCGAATCGGCGAGCACGTCGGCCATCGACCGCTCGACCGTGCCCAGGTTGATGCCGAGGCCGACGGTCAGGTTGGCCTGCGCATCCATGTCGACGCACAGGACGCGGTAGCCCTGCTCGGCCAGTGCTCCGGCCAGGTTGATCGCGGTGGTGGTCTTGCCGACTCCGCCCTTCTGATTCGCGATCGCGATCACATTGGCCACGGGGGCATCACCTCGTCTTGCTGTAGTCGTCATCGGGATGCGGAATCTACACCGCGAGCGGCATCGGGCTCCAGCCGGTTATCCACAGTCTGGCCGAGTTGTTCACCGTCGCTGTGGATATCACCGTCGCCCTGTGGAAGCAGAGGCGCCCCCGCCGGGTGACCTTCGGCCCGCCTCGGCACGCCGCTGCAGCACCTGCCGGATCCCCCCGGCGGGGCACTATCATGGACTCGACGTCGAGATGCGCAGTCCGTCTTTGCGCAAAGACGGTGGCCAGGAGGAACCCACCGGTGCCCACGAACCGCGAGCGGATCGAGGAACTCCGCGCCCTGCGGGCGCAATCCCGCCTGGGTGGGGGGCTGGAGCGGATCGAGCAGCAGCACGCCCGCGGGAAGCTGACCGCGCGGGAGCGGCTGGATCTGCTGCTGGATCCGGACTCGTTCGTCGAGATGGACGCCTTCGTCATGCATCGCTCGAGCGACTTCGGGTTGGCCGAGCACCGCATCCTCACCGACGGCGTGGTCACCGGCCACGGCACGATCGACGGCCGGACCGTCTTCGTCTTCAGCCAGGACTTCACCGTGTTCGGCGGCTCGCTGTCCGAGGCGCACGCCGAGAAGATCTGCAAGATCATGGACCTGGCCATGAAGGTCGGGGCGCCGGTGGTCGGGCTCAACGACTCGGGCGGTGCGCGTATCCAGGAGGGCGTCGTGTCGCTCGGCGCCTATGCCGACATCTTCTTGCGCAACACGCTCGCCTCCGGCGTCGTGCCGCAGCTGTCGCTCATCCTCGGTCCCTGCGCCGGCGGCGCGGTCTACTCGCCCGCCATCACCGACGTGACCATCATGGTCGAGGGCACGAGCTACATGTTCGTGACCGGGCCGGACGTCGTGCGCACCGTGACCCACGAGGAGGTCGATCGCGAGCAGCTTGGCGGCGCCACGACGCACACGACCGTGAGCGGCGTCGCGCACCTCGCGGCCCCCGATGAAGCCGAGGCGATCTCGCTCGCGCGGCGCATCCTCGGGTATCTCCCGCAGAACAACATGGAGAGCCCGCCGCGTGTCGCGTGCGCCGACCCGATCGACCGCCGCGACGCGGCACTGGACTCCATCGTGCCCGACTCGCCGAATCAGCCCTACGACATGCGCGAGGTGATCCGGCACGTCGTGGATGACGGCGAGTTCCTCGAGCTGCAACCCGGATGGGCGGCCAACATCATCGTCGGCTGGGCGCGGCTCGGCGGTCGCAGTGTGGGCATCGTGGCGCAGCAGCCGTCCGTGCTGGCGGGCGCGCTGGACATCGACGCGTCGGACAAGGGGGCGCGCTTCGTGCGCACCTGCGATGCGTTCAACGTGCCCTTGTTGACGTTCGTGGACGTGCCCGGCTTCCTGCCCGGCGTGGCGCAGGAGCACGGCGGCATCATCCGCCACGGCGCAAAGCTGCTCTACGCCTACGCCGAGGCGACGGTGCCCAAGGTCGCGGTCATCACGCGCAAGGCCTATGGCGGCGCCTACGACGTCATGAGCAGCAAGCACATCCGCGGCGACATCAACCTCGCCTGGCCGAGCGCGGAGATCGCGGTGATGGGCGTCGAGGGCGCGGTCAACATCATCTTCCGTGACGAGATCGCGGCCGCCGCGGATCCGGCCTCCGAACGCCGCCGGCTCACCGACGAGTACACCGCGCGATTCGCGAACCCGTACATCGCGGCCAACCGCGGATACGTCGACGACGTCATCGAGCCCAGCGACACCCGCCCGCGCGTCGTCGGCGCGTTCGAGCTGCTGGCCACGAAACGCGATCGCAATCCGCCCAAGAAACACGGCAACATCCCGCTCTGAGGAGATGGCGTCTTTGCGCAAAGACGGGCGGCCGTTCCGCCGCATCCTCATCGCCAACCGCGGCGAGATCGCGCTGCGCCTGATCCGAGCCTGTCGCGAGATGGGCATCGAGTCGGTCGCCGTCTTCAGTGATGTCGACGCCGGCATGCGCCATGTCCGGGCCGCCGACCAGGCCGTGCGCATCGGGCCGGCGCCGGCGGCGGAGAGCTACCTCGTCGTCGAGCGCATCGTCGAGGCGGCGCTCTCGACCGGGGCGGAGGCGATCCACCCGGGCTACGGGTTCCTGTCGGAGCGGCCGGCCCTGGCCGAGGCCTGCGTCGCCGCGGGCATCGTCTTCATCGGACCGGAGCCGGCCACGCTGCACGGTCTCGGCGACAAGCTGAACGCGCGGCGGGCCGCGTCGGCGGTCGGGGTGCCCGTGGTGCCGGGGACGTTGGAGCCGGCACCGGTCGATCGGCCCGACGCGGCGGCATCGATCGTCGCCGAAGCCGAGCGCATCGGCTTTCCGGTGCTGGTCAAGGCGGCCGCCGGGGGAGGGGGCCGCGGCATGCGACTCGTGGAGCGCGCCGCCGACCTGCCGGCTGCGCTCGTGGCGGCGTCGCACGAGGCGGAGGCGGCCTTCGGGGATGGCAGCGTCTACCTCGAGCGGCGCATCGACAGGGCGCGGCACGTCGAGGTGCAGCTGCTGGGTGACGCGCACGGCGCCGTCGTCGCCCTCGGCGAACGCGACTGCTCCGTCCAACGCCGGCACCAGAAGCTCGTGGAGGAGGCGCCCGCGCCCGGCTTCGATGAGGCCCGACGGCGCGAGCTTCACGCCCTGGGCGTCTCCGTGGCTCGGGCCGTCGGGCTGCGCAACGCCGCGACCGCCGAGTTCCTCGTCGCCCCCGACGGCGCGGCCTGGTTCCTCGAGGTCAACGCGCGCCTCCAGGTGGAGCATGGCGTGACCGAGCTCGTGAGTGGCCTCGACCTCGTCCACGAGCAGCTCCGCATCGCCGCCGGCGAGCCGCTGCGCGACCGGGTCCTGGCCGCCGCCGAGGCCGCGGCGACGCCCGATCGTCATGCCATCGAAGTCCGGCTGAGCGCCGAGGATCCCGCCCGCGGCTTCGCGCCCGTGCCCGGCACGGTGGGCCGCTGGCGGCCACCGGGCGGACCGGGCGTGCGCATGGACGACTGGATCGAGGACGGCACCCGCGTGGGCGGCGACTACGACCCCCTGCTGGCCAAGCTGCTGGTCGTCGCCGAGGACCGGGACATGGCGCTCGCCCGACTGGCCCGGGCGCTGGACGAGCTCGTCGTAACTGGCATCCAGACGACCGTGCCCTTCGACCGCTGGCTGGTGGACGAGCCCCATTTCCGCGCCGGTGACCTCTCGACGGACTTCGTGCCCGACCACTGGGACCCGGCGCCGGTCCGGACCGAGGCCGCGCATCGCGCGGCTCGGCTGGCCGCCGAGGCCTGGGCGGCGGGGTTGGCGGCGCCGTCGCGCCCGACGCTCGCCGGCACGTCACCCGCCGTCGGGGTGCCGGCCGACGACGCGGATGGTCGTTCCGGCTGGCTCGCGAGTGGGCGGCGGGAGGTCGTGGACCGATGGCCGCGCTGAGCGCGAACGGCACCGGGCGGCCCGCCGGACCGGCGCGCGTGGTCGTCGACGGGCCCGAGCCGCTGGTCCTTGACGTCACGCCCGGCGAGGGCCTCCCGGCCGGAGCGACCGTCATTCGGCTGCCCGAGCGGCACGGTTCCCCCGGCCCGGCTCGATTCGAGGTGGTCGTGGACGGCTGGCGGTTCGAAGCCACCGTCGAGTCGGCGGCCCGCGCCGAGCTGCGCGAGCGGGCCGCGCGCCTCGGGGGGAGCCGGATGGCGGCCGCTCGCCAGGTCATCCGGGCCCAGATCCCGGGGCGCGTGGTGACCGTCGCCATCGCGGTCGGCGAGGCCGTCCAGGCGGGCCAGCGCCTCCTCTCGATCGAGGCCATGAAGATGGAGAACGCCGTCCTGGCGCCCCGGGCCGGTACCATCGAGCGCGTCGGCGTCCTGGCCGGCCAGACGATCGAGCTGGGAGACGAGCTGGTGGTGATCGCGTGAGCGCGGGCGGGGAGGGGCGCGATATCGGTCGCGACCGCTGGCGGGCGACCACCCGGGCCCGTGCCTTGGCCGAGCAGGCCGAGCGACGCGCGAGCTTCCGGACCTCGAGCGACATCGAGGTCCGCGACCTCTACATCCCCGCCGACATCGGCGGCCTGGACGAGGAGCGCGACCTGGGCCGGCCCGGGGAGTTCCCCTTCACCCGCGGCGTGCAGGCCACGATGTATCGCGGCCGCCTCTGGACGATGCGCCAGTACGCGGGCTTCTCGACCGCCGCCGATACCAACAGGCGCTTCCGCTACCTGCTCGAGAAGGGCCAGACCGGCCTCTCGGTGGCCTTCGACCTGCCCACCCAGATGGGCTACGACTCGGACGCCGCCCAGGCCGCCGGCGAGGTCGGGCGGGTGGGGGTGCCGATCAGCACGCTGGCCGACATGGAAACGCTCCTCGACGGGCTGCCGCTCGACTCGGTCAGCCTCTCCCTGACCATCAACGCCACGGCCGCGATCCTGCTCGCCTTCACCGTCGTCGCTGCCGAGAAGCGTGGCATCCCCCGGGCGAAGCTGTCGGGCACGGTCCAGAACGACCTGCTCAAGGAGTACATCGCCCGGGGCACCTACATCTACCCGCCCAAGCCGTCGATGCGCCTGGTGACCGACATCTTCGAGTTCTGCTCGAGCGAGATGCCGCGCTGGAACACGATCTCGATCTCCGGCTACCACATGCGCGAGGCGGGGGCCACGGCCGCCCAGGAGCTGGCGTTCACGCTGGCCGACGCCGTGGCGTACGTCGAGGCGGCGGTCGCCCGCGGGCTCGACGTGGACCGCTTCGCCGGCCGCCTGAGCTTCTTCTTCGCCGCCTGGAGCGAGCTGTTCGAGGAAGTGGCCAAGTTCCGCGCGGCGCGCCGCATGTGGGCGCGCATCATGCGCGACCGCTTCGGGGCGCAGGACCCGCGCTCGATGACCTGCCGCTTCCACGTCCAGACCGCCGGCTCGAGCCTGACCGCCCAGTCCATCGACAACAACGTCGTGCGCACCACCGTCCAGGCGCTCTCCGCCGTCCTCGGCGGCGCCCAGAGCCTGCACACGAACTCCCGCGACGAGGCGCTGGCCTTGCCCACCGAGGAGGCGGCCCGCCTGGCGCTGCGCACGCAGCAGATCCTCGCCTTCGAGGCCGGCGTGACCGAGACGCCGGACCCGCTCGCGGGCAGCTACTACGTGGAGACGCTGACGAACGAGCTGGAGGCCGCCGCCGAGGCCTACCTGGCCGAGATCGAGGCGCTCGGGGGCACGCTCGCCGCCCTCGAGACGGGCTACCAGCAGCGCCAGATCCAGGAGGCGGCGTACGGCGTCCAGCGCCGCATCGAGGCGGGCGACCTCGTCGTCGTCGGGGTCAACCGCTACGTGGACGATGCGACTCCATCGCCTCCCCTCCAGCAGATCGACCCCCGCGCCGAGGCCGAGCAGGTCGCGCGCGTCCAACGGCTCCGCGCCGAGCGCGACGGTGCGGCCTGTGAGCGGGCGCTGTCCCGGCTCGAGGAGACCGCCCGCGCGACCGGCAACCTCATGCCCGCGATCATCGAGGCCGTCGAGGCCCACGCCACGCTGGGCGAGATCGCCGATCGGCTGCGTGCGGCCTGGGGTGAGCACCGGGAGCTCGTCACCGTCTGAGGCAGAGGCCTTCCCCCATGTGCGACGATTGGCGGCCATGACACCTCCGTCCGACGCCGCTCGCATCGCCCACGAGCATCGCCTCGGGCGGATCCACCACGTGGCCCTCGTCGTGCGCGACCTCGAGGGAGCGCTCGGCTTCTACCGCGACATCCTCGGCCTGCCGGTCGAGCTCGTGCAGGCCATCCCCGAGGACCGCGTGACGATCGCCTTCCTGCCCGTGGACGACACGAAGATCGAGCTCGTGCAGCCCACCGACGACATGACCGGCGTGGCGCGCTTCCTGGCCAGCAAGGGAGAGGGCTTCCACCACATCTGCTTCGAGGTGCCGCACCTCGCCGACACGCTGACCCGGCTGGCCATCGACGGCGTCGAGCTCATCGACAGCGTGCCGCGCAAGGGCGCCGAGGGACCCGTCGCCTTCCTCCACCCGCGCTCCTGCCGTGGCGTCCTGGTCGAGCTGATCGAGGCGCCGGGCGGCCCCTCCTGGGGCGCCCTGGGCTACTGAGGGCGGACGCCGGCCGAGAGGAGCAGGCGCGGGATCTCGGTGGGGGAGGCGGCGATGCGGACCCCGGCCGCCTCGAGCGCCACGACCTTGCCCGCCGCCGTGCCCATGCCGCCCGAGACGATGGCCCCGGCATGGCCCATGCGCTTGCCCTCGGGGGCGGTGCGGCCGGCGATGAAGGCGACCATGGGCATGCCCTGCAGCTGCTCCGCGGCGAAGGCCGCCGCCTGCTCCTCTTCGCTGCCGCCGATCTCTCCGATGAGCACGATGGCGTCCGTCTCGGGGTCGTCGCGGAAGAGCGCCAGCACATCGCTGAAGGTGAGCCCGTGGATGGGGTCGCCGCCGATGCCCACGCAGGTGGACTGGCCGATGCCCGCGTCGGACATGGCCTGCACGACCTCGTAGGTCAGCGTCCCGGAGCGCGACACGAGGCCCACGCGGCCCTCGCGGTGGATCGAGGCCGGGATGATGCCCACCTTGGCGCGCCCGGGCGACGTGGCGCCGGGGCAGTTGGGGCCGATGAGCTTGGCGCCCGCCGCCTCGACGACTGGCACGACCTTCAGCATGTCCAGCGCGGGGATGCCCTCGGTGATGCAGAAGATGGCGCCGATCCCCGCGTCCACCGCCTCCAGGATCGCGTCCGGGGCGCCCGACGCGGGGACGTAGATGACGCTCGTGTTCGCCCCGGCCTCGGCCACCGCCTGGGCGACGGTGTCGAAGATCGGGACGGAGCCGTCGAGTGCGCGCTGGCCGCCCTTGCCGGGCCGCTGGCCGGCCACGATGCGCGTGCCGTAGGCCTGCATCTGGCGGGAGTGGAACTCCCCTTCGCGGCCGGTGATGCCCTGCACGACGAGGCGCGTCTCGCGCCCCACGAGGATGCTCATGCCGCCGCTCCGGCCCGCTCGGCTGCGGCGACGGCCCGGGCGGCTGCGTCATCGAGGCTGGTCGCCGTCTCGAACGCGGCCGCCTCGAGGATCGTCGCCGCCTCAGCCGCGTTGGTGCCCACGATGCGCACGACCATGGGCACGTCACGCTCCTGCTGCGCTCGTGCCTCGATCAGGCCGCGGGCGACCTCGTCGCCGCGGGTGATGCCGCCGAAGATGTTGACGAGGATGGCGCGCACGTTGGCGTCGCTGAGGATGAGGCGCATGGCGGTGGCGACCTTGTCGGAGCGCGCCCCGCCGCCGATGTCGAGGAAGTTCGCCGGCGCGCCGCCGGCGCGCTTGACGAGGTCCATGGTGGTCATGGCCAGCCCGGCGCCGTTGACCATGCAGCCGATCGTGCCCTCGAGCTTGATGAAGCTGAGATCTGCGGCACGGGCCTCCACGTCGGCGGGGTCCTCCTCGTCGAGGTCCCGCATCGCCTCCAGCTCCGGGTGACGCGGCAGCGCCGAGTCGTCGATGGTGACCTTGGCGTCGAGGCACTGCAGGCTCAGCGTCTCGGTGCCGTCGGAAGCCCGCTCGCGCACGATGGCCAGCGGGTTGACCTCGACGAGGTCGGCGTCGTTGGCGACCATCGTCGCCACCAGGCCGCGCGCGATGGCCACCGCCTCAGCCAGGTGGGCGCCCAGGCCGAGGGCGAAGGCCATCTGGCGCGCCTGGTACCCGAGCAGCCCCAGGTGGGGGTGGGCGTGGACGCGAACGACGGCCGCGGGATCGGTCCGGGCGACCTCCTCGATCTCGACGCCGCCGGCCGCCGAGCCCATGAGCAGGATGCGCCGCGCCGCGCGGTCGATGACGGCGCCGAGGTAGTACTCGTGGACGATGTCGGCGGCGGGCGCGACCAGCACTCGGCGCACCCGGATCCCTCGGATCTCCATACCCAGGATGGCCCGGCCGATCGCCGCGGCCTCCTCGGGGTTGGCCGCCAGCTTCACCCCGCCGGCCTTGCCGCGCCCGCCGACGAGGACCTGGGCCTTGACCACGACGCGTTCCGCACCCCCCGCCAGATACCCGACGGCGGCCTCGCCCACCTCGTGCGGCGTCGTCGCCACCGACCATGCTGGGACCGGTAGCCCGGAGGCCCGCAGGAGCTGCCTGGCGTGGAACTCCTGGAGCTTCAAGCGGGTCCTCCGTGACGGGCGATCGGGGCGGCTCAGGATACCCCAGCGCAGCCCGCCGCCGCCCTGCGCCGCCGATCCCGGGTCCGCGATTCGCGCTAGGATGACGCCGTCCGAGCGGCTGCCGAACGGCACGAGGCACCGCCCGCGCGTATGGCTCCCGGCACCACCAGACGGAGGTCGCATGCTGCTCCGCTACCGAGGTGGCGAGGGGATGATCGCCTGGGCCTTCCACCGCATCAGCGGCGTGGCCATCTGGGCGTTCGTGCTGCTCCACGTCGTGGACATCTACCTCGTCGGCGGCAACCCGGAGCTGTATGACGAGGTCCTGAAGGTCTACGCCAGCTTCCCCGGCCGCATCCTGGAGGTGCTCCTCGGGGCGGCGCTGCTGTACCACGCATTGAACGGACTGCGTATCATCATCATGGACTTCTGGCCCCCACTGACGCGCTACCACCGGGCGCTGTGGTACGGCTGCTGGGCGATCTTCATCGCGGTCGGCCTGCCGGTGGCCTACGAGATCATGGCCCCGGTCTACGGCTGGCCGGAGTTCTTCCGATGATGCGCTACTCGCGCTCGGGCCGCCCCAAGCCGCCGGGTGGCGGACGGGAGACCGCGGTCTGGTACCTGATGCGCCTGAGCGGCCTCGCCCTCTTCGTGCTGGCCCTCGCGCACTACCTCATCCTGCACTTCGTCTTCGACCCGGCCGACCAGGACGTGGACTTCATCACCAACGAGCGCTGGAACCAGCTCTTCTGGCGGGCGTTCGACTGGACGCTGCTGATGATGGTCCTCTTCCACGGTTTCATGGGCGTGCGCACGATCATCACCGACTACGCCCACCGGCCTCGGGTGCGGGTGGCGAGCCTGACGGCGCTCTACCTCCTCGGCGCGCTCCTGTTCGTGCTGGGCACCAACGTGGTGATGACGCTGCCGATGCCCGGGGCGCCCTGATGATGGTGTCCCGGGGGGCGACGCGGTCACCGGTCATCCATGAGTTCGAGGCGGTCATCGTCGGCGCCGGCGGGGCGGGCCTGTGGGCCGCCCTCGAGCTTGCCCGCGCCGGCGTGCGCACGGCCGTCCTGACCAAGCTCTACCCCACGCGCTCCCACACCGGTGCCGCCCAGGGCGGCGTCTGCGCCGCGCTGGGCAACCTGGAGGAGGACCACTGGGAGTGGCACATGTTCGACACCGTCAAGGGCGGCGACTACCTCGTCGACCAGGACGGCGCCGAGGTGCTCGCCCAGGAGGCGATCGAGCGCGTCATCGAGCTCGAGCAGATGGGCCTGCCGTTCAACCGTACGCCCGACGGCCGCATCGACCAGCGGCGCTTCGGAGGCCATACCCGCAACTTCGGGGAGGGGCCGGTCCGTCGCTCGTGTTTCGCGGCCGACCGCACGGGCCACATGATCCTGCAGACCCTCTACCAGCAGTGCATCAAGCACGAGGTGACGTTCTTCGACGAGTACCACGTGGTGGATCTGCTGGTGGACGACGGCCTGACCGGTGGGGTGGTGGCCTATCGCATCGCCGACGGCGAGCTCCACGTCTTCCGCGCGGCGGCCGTGCTCCTGGCGACCGGCGGCAACGGCCGCATGTTCCGCGTCACCTCGAACGCGCACACGCTCACTGGCGACGGCATGGCGCTGGCCTACCGGCGCGGCATCCCGCTCCAGGACATGGAGTTCTACCAGTTCCACCCGACCGGCATCGTAGGCTTGGGGATCCTGCTCTCCGAGGCCGCGCGCGGCGAGGGCGGCTACCTGCTCAACGACCAGGGCGAGCGCTTCATGGAGCGCTACGCGCCGAGGCTCATGGAGCTGGCGCCGCGCGACCTGGTCAGTCGGGCCATCTACATGGAGACCCGGGCCGGGCGGGGCATCGGCGGCCAGGACTTCGTCTACCTCGACGTGCGTCACCTGGGGCGCGAGGTCATCGAGGCGAAGTTGCCCGACATCACCGACTTCGCCCGCATCTACCAGGGCGTCGAGCCGCTCACCCAGCCGGTGCCCATCCAGCCCACCGCCCACTACGCCATGGGCGGCGTGCCCACGGACATCGAGGCGCGTGTCGTCGTGGACGACCGGGGCACGGTGCTGCCGGGCCTGCACGCCGCCGGTGAGGCGGCCTGCGTCAGCGTGCACGGCGCCAATCGGCTGGGCACGAACTCGCTGGTGGACCTGCTCGTCTTCGGGCGGCGGGCCGGCCGCTCGATGGCCGAGTACTGCCGTTCGGCCGCTGCACCCGAACTCGTCGCCAACGCCCACGAGCCGGTGCGCGCGGAGCTCGATGCGCTGCGCACCCGGGGCGTGGGCGAGAACCCGAACCACATCCGGGCCGAGCTGGCCGCGGCGATGATGGACGACTGCGGCGTCTTCCGGACCGGCGACGGGCTGCGCCGGCTCGTTCCCCGGATCCGGGAGCTCAAGGAGCGCTATGAACGGGCCCGCGTGCAGGACGCCGGCTCGATCTTCAACACGGACCTGCTCGAGGCGCACGAGCTGGGCTACCTGCTCGACTGCGCGGAGGCGACTGTCGCTTCGGCGCTGGCGCGTGAGGAGAGTCGCGGCGCCCACTTCCGGGAGGACCATCCCGAGCGTGACGATGGCGACTGGCTGAAGCACACGCTCGCCTATCGCGCTGAAGGCGGCCCGCGCCTTGCCTACAAGCCGGTCACGATCACGCGCTTCGAACCGAAGCCGCGCACGTACTGAGGCCGAAGCCCCGATGCAGGTCGATCTGCGCGTCCTCCGCTACGACCCGGAGCGGGACTCCAAGCCGTACTGGGCCGAATACCTCGTGGAGTCCGGTCCCATGGAGCGTGTCCTCGACCTGCTGCACAGGGTGAAGTGGGAGCAGGACGGGACGCTCACCTTCCGGCGCTCCTGCGCCCACGGCGTGTGCGGCTCGGACGCCATGCTCATCAATGGTCGCAACCGGCTGGCCTGCAAGATCCGCGTGGACCAGCTGGGCCGGCGCATCTCGGTGGCGCCGCTGCCCGGCCTGCCGGTCGTGAAGGACCTCGTGGTGGACATGGAGGACTTCTTCGCGAAGTACCGCAGCGTGCGGCCCTACCTCGTCAACGAGGCGCCTCTGCCGGCTCGCGAGCGGCTCCAGTCGCCCCAGGCCCGGGCCCGTTACGACGACACGACGAAGTGCATCCTGTGCGCCGCCTGCACCACGTCGTGCCCCTCGTTCTGGGCCCAGAAGAGCTACGTGGGGCCGGCTGCGATCGTCAACGCCCACCGTTTCGTCTTCGATTCCCGCGACGAGGCGGCGCAGGAGCGGCTCGAGATCCTGGCCGACAAGGACGGCGTGTGGCGCTGCCGCACGGTCTTCAACTGCACCGACGCCTGCCCGCGCGGCATCAACATCACGCAGGCCATCCTCGAGGTCTCGGCGGCCATCGTCGAGCGTCGGATCTGATGTGAGCGGGGAGGGGGGTCCGTTGCGGCTCATCATCCGGACCGACGGCGCGTCCCGGGGGAATCCCGGTCCGGCGTCGTGCGGCGCCGTGCTCATCGATGCGTCGCGCCCGGATGCCTTCGAGCCCGACGCCGAGCCGGTGGCCATCGTGGCGCGCGCCCTGGGCATACGCACGAACAACGTGGCCGAGTACGCTGGCCTCGTGCTCGCCCTGCGCGAAGCGCGACGCCTGCGGGCCGAGGAAGTGGACCTGCGGCTCGATTCGAAACTCATCGTCGAGCAGCTCAGCGGTCGCTGGCGGGTCAAGGACGCCAAGCTGCGCGGTCTCCACGATGAGGCGCGCCGACACCTCGCCACGTTCGGGCGCTGGACCGCCACGCACGAGCCTCGGGCTCGCAACCACGCCGCCGACGCCCTGGCCAACCTCGTCCTCGACGACCCGGACAGCGCCGCCCGCGTCGTGGCCGAGGTCGCGCGGCGCAACGGACGGCCGCCGGCCAGTGAGCCCGAGGCAGGCGAAACGGAGGTCCCGGGACCCGGGGCGTAGAATCGAGCGGCCAGCGAGGCGATCGGACGGTCGCGTGCCACGTCGGGGAAACCCGTGGCGGCACGAGGAAAGTCCGAGCTCCACGACGCAGGGTAGCGGGTAACACCCGTCCGCCGCGAGGCGAGGACCAGCGCCACAGAGACGAGCCGGCTCCCCGGTCCGCCGGGGCGCCGGGTGAAACGGGCAAGCTCTACCCGGTGCAAGGCCGAATAGGAGGGCGCGATCACGGCTTCGGCCGCGGTCACGGGTGCGTCGCCCGGGCCCTCGGGTAGGCCGCTAGAGGCGGCGGGCGACCGCCGTCGTAGATGGATGACCGTCGCCGCGATCGCGAGGTCGCGGGACAGAACTCGGCTTACAGGTCGCGCTCGCTGGCGCTTCCCTAATCCTCGTCCGGGCGGAAGATGTGGCGGGCGGCGCAGCTCTCGCAGATGGGGCGCGCCGCCTCGAGATCGCCCAGTGGGATGGGCACGGACCGGTCGGGGTAGAGGCACTCCGCTTCGTACACCGCGCCGGGCTGCTTCCGGACGGCCACCAGGCGCCGGAACGTGCAGCGGCGCAGGTGTCGTTCGGGCATCGCCTCGGGCGGCGTGCTCGGCCTCGCGGAGGGCTGCAGGAGCGCCACGGTCCCTGTGCTGGACCTCTCGGATTCCGAGGATGGACCGACGACGCAGGCGTCGGTCGATGTCGGGGCCGGAGCCTAGCATCGTGGCCAAGGCCTCGGCAAGGGCCGAGAAGGTACTACCCGGGTACCGGCGACCCCCGTGCTAGACTCCCGCCCCACCAACCCGGGAGCGCAGGAGGATCTGTGGCGAAGGGACGCGCGGGACCCGGCGCCGACGACATGGCGCTCGAGGCCGCCGAACGAGCCGCGGCCGCGGAAGCGCAGCACGTCGTGGCAGGTCCGGCACCCGCGGACGATACCGAGGCGCCGCCCGAGGACCTCGCGACGGCGACGCACCGGGCGCTCGCGGCGCTGCCCGGACGCTCACCACGGCTCGAGGTCTGCCCCTTCCTCCGCGCCGGCGAGGGCCCCAACACCGCGCCGGCCGATCGTCCGAACGCCGCACAGCACTGCTGGGCATTCGACGAGCCGCTCGTGCTGGGCCTCCGGCAGCAGGAGCTCGTGTGCCTCCGTATCGGTCACGGCCACTGCCCGCGCTTCGCCCGCGGAGAGGAGCGGGTCCGCCGCACGCTGGCCCCGGGCCTGGGACGTCGTCGCCGGCCGGCCCCCGCGGTGCTGCTGGCCGCCGGTCTGCTGGTCGGGGCGATCCTCGTGGCCGCGGGGGCGGTGAGCGGGGGGTTGTCCCTCCCGGGAGGGTCGGGTGTGGCTGCCGGTCCGACGCCATCGCCGAGCGCTCCACCGGCCACACCCGCGCCCACCCCCCAGCCGACCCTCGCGCCGACGCCGGCGATCGATCCGACGCCGACCCCGCCGCCCGAGCCGACGCCGACCCCGGCGCCGGTCCCGACCGCCTCGCCGGCCCCGAGCGTCGCGCTGCCAGCCGCATGGCAGGGTCTGGCGGCCTGCCCGGCGCCCGATGACTGCTACGTCTACCGGGTCCAGAGGAACGACACGCTCTATGGCATCGCCGCGAAGTTCGGCACGACACTGAACGTCGTGCTCGACCTCAACCCGGCTATCAGCGATCCGAGCACCATCCACGTGGGCGACCAGATCAAGGTGCCGCCGCCCCCTGCCTGATCGGGCGGATCGACCGCGCCGGCGGCGACCGCACCGACTCGGCCATCGACGCCCCGGGCGACCGCCTGACGGTCGGTGGCGCCTGGACGATCCCGAACGTCCGCGGCGTCCAGGAGGCCGATGTCTTGGGCCGTCAACACCCGTGCAGAAACGGGCTTGACGCGACCCCTGCGCGGTGTAAGATGCCGTCCACGTGGCGCAAAGTGGCGCGAAGTGGGGAACTGGGGTGAATGTCGGGTGGGAAACCCGGTCCGCCGGCCCTCGAATGGGGGCCGGCGGCCGACCCGACCGTCGCCCCGACCTCGGCAATCGTGAGGCGCAAGCAGGGTGTTCACCGGCGAGTACCGACACACGGTCGACGGGAAGGGCCGCATCGCGGTCCCGGCCCGCTTCCGGTCGAAGCTCGACGGCGGCGCCTTCGTCTCGCGCTGGATCGACGGCTGCCTGGGCATCTTCCCGCGGGACGTCTTCGAGGAGCTGGCGGACCGCGTGGCCGCCAAGCCGGTCACGGACGCAGGTGCCCGCACCTTCTCGCGCTTCGTCTTCTCGGGGGCCTTCGAGGTCGAACTCGATGGCCAGGGTCGGGTGGTCGTGCCGCCCGGTCTCCGGGAGTGGGCGGGCCTGGAAGGGGAGACCGTGGTGGTGGGATCGCGCGACCACATCGAGCTGTGGGAACCCCGCAAGTGGGCGGCCTACAGCGAGGCGATGACCTCGCCCGATGTCCTCGCCGAGCACCTCCAGGGCCTCGGCATCTAGCGGACCAGACGCGTCTTCAGGGTCCGGACGGATCCGCAGCTCGGTGGTGGCAAGGCCGGAAGCAGGGCACCAGCCCGTGATGGTGGAGGAAGTCATGCAGGCTCTCTCGCCCGTCCCGGGCAGCCTCCAGGTCGATGCCACCCTTGGCGGCGGAGGGCACGCCGTCCGGATCCTGGAGGCGAATGCGCCTGATGGCCGCCTGCTCGGCCTGGATGCCGATCAGGCGGCCATCGCCAGGTGCGCCGTCCGCCTTGCGTCGTTCGGGGAGCGCGCGGTCCTGCGTCAGGCGAACTTCGAGGAGCTCGCCGGGCTCGCCCCGGCGGCCGGCTTCGAGCGCGTCGATGGGGTCCTCTTCGACCTCGGGCTGAGCTCCTTCCAGCTCGCCGACGAGGAGCGCGGCTTCAGCTTCCGCGCCGAGGGACCGCTCGACCTGCGCTTCGATCCGACCCGCGGCCGGCCGGCCAGCGCGTTGCTCGAGGAGCTCGACGAACGCGAGCTGGCCCGGGTCCTGCGAGCCCACGGCGAGGAGCCCTTCGCCGGGCGCATCGCCCGCGCCATCGTCGCCGAGCGCGAGCGTGGACCGATCGCCAGCGCAGCCCGACTGGGCGCTCTCGTCGAGCGCGTCGTCCCCACGCCGCGCGGGGGACGACGTCGTACGCATCCCGCCACGCGGACGTTCCAGGCCCTGCGTATCGCGGTCAACCGCGAGCTCGAGGTGCTGCCGGCGGCCCTGGCCGCGGCCGTGGACCTGCTGCGCCCGGGAGGCCGGCTGGTCGTGCTCGCGTACCACTCACTCGAGGACCGCATCGTCAAGCGTTTCGTCGCGGCCGAGCGGCGCGGATGCGTCTGCCCGCCGGTGCTGCCGGTCTGCGTCTGCGGGCACTCGGCGCGGCTCCGCCCCATCGGTCCCAGCCCGGCCTTCCCCACGGCCGAGGAGGTGGCCCACAACCCTCGCGCCCGGAGCGCCCGCCTGCGGGCCGCCGAGCGCCTGGCCGCTTGAGCCGCCGCATCGACCGAGATCAGCGCGGCCACTCCACCACGAGCCACTCAGGAGCAGCAGCCCGGGAGTACCGGCCCAGAGGAGGGACCGAACGTGAGCCGACACCAATCCCGCCGCCGCCGAACGTATGGGCGACGACAGCACGAACTGCATGAGCGCCGTATCGACCGCGGCACGTGGGACATGTCCGACGACGCCCGCGGTACCCGGCTCGACGGCGCCGACGACGGCTTCGGCTCGGGTTCGCCGTTGTACGACCTGCTCTCGCCCCGCCTCCGCTTCGCCGAAGGCCGCGGGTGATGGCCGTCTACGAGGGCGCCCGCCGCATCGCACGGCCGCTGGTCCCGCCGCGCCGCCAGCGGACGGTCCGGGTTCGGGCACGCCGCGGCACCAGCCGCGTCGGCCTGACGCTGGCGGCGATCCTCGTCGTCTTCCTGCTGGCCCTCTTCTACCTGACCCAGACGCTGGGCGTGGCAGCGCTCAACTACGACATCGACACACTTATCGCCGAGCGCAGTGCGATCGAGCAGCAGCTCCAGTCGGTCGCAGGCGACATCGCGCGCTGGGGCGCCGAGCCGGCCATCATCAAGGGCGCCCAGCAGGCCGGTCTCGACCGGCTCGGTGACGGCGTCCGCATCCCCGCTCGCTGATCGAACGATGCTGGGTCGGACCGACCGGCGCCCCCGCCTCGTCATCCTCCTGGTCTTCGTCGTGCTGGGGGCCGCGGCCCTGGGAGCGCGGCTCGCCTACTGGCAGGTCGTGCGTGGCGCCGAGCTGCGCGACGACGCCTTGGCGCAGCTCGAGCGGGCGATCAAGGTGCCGGTCCAGCGCGGCGAGATCTACGATCGCTCGGGCACCATCGTGCTGGCCACCACCGGCTACCGCGACCTGCTGGCAGCCTATCCCAAGCGGATCCCGGCAGCGGACAAGGCCGCCGTCGCCGATGAGCTGGTGGCCATCCTCGACCTGGAGGGAGCGGCGGCGGAGAAGCTGCGCACGACGATCGGCGGCGCTGCCGAGTACGCGGTCCTGGCGCAGCTCCTCACGCAGGGCCAGAGCGAGGATGTCAGCGCCGGCCTGGCCGACGGGCGACTGCTGGGCCTGGAGCTCGACCCACAGCCGATCCGCATCTATCCCAGCCAGGGCGGGGCCCCGGCGACCACGCTGGCCAGCCAGCTGCTGGGCTTCACGAACCGCGAAGGCGAGGGCCAGTACGGCATCGAGCAGCGCTACCAGGACCTGCTGGCGGGCCGCCCGCGCATCGTCACCGCGCTGCGGGACGTGGCCGGCCGGCCGATCGCCGACTCGGAGCGCGCGGTGGACACCGGCGCGCCGGGTGCCGACCTCGTCCTGACCATCGATGCCGGTCTGCAGCTCCAGCTCGAGAAGGAGCTGTATGCCGCCTGGGTGGCGGACCGGGCCCAGACGGTCAGCGCCGTGGTCATGGACCCCCAGACCGGCGAGATCCTGGCCTGGGCGAGCGTGCCCGGCTACGACGCGAACGAGTACCAGCGCGTGGCGAAGGAGGATCCGGGGCTCTTCCTGGACCCGGTCGTGGGCGCCGTCTACGAACCCGGCTCGGTCATGAAGATGTACGTCGCAGCGGCCGCCTACGAAGCGGACGTGGTGACCCCGCAGACTCGCATCAACGACAGCGGCAGCCTGCGCATCGGCCGTTCGACGATCTGGGACAGTGACAAGCGCGCCATGGGCCGGATGGCCTTCGAGGACGGCATCGCCTACTCGCGCAACATCGTCGCCGCGCGCGTGGCGCGCATGCTGGGCCCCGATGTGCGCTCGGCGGCGGCGTCGCTCTACGACATCTGGGCGCGGCTGGGCATCGGCCGCGCCACCGGCGTGGACACGTCGGGCGAGCTGCCCGGCCTGGTGGTCGACCCGGCCGTCAAACGGTGGGCGGAGATCGACCTGGCCAACCGGAGCTTCGGCCAGGGCGTGGCCGTGACGCAGCTGCAGCTGGCCACGTCCTTCTCGACCATGGTCAACGGCGGCTACCGGGTGACCCCGTACCTCGTGGACGGCATCGGCGGAGAGCGCCTCGAGCGGCCGCCGGCCGAGCCGGTCATCGACGCGCAGCTGTCGGCCGAGCTGACCGACCTCATGACGCACGTCGTGACCAGCGTCCCGTGGTACGCCGAGGGCACGCTCATCCCCGGCTACGCGGTCGGCGGCAAGACCGGCACGGCCCAGATCTGGGATGGCGAGCGCCAGGACTGGATGCCCCTGACATTCAACTTCAGCTTCGTCGGCTTCGTCGGGCAGGACGGGCCGGACGCGGTCATCGCCGTGCGCATCGGCGACACGCGGCCGAAGGTCATCCGGCAGGGTGAGCTCAAGCTCAGCATCACGTCGTTTGAGCTCTTCCGGCGCATCGCGCTCGACACCATCGACGTCCTCGGCATCCCGCCGGCCGAGGCGTCGCGCCGCGATGACCTGGGGCGTTGAGGCGGCCGTGCGAGAATGGCCCACGATCGTGAATGACGCGCCGAGCCCGCCGCCCATCGCGCCGGGCGTGCCCGCGCTCGATGCGCGCGAGCTGGCCGCAGCGGTGGGTGGGACGCTCCTGCGGTCCTCCGCGCGGCCGATCCGCGGCGCAGCCGTGGACTCGCGACGGGTCAGCCCCGGCAACGTCTTCTTCGCCCTCCCCGGCGAGCGCACCGACGGCCATCGCTTCCTTGCCCAGGCCGCCGCCGCGGGTGCCGCCGCGCTCGTCGTCAGCGAGCCGCTCGATACGGCCGGGCTCGACGCTCTGGGCGACGTGACCGTCGTGCAGGTCGCGGCCGGGCTGACCGCCCTGCACGCGCTGGCCGCGGCGTGGCGTGCGCGCTTTTCGCCGCTCGTGGTCGGCATCACGGGCTCCTACGCCAAGACGTCCACGAAAGAGGCGGTCGCGGTCGTCCTTGCTGCGGACCGCCCGACGCTCAAGAGCGAGGGCAACGAGAACAACGAGATCGGACTCCCGCTCACCCTGCTGCGCCTGGGTCCCGAGCACCAGGCGGTCGTGCTCGAGATGGGCATGTACATCGAGGGCGACATCGCCACCCTGGCCGCGCTCGCTCGCCCACGCATCGGTGTGGTCACGGCGGTGAGCGGCATCCACCTCGAGCGTGCCGGCTCGCTCGCGACCATCGAGTTCGAGAAGGGCCGGCTGGTCGAGGTCCTGCCCCGCGACGGCGCGGCGATCCTCAACGCCGATGACCCGGCCGTGCGGCGCATGGCCGCCCGCACCAGCGCAGCGGTCACGACCTACGGCTTCGCGGAGGACGCGGACGTGGCCGCGGAGGCCGTCGAGTCGCTGGGCGGGGAGGGGATGCGCTTCGTCCTCCGCACCCGCGGCCGGCGCACCCCCGTGCGGACCCCGGCCCTGGGCCGGCTCGCCGTGCACAACGCGCTGGCCGCGGCAGCGGTCGGGCTCGCCGTGGGCATGACCCCCAAGGCCATCGCCGCTGCGCTCGGCCGCGGCTTCAGCTCGCCGCACCGGACGACGCTGCTCGACGCGGGACCGTGGCGGGTCCTCGACGACAGCTACAACGCCGGGCCGGAGACGATGGCCGCGGCGCTCGACCTGCTGGCCACGCTGCCCGGCCGGCGCGTGGCGGTCCTGGGCGAGATGCTCGAGCTGGGCCAGGCCTCGAAGGCGGCCCATCGCGCCGTCGGCGCACGGGCCGCCGGCGTGGCAACGCTGCTCGTCGCCGTCGGCCGGGGTGGCCGGGGCATCGCCGCCGGGGCGCGCGCGGCCGGCCTGGCCCCGGCAGCGGCCTTCGAGACGGCAGACGCCGACGCGGCGCTGGGAACGCTCCTCCCGCTCCTGGCGGCCGGCGACGTCGTGCTCGTCAAGGGCTCGCGGGGCGTCGCCCTCGACCGGCTCGTGGATCGTCTCGTGGCCATCGGTCGGTCCGGGCACGGTGCTCGCGCGTGAACGTCCTCGCCGTGCAGGGCATCCTGCTCGCCTTCGCCCTCGTCGTCCTGCTCATGCGCCCGTACCTGGGCGTGCTGCGCCGGCTCGGCTTCGGCAAGCGCATCCGCATCGAGGGACCGGAGGCGCACTACACCAAGGAGGGCACGCCCACGATGGGCGGCCTCCTCATCATCGCCGTCGTCATCGGTCTGGCGCTGGCCCTCGATCTCGTCGACGCCTCGACCTTCGCGCCCCTTGCGGCGCTCGGCCTGGTCGGCCTCCTGGGCGCCGCGGACGACTACCTCAACGCCAAGACCGGCGACGGCATCCGCGGCCGCCAGAAGATGCTGTGGCTGACCGTGGTGGCCATCTTCGCCGCGCAGCAGATCCAGCGCACCTACGCCATCGACGCGGTGGCCGTGCCGTTCATCGGCGCGGTGCAGATCGAGCCGTTTGCCTACGTCGCCTTCGCGGCCTTCGCCATCATCGCCGCGAGCAACGGCGTGAACATCACCGACGGGCTGGACGGGCTGGCAGGCGGCACGCTCATCTTCGCCTTCGTGGCCTACCTGGTCATCGCCGCCCTCAACGTGCCCTTCGCGCAGCCCAACCTGGCCGTCCTGTGCGCGCTGATCATCGGCGCCCTGCTGGGCTTTCTCTGGTTCAACGTGCACCCCGCGCAGGTCTTCATGGGCGACTCGGGGTCGCTCGCCCTGGGGGCCGCGCTGGCCGTCACCGCGCTCATCGCCGGCCAGATCCTCATCCTGCCTCTGATCGGCATCATCTTCGTGGCCGAGACGGCCTCGGTCATCCTGCAGATCGCCTTCTATCGCGTCAGCGGCGGTCGCCGCCTGTTCCGCATGAGCCCGCTGCACCATCACTTCGAGCTGGGCGGCTGGGACGAGGAGAAGATCACCATGCGCTTCTGGATCGTGGGCCTGCTGGCCGCGATGCTCGGCGTGGTGCTCTTCCTGGCCACCGTGGACCGGCTGGCATGAGCGCGGCCGGTTCGATGGTCGAGCCGCTCGACGCCGCCGCCCTCACCCTCGATGCCTTCCGCGACCGCCCGGTCGCCGTCCTCGGGCTCGCGCGCAGCGGCATCGCCCTGGCCCGTTTCCTGGCCGACCGGGGCGCTCGCGTCACCGTCTACGACGTGCGCCCCGCGGCCGACCTGGGCGAAGCGATCGCCGCGCTCGGCGGCCGGGACGTGCGGCTCCTCCTTGGGCCGGAGCAGGATCCCGTCGCCGCCCTGCGCGACGAGGCGATGATCGCGACCTCGCCCAGCGTGAGCAGCCGCTACCCGACGACCGAGCCGCGCCTGCGCGCCGCGCTCGGCGCCGTGGAGGCCGAGGGCCGCGTGCCGGTCATCAGCGAGTCGGACCTCTTCCTCCGCCTCTGCCCCGCGCCGACCGTCGGCATCACGGGTACCAAGGGCAAGACGACGACGGCCTCGCTCAGCGCGGCGATCCTGGCCGCGGGCGCCGCACCGGTCGTGCTGGGCGGCAACATCGGCGCCCCGCTCGTGGAACGCCTGCCGGACCTGACCCGGCATCACCGCGTCGTGCTCGAGCTCTCGGATCTGCAGCTGCCGACGCTCTCGCGTGGCACCACGGTCGCCGTCTACACCCACGTCACGCAGGACCACCTCGACCGCCACGGCAGCGTCCACGCTTACCGCGCCGCGAAGCGCCGTCTGGCCGAGCTGGTGGACCCGGAGGGTGCCCTCGTCCTCGATGCCGAGGATCCCGTGAGCGCTGCGTACGCAGGGCTGGGCACCGCGCCGGTGACGCTCTACCGGCGCGACATGCCGCTGCCGGGCGGTGTCGGCGTCGTGGGTGGCTGGATCGTGGCGGCCGGTGTGCAGCGCCTGGCCCTGGCAGGCGGCGGGCCGGCAGCGACCGGTCCCGGTGGCCGGGTCATGCCGCTCGAAGAGGTGCCCCTCCCGGGTGAGCACAACGTCAGCAACGTGCTGGCCGCCGTGACCGTGGGACTGCTCTTCGGCATCGCGCCCGACGGCATCCGCCGGGCCGTGGCGGCCTTCGAGGGGGTCGAGCACCGCCTGGAGCTGGTGGCCGAAGAGAACGGCGTGCGCTACGTGAACGATTCCCAGGGGACGCAGCCGGATGCGGTCATCGCCGCGCTGCGCAGCTACCCCGTGCCCCTCGTGCTCATCGCCGGCGGGCGCGCCAAGGGCGTGCCCATCGACGAGCTGGCCCGCGTGGCCGTGCGGCGGGCCAGTGCCGTGGTGTTCATCGGCGAGAGCGCGCCGGAGTTCGCGGCCACCTTCGCCGCGGCCGGGCACGCCCACCTCGAGCGGGCGCCCAGCCTGGAGGCCGCGGTCGAGCGGGCCGACGCGATCGCGCGCTCGGAGCTGGCCTCGGCGCCGGTCGGCAGCACCGCCACCGTCATGCTGAGCCCCGCCGCCGCCAGCTTCGACATGTTCACCGACTACGCCGCTCGCGGCCGCGCCTTCAAGGCGGCTGTCCACGCGCTCATCGCTGCGAGGAGCCGATCGTGAGGAACCCGCCCATCGCCGTGCCCGCGCCCGGTGCTCGCGGCCGCGCCGGTCGGGGCCGCGTCGAGGAGGCCCCGCGCGTCGCCGGACGGCCGGGCGTGCGCGACCGCTCGCGCACCGTGGCCCTGGTGCGTGAGCGCCACGCCCCCGACTACGCGATCCTCGTGGCTGTCGTCGCGCTGGCCGCCATCGGCATCCTGATGGTCTACTCGAGTTCGGGCATCCGGGCCTACGTGACCCAGGACGACAGTTTCGCCGACGTCGGGCCGCAGCTCGTCTGGGCGATCCTGGGCATCGGGGCCATGGTCGCCGCGATGCACATCGACTATCGCTTCTGGCGCCTCGTGTCGCTGCCGCTCTTCGTCGGCGCCCTGGCGCTGCTGGCGCTGGTGCTCGTGCCCAGCGTGGGCACGGTGGTGGGCGGCTCGGCGCGCTGGCTGAAGCTCGGGTCGCTGCCGGCCATCCACCCGGCGGAGTTCGCCAAGCTCGCCCTGGTCGTCTACCTGGCGCACTGGATGGCCAGTCGGGGCGTGCGCATCTCGAGTGTCCTGCACGGCACGCTGCCCTTCCTGCTCATCGCCGGGCCGGTCGTGGCGCTCGTCCTCAAGGAGCCCGACCTGGGCACGACCGGCGTGCTGGCCATGACCGCCTTCGTCCTCTTCTTCGTCGCCGGCGCCAACCTCTGGCAGTTCCTGCTGCTCGTTCCGGCAGGCGTCGCGGCGGTCGTCTACGTCATCTACAGCCACCCCTACCAGCTGCAGCGGGTGACGACCTTCCTCGACCCCTGGAGCGATCCGCGCGGAACGGGCTTCCACACCATCCAGGGCCTGCTCGCCCTGGCCCTCGGTGGCATCGTCGGCGAGGGGCTCGGTCAGAGCCGCGCGGCCGGCGGGCTGTACCTGCCGAACGCCTCGAACGACTTCATCTTCGCGGTCATCGGCGAGGAGTTCGGGTTGATCGGCGGCCTGCTCGTCGTCGGCCTCTTCCTCGTCTTCGCCTACCAGGGCATCCGGGTGGCCCTGAGCGCGCCTGACACGTTCGGGGGCCTGCTGGCCACCGGGATCACGTCCTGGCTGACGCTGCAGGCCTTCGTGAACATCGGGGTGGTGGTCAACCTGCTGCCGATCACCGGCATCACGCTGCCCTTCGTGAGCGATGGCGGCTCCTCGCTCATGGTCAGTTTCGCGGCGGTCGGTATCCTCCTTTCCATCTCCCGCGAGACCCAAGCCCGAGGCACCTGGAACGATGCGGATCCTCATCGCCGGCGGTGGTTCCGGCGGGCACATCCTGCCGGCGCTGGCGGTCGTGCGGTCCCTGCGCGAGCGGCGAACGGACGTTGACCCGCTCTGGGTCGGCGGCCATCGCGGCCTGGAGGCCTCGCTCGTGCCCGGCGCGCACATCCCGCTCACCCGCCTCTGGCTGCGCTCGCTGCGCACCGTCGATCGCTCGTTGAGTACCTTCCTCGACCCGCTGCGCCTGGCCGGCTCGATCCCCCAGGCGCTGCTTCTCCTCGCCCGCTGGCAGCCCCGGGCGGTCTTCACGACCGGCGGCTACGTGGCCATCCCGGTGCTGCTGGCCGCCCGGCTGTTGCGCGTCCCGTCGCTTCTGTGGGAGGGCAACCTGGTGCCCGGTCGCAGCGTGCGCGCCACGGCGGGCCTCGCCTCGGCCATCGCCGTCAGCTTCGAGGCCACGGGCCGCGCCCTGCCGGGTCCCTGCTACGTGACCGGCACGCCGACGCGGCCGCTGGCCGGCCTCGATGGCGCGGCCGCCCGGGAGCGGCTGGGCATCGAGACGAGCGAGCGGGTCGTCCTCGTCTTCGGCGGCTCGCAGGCCGTGCGCCGCTTCGACGACGCCGTGGACGCCGCACTGCCCTCGCTCGTCCAGCGGGCCACGGTGATCCACGTCACCGGCGAGGCGGGCTACGGCGCCGCCCTGCGCCGCCGCGAGGCGCTGCCCGAGGATCGTCGCCAGCGCTACCGGCCCTACGCCTTCCTGCGCGAGGAGATGGCCGACGCCCTGGTCGCCGCCGACCTCGTCGTCGGGCGCGCCGGCTCGTCCACGCTGGCCGAGGTGACCGCGCTGGGCCTGCCCATGGTCGTCGTGCCCTATCCTCACGCCGGAGGCCACCAGCGGGCGAATGCGCGCACGCTCGGCGAGGCGGGCGCGGCCATCGTGATCGAGGACGCGGCCTTCGACGGCGACGCGCTCCTCGCGGCCGCGTCCGTGCTCGACGATGCGGCGCGCCTGGCCGCGATGGGCGCCGCCAGCCGCAGCCTGGGCCGGCGGGGCGCCGCCGAAGCGAACGCGGAATTGCTGCTGGCCCTGGCCGAGCGGCGCCCGCTGCCCGGCGACGAGGTCATCGCGGCCATCGCACGGGGCGCCGCGTGACCGTGGCGGGCTCCGCGGTGCGCCGGCTCTCACCCGACGAGGCGGCGACGCTGGGCACGGAGATCCAGCGCCGGATCGGCGTGAAGACGTCGCGCCAGGAGCCGCTGGCGCGCTTCACGACGATGCGCGTCGGCGGTCCGGCCGATCTCTTCGCCGAGGTGCGCAACCTCTTCGAGCTGCGCGCCATCGTCCGCTTCGCGCGCGCCCGCGGCCTGCCCATCTTCATCCTCGGCCGCGGCTCCGACCTCGTCATCAGCGATGCCGGCATGGGCGGGCTGGTGGTCATGAACCGTGCACAGCAGGTCCGCATCGATGGCGCCGACCTGGTGGCCGATTCGGGGCTGCCGCTGGCGAAGGCGGCCACGGTGGCCAAGGACGCCGGCCTCTCCGGCCTCGAGTTCGGTCTGGCCATCCCGGGCACCGTCGGCGGCGCGGTCTGGGCGAACGCCGGGGCGCACGATTCGGATGTGCGCACGATCCTCGTCGAGGCCGGGGTCCTGGGGGCCGACGGGTCCGAGTCGGCCCTGGGGCCGGACGCGCTCGGGCTGGCCTACCGCGATTCGGCTCTCAAGGCCGCGCCGGAGGGCGCGCCGCTGGTCGTCACCTGGACGCGCTTCCACCTGACGCCGGCCGACCCGGCGGTCATCGTGGCGCGGCTCGACGAGATCCGGCGCTGGCGGCAGGCGCACCAGCCGCTCGGTCAGCCCAGCGCCGGCAGCGTCTTCCGCAATCCGTCCGAGGGGCCCTCCGCCGGCGCCATCATCGACGGCCTCGGGCTGAAGGGTCGTCGCGTGGGCGGCGCGGTCGTCTCGGCGAAGCACGCCAACTTCATCGTCAACGACCGCGCGGGAACGGCCGCCGACGTGCGTCACCTGGCGGAGGAGGTGCGCGCCATCGTCCGCCGCGAGACCGGCGTCGAGCTGCGCTTCGAGGTCGTCTTTGCCGGCGATTGGAGCGCGTGGGAGCCGGCGGCATGAGCATCGTCGAGGTCCGCCTCGATCCGTCGCAGCCGGTCGTCGTGCTCCTGGGCGGCCCGTCCGCGGAACACGACGTCTCGCTCGTGTCGGGCCGCGCCATCGCGGCCGCGCTGGCCGGGCGCGGCAACCCGGTCGAGGCCTGGCTGATCGACCTCGGGGGCGCCTGGTGGCGGCTGCCCGACGCCGCCCGCGACCCGGAGCTGCCGGCGGCCGCCTACGACGCCCCCGCGACCCTCGGCGCAGAGGGGCCGCTCGGCGCCGCCGGGGCCCTCGAGGAGCTGGCCGCGCGCGACCCTGCGCCGGTCGTGTGGATCGCGCTCCACGGGCCGTTCGGGGAGGACGGCACGGTCCAGGCGCTGTGCGAGTCGGCCGGGCTCATCTACACGGGCTCCGGCATCGCCGCCTCGGCGCTGGGCACGGACAAGGTCCTCTTCAAGCGGCTGGCACGCGCGCTGGAGATGCCCGTCGTGCCCTTCGAGGCGCTCTCCCGGGTCGACCACGACGCCGATCCCGCCGCCGCCATGCGCCGCCTCGAGGCCTTCGCCGCGCGCCTGCCGGACCGGCGGCTCATGGTCAAGCCGGCCCGCCTCGGCTCGAGCGTGGGCATGACCATCGTCCACCGGCCGGACGAGCCGCCGTCCCTCGAGTACGCCGTGGCGGAAGCGTTCCGCTGGGATGACCTCCTGCTCGCCGAGGCCTACCTGGCGGCGCCCCGCGAGCTCGAGGTGAGCGTGCTCGGCAACGGCACACGGACGGTCGCCTACGGTCCCGGCGAGGTCTTCCCGGGCCACGAGTTCTACGACTACGCGGCGAAGTACGCGCCGGGCGTCTCGCGCACGACGGATCTCCCGGAGATCGGCGAGGGGCTGCGCGCAACAGTGCGCGATCTCGCCCGGGCCGCCTTCGCGGCCATCGGAGCCAGCGGGTTCGCGCGCGTCGACTTCCTCGTCCACGGGGGCCGCGTCTACCTGTCCGAGATCAACACGATCCCGGGCTTCACCCCGATCAGCCTCTTCCCCGTCCTCTGCCGCGAGGGCGGCTACGACTTCGCCGCGATCGCGGCGCGGATCGTCGAGCTGGCCCTGGAGCGCTTCGCCGTGCGTCCCGACCGGCGTCTCTCGCGGGCCGACCTGCCGTGAGCCTGCCCCTGCGCCGCGTCTCCCTGCGCCGCGGTCGGGTCCCGTCGCGTCCCTCGATCGCGCGGGCCTCGGCGGGCCCGGCCGCGAGCCGCGTGCTCGCCGCCGTGGCGCTGCTGGCAGCCGCGGCCGCGCTGTACGGGGTCTCCGCGTCGCCGGCCTTCGCGCTCGCACCGGGCGGCATCGACGTGCGCGGCGCGATGCTGACGGGGGAGGCGGCCGTGCGGCGCGCGCTGGGCCTGGACGGTGACCTGCGGCCGAACCTGTTCGTGCTCGACACGGCCCGCCTGGCCGTCGCGCTGCGCACCTTGCCCACGGTCGACGGGGAGCGGCCGGAGGTCGTGTCGGTCCGCGTGGCGCTGCCCGACCGGCTCATCGTCGAGGTCCGCGAGCGGACGCCCATCCTCGTCTGGCAGGTCGGCGAGCGGCGCCTCCTCGTCGATGTCGAGGGCGTCCTGCTGGTGTCATTGCCGTCGGGCGCCACGAGCGCACTGCCGGTCCTCGTGGACCAGCGGCGAGACTCGGCCCGGCTGGCCGTGGGTGAGCGGCTCGATCCCGTCGACATCGCCGTCGGGCGCCGCCTCGGCGCCGTCACGCCGGCCTTGCTGGGCAGCCGTGCGTCGCGCCTGACCATGCGCCTCTCCGATGACGATGGCTTCATGCTGCTGGCCGGCTCCGCTCTGTGGCGGGCGGTCTTCGGCATCTATGCGCCCAGCCTGCGCGGGCCGGAGCTGGTCGACGCCCAGGTCCAGTGCCTGGCCAGCCTGCTGGCCGGAGGCGAGCAGGCGATCGCGGTCGCCTACCTGTACCCCGAGGGCGGCCGCTGCGGCACGTTCGTGCCGAAGAAGGGCGCACCATGATCGTCTGCGTGTTCGGTTGCCGCGGGACGCCAGCGTCGGGTAGCCTTGCCGGGACCGGACGGGAGGAGGTGGAGAGGACGTGTGGATACCCCTGGCGGGACTGCTCCTCGGCATCCTGCTGGGCCTCGTCCTCCAGGTCAGCGTCAGTTTCGAGTTCGCCCGGTACACGGCGGTGGGCATCATCGCCGCCCTGGACTCGGTCCTGGGAGCCGTCAGGGCGGAGCTCGACGGGACCTTCAGTGAGCGGATCTTCCTCAGCGGCTTCATCACCAACGCGCTCGTGGCCGTGCTGCTCACCTTCGTCGGTGATCGACTGGGCCTCGACCTCTACCTCGTGGCGCTCATCCGCTTCGGGTTCGGGATCTTCCAGAACGTGGCGCTCATCCGGCGCCACTTCCTATAGACGCTAGATCGAGAAGGGACAGCCAGGACGTGGAGAGGGAAGCGGTCCTCGTCGCCATCGATGTCGGGACGAGCAAGGTCGTGGCGCTCATCGGCGAGGTGACGCGAGACGGCGCGCTCACCATCATCGGCAAGGGCGCGCCGGTCTCGTCCGGCCTCAAGAAGGGCGTGGTCATCAACATCGACCAGACCGTCTCCTCGATCACTTCGGCGGTCGAGCAGGCGGAGCGCCTCTCCGGCTACAAGCTCGAGTCGGCCTTCGTGGGCGTCGGCGGCAACCACGTCGAATCGCAGAACTCCCGTGGCGCCGTGGCGGTCAGCGGGCCGCGCAAGGAGGTCAGCCGGGAGGACGTGGCGAGGGCCACCGAGGTCGCCCGGGCGGTGACCATCCCCAGCAACCGCGAAGTGCTGCACGTCCTGCCGCGCGGCTACATCGTGGACGGTCAGGAGGGCGTCAAGGACCCCATCGGCATGAGCGCCATCCGCCTCGAGGTGGAGACGCACATCGTCCACGCCGCGGCGACGGCGGTGCAGAACCTGTCCAAGTGCGTTCAGCAGGCCGGGGTGCGCATCGACGAGCTGGTGGCCGCGCCCTTGGCGGCGGCGGAGGCGGTCCTCTCGGACACGGAACGCGACCTGGGCGTCGCCGTAGCTGACATCGGCGCCGGCACGACCGACCTCGCCCTCTTCCTCGACGGCTCGCCGTTCCACACGGCGGTGCTGCCGCTGGGCGGTAACAACGTCACCAACGACGTCGCCATCGGGCTCAAGACGAGCCTCCAGGTGGCCGAGGACCTGAAGGTCCGACACGGCACGTGCGACCTGCGCTCGGTCGAGCCCGAGGAGCTCATCAACGTCGAGTCTCTCGGCGACGAGCGCGGCCGCACCGTCCAGCGGGCGGAGGTCTGCGCCATCATCGACGCGCGCATGCGGGAGCTCTTCGAGAAACTCGGCGAGGAGATCGCGGCCGCCGGCCACGGCGGCATCCTGCCCGCCGGGCTGGTCCTCACCGGCGGCGCGTCCCAGCTGGCCGGCATCGCCGAACTCGGTCGCGACGTGCTCCAGATGCCCGTTCGCGTGGCCTCTCCGGCGGGCGTCGGCGGACTCGTGGACCACCTCCTCACGCCGGCCTTCTCGACCTCCATCGGGCTGCTCATGTGGGGTGCCAGGGCCGTCACCGAGGGCGACGGCGGCCGCTACGAGTCGGCGCCCGCGGGTGGCGTATTGGGGCGCCTGCGGGAGTGGCTGCGCAGCCTGTTCCCCTGAGCCACCGTCGGGCCCAGCGGGCGGTGCCCCGGCGCACCATCGCCCCTGAGAGCGGCACCCGCATCCGCCGCCCGGCGGTCTATACTCCGCGGAAGTCCGAGCCGTCCGAGGTGCAAGGCGCATGTGACGGCGCCCGGCTCGACTGCCATCGACATTGACACACCCGGATGAGCCAGCCGGAGGAGAAGGCGATGCCGCTGCGGTCCGATTCGGAGAACTTCGCGCTGATCCGCGTCATCGGGATCGGGGGCGGCGGCAGCAACGCCATCAACCGGATGATCCGGGCCGAGATGATGGGCGTCGAGTTCATCGCCTGTAACACGGACGCCCAGGCGCTCCTGCAGAGCGACGCGCCGCACAAGATCCGCATCGGCGACAAGATCACCCGTGGCCTCGGCGCCGGCGGCGACCCGGGCATCGGGCAGCGCGCCGCCGAGGAAGACTCGGAGAAGATCTACGAGGCCCTCAAGGACTCTGACATGGTCTTCATCACCGCCGGCATGGGCGGGGGCACCGGGTCGGGCGCGGCACCGGTCATCGCGGAGGTCGCTCGCGACGTCGGGGCGCTGACCATCGGCGTGGTCACCAAGCCCTTCAGCTTCGAGGGCGCCAAGCGTCGCCTCACTGCCGAGAAGTCGTGCGAGACGCTGCGCGACAAGGTCGACACGCTGATCACCATCCCCAACGACCGACTCAAGGACGTCGTCCAGAAGAACACCTCGATCGTGGACGCCTTCCGTGTCGTGGACGACGTGCTGCGCCAGGGCGTACAGGGCATCAGCGATCTCATCACCGTCCCGGGGCTCATCAACCTCGACTTCGCCGACGTGCGCACGGTCATGAAGAACGCCGGCTCGGCGCTCATGGGCATCGGCCGCGCCAGCGGCGAGAACCGGGCCGCGGAGGCCGCCCGCCAGGCCATCGCCAGTCCGCTGCTCGAGATCAGCATCACCGGCGCCCAGGGCGTCCTCTTCAACGTGACCGGCGGCCCCGGCCTCGGCCTCTTCGAGGTCAACGAGGCGGCCGAGATCATCAAGGAGACCGCCGACCCGGAGGCGAACATCATCTTCGGCACGGTGATCGACGAGCGCATGGGCGACGACGTCATGATCACCGTCATCGCCACCGGCTTCGACACGGGGCGCAAGCGCGAGTTCCAGCGTTCCGACGTGCCCTACACGGTCGCCTCCGGTCTCGCCGCCGGCCGCGACAACCGCGACTTCCTCAAGGAGCTCGAGGCCGAGCGTGCGGCCTCGGTCGGCTCCCCGGTCATGGAGCCGGCCGAACGCGGGGAGCCGGCGCGTCGTCGCCCGACCTACGAGACCGAGGACCTCGACATCCCGGCGTTCCTCCGCCGCAAGTCCTGATCGAGCGGACCCTGCCGGCGGGTCCGCCCGACCCGGCTCAGGTCGCCGCCCATCGCGCCGCACTGGCGTCGGTGCGGGAGCGGATCCACGACGCCGCCGGCCGTGTCGGCCGCGACCCGGCGGGGGTGCTCCTCGTCGCCGTCTCCAAGACGGTGCCTGCGGACCGGCTGCGCGCGGCCGTCGCGGCCGGCGTCACGACCCTGGGTGAGAATCGCGTGCAGGAGGCGGCCGAGAAGGCACCCCTCGTGCCCGGCGCCGCGTGGCACCTCGTGGGGCATCTCCAGGGCAACAAGGCCCGGGCCGCGCTGGCGCTGTTCGACGTCGTCGAATCGCTCGACTCGCTGGACCTGGCGCGGCGCCTCGACCGTCTCGTCGCCGACGGCGCAGCCGCGCTGCGCCGCCATCCGGACGCCCGGCTGCCCGTCCTGCTCCAGGTGAACGTCGACGCCGACCCGGCCAAGGCCGGCTTCTCGCCCGAGGAGCTGGCGGCCACACTGCCGGAGCTGCTGGCGCTGCCGCACCTGCGCGTGGACGGCCTGATGACGGTCGGTCGGCTCGTGGCGGACCCGGCCGACGCCCGCCCGACCTTCGTCGCCCTGCACCGGCTCTCGGAGCGCCTGTGCGCGTCCGAGCCGGGGCTCGGAGCGGCCCTCTCGATGGGCATGAGCGACGACTTCGAGGTGGCCGTCGAGGAGGGCGCCACGATCGTGCGCGTCGGCCGTCTGTTGTTCGGCTCGCGGCCGACGGCGGGCTGACGGCGCGGGGTGCGTGGCAGCCTCGGGGCCGGCGGTGGCCGCGGCGCTGGCGGCGGGCGGCACGCCCATGACATACGCCACTCGCCGAAGCCATAGCCGGCGTGACGTGTGGTCCGGGTCACAGGGCCCATGACCAACGTCACGCCGGATACGCAATCGTCACGCCCCGGGCCGCACCGGCCTGTGCTGGCGCCGTCTACCGCTGCAGGCATTCGCGCAAGGCAGGGGCAGGGGCCACGACACCGACCTGGTCGCGGCGCGAGGCAGCCTCGGGGCCTGCGGCCGGCCGGCCCCGGCCCGGCGCCGTCACCTGTCCGGTCGGCAGAGCCTACCTGGCCGGGGGTCCGGTCGGGCCCTTCATAGCCGATATACTCGCCAGCCGTGGGCTTTCTCGCCGTCTTCCTGCGCTTCCTCGTGCTCGCCCTCTACGTGGTCCTTCTCGGCCGCGTGCTCTACAGCTGGATCAACCCGCGTTTCGAGGGCCCGCTGGGGCGGTTCCTGTTCGAGACGACCGAGCCCATCCTCCGTCCGATCCGGCGCGTCCTGCCGCAGGGCGGCCCGCTCGACTGGTCGCCGCTCATCGCCTTCCTGGTGCTGAGCGTCATCGCCGGGTTGGTCGGCGTGCGCTGAGGACCGAGCGATCGACGGCGTCCGTTTCCACGTCCGCGTCACGCCGCGGGGCGGTGCCGATCGGATCGACGGCGTCGGCCCGGGCGGGGAACTCCGTGTTCGCGTCCGCGCCGCGCCGGCCGACGGCGAGGCCAACGTCGCCCTTCGTCGCGTCCTGGCCGCCAGCCTTGAGGTCCCGCCCAGCGCGGTGACACTCGAGGCGGGCGCCTCCGCGCGGACGAAGCGGCTGCGCGTGGCCGGGCGGACCGCCGGCGAGCTGGCCGCCCACTGGCCCGGGCTGGTCGCCGTTGACGCCCCGGACCCGCGGGCCGGATAATCAGCGCCTCGCGGCCGCGCCCGCGAACCCCGGGGGCGATTGGCTCAGTCGGTTAGAGCGCACGGTTCACATCCGTGAGGTCACTGGTTCGAATCCAGTATCGCCCACCACAGCGACCCCGAGCGAGGCTGGCAGGGCGAGGACGAGCCCTCGCCTCTCCGCCTCCTCCGTCAGCGGATCGTCACCTCGCCAGAGTTCGTCAGGTTGATGCTCTCGGCCGCCATCGCCGACTGGATGATGGCCGGCTCCCATGTGTACGTTCCGGCGGTCACGATCCGGGCGAAGTAGCGCATCTTGACCATCCGGGACTCGATCGACGGCCCGACGCAGAACGAGACACGCTGTCCCTGGATCGCGTACGGCGACAGGTACAAGGGCGCCGATGCGTCGTAGGACGACCAGTCCTGGTAGTACGCCATCGGGACAAGGCCAGACGGGGCAAGGTCACTGACCTCGTAGCAGCCGGCCACGACCTGCGGGCCGAACGTCGCGGTCAGCCGGACCTCGACCATCGCGTCATCCGGGATCGTCGGGAACGGGGTGTACGTTCGAACGAGCTGCAGGTTTGGATCGCGGGCCAGGGACTCCGGTCGCAGCGGCACCTGCCATGACGTGGCCAGGCCGACCCGACCAACGAGCGGCTCCAGGCTGAGCGTCCTGCGCTGGGACTCGACGAGGCGAAGCGAGAAGCTCTCGCCCGGATCGAGGTCGACGACGGTCCGCTTTCCGCCGATCGTGTACGCGAACCGCCCGGCCGCCGATGGCATGCTTTCGAGCATCCGGGTGATGAACGCGGCCTGCTGGAGGCTATGAAGCTCGTCGACGGCCGGGTTCGCGTCGACGTACCCCTCGGCCTCATTCGCGAGCGGATCGCCGAGCTCTGCGGCGAGCAGCGCGAGGAGCGACGTGGCCTCGACCGTGTCGTCCAATGACTCGCCGACCCGCAGGCGGATCCACGGCCCGCGCCGCTCACCGTGGGTCGACAGCAGGTCGCGCTCGAGGGCCAGCGCCGTCGCGCCGTCACCGAGGGCGGCGAGGCCGAGGCCCGCGTAGAGTCGCTCACGGATCGTGAGCGCCGGATCCGCCGCGAAGGCCTGGAGCGCCGCGAGGACGGGCTCGCCCAGCCCGGCCAGCCCGGCGTAGGCAAGGACGCGCTGCTCCCGGGTCGATGCGGTGTCATAGAGCGCCCAGGAGAGTGCACCGGCCAGTTCACCGCGGTTGAATCGATCACCGGCCAGCAGCGCGACCCGGGCGCTCAACCCGAGATCCGTCGAGGAGTAGGGGAGGAGCGCGATGCCGGAGGACTGGTAGCGACCGGGATCGAACGTCGCCGCCGGCAGCGTATCCGGATCGACGGCGAACTCGTCGACGAGCAGGTCGCGCGCGATCGCGGCGGCCAACGCCTGGTCGACCCTCGGTCCGCCCGACCCTGCAAGCGTCTGGAGGACCGAGAGGTAGCGGGCACGGCCGGCATCGGAGAAGACGTACGTCGTGAAGCCGGGCCCACCCGCGGGGACCGCGCCCGCGGTCAGGACGGTGTACGTCGTTCGGGTCTCGACGAGCCGCGACTCGACGACCTTGAAGCGGCGGGTGAGCCTGTCGGAGAGCGGGGTCGCGCCGGTACCGCTCGAGGCGGCGATCGTGATCGCTTGCTCGCCGAGCGACAGCCTCGGCAGCGGCACCGCGACGTCCTCGAAGGCCGTGCCGCGGATCGTCGTCTTGGACAGCCCGAGCGACGCCGACGTCACGGTGAATGCCACCGGGTCGCCCTCGCTTAGCCCGGAACCGTACGCCCGGACGCGGACGATCGGTTGGTCCGTGACGAGATACTCCGGTGCCAGCGTGGCCTCGACGAAGAACGGCAGGCCGACCGGGATCAGGATGAACCCTGAGCCGGCCTCCGGCACGGACGTCATCGCCGCGGCGCTGATATGCCACGAGGTCAGGTCGTCGGAGAGCTTGAATGACACCCGAGCGCGGCCCTGGACGTTCGTCGTCACCTGGCGGAACAGGAGCGAATCCACGAACACCGCGCGACCGTCGCCATCGCCGCCGGCTACGTCGCGGCCGTCGGTGCCATCGAGGGGCAGTGGGTGCGACGCATAGGTCCAGAGCATCCAGGTCCCGACCCAGCCGTACAGGCCCCAGAGCGGGTTCTGGTCGTAGGCCGCCCCGATGGCGTAGAGCTTCTCGTCCACGGCCCGCAGGACGACCGAGGCCGATACAGGTCGTGCGGCGCGGTCGGTCGTCCGGACGTCGAGCGTGACGGTCTCGCCCGGCGCGTACCGCTCTCGATCGGTCGTCAGCGCGACCGTCAGCTCGCGCTCCGCCGTGTCGAACGTGGCACTGAACGACCCGATCGGGACCATCGCCTCACCGGTGAACCGCGCGCCCGAGACCGCCAGGTTCGGGACGTCCGCGGCCGTGAAGCGCGCTTCGAAGGTGGGCGTCCCGCTGACGACCGCATCGCGCAGGCCGCGCTGGGCGGTGAAGAACAGGTAGCGGTTCGAGCCGCCGGAGGGAAGGTCGCCGCGACCGTCGCGTGCCGCGAGGCAGAGGGGATCGCCGATGGCAAGGCTGGCCGATTCCCATCCACGCTCGTTCTCAGGACCGCAGCTGCGCACGAGGCGCGGGGCCTGCGACCAGGTGTAGATGTCCGGGATCTCCCAGGGGACGCTCGCATAGACCCCCAGCCGGGTCGTCCGACCCTGCGGATCGATCGTCGAGAGGACGACCGAGTAGTTGCGATCGGCGGTTGCGGGAACACTGAGGCGGAAGGTGCCGTCCGGCCCGGTCGTCAGGGTCTGGGTGCCTCGCGCCACCTCGTCGATCCGGTACTCGTACTGGTCGATGACCTGCTTGGCGATGAAGTCGTAGACCTGGCGGGTCGTCACGCGAACCGGCACGAGCTCGGTGATGTCCGCGGTCACTTGCGCCCCGGCGACCGCCGGACCGTTCGGGTCGATGTCCCACACGCCCTCGTCCCAGGCCTGCTCCAGTCGCTCGACGGCGACTTCGTGGAGTGCACCCGTCACTGTCAAGCGACCCGTCTCGATCTTGCCCTCGCCGTCCAACCGGACGCTGGCCGGGAAGACATTGAGGCTCATGGACGCGGTGATCTCGCTCTCCTCGGCCTGGGTCGGCCGGACGGAGACGTACGACGAATCCGTCGTCGCCCGTGCGGTGGCGGTGGCGACACCCGTTCGGTCGGTCGTGATCGTCTGCTCGCCGAACAGGTTCGTTGTGAGGCGCACGCCGGGCACCCCCGTCCCGTCGTAGAACGTCGCCCGGGCGGACAGGGTGACGCGGTCGCCCGCGAGCAGGACGTGCCGGTCGGTCTCGACCTCGAGCTGGTAGGCGGGCTTACGGATCTGCGCAACGTTGAACCAGCTATTCGCGATCCGGTCGCCGCCCGACCAGAGTTGGAGGCTGTAATAGCCGTATGGAAGGTCGCTGAGCTTGATGCTCTGGGAGAACGCGCCCGTCGCGTCCGGGCGAACGTCGACCGACGAGACCGGGGGAGGGTCATCGGTCCCTCCATAGCCCCAATCCGACATGAGCCTCAGCTCGAGGCCCTGGGGCACCCGGCCGGTGTCCCGCTCGCGAACGAACCCCCAGATGTTGACGGTGTCAGTCTGTCGATAGGTCTGGCGATCGGTAGCCATGAAGCGCCAGAAGCGGTCCTGGATTTCATCCGAGTACGCCCTCCCCTCGCCGGAGAGACCGACCGGGATCACCAGCGAGCGGCCGCCGGCCGCGCGAACGGCGAGAAACGGCCGGTCGCCGGGCGTGCCGGGGTCCGTCGTCGCATCTAGGATCGCAGACGGCGTCGTGGCGACGAGCAATCCGTCCGACCCGGTCCGGCCGATCGCACGGCCGCCGAGCATCTCGACGGTCGCGCCCTCGAGCGGTCCACCGGTCGAGATGTCGTTCGCCCAGACGAGGAGCCGATCCTTCGCGGCCGCGACATAGGCTGCAACGTCCGTGACCTGGAGGACCATCTGGCCCCCGGGGCCAATCGGTTGCGGTCCCTGGACGACATACCAGCCTTGCTCGAGGGGCGCCGGGAAGCGGAACCACGAACCGCCCCAATCGGTCTCGCTCCTCGGCTCCGCATCGAACGACAAGACGCGCGCGAGGCCGGTCGTCGAGATCGTCGGCCTGGACCAGATCGTCCAGGCGGGTGGCTCAGTCAGCGTTCGGATCCCGCCGATGCCGGCTCGCTCCGAGGGGAGGCGATAGACCGTCACAGGGAACGGTCGCGCCCGCAGCGCCAGTTGCTCGTCGTACGTCGGAGCCGAGGCCGAGATCCCGACCGAGACGATCGGCGGATCGCCCGGGCGCCACTCCATCGTGGGGCTGAACTGGTAGGAGACCGAGACCGACGGTTGCGGTGGGCCGGCCGGCGGCGCGGTCTCGAAACGAACGACCACATCCTCCTCGAGCGCCTGGCTGGAACCCTCCAGGCGGACGCCGCGGCTCAGCGTCACCGTGTACAGCGTCGCCGGCTCCAGACGCTCGGGAACGAACACGAACGTGCGGCCGTGCTGCTCGAAGCGCCCCTTGACCGCCGGTTCGATCGAGAATCGAGACGCCGCGTCGACCGTGCCATCCTGGTCGAAGGTGAGCTCGATACCGGTGGCCACCGGCACGCCGGTCGCCCCGTTGTAGGGCAGGGTCGTGACAACGCGGAGCGGCGACTGCGCCTGGAACGCCCACGAGCCGGAGACGGTGCCGTCGGGTGCTCGGAGGGTGAAGCGGTAGAGCTGGCCGGGGACGAGCGCGTCGGTCGGCCGGAGGGTGGCCGTTCGATCGACGGGGCCGGCACTGATGGCAAGGTTCAGCGCCGGCGTCACCTCGATCGCGCGCGCGAGCACCTGCGGATCGTCTGCGCCGATGCTGGCAAGTGTGAAGGCGGTATCGGCCGCAACTCCGGCGCGAGCGATCTTCGTAGCGGTCAGCGTGGCGACAGGCTGGATTGGAGCGACGGCGAGCTCGCCCCACGGCTCATTCGGGTCGGAAGCGCCGACTGGCGATGTCGAGGGCGATGAGATCGGCGAGCCCTGGGACGAGGGCGGTGTCGGGCCCGGGCCGCTCGGTGGCCCTGACGACCAGACGGTGACAGCGACGAGGACGGCCGCGAGACCGACTCCCCCGAGGGCGAGCAGGGCGCGGCGCCGCCGCCGGTCGAGGGCACTCCGAGATCCCGCCCCCGATCCGTTCATGGCAGCCCGTTCATCTCTGAACTCCGGCGTCGCCGGTGGGACTGTCATCAAGGTCACTCCGTGCAGGCTTGACGATACAGGACGCCGGATGGGTCTACGTGTTACGGGCCATGTCTGGCGCAGCGTCGGGAGGCGGCACCCCCCTGGGTGCCGCGATGTCGGTGTTCGTTCCTCCTTGACACTGGCCGGCCGAGCCCGAGACTGGTGCCACGGCTGGCCCGGGACGACAAGGCTCCGGCGAAGCTGTCCGTGAGGTGGCCGCTTGCCCACTCAGCGGCCGGAGGGGTCGGGCGCTGTAACACCGCAGGACGCTGAGCGTCCTGGGCCCGTGTCTGAGTCCGCAGCCGTCGCCGACATCGTCCTGTTGGAGGCGCCCCAGCGTCTGGGCGTCGGGGCGGCGATCGTCGATGCCGTCTCCGCGGCCTACGACGCGCACGAACGCGAGCTGTACGCCTTCGCGCTGAGGGCCACCCGCGAGGGGGCGGCCGCCGAGGATCTCGTGCAAGAGAGCTTCCTGCGCCTCGTCCGCGAGGTGCGCGATGGACGACCGCCCGAGAACGTCCGCGCCTGGCTCTTCCGGGTCTGCGCGAACCTGATGGTAAGCCGGGGCCGGCGTCGCGCGATCGCGACGCGGTATCTGCCCTTCCTGGTCTCGCGCGAGGTCGGCGAGACCCCCGAGGCCCGACACCTCCGGCACGAGCTGGGCGACGCGCTCGCCGCCGCCATGGCCGGTCTCTCCCTCGATGAACGCTCCGGGCTGCTGCTGTCCGCCGCTGGCTTTCACGGCCAGGAGATCGCCGATCTGATCGGCCGTAGCCATGGGGCTACGCGGGTGATGTTGACACGCGCCAGGGTCAAGGTTCAGGAGCGCCTTGAGGGCGAGGTCGACCCTCATGCATGACCATGCCGAGGTCCTGGCGCTGGCCGCGGCCGCGATCGACTTCGAGCTCGATCCTGCGGAGCGATCTCAGCTCGAGGCCGCCCTGGCGGCCTGCCCCCTCTGCCGCCGGCGGGCCGGCGCCATGCGGGCGACCGCGACGATCCTTCGCCGCAGCTCGGACATCGGCACCCCGAGCCGTGTCCGGGACGTCGTCATCCGGGCGGCCCTCGGCAGCGCGAGCCGCACGGCCGGGTTGCGCTTGCGGCTCGCCCTGGGTCTATCACTCACCGTCGTCCTGGGCACCGCGGCCGTCCTTGTCGGCAGCCGCGGGATCGAGCTTGCGCCGCCGGCAGGGTCGCTCCCCACCCAGGAGCTCGCCTCACCAGCGATTCCCACCGCTTCACCGGCCCCCTCCGAGGTGCGTCCCTCCGCGTCGGCCGAGACTCCGCCGCCGAGCAGCAGCCCCTCACTCGACGCCAACGCTCCGCTCCGAGCGGGCGAGATCGCCGCCATGGTCACCGATGGCAGGCTCGTCATCCGCACGCAGCCTGGGATGAGCGCCGACTCAGCCATCTTCAAGACCCGCATCTATCCCGGCCAGCGGGTCCTGACGCTGGAGGGGCCCCTCGAGGCCTCGGGCTACCCCTGGTTCCGGGTCCGCCTCGGTGTCATCGAGGGCTGGGTCGCGGCCGCGAGTCGCGACGGAGAGCCGTGGCTGGCTCCCGTCCGAAACGGGGCGATCGCCTTCGTGCGGGACGCAGCCGACGGCTCCGGGGAGGCCATCTACACCATCGGGCCCGACGGGACCGACGAGACGCTGCTGCTGGCCGATCCGGGCCTGGTCCACTACGAGCAGCTGAGCTGGTCCCCAGACGGTCGTCGGCTGGCCTTCGTGAGCCAGCTGGCCGGTGCGGCAGCCGGGTCATCCGAGATCTTCGTCGTCGACGCCGATGGGTCGAAGCTCGTCCAGGTCACCCAGAACGAGGTCCTCGACGACAGCCCGGCGTGGTCGCCCGACGGCACGCGGATCGCGTTCCGCCGAGCCGACCCTGACAGCCAGGTCTTCGTGATGGGTGCGGACGGGTCCGGGGTGCGACCACTAGGGTTGGGCGCGAATCCCGTCTGGTCGCCGGACGGGCTGGGGCTCGCGCTGACCGTGCCCGATGGCGGCTCCCGGTACCTGTGGGTGCAGGCGGCCGATGGCAGTGACCGACGGCGAGCGAGCGAGATCCCGAGCGCAGACGAGCGACCGGCATGGGCCCCGGACGGGCTGCGGCTGGTGTTCGCCCACGCGGCCGCAGACGCGGGACAAGCTTGCGGGCTGTGCGTCGTCGAAGTCTCGTCCGGGTCGACCACGCCCTTGTCGGTCCAGGATAGCGCGACGCCGACCTGGTCGATCGCCGGACCCGTCGCCTTCTCGACGGCCGGGTCGTCGCCGGGCGTGTTCGTCATCGACCCTGACGGTAAGGCCCCCAGGCGCGTCTCAGGTGATCTGAGCGGAGCGATCGCCCCCCAGTGGTCACCGGACGGACGGCGGTTGCTCTTCACCACGGCAGGGCCTGGGGCGTCGATCGCCGTCGTCGACGCAGATGGCGGCGGTCTGACGGTGGTCGGGCAGAACAACGGCACGAACCGCTCGCCGGCCTGGCAGCCACTCCTGCCATGACGGCAACCATGCACCTTGGTCGACGTGTCGGCTTCGTCCTCGCGCTTACCGTGATCGCTGCCTGCGCGTCATCCCCGAGCCCGGCCCCCGTCACCACCCCGCCCCCGACATCGTCGCCGCCGGCCGTCAGTCCGACCGATGCCCCGCCCCCGACATCGTCGCCGCCGGCCGTCAGTCCGACCGATGCCCCGCCCCCGACATCGTCGCCG
>LDXM01000010.1 GCA_001443375.1 Chloroflexi bacterium CSP1-4
GGACCACGCGCCGCCGCGCCACGACCTCCCGAAACTCCATCGCGCACCTCCTCTGCCCCGTGTCCGTCGGGCGTCATCGTGGCAGACCGGGCGGGTGCTGCGTCGCCTCATCCCGCCGGCTCCGCCCCGCCCCCACCAGCCGCATGCCCCCCGGGCATCCCAGGACGTGAACCCGTTAGCGACTGCCTAGCGATGAGGCCTCATCGAGCTGCAGCTGAGCGTGGATCCGGCCGCTCGCATGACCAGCGGGCATGCGGTCCGGCCAGATGCAGGGGTAACGGGCGGGAAGCTCGCGCGTCCATCCAATGTGGCCACGCCGGTTGACGCCGGCGCGCCGCAGGCCGAAGCTGGACGACGATGAAGACCGTGTTCCCCGACATCGCCGCCTATCCCTCGCTCCTCGAGATCCTCGAGGATGCCGCGCGTCGCCGACCCGGCGAGGTCGCCATGGCCCTCGCCGCCGACGAGGGGATGCTGCACGCCTGGAGTGCGCCGGAGGTGCTGCGCCGCTCACGGCTGGCCGCCTGGCGCCTCTACGCGCTGGGCATGCGGCCCGGCGATCGCCTCCTCACCTGGTGCCCTTCCGGCCCGGAGCTGGCCGCGCTCACCTTCGGTGCGATCCGCCTCGGGGTGGCCATCGTGCCGCTCGACCTGCGCATGGCCGCCGAGGTGATCGAGCGCATCGCGGCGCACGCCGATACGGCCTGGATGGCCATCGGCGCCGGGCGCGACGCACCCGACGTGCGCGACGTCCAGCTGCCGGACGTCGTCATGCGGACCGTCCCTGCGCTGGTCGGCGAGGCAGGCACGGACGGGGAGCAGCCCTTCCCCGACGACTGGGAGGCGCAGCTCGACACGGTCCCGCGCCCGACGCGGGATACGCTCTTCGAGATCGTCTTCACCTCGGGTACGACCGGCGTCCCGAAGGGCGCGATGCTCAGCCACGGCAACATCCTGGCCACGCTGGACGCCGCGGACCAGGTGGTGCCGCGACGGCAGCACCGGCTCGTGTCGCTCCTGCCGCTCTCACACCTCTTCGGCCAGCTCGAGCTCGGCTACGCGCTGATCGCCGGCGCGCCGATCCTCTACATCCGCTCGCGCAACCCGCGCGTCATCTTCGAGGCCATCCGGGAGCACCACGTGACGACGATGGTCGTCGTGCCCCAGGTGCTCGACCTCTTCTGGTCGGCCATCGAGCGCGAGGTCGCCAAGCAGGGCCGCGAGGCCTCCTTCGCCCGCCTGCGATCGATCGCCCGCCGACTGCCGTACGCCCTCCGGCGTCGGATCTTCGCCCGAATCCACGAGCGGCTGGGCGGCCGCCTCGAGCTGTTCGTCTGCTCGGCGGCCTTCCTGCCCCCGGCCCTCCAGCAGGCCTGGGAGGACGTCGGCGTCGTCGTCCTCCAGGGCTTCGGGGCCACCGAGTGCGGGTTCGCCACGGCGAATCGCGTGAACGAGCATCCGCAGGGCGTGGTGGGCAAGCCGGTGCCGCACGTCGAAGTGAGGCTCGACCCGGAGAGCAGCGAAGTGGTCGTCCGCGGGGAGAACGTATTCCGCGGCTACTGGCGCGATGTCGAGGCCACCGCCGCGACGCTCGACGCCGAGGGCTGGTACCACACCGGCGACACCGGCCACTGGAACGAGCGTGACCAGCTCGTCCTCTCGGGGCGCATCAAGAACATGATCGTGCTGCCCAACGGCCTGAACGTCTACCCCGAGGACATCGAGAACGTGCTGCGCGAGGCCGGCCTGCGCGACACGGTCGTGCTCGAGACCGCGCCCGGACGGATCGAAGCGGTCGTGCTGCCGCCCGACGAGCCGCTCATGCCGCGTCCCGGCGCCGCTCCGGAGCCGCGAGCCCGGACCCCCGAGGAGGCGGCCGCCATGCGCGCCCGGATCGACGCCGCGGTCAAGGCCGCCAACGCGCGCCTGGGGATCCACCAGCGTGTCGAGGGCTGGCGCCTCTGGCCCGAGCCCGACTTCCCGCGCACGCACACGCTGAAGATCAAGCGGGGCCTCGTGCGCGCCTGGCTCGCGTCCGATGCGCCGCTGCCCGTCCGCGACGAGGTCGAGGCCGCGCCCGACGCCTGAGGCCGTGGCGACCGCAGGTTACGGCAGGACCTGGTAGGCCCGGCCCACGGTCGCCATCAGGTCGAAGGCGCCGCGCGCCGCGTCCGGGTCGTCGGAGCGCCCGGGCGAGAACCAGGTGAGGATCACGGTCGGCCCGAGCTGCGCCACCGAAACGAGCGCGTCGGCCGGGTAATTGACCTTCGCTGAGCCGCTGGCGAGGTACTCGGCGAGGTCGGCCGCGGCGCTCCCCGCGGCGTTCGCGTCGGGCAGCTGGTAGATCACCACGGGGCCGTCGTCCGGGTCGGCGAGGCGGACCCGGTAGACCGCACGCGGCAGGCCGATGAACGCGGCCGGCTCGGAGGACCGGAACGGACCGGTCACCGAGTCCAGCTCGTACCCGCCGGCGGCCAGCGCCGACCCGAGCACCGAGGCGGACGTCTCGATCGCCGTCGTCACCGACGCGAGCGGCGTCGCCGCGGTCGGGTTCTCCGGGCCCAGGCCACCGGCCGGGACACCGCGGCCGCAGCCGACCACGACGAGCGCGACTGCCACCAGTGTGCCGGCGAGCGACCGCACCCGGCTCATCCCGGCGGCCAGTCGAAGGCGCGCCCGCCCATGAGGTGGAGGTGCAGGTGATCCACCGACTGCCCGCCCCAGGCGCCGACGTTGCCGACCAGCCGGTAGCCGCGTTCGGCGATGCCCTGCGCCCGGGCGATGTCGGCGGCCACGGCGAACAGGTGGCCGAGGAGCGGCCCGTCGGCCTCGGTCAGGTCGAGCGCGGAGGGGATGTGCTGCCGTGGCACGAGGAGGATGTGCGTCGGCGCGCGCGGGGCGATGTCGTGGATGGCGATGAGCAGGTCGTCCTCGTGGACGCGTCGCGAGGGGATCTCCCCGGCGACGATGCGGCAGAAGAGGCAGTCGCCGTCAGGCACGGGAGGCCTTCCTTCGGGGCTCGCTGGCGTGGACGTCCTCACGCTACCAGAGCGCGGGCTTCGTGCTCATGAGGAAGCCGATGACCCCGACCGCGGTGGCCATGGCGTAGCTCACGTAGCGCTGCCGCCGCGCGCGGGCGTTCCACGCCGCACGGTCCCCGTCGCTCATGGGCGTCCGAGCACCGAGCAGGCGACGCAGGTTCGGGCGCTGGACGAAGAAGGCCACGGCGAGGTTGGCCGCGTAGACGCCGAGCGCGGCGATGAGCCAGGGCTGACCGAAGAGCGCAGGCCCGAGGGCGACCGCGAGCGCCACACCGGTCAGGGCCAGGCCGATCCCGAAGCCGACCGTTCCGTGCGCCTGCAGCCAGAGGAGCCCCCGGGCCGGGCCGCCGGCCTCGTCGCCCGGCGCCTGTGCGCGGAGCGCGAAGGGCAGCAGCAGGCTGGGCAGGAAGAGGCCGACCGCGAGCGCGATGTGGGTCAGGAGCAGGATGGGGAAGAGGGTGGGCACGGAGCGGAATCCTAGCGCCTCCGGGGCGAAGCCCCCGGGAGCCGTCAGTCGAGCCGCTCCGCCTCCAGCGCCACCCAGTCGCCCTCCTCATCTCGACCGACCAGGCGGAAGCCCGCCGCCGCCAGCGCCCTGCGGACCTCCGGCTCGCGGTCGACGAAGATGCCGCCGGCGAGCAGCCGACCGCCCGAGGCGGCCCCGCCCGAGCCTGGCCGCACGGCGCCGTAGAGGTCCGCGGCCAGCCGGACCAGCAGCGACGCGATGAGGTTGGCCAGCACGAGGTCGTACGGCCGGCCCGTGGCCGGCAACGAGCCCGCCCGCGCGCGCACGATCCGCGCCACGCGGTTGCGCCGCGCGTTGGCGGCGGTCGCCTCGACGGCCAGCGGGTCGATATCCACGCCGAGCACCTCACGAGCACCGAAGCGCGCCGCCGCCACGGCGAGGATGCCCGACCCGCAGCCCACGTCGAGGACGCGCGCGCCGGCCACGAGGCCCGCATCGGCCAGTCGCTCCAGGCCCGCCAGGCAGAGGCGCGTCGTGGGGTGCAGTCCCGTCCCGAAGGCCATGCCCGGGTCAAGGGCCAGCACCACCTCGCCGGCCGCGGCCCGATGGCGCCGCCACGTTGGCCGGATCACGAGGCGGCGTCCCACGCGCAGCACCGGGAAGTGGCGCTTCCAGGCGTTCGCCCAGTCCTCCTCGTGGACCGCGCGCGTGCGCAGCTCCCCGATCGGGCGCAACCCGAAGGCCTGGAGGTGGCCCAGGTCGCGCGCCACTGAGGCGACCGCGTCGCGCACGGCCCCCGCGTCCATCGCCGGCAGGTACCCCCGGACGACGACCGGCCGCGCCGGATCCACGCGCGCGCCCAATCCCTCCTCGACCAGCTCGAAGCCCGGCTCGACCGTAACCCCACCGGGCGCGGCGCGCGAGAGGATCTCGGCCACGGCCTCCACGGCCTCCGTGTCGGCCTCGACGGCCAGCTCGACCCAGGTCCCGGCGCTCGGGCTCAGCTGATCGCGTCCTTCACCTTGTCGAAGAGGCCCTTCTCGCCGCGTCCGTTGACCGCCTCGCCGGCCTCGGCCGCGAACTCGGCCAGCAGCTCACGCTGGCGCTTCGTCAGCTTCGTGGGCACGATCACGTCGACAAGGACGTGGAGGTCGCCCCGGGCGCCGGCCCGGCGCAGGTGGGGGACGCCCCGCCCGCGGAGCCGGATCTCCGTCCCCGGCTGGGTGCCCGGCTTGATCTCGATCGTCTCCTCACCGTCGGCGGTGGGGATGGTCACCGTCGCGCCCAGCGTGGCCTGCGCGATGGAGATGGGCAGCTCGAGATACAGCTCGGTGTCACGGCGTTCGAGGCGCGGGTGCGCCGCCACGTGGGCCACGACGTAGAGGTTGCCGAAGGGGCCGCCGCGCAGCCCCGCCTCCCCCTCGCCGGTGAGCCGGACCTGGTGGCCCTCGTCGATGCCGGCCGGGATGGAGACGTGGAGCTTGCGCTTGCGCTCGGCGCGGCCGTCGCCGCGGCACGCCGTGCACGGCTTCTCGATGATCCGACCCTGGCCTCCGCAGCGCGGGCAGGCGGCGACGTTGACCATCTGGCCGAGCATCGTCGAGCGCACGGTGCGGACCTCGCCGCTGCCGCCGCAGCCTGGGCAGGTCGTCGGGCTCGTGCCGGCCTGCGCCCCGCTCCCGGAGCAGGTGTCGCACCGTCCGAGCGCACTGAACTCGATCTCCTTCTCGACGCCCCGGATCGACTCCTCGAAGGCCAGGCGCAGGTCGTAGCGCAGGTCGGCGCCGACGGGTGGCTGACCCCGACGGCTGGCGCCCGGCGCACCCTGGCCGAAGAACGCGTCGAAGAGGTCGCCGAAGCCCTGGAAGCCCCCGAAGGGCCCGAAGCCCTCGGAGCCCGTGCCCACTCCGGCGCGCCCGAAGGTGTCGTAGGCCTGGCGGCGCTGGGGATCTGAGAGGACCTGGTAGGCCTCGTTGATCTCCTTGAAGCGCTCGTCGGCGCCCGATTCCGTGTTGACGTCGGGGTGCCACCGCTGGGCGAGCTTGCGGAAGGCCGTCTTGATGTCGGCGTCGCTCGCGCCGCGCGGCACGCCGAGGATGTCGTAGTAGTCGCGCTGGCTGGCCATGCGCTGGGAAGTATAGGGACGAGCGCGGGGCTTCCCTCAGACCACCTGGACGCGGAGGTCGCCGGCTGGGAGACGGCCGTCGGTGGTGATGAGCAGGTCGGCGTCGGCCGTCTCGGCGGTGGCGAGGACGAGGGCGTCGGGCAGCCGGAGCGCCGGAGCATGGATGACCCGCAGTCGCGCTGCCACCGCGGCCACCGGACGCGTCAGCGGCGCTACCCTGACCGGCACATCGTCGAGGAAGGCATCGAGCGCCGCGACCGCGGCCTGGCCGCGCCGTGACGGACCCACCAGGCTCTCCGCGTAGGCGGAGGCGGGCAGGACGAGCTCGTCACCACGGGCGAGTGCCTCCGAGAGTGCGGCGCGCGCCGCCGCATGATGCCCGTCAGCCGCGTCGAGAACCGCGATGACGACGCCGGCGTCGAGCACGGTCAGGCCCATTCGCGGCGGAGCTCCTCCAGCTCATCCGGCCGGTAGACCCCGGTCAACGCACCGGCGTGCCGGGCGATGGGATCCTCCTCGCGGACGAACGTGATCCGACCCGGCCCAGCGGGCTCGACCCGGAGTCGATCACCCGTCTGCAGGCCGGCGGCCGCCAACGCGTCGACCGGGATCGTGATCTGGTGCTTGGCGCTGATGCGCGTGCGACCGCGCCGGCGGCTGGTCTTTACTTTCCTGCTCATTGGTAAAGCATAGTCCATCACGCAAGGTCCAGGACGAAACGCAGCGCGGCGTCCAGCGCCTCGAGCCGCGCGGCACTCAGACGGCCGGCACGCGGGCCGAGCTTGGCGGTGGGGTTGATGGCCTGCCCCGCTCATCGCCGGCTGCACCGCGTACCATCCGAGCGTGCCCGAGCCCCGATCCCTGAGCGCGGCGGTCGCGCGCCGTTATCTCGCCCTGCACCATCTCCTGGCGCCGCCGCGCGCCCTGCCCCCGGAGCGCGACAGCGTGCTGCGCGTCATGGAGCGGCTGGGCTCGTTCCAGTTCGACCCGCTCGGCGTGGCCGGGCGCAACCACGACCTCGTACTCCACGCACGGATCGCGGGCTACCGGCCGGCCTGGACCGATGAGCTGCTCTATGAGCACCGCGTCTTCTTCGAGACCGACAACAAGGCGCTGTGCATCCTGCCCACCGCGGAGCTGCCGTACTACCGCATCACCTGGGACCGCTCGCGGCACGAGCACGAGCGCGAGACGCTGGTCGCCAACGCCGAGCTTCCTGCGCGCATCCTCGCCCGCCTCCGCGCCGAGGGCCCGCTTTCGAGCCTCGACTTCGAGCGAGGGCCGGCCATCGACTGGTACTGGGGGCCGACGAACCAGGTCCGCGCCGTCCTCGAGGCGCTCTGGGAGTCGGGGGTCATCGGGCTGGCGCGGCGCGAAGGGAACCGGCGGTACTACGACCTGACGGAGCGGCTCTACCCGTCGGAGCTGCTGGAAGCCCGCGTGTCCGAACGCGAGCAGCTGCGCCACAAGCTGCTCTCCCGGTACCGCGCCAACGGCCTGCTCGGCGACGGCGGCCAGGCGGAGATCTGGTACGGCGTCTCGGTCCGCGGCGAGGACGGGAAGCGGATCGCCGCGCCGGTGCGGGCCGAGTTGCGCACCGAGCTGGTGGCCGAGGGCGCGCTCATCCCCGTCGCCGTCGAGGGCGTGCGCGGGACCCGCTACCTGCCGGCCGAGGCGCGCGGGCTCCTGGCGCAGGCGGAGGTGGAGCTGGCCGCTGGCCTGCCGCCCGGTGGCTCGAGCCCCGGGGCCGCGTTCCTCGCCCCGCTCGACCCGCTCTGCTGGGACCGCGACCTGCTGCGCCAGCTGTACGGGTTCGACTACGTCTGGGAGGTGTACGTCCCCGAGCACAAGCGCCGCTGGGGGTACTACGTGCTGCCCCTCCTCTTGGGCGACCGGGTCGTGGGACGGATCGAGCCGCGCATCGAGCGCGCGACGCGGACGGTCTCGATCCTCGGCCTGTGGTGGGAGGACGGCGTCGACCCGCGCGCGACACCCGGCCTGGTCGACGCCGTGCGCGATGCGCTGGCCGACTACCTCGCCTTCGCCGGCGCCGACCGGTTGCACTGGGGCGCAGGCCTCTCGCGTCCGGGACGGCTGTTCGGCACGCCGCGCCCCAACCGCTCCCAACGGAGATCCGCATGACCCCCGCCCCGTCACCGCGCCTGACCGTCGCCCTCACCTTCGACCACGACGCGATCTCCTCCGAAGTGCGCCGCGGCGACGGCCCCATGACCATCTCGCGCGGCGAGTTCGGGCCCCGCGTCGGGGCGCGCCGGGTCCTGGAGCTGCTCGACCGCGAGGGCATCCCGTCCACCTGGTTCGTGCCCGGCCACACGATCGAGACCTTCCCCGAGAGCGTCGCGGCGGTCGTCGCGGCCGGTCACGAGCTGGCCTGTCACGGCTGGCTGCACGAAGACCTCTCGACGCTCACGCCGGACGGGGAGCGCGCCGTCCTGGCCCGCTCCGTCGAGGCATTGATCGGCATCACCGGGGAACAGCCGCGCGGCTTCCGCGCCCCCTACTGGGCGCTCTCGCCCCGCACGCTGGGGCTCGTGCAGGAGCTCGGCTTCAGCTACGACTCCTCGCTCATGGACGACGACGTGCGCCTCCATCGGGTGCGTTTCGGCGACGAGCACGACGCGGCCGCCGGCACCAGCCGCCTTGGAGCCCCGGGCCGCCTGGTCGAGGTGCCGATCAGCTGGGCGCTCGACGACTGGCCGCACTTCGAGCCGGGCACGGGCGGCGTGGGGCCCATGTCGGCGCCCTCGAAGGTCCTGGAGATCTGGCTGGAGGAGCTGCGCTGGGCGCACGAGCGCGAGCCGGGGGGCGTGCTCACGATCACGATGCATCCCGAGGCCATCGGCCGCGGTTCGCGCATGCGCCTGCTGGAGCGTTTCGTGGCCGAGGCAAAAGGGCTGGGCGGCGTCATCTTCGACCGGCTCGACGCCGTCGTCGAGCGCTGGAGCGCCCGGCATCCGTAGGGCGTCCGCCGGAGGGCGGCCGCCGGCCCTACTTCAGCAGCAGGCGGCCCAGCCGGCGGGAGCAGACCAGCAGGCCCAGCGCGCCGAGGGCGGCGAGGTAAGCGACGTGGACCAGGAGCCACGGCCCGACGTGGCCCAGCGTCAGGTCCCGCATCAGCTCCACGCCGTGGTAGAGCGGGGACAGCTGCACGATCGTCTGCAGCTCCGCGGGGTAGGTCGACAGCGGGAAGAAGGTGGCTGAGAAGAGGAAGAGCGGGATCTGCACCAGCGCCAGCAGGTCGAAGTCCTGGATCTTGCGCATCCAGGTCGTGGCCGCCATGCCCACCGCCGCGAAGGCGAAGCCGATGAGCATCGCCGCCGGGATGGTCAGGACGGCCCAGGGCGAGGCGACCAGGCCCAGGACGAACATGACCACGAAGAAGCCGATGGCGTAGAGCGTGCCGCGGATGAGCGCCCAGGCGATCTCCCCGATGGCCACGTCCACCACCCCCAGCGGCGTGGCCAGCACGCCCTCGTACGTGCGCTGGAAGTTCAGCTTGAAGAAGATGTTGAAGGTGCTGTCGTAGATCGCCCCGTTCATGGCCGAGGTGGCCATCAGCGCCGGCGCGACGAAGAGCTGGTAGGGGATGGGTTGCCCGTCCGGGCCGGGCAGCGAGCCCACCATGGCGCCCAGGCCGAAGCCGATGCCGAGCAGGTAGAAGAGCGGCTCGAAGAAGCCGGAGACGAGCACCAGCCAGATGCGCCGGTAGACCAGGACGCTGCGCTCGATGAGGTGGCGCGCGCCCATGCCGGGCAGCGGCAGCACGAGGAAGTCGCGGATCGGGGCCGGCGCGGTCACCCGACCATCCTTCGGCCCAGGTTGCGCCGGGCGAGGGCCAGGCCCAGGCCGGCGTAGGCGACCAGCACGGCCGTGTGCGCCATGGCCGTCAGCGGCTCAGCCGTACCCAGCACCAGCCCGCGTGTCAGCGCGACGCCGTTGTACAGCGGCGTCAGCCAGGCCAGGGCCTGCAGCGCGCCGGGCAGCTGCTCGATGGGGAAGAACGAGCCGCTGAACAGGTAGAGCGGCATGATCACGAAGCGGAAGAGCATGTTGAAGCCGGTCGTGTCGCCCTTCTGGGTGGCACTGAAGGCGACGATCAGCGGGCTGAAGGCGTAGCCGGTGAGGACCGCGGCGGGGACGCTGAGGGGCGCCAGCGGCGAGCGCACCACGCCGAAGGCGAGCATGACCAGGAAGAAGACGCCGGCCGTGGTGAGCAACCGAAAGCCGATGTAGCCCAGCTCGCCGACGAGCAGGTCGCGCACCCGCAGCGGCGTGGCCAGCATCGCCTCGTAGTTCCGGCGCCACTGGATGCGCGCCATGATCGGGAAGCTCGACTCGAAGGCCGCCGTCTGCATGGCGCTGCCGGCCATGAGGCCCGGCGCCAGGAAGGCAAGGTAGGTCACGCCCCCGAAGCCACCGGCTCCCGCGCCCTGGTTGACGAGCGCACCGAGGCCCAGGCCCATGGCCAGCAGGAAGAGGATCGGCGTCAGGAACGAGGTGAAGATCGAGCCGCGCCAGGTGCGCCGGTAGACCCACAGGTTGCGCTGCAGGACCCGCATCCCCGGCTGCGCGGCGGTGAGGCCGGTCACGTCAGTCGACGAGGGTCCGGCCGGTCAGGCGCAGGAAGACGTCCTCGAGCGACGCGCGCCGGATGAGCGCGCTCTCCGGCCGGACGCCGCGCTCGTGGATGCGCTCCACGGCGGCCTCCCCGTCGCTGGTGTAGAGGAGGACCCGATCGGGCCGCTGCTCGACCCGCTCCACGAGCGGCTCCAATCCGTCGAAGCGGCCGTCGAGCGGGGCCTGATCGTCGGCCGGGAGGCGCAGCTCCAGGACCTCGCGCGTCACATGGCGCTCGATCAGCTCGCGCGGCGATCCCTCGGCCACGATCTTCGCCTGGTCCATGACCACGAGCCGGTCGCAGAGCTGCTCCGCTTCGTCCATGTAGTGGGTCGTCAGCACGAGCGTCGCGCCCCGGCGCTTCAGCTGGTAGAGCCGCTCCCAGAGGAGATGGCGCGCCTGGGGGTCGAGGCCGGTGGTCGGCTCGTCGAGGAGGATGAGCGTGGGCTCGTTGATGAGCGCCCGGGCGATCGTCAGCCGGCGCTTCAGGCCGCCCGAGAGCGGCTCGACCTCCGACTCGGCCCGGTCCGCGAGCTGCACGAACTCCAGCAGCTCGTCGGCGCGGCGGCGCGCGTCGGGCCCGCCGATCTCGAAGTAGCGGGCGTAGATGAGCAGGTTCTCGCGCACGGTCAGCTCGGTGTCGAGGTTGTCCTGCTGCGGCACGACGCCCAGCTGCGCCCGGATGCGCCGCCCGTCGGCGGCCGGGTCGAGACCGAGGACGCGCAGGGTGCCGCCCGAGATCGGCGAGACACAGCCGATCATGCGCATCGTCGAGGTCTTGCCGGCGCCGTTGGGGCCGAGGAAGCCGAAGGACTCGCCGGGCGCGACGTCGAAGTCGATGGCATCGACGGCCGTGAAGTCGCCGAAGCGCTTGGTCAGCCCGCGGGCGGAGATGAGCGAGGCGGCGGAGGGATGGGACACGGGGGCGAATGGTACCGCGGCCATCCCTGCCGAGGTCGGCCATGCCAAAGACGTAACGTAACATGCTATATTCCGGTAGCACAGTCATCGCAGCGCCAGGAGCCAGGCACCATGGCCACCGTTCCCGAATCCGTCGCACGCCTCCTCGAGGTTGCCCTCGTCGGCGACCTGACCGTCGTCGACGCGACGGGCCGGCCCATCACCTACCCGCTCATCCCGCTGTGGGACGGCGAGAAGGTCTATCTCACCTCGTCCACGCTGTTCAGCCGGAAGCTCGAGCACATCAAGGGCGACCCGAGGGTCTCGCTGTCGATCACTGACCCGGTGGCCACGGGCGGCCGGCTCGACCGCGCGACCATCCAGGGCGACGCCCGGATCATCGACGCCGACCCGCACGGCGGATGGGAGCGGCTCCTGCCCATCTGGGAGAAGAAGGAGCCCTCCATCGTCCTGTTCCTCAAGGCGCGCGTCGCGCTGCCGCTGTTCTTCGAGCGAGCGCTCATCGAGCTCACGCCGCGCCGAGTGCTCTACTGGCCGGACGGAAGCGCCGCGAGCGTCCCGACCGTGACCGTCGCCGGCGAGGAGGCCGCCTGATGCGCAGCACGCCGGAGCTCGACGCCCGGGCCGGGCTCGACAAGCTCGCCACCTATCCCTTCGCCGTCCTGACCTGGGTCGACGACGCCGGCTACCCGCTCAGCGTCGCCATCGAGCCGACATTCGAGTCGGACCGGCCGGCTGCATCATTCACGGCGCCGGCCGGACTTCCCGTCCCGACCGACCGCGAGATCTCGCTGAGCGGCTCGCACATCCGCCCGCAGCCGGGTTACGGCTACGACGAGCGGCGGCACGTCACCGTCTGGGGACGCGCCTCGGTCGTCGGCGAGCGCGTCACGATGACGGGTGGCCGCGCGTGGGGCTGGGACGAGGCCGAGGTCCCCTTCTTCGAGTACTCGGAGCGCTCGACCGGCCAGTCGCGCAAGTACTTCGATGCCCTGTCGCGCGAGCGTGGAACGCCGGTCAAACCGCGCCTGTCGCTCGGCTTCCTGGCCCTGCGCACGACCCGCCTGCCGTTCCTCACCGCGACGATCGTGCCGGTCGTGCTGGGCATCGCGATCGCCGCGTCGCATGGCTCGTTCGACCTCGCGACGGCCCTGCTGACCGTCGTCGGGGCCTCGCTCGCCCAACTCGCCATCAACGTCAGCAACGACGTCTTCGACACGGCCCAGGGCGCGGACGACGTGAATGTCACGCCCACCCAGTTCAGCGGTGGCTCGCGGGTCATCCAGTACGGGCTCGTGACGTTCCGCCAGATGGCGACCCTGGGGATGGCGCTCTACCTGGCGGCCGCGGTCGTCGGACTGGCGCTGCTCGCGATGCGCGGCTCGATCGAGCTGCTCGTCATCGGCGTCGTCGGGTTCGTGGTGGGCCTCGGCTACACCGCGCCACCGCTCAAGTTCGTCTATCGAGGGCTCGGCGAGATCGCCGTGGCCATCGGGTTCGGACCGCTCATGCTCCTCGGTGCGTATGTCGTCCAGACGCAGGGGGCGCTGCGCTGGGAACCATTCGTGGCCTCCATGCCGGTCGCCCTGCTCGTGGCGCTCATCCTGTACGTCAACGAGATCCCGGACCGTCGGGCCGACGCGCGCGCCGGCAAGCGGACGCTGCCCGTCCGCTTCTCTCCGGCGACGGTCGTGACCGGCTACCGGGTCGCGGCCGCCACGGCCTACGTGGTCGTGGCGCTCGGCGTCATCGCCGGGATCCTGCCCATGCCGACGCTGCTCATCCTGCTCTCGATCCCGCTCGCGCTGCGAGTCTCACGCGGTTTGCTGCCCAACTACGACAATCCGTACGGCCTGATGGCCGTCATGGGCGTCAACATCAAGCTTCACGTGGTGGCCGGGGTCACGCTCATCATGGCCTACGCCATCGTCATGCTGGCCGCGGTGTTGACTCCTGGGGTGGATCTGTTCCTAGGCTGAGCCGCACACACGCTGAAACCGTCCATCGCCCGCACTCACCCGGCTCCTTGGAGCGCACGCAGCGGCCATCGAGGGCGGCCACACAGAGCGAGTCGCCCTTGCCGTCCTGCTGCGAATGGCCGCGGCGCTCGGGGCGCGGTTGTAGGTGCGGGTGTACTGGCAGGGAGGTCGATTCCGTGTCGCGGCTGCTCGTCCTCCCCGAGGACCGGACGGCGCGGCGCCGCGTCGCGCAGCACGAGGCGACCTTCCGCGCAGCGTTACCGATGCGCACCGCAGCCGTGAGGCGGTGGCTGCGCCACCCCGACCACGCGATCGCGGGGATCCTGTTCTTGACAAATGTCGGCCAGGACGACAACCGTCGCTCGCGCCGGCCCTCGCGACGGGGGTGGAGACCGCTCCGCAAGCGTGACTCCGACCCTCGCAAGGTGCGAGTTCTCGTCATCGGTCGCCCATAGCGACCGATGGCAGGGATTCGCTGAACTTCGTCAGCCACGCGCGCATTTGGCAAGATCGGGGACTTGCAGCCGCGAGCGATCCACGTCCCGGGCGCGTGCGGTGGACGAGCCCTCCCCGCGGCCGGCGAACGCCGCCGACGCGTCAGACTTCCTTGTACTCGCCCTCGACCGGCTCGTCGGCCTCGCCGGCAGCGCCGGGCCCCGGCTCGGCCTCGCCCTCCCCGGCCCCGCCCGCCTCGGCCCCGTCGCCGCCGGCCCCGGCGGGGGTGTCGTAGTCGATCGGTCCGCTCTTCGCGTAGGCGGCCGTGGCCACCTTCTGGAGCTGCTCGGAGAGCGCGGCCGCAGCGGCCTTCACCCCCTCCAGATCGCTCCCCTTGAGCGCCTCGCGGACGGCCTCCATGCGCCGCTCGGTCTCGGCGCGGTCACCGGCCTCCACCTTGTCGCCCAGGTCGCGCAGCGTGCGCTCGGCCTGGAAGGCGAGGGCGTCGGCCTGGTTGCGGGTCTCGACCTCGTCACGCCGCCGGCGATCCTCCTCGGCGTGCTCGGCGGCGTCGCGGACCATCGTGTCCACGGCATCCTTGGAGAGCATCGAGGAGGCGGTGATGCGCACCTGCTGCTCGCGGCCGGTGGCCCGATCCTTCGCCTTCACGTCGAGGATGCCGTTGGCGTCGATGTCGAAGGTGACCTCGATCTGGGGCACGCCGCGCGGCGCGGGCGGGATGCCGTCGAGGATGAACTTGCCCAGGGTCTTGTTGTCGGGCGCCATGTCCCGCTCGCCCTGCAGCACGTGGATCTCCACCTGCGGCTGGTTCTCGCTGGCCGTGGAGAAGACCTGCGACTTGGACGTCGGGATGGTCGTGTTGCGCTCGATGAGCCGGGTCATCACGCCGCCCAGCGTCTCGATGCCCAGCGACAGCGGCGTCACGTCCAGCAGCAGGACGTCCTTGACGTCGCCCGCCAGAACACCGGCCTGGATGGCCGCACCGACGGCGACGACCTCGTCGGGATTGACCCCCTTGTTCGGCTCCTTGCCGCCGAAGAGCGCCTTGACCGCCTCCTGGACGGCCGGCATGCGGGTCATGCCGCCGACGAGGATGACCTCGTCGATGTCCGCCGCCTTGAGGCCGGAGTCCTTGAGGGCCTGGACGACCGGCTTCTTGGTCTTCTCGATGAGGTCCGCGCAGAGGTCCTCGAGCTTCGCCCGCGTGATCGTCATGAGGAGCATCTTGGGCCCGGACGCGTCGGCGGTGATGTAGGGCAGGTTGATCTCCGTCTGCGAGGCCGAGCTCAGCTCCACCTTGGCCTTCTCGGCCGCCTCCTTGAGGCGCTGCATCGCCTGCGGGTCGGAGGTGAGGTCGATGCCCTGGTCCCGCTTGAACTCGCTGACCAGCCAGTCGATGACGCGCTGGTCGAAGTCGTCGCCGCCGAGGTGCGTATCGCCGTTGGTCGCCTTGACCTCGAAGACGCCGTCGCCGAGCTCGAGGATGGAGATGTCGAAGGTGCCGCCGCCGAGATCGTAGACGGCGATCTTCTCGTCCTTCTTCTTGTCCAGGCCATAGGCCAGCGCGGAGGCGGTCGGCTCGTTGATGATGCGCTTGACATCGAGGCCGGCGATGCGGCCGGCGTCCTTCGTGGCCTGGCGCTGCGTGTCGTCGAAGTAGGCGGGGACGGTGATGACCGCCTCGGTGACCTTCTCGCCCAGGTATGCCTCGGCGTCGGTCTTGAGCTTCTGCAGGATCATGGCGCTGATCTCAGGCGGCGTGTAGCTCTTGCCATCCACCAGCGCCACCTTGACGCCGTCGCTCTTGGAGTCGCGCTCCACTTTGTAGCCCACGAGGTCCTTGGAGCGCTGCACCTCGGGGTCGTCCCAGCGGCGACCCATGAAGCGCTTGATCGAGTAGACCGTGTTGGCCGAGTTGGTGATGGCCTGCCGCTTCGCGACCTGGCCGGTGAGCCGCTCGCCGGCCTTCGAGAAGGCCACCACCGAGGGCACGGTGCGGCCGCCCTCGGCGCTGGGGATGACGGTCGGCTCCCCGCCCTCCATGACGGCCACGACGGAGTTGGTCGTGCCCAGGTCGATGCCGATGATCTTGCCCATGGTCTAGTCGTTCCCTCCGGACCCGGCATCGCTGCCGGGGTTCTTGGCGACGCTGACGAGCGACGGCCGCAGGACCCGGTCCCGGATCCTGTAGCCGCGCTGGATCTCGCCGATGACCGTCTCATCGGGAGCCTTGGTCGTCTCTTCGTGCGTGAGCGCCTCGTGCTCGCGCGGATCGAACGGCCGCCCGGCGGCCTCGATCGGCGTCACGCCCTCCGACTCGAGCAGGAAGCGAAGCTTGCGGTCGATGGCCGCGATGCCCTCGACCCAGGACAGCTTCGCCAGCTCGGAGGGCATGGCCTCGATGGCACGGTCGAAATCATCCACGATCGACAGGACCTTGCGCAGCAGCGATTCGTTGGCCAGCCCGAGCAGCTGCTCGCGCTCCTGCTCCGTGCGGCGCCGGTAATTCTGGAAGTCGGCCGTGGCGCGCTGCCAGCCGGCGAGGTTGTCGCCGGCCTCCCCTCGCGCGGCGGCCAGCTCCGTCTCCAGCTGCGCGATGCGCTCCAGCAACTGGGTCGCGGTGGGCGTCTCGAGGGCCTCGATGCGCTCCTGGGCACGGGTCTTGTGCGTGCTCATGCGTACAGGTGATCCACCAATTCGTTCATCAGGCCGCTCACGTAGCGGACGGTGCTGATCGCGTGTGGGTAGGCCATGCGCGTGGGACCGAGCACCCCCACCACGCCGCTGGCTCGTCCCCGTCGGCCGTAGGGCGCGAGGACGAGGGCCACGTCGTGCAGCTCGGCGGGACGGTTCTCGGCGCCGATGAAGACGCGCACGTCGCCGGCGTCTGTCACGTCATGGACGAGGTCGCCCAGGTAGGCGCGATCCTGGAGGAGGACGAAGACGCGACGGAGCTTGTCCGTCTGCGCGAACTCGGGCGCCTCCATGACGTAGAGGAGGCCCTCGCTGAAGACGTCCTCGACGACGTTGGCGTCGAACTCGCGCATGGCCCGGGCGATGCGCTCGGCGGCCCGGGCGACGAGCTGGTCCGTGTCGGTGTCGAGGGGCAGGTCGCGCAGCAGCGGCTCCAGCTGCGTCGCCGTCCTGCCGGCGATGCGCTCATTGAGGCGTCGTGCGGCGTCGTCGAGGAGCTCCTGGTCGGTCGGCGTGTCGAGCGGCAGGAGGTGCTGCTTGATGGGGCCCTCGGCGAGGACGAGCACGAGACTGGCCATCCGCTCGCCGCCCGAGACGAGGTCCACACGCCGGATGCGCGACGCCTCGGGCTTGGCCGGCGTGGCGATGCCGGCAGAATGGGTCGCCCCGGCCAGGGTGGACGCCGCGAGGCGGATCCACTGCTCGCTGGCGAACTCGACCTGGCCGAACTGGTGGCGGATCATCAGGCGTTCGACCGGCGCCAGGGCGACGGATTCGGCGATCGACTCGACGTAGAGCCGGTAGCCGGCATCGGTCGGCACGCGGCCGGCGCTGGTGTGCGGGCTGTGCAGGAGCCCCGCGCGCTCCAGCTCGGCCATGACGTTGCGCACGGTCGCGGAGCTGACCTCGAGGCGGCACCTCTCGACCAGCGACTGGCTGCCCACCGGCTGCGCGGTGGCCACGTATTCCTCGATGATGGCCCGCAGGATCGCCGCCGAGCGCGGGTCGAGCGGACCGGGGCGGTCCTTGCGTCGCGCCACGTGGACGGTCCTCGTTCGTGGTTAGCACTCTCCGATGGTGAGTGCTAACCGAGTGCCGGCATGGTAGCAGTCGGTGCCGCCGAGTGTCAACGCGCCCCGGCAGACCGCATGCCCGCCGGTCATGGGAGCGGCCGGATCCACGCTCAGCTGCCGCTCGATGACGCCTCATCGCGAGGCAGTTGCGGCCGGGTTCGCGGGTTCGGATGCCCAGGGGGCATGCGGCAGGTCGGGACGGGAGGCGGCGCGCGCCCAGCCCGAGGCACGTATGCTCCGCCGATGCGCTTCGGAGCCGCCATCTGGACCAACCGCACCACGTGGCCGGCGCTGCGCGACGTCGCGGGGCGCATCGAGGCATCGGGCTTCGACTCACTCTGGGCGGACGACCACCTGCTGGCCGACGAGGGCGACTGGAGCGACCCGAAGCTCGAGGGCTGGATGACGCTGTCGGCCTGGGCCGCGCTGACGAGCCACGTGCGCCTCGGCCTGCTGGTCGGTGCCAACACCTTCCGCAACCCCGGCTTGACGGCGAAGCTGGCCACCACCCTGGACCACGTGAGCGACGGACGGGCGATCCTCGGCCTCGGCGGCGGCTGGTTCGAGCGCGAGCACGACGCCTTCGGGTTCGACTTCGGCGCGAGCTTCGGCGAGCGACTGGACCGGCTCGACGAGGCGGTCGGCCTCATCCGTCGCCTGCTCGACGGTGAGCGCGTCACGCACGAGGGACGCTTCTACACCCTGCGCGACGCCGTCTGCGCGCCACGCCCGATCCAGGCGCGGCTGCCCATCCTCATCGGCGGCTCCGGGCCGCGCAAGACGCTGCTCACGACCGCCCACTACGCCGACCTGTGGAACGGCTACGGCGAACCGGCCCGCATCGCCGACCGCGACGCCATCCTGCGCGCGCATTGCGCGGCGATCGGCCGGGACGAGCGTGAGATCGCGCGCACGGTCTCCATCGACGTCGTCATCCGCGACCATGCCGAGGAGGCGCTCCGGACGTACGGCGAGATCGCCGAGCGGCACGGCCTGGCCGGCAGGGTCGGCTCCGACGGGCAGGCCCAGGATCTCACGCTATGGGGCCCGCCGGCGACGATCGCAGCGGGCATCCGGGCCTATGCCGACGTCGGCGTGTCCGAAGTCATCTGGATCTTCCGCGACCCGTTCGACCTCGAGACGATCGAGCGCCTACCGGAGGTCCGGGCTGCCCTCGACGCCTGAGCGTGGTCCGACGGGCAGCCCCATCGCCTCCATCCACGATCGCAGCTGACGGTAGACGGCCGGGGCACCCAGGAGCGGGTCCTCGGTCACCTCCCAGTCTGCGGGGTAGAGGATGAAGCCCTTCGTCTGCCAGCCGCCGATCCCGCCGTGGGAGCCGATGAGCTCCTCGAAGGCCGCCACCTCCTCGGTGTCGGGGTCGAGCACGCTGATGGCCGCGATGTCGCCGACGTTGTCCATGGCATCGAGCCCGCGCAGGCTCGCGATGGCGTACGGCCCGAAGGGCGCCACGGGGTCCTCGCCCACGACCCGCTCCGCGTCGAGATAGCGGATGCCACGGCGGCCGACGGCGATCGCGCCGTGCGCCTCGGAGCGGACGAGCAGCAGCCCGATGCCCGGGTGGTTGGCCAGCGCCTCGACGAGCCCGGGATGGAGCTCGGCCAGATGCTCCACGGTCAGCCGCTCGACGCGGGCGTTGAAGTAGATCAAGGCCAGGTTGCCCGACGGGCACACGACGAGATCCGGTGCCTCGCCCACGGCCGCCGCGGGTTCCGCAGGTGGCGCCGCCTCGACCCGCCGGCCGAGCTCCACCAGGCCGTCGCGCGTCCGGCTCCTCAGGGCGCGCCGCGCGATGGCGGGCCCGACACCGATGCCGCGCGTGAACTCGGAGAGGAACGTGTTGACCGCGCCCCACTCCTCGACGCGCCCGGTGGCCGATTCGACCGAGGCCCGACCGCCCATGAGCGCGTGCACCGTGTCCTGGAGCGTCACCCCGTAGCGCTGCTGGAACGTCGCACCCAGCGTCTGGCCGTGGTCGGAGAGGACGACGAAGCGGTAGGGACGAGCGGCGTCGGCGGCCGCCCGCTCCAGGGCGCCGAGCGTGCGATCCACGCCGTCGAGGGCATCGAACGCCTCGGCCCGCTCGGGGCCCGAGTGATGGGCGATCTCGTCGTAGTCGGTGTAGTCGGCGTAGATGACCGGGGTGCCCCGATACATCTCCTCGATGATCAGCGACGTCTGCAGGCCGCGCAGGAGGATGTTCGTGACGGCCCTCGCGATCGGGTAGGGGAAGCCCCGCGGCATGCGTGGCTCGATGCCGGCACGCGCCTGCCGCCGCGCCTGCACCAGCTCCTTGCCGATCTCGCCGACCGTCTGGAAGACGACGCGCAGGTAGTTGTGCGGGCTGACGAAGAAACCGTAGAAATCGCGCGGTCGGCCGATGCCGCGCGTCCCCTCGGCGAGTGCGGCCATGGTCATGAAGCTGCGGGACGCATCGCCGGTGACGAGGTTCCCGATGCTGACCCCGCCGCGGCTCAGCAGCCCCTCCCCGTTCGAGACGCGGCGGACGATCTCGGCCGCATCGTGCGGACGATTCGAGACGAGCAGGCGGCGCGTCGCCTTCTCGTACCAGCGGAAGGCCGGGATGCGGTCGTTGTCGCCGTGCAGGATGCCGGCCTGGCTGGCCGACGTCTGCGAGGGCAGCATCACCTCCCAGCGACCGAGCCGCATCCGCCGCGCCCGCAGCCAGCGCGACATGACCGGCACGCGACCGGCACGCACCTGGTTGCGCAGCACCGGGTGGCTGAGGCCGTCGATCTGGACGATCACCAGGCCGGGCTGGTCGGTGCGAACGACATCCGCGCGGCGCACGGCCAGCTGGCGCACGAGCGAGGCGTAGTAGGACTGCTCCTGGTCGAGGGCGACGACGGCCGAGAGGAACGTGTGGACGATGGCGAAGACCCACGAGCCCCAGAACGCAGCTCCGACATCGGTGACGTCGATGCCGGGGACGAGCGGACCGAGGATGCCGATCACGAAGACCTGGAAGACGATCGACGCGACGCCGACGAGGAGGAGCGAGATCGGCGCGACGAGCGCGAGGAAGATCGGCCGCACCAGCGCGTAGAGGAGGGCGATGACGACGACCGCGATGGCCACCGAGGCGACGTCGGTGACGAGGATGCCGGGGATCGCCCAGGCCGTGACGGCGAACGAGATCCAGGCGATGACGAACGAGAAGAGGCCGCGCTTCAGGAGCGCGCGCCGGCCCGCCCGCCACTCCCACAGGAGGTGCGCCTGGATGCCGTAGAAGTCGATCAGCCGCCGCAGGGCGGACATGTGAGGCTCCTCTGTCAAGCGGCCAGCGGCAGGCTACCACCGGGCGGCGGCAGGGCACGGGTATCATCGGGCCATGCTGCTCGCCATCGACGTCGGCAACACCAACGTCACGCTCGGCCTCGCGCGCAGCGGCGAGCTGGTCGCCACGCGCCGGGCCACGAGCCGCCGCGCCATCGGTCCGGACGAGCTGGAGACGCTCCTCGAGGGGCTGCTGGCCCTCGACGGCCGCGGGCTGGCCGACATCGACGCGATCGTCGTGGCCAGCGTCGTGCCCGCCTGGTCGGCGGCGCTGGCCGCCCTCGCCGTGCGCCGGGCGCTGCCGCTGCTCGAGGCGAGCGCGGCCAGCGTGCCCATCCCCATCCGTGTCCAGCGACCCGACGAGGCCGGCGCCGACCGGCTCGTCAACGCCTTCGCCGCCGGCCGGCTGCACGGCGCTCCGGCCATCGTGGTCGACTTCGGGACGGCCACGACCCTCGACGTCATCGCCGCCGACGGCGCCTACATCGGCGGGGCCATCGCCCCGGGCCTCGAGCTGGGCCTGGAGGCCCTGGCCTCGCGCACCGCGAAGCTGCCGCGCATCGCGCTGCGGCGGCCGGCACGGGCCATCGGCGATGACACCATCTCGGCCATGCAGAGCGGCGCGGTCATCGGCCACCTGGGCCTGGCGAAGGAGCTCATCCGGCTCACGCGAGAGGAGCTCGCGGCCGAAAACCCGGGCGCGTCCATCCGTGTCATCCTGACCGGCGGCCTGTCGCGCGCCCCGTGGATCGAGGGCCTCGAGGGCGTGGACGTCGTGGATCCCGAGCTGACGTTGCGGGGCCTCGTCCTGCTCCATGCGGAGGCGGCGGCGGCGACCGCCGCCAGCGCGCCCGCGGAGCCGGCCCTGCGGAGCGCGCGGTGAGCGCGCGGCCGCTGGAGGGGCGGCTCGTCGTCCTCGGCGTGACCGGCTCGATCGCGGCCTACAAGGCCGCCGAGCTGGTGCGCGCCCTCGTCGCCGCCGGGGCCGAGGTGCAGCCGGCGATGACGCATTCGGCGTCGCGCTTCCTCGGGCCGCTGACGCTCGAGACGCTGACCCGGCACCGCGTCCAGCTCGATCCACTGGAGCTGTTGGCCGACTCGCGCATCGGCCACATCGTGGCCGCCGACACGGCCGACGTCGTCGTCGTCGCCCCGGCCACCGCCCGCTGGATGGCCGCCATGGCCGGCGGTCTGGCCGACGACGTGGTCACCGCGATCTGCCTCGCCACCGCGGCGCCGGTGGTCGTCGCGCCAGCCATGGACGGCGGGATGTGGAGCCACCCGGCCACGCGGGCGAACGCCGAGAGGCTGCGCGGGTACGGCTACGCGATCGTCGAGCCCGAGGAGGGGCCGCTGGCCTCCGGTGCCAGCGGCCGCGGCAGGCTGGCCGAGACCGCGGCCATCGTGGCCGCCGTCGAGGCGGCCGTGACGGGGCGGCCGGTGCGGGCCCCCGATGCGGCGCTGCGCCCGCCACTCGAGCCCGAGCGACGCGGGGCCGACCTCGAGGGCCGCCGCATCGTCGTCAGCGCCGGCGGCACGGCCGAGCCCATCGACCCCGTGCGCTTCATCGGCAACCGCTCGTCGGGCCGCATGGGAGCGGCCGTCGCCGAGGCCGCGCTCGACCGCGGCGCGGTGGTGGTCCTCGTGGCCGGGACGGTGAGCGTGCCGCTGCCCGAGCGCGCCGAGGTGCGCCACGCCGAGACCGCGGCCGCCATGCGCGAGGTCGTCCTGGCCGCGCTAGCCGACGCCGACGCGCTGGTCATGGCCGCCGCGGTGGCCGACTTCCGGCCGCAGCGGGCCGCCGAGGAGAAGCTGACGCGCCGGGCGGGCCTGACCCTGGAGCTGGAGCCGACCGAGGACATCCTCGCGGAGGCGGCAGCGCTGGCCCACGAGCGGCTGCGTCCCCGACCCGTCCTGGTCGGCTTCGCGGCCGAGACCGGGTCGCTCGACCGGGCGGTCGAGAAGGCGGCCCGCAAGCGCGTCGACCTGCTCGTGGCCAACGACGTCGCCGAGGAGGGCTCCGGCTTCGGAGGCGACACGAATCGCGTCACGATCGTGGTCCCCGGGAGCGCGCCCGAGCGATGGCCGCTCCTCTCGAAGCGCGAGGTGGCCGACCGCCTGCTCGACCGCGTGGCGGCCCTGCTGGACGCCCGCGACGCTTCGAGGCAGACTGGTCAGGCGACCCGATCCATGCGAGCCACCGAGGAGAGCCGGGCATGAGCGCCACCGATGCACCGCGCCGCCTGACCGTCAGCGATATCGCCCGGCTGCATGCCGACGGGCAGCGCATCCCGATGCTGACCGCGTACGACTACCCGACCGCGCGCATCCTCGACGAGGCAGGCATCCCGATGCTGCTCGTGGGCGACTCGCTGGCCCAGGTGATGCTCGGCTACGAGACCACCGTGCGCGTTTCGATGGCCGAGATGCTCCACCACGTCAAGGCCGTCGCCCGCGGCAGCCGGCACGCCCTGGTCATCGCCGACATGCCCTTCCTGTCCTACGGCGTGTCGATCGAGGAGTCGATCGCCAACGCGGGCGTCTTCCTGCGCGAGGGCGGCGCCCAGGCCGTGAAGATCGAAGGTGGCGTGCGCAGCGCGCGGACCATCGAGGCCATGACGAAGACGGGCATCCCGGTCATGGGCCACATCGGGCTCACCCCGCAGGCCATCCACCAGATCGGGAAGGTGCGCGTGCAGGGCAAGACGCGCGATACCGCGCGCGCCCTCCTCGCCGACGCGCTGGCAGTCCAGGAGGCGGGCGCCTTCTCCGTCGTGCTGGAGCTCGTACCGGAGCAGCTCGCCGCTGCCATCACCGAGCGCCTGCGCATCCCGACCATCGGCATCGGCGCCGGAGCCGGCTGCTCGGGCCAGGTCCAGATCATTACCGACGTGCTCGGGCTGAGCGTGGACCACATCCCGCGCCACGCCCGCCTCTACGCCCACCTGCGCGAGACGATCGACGCTGCGGTCCGGGCCTGGGCGGCGGACGTGGCCGCGGGCACCTTCCCCGGCGAGGCGGAAACGGTGCGCATGGACGATGCCGTCCTGGCCGAGGCGCTCGGCCGCGGCGAGCAGGACCGGACCGCGGGCGCGCCGCTGGGCGGGATCCCGCTCGACCGCGACCTCTGAGCGGGTGACCCGCGTCCTGCGCACCCGCGCGGAGCTGCGCGCGGCGCTCGCCCGCGCGCCACGGCCGATCGGCCTCGTGCCCACGATGGGCTGGCTCCACGGCGGCCACCGCGCGCTCATGCGTCGCGCACGCGACGCGGACGCCACGACCGTCGTGACGATCTTCGTGAACCCGCGCCAGTTCGACCAGGCCGCTGACTTCGGGCGCTATCCCCGCAGCGAGGCCCGGGACCTGGCCATCTGCGCCGAGGAGGAGGTGGACCTCGTCTGGATGCCGCCGGTCGAGGAGGTCTACCCGGCCGACTTCGACACACGGGTCAGCGTGGGCGCGCTGGCCGGGCCCCTCGAGGGCGCGGCGCGACCGGGCCATTTCGAGGGCGTGGCCACGGTGGTGGCCATCCTCTTCGCCCTGGTCGGCGCGGAGCACGCCTACTTCGGCCAGAAGGACGCCCAGCAGGTCATGGTCATCCGGCGCATGGCGCTCGACCTCGCGCTGCCCACGGAAGTGATCGCCTGCCCCACGGTGCGCGAGCCGGACGGGCTCGCGCTGTCGTCGCGCAACTTCCACCTCTCCCCTGCCGAGCGCGCCGCGGCGCCGGTCCTGCGCCGGGCGTTGCTGGCAGCCCGTGGCCGGTGGGAGGCCGGCGAGCGCTCCGGCGAGGCGTTGCGCGCGGCGATGCGGGCGGTGCTCGCGTCCGAGCCGCTGGCGGAGGGCGAGTACGTCAGCTGCGCCGACGCCGAGACCCTGGCCGAGCTGGAACGGGTTCAGGGGCCGGCGCTGCTCTCGCTCGCGGTGCGCTTCGGGCCGACGCGGCTCATCGACAACGAGCCGCTCCCCGGGCCGGCAGGCTAGCGCGGGAGCGGCTCCGCGAAGCGCGCGAGGATGCGGTCCACGTCGAGGTGCTCGGCCACGAGCTGCTGGATGAGCTCGATCTTGTCGGCGTCATCCGGGTGCGTCTTGACCAGCAGGTCGTGCACCTCGGAGGCAGCGGCGTACGTGTCCTCCGCCACGAGGTAGGCGAAGAGATCGGCGTGGCGGATGGCGTCGATGACGCGCTGCGAGGGCCGGTATCCACCGGTCAGCACGATGCCCGCCAGCGTCCGGCGGCTGCGGTGCCGGGAGGCAGCGTCGGCACCGCCGGTCGGCGCACCCACGAGCGTGGCCGTGACCACCGTGCCGATGACGTCCTCGCGATCCCCGGGCACGATGAGCAGGCTGCCCGGTCCCACCCGCTCGAGCACATGGCCGGCCTGCATGGCGCCGATGGCGACGTGCTCGATGACGCGGGCGAGGTCCGGCCCGGGGTGCAGCAGCTCACCGCGCATCTGCTCCTGGAGCATCGAGAGGGTCGGGTTGGAGAGAAGGGGACGGTAGGGCAGGACGCCCAGCAGCTCGATGCCGTGCCGGGCCAGCCCGCGCTCGAGGACGGCGGCCAACGAGGGATGCGCCTCGAGGTCCACCTTGTTGACCACGGCGCCGGCCACCTCGACCCCATGGCGGCTGAAGAACGCGTGGTTGAGCACGATCTCGTCGATGGGACGGCCGACGCCGGCCTCGCTGACGATGACGGCACGGGCGCCGAGCATGCGCGCCACCGCGGCGTTCGAGAGATCGACCACCGAGCCCACGCCGGCGTGTCCGGTGCCCTCGACGAGGAGCACCTCGCGGCCCTCGGCCACCCGCTCCCAGGCTGCGCGGATGCGGGCGGGCAGGTCGTCCACGACGTGGCCGTTGATGAAGGCCTTGGTGAAGCCGCGCGGGATGTGCACGGGGCTTAGGTTCGCCAGCGGGTCGGGCAGGGCGTAGACGCTCTTCATGAGGATGGCGTCCTCGTCGGCGGGAACGCCGTCCACGATCGCGTAGCGCTGCCCGACCGGCTTGATGAAGCCCGTCTTCAGGCCGCGCGCGAAGAGCGCGGCGAGGAGTCCGAGCGAGACCGTCGTCTTGCCCCGGTTCATGCCGGTCGCGGCGAGGTAGAGCTGGCGCATCGGTCGCCCCGAAGGGGCTCGGGGCCTTAGGCCCGTTCGCGCGGCGTGGCCCGGCGCTCCACCAGCGTCAGCGCGTCCCTCAGGCGCGTCAGCGTCTCCTGGTCGATCGTGTCCGGGTCGGTGTGCGGGCCCAGGCGCTCGAGCAGGTCGGCGATGAGGCCGTAGAAGACGCCCGCGTCGGCCAGGAAGAACTGCGGCTCGTTGTTGTAGCGCACGAGCGTCAATCGCCCCTGGAGGACGCGCCGGTCCTCGATATGGGCGATCTGCGTGGCGAAGTTGTGGCCCTGGATGCCGTCCGGGTTGTTGAGGAAGTTGAGGGCGTTGTCGATGGCCAGGCCAAAGCGGGCGCGCCAGGCGACGAGCCGCTCGTGCACCTCGCTCGCGATGCGCACCTCGGCCACCTCGTCGAAGACCTCGGGCGCGACCGTGAGCAAGCCGACCAGCGTCGTTCCCGCGCGAGGACCGAGCATGACCTGCAGCGAGCGCTCGAGCGTGAAGACCTCCGAGTCGAAGCGCGGGCTGGTGATCACGTCGGTGAGCAGATCCTCGACGTTGTCGAGCGTGCCCGGCTCCGCCACGGCGGTGGCCAGGTGGAGGATCTCCTCCTTGAACAGGAACTTCTCTTCGTGGTCCAGCATGGGAGCGGCATGGTACACCGCGAGAGGGGCGAGGCGGGCTTGCTGGGAGCTCTGTGGTCGCCGATGTCAGTAGTACTGTCGGGACGCCCGCTTGTCCGGCGGGAGGGTCGCCACCAGCCGATCCTGTTAGCCGCTGGTGGCTGATTCTGGTGCCCACGAGGCCTTGCCGAAGCCGCTTGGGCCCTGCTGCGGCCGAATCAGCGGCCCGGCGACAGTAGTACTGACAAGCCGGCGCATGGACCGATCGGCCATCGACCGCTCAGGGTCGGAGCCGCGGCTACCCCGCCGCGGCTCGCTCCGCGTAGCGCGCGACGAGGTCGCCCAGCACCCGCAGCGGCACGGCGCCCTCGGACAGCACGGCGTCGTGGAAGGCGCGGATGTCGAAGCGCCCACCGAGTCGCTCCCGGGCCCAGGCCCGGAGCCGGAGGATCTCCAGCTGGCCCATCTTGTAGGCCAGCGCCTGGCCCGGCCAGACGATGTAGCGATCGACCTCGTTGACGACGTTGTTCGTGGCCACGGGGCTGTTGGCGATCATGAACTCCATGGCCTGCGCCCGCGACCAGCCGAGGGCGTGGAGGCCGGTGTCCAGGACGAGCCGGCAGGCGCGCCACGAGTCGAAGGAGAGCACGCCGAGCCGATCGAGGTCCGACGTGTAGAGCCCCATCTCGTCCGACAGGCGTTCGGCGTACAGGCCCCAGCCCTCGTCGAAGGCCGTCACCGCAAGGTGGCGCCGGAACTCGGGCAGGCCGGTCAGCTCCTGGGCGATCGCGATCTGCAGGTGATGACCCGGGATCGACTCGTGGTACGCCAGCGCCTCCGCCTCGAAACGGGGGCGCGTCTCCGGCGCGTGGGTGTTGACGAAGTACTGGCCGGGGCGCGAGCCGTCGGCGGCCGGCTGCCAATAGTAGGCGATCGTGGCGTGGCGCTCCTCGTGCTCGGCGATGGGCACGACGGCACACTCGGCACCAGGCAGCCTCCCGAACCAGGCGGGGATGGCCGCCCGGGCCCGGGCCAGCGCCGTCTCCGCCTCGCTCACGATCTCCTCGCGGGTCGAGAAGTGGAGCGACGGATCGCCGCGCATGCGTTCGACCGTTGCCGCCCTGTCGGGCGCCCCGAGCACCCGCCGGCCGAGCTCCTCCGTTTCGGCGTTGACGCGCGCCACTTCGCGCAGCCCGATCCCGTGGATCTCCTCGGGTGAGAGGGCGAGCGTGGTGTGGGCGCGCACGAGGCGCCGGTAGGTCTCGGAACCGCCCGGGAGGTGCAGCAGGCCCGCTCGCTCGCCGGGCCGCGCCACAGGCAGGATCACGTCGGCGAGCAGCTCGCGATAGCGGGCGAAGGCCGGTGCCAGGCCCTCGCGGACCGCCGTCAGCAGGTCGGCCCGGAAGGCCTCGAGGTCGCCGGCCGGCCAGTCGGGATGGGGCTCGCGGATGGGATCCAGGACGGCCCACGTCTCGAGCGGGCGGTTGCCCAGGGCGTCGAGGGCCTCGATCGTCTTGACCACCGGCTCGTGCACGCCGACGAGGCCCTCGGATGCGCTGCGGCGCAGGTTGGCCATGTGCTGGTCCAGCCATGGACCCATGGCCCGCCAGCGGCCGGCCATCGCCTCGCCCTGCTCGACCGTCGTGACCGGTTGCAGGGTGGGCAGGTTCAGGAAGTGGACCTGCGGCCCGTTGAGGGGGTCGACCGTCCACTCCTCGAGATCGGCCTCGACCAGCGACAGCTCCGTCTGGAGCGCCTCGAGGAGCACCTCGTGCGTCACCACGTCGGCCTCGGCCATGACCCCCGTGGGGATCGCCCGGGCCCGCTCGAGGAAACCACGCAGCTGTATGGCGCGCGCCCGGACACCCTCGGGCGAGATGTCCTCGAGGCGGTCGTCGAAGCGCCGCTCCCCGATGACCGTGGCCTCCACCGGATGGGCAGCCAGCCACGCCTCGTGGTGCGCTGCGGCGAGCGAGGCCAGCTCGGCCGCCGGGGCGGCAGCGACGTCGGTCATCGGGTCCTCGCGCGGGGACGGCGTTCGGGCTGGGTCGCGTCGATGGCCGGCCGCCGTCGCGTTACGGGTAGAGGCCGCGCAGGGCGGTGGCCGAGGCGACCCGGTCCACGGCCAGCAGGTAGGCGCCGACCCGATTGTTCACGTCGTTGGTCGTGGCCAGCCGCAGCACCTCGCCGAAGGCCTTGACCATGATCTCCTTGAGCTTGGCGTTGACGACCGCCTCGCTCCAGTGGTCGCGGTTGAGGTCCTGGACCCATTCGAAGTAGCTGACCGTCACGCCGCCGGCGTTGCACAGGATGTCCGGGATGATGAAGACGCCGCGCTCGTGGAGGATGTCGTCCGCCTCGGGCGTGGTCGGACCGTTGGCGGCCTCGGCGATGATGCGGGCCTTGATCCGCCCGGCGTTGCCCGGCGTGATCTGGTTCTCGAGGGCGGCGGGGATGAGGACGTCGCAGGGGATCTCGAGCAGCTCGGCGTTCGTGATGCCCGACGCGCCAGGGAAGCCGACGACGGTGCCGTGCTCCTTCTTCCAGGCGATGACCCTCTCGACGTCGAGGCCGGCCGCGTTATGGATGCCACCGCTCGAGTCGGAGACGGCCACCACCGTGGCGCCCTCGGGGACGATGAGCTGCGCGGCGATGGAGCCGGCGTTGCCGAAGCCCTGCACGGCGACCGTGGCACGACCGAGATCCATGCCCAGGTGGCGTGCCGCCTCGACGATGGTGTAGACGGCACCGCGGGCGGTCGCCTCGTTGCGCCCCTCCGAACCACCCAGGCTGATGGGCTTGCCGGTGACGACGCCGGGGACCGTGTACCCCACGTGCATCGAGTAGGTGTCCATGATCCAGGCCATGGTCTGGGCGTTCGTGTTGACGTCCGGGGCCGGGATGTCCCGCTCGGGGCCGATGAGCACGCTGATCTCGGTGGCGAAGCGGCGGGTCAGCCGCTCGACCTCATGCTGCGACAGCTTCTTGGGGTCGATGACGACGCCGCCCTTGCCGCCGCCGTAGGGCAGGTCCACGACCGCGCACTTCCAGGTCATCCACATCGCGAGGGCCTTCACCTCGTCGAGCTGACATCCTGGTGGTAGCGGATGCCGCCCTTCGCCGGCCCCCGGCCGAGGTTGTGCTGGACGCGGTACCCGGTCATGACCTGGACGTTGCCGTCGTCCATCTTCACCGGGAAGTGGACCGTCAACTCGCGCCGGCACTCGCGCAGGACATGCCGCAGGCCGGGGTCGAGGTCCAGCTTGTCCGCGGCGAGGTCGAACTGCTGCTGCGCCACTTTCCAGGGGTTGATCGGCGCGGCGACCTGCTCGGTAGTCATCGAGGACGAGTTCCTCCGTGTCGCGAACGCCGGGCCCCGGGGACGGTGTGGGGCGGGCAGGCCCGCGGGATGCGAAGCGCGGCCAGTTTACAACCGGAGGCTCAGGCCCTGCGGAGCACGACCGCGCCGTAGGCGCCGGGGCCCACGTGGGGGCCGATCGCGGGCCCGATCAGACGGATCATCACGCTCGAGCGGGCGATCCCGGCGCGAGCCGCCAGCTCGTCGGCGAAGACCGCCACATCGGAGGCCCGGCCATGCAGGACGACGGCGCGCTCGACGGGCTTCGCCGTCAGCAACTCGAACAGCCGCTCGCGGGCCTTGCCGCGCGTCCTGGGCTGGTCCGCGGTCTCCACGAGGCCGTCCTCGATGGTGATGATCGGCTTGACCGAGAGGATGCCGCCGATGGCCGCCTTGGCGCCGCTGATGCGCCCGCCGCGCTTGAGGTACTCGAGCGTCTCGAGGACGACGTAGAGGCGGCAGTCGGGCTTTCGGCGCTCGACATCCGCCACGATCTCCGCGGCGGAGGCGCCGGTCCTCGCCAGGTCGGCGGCCAGCAGCACCAGCATGCCGAAACCGTAGCTGGCCGAGTCGCCGTCGACGACGTGGATGGGCCGGTCGGGCATCGCGTCGCGGGCGATCTGGGCGCTCTTGAGCGTGGCCGAGAGCTTGCCGCCGACGGTGATGCAGACGATCTCATCGGCGCCCCCATCGAATGCGCGAGCGAACGCGGCCTGGAAGTCGCCCGGGCTGCAGGCGGCCGTCCTGGGGAAGGGCGCGGACGGCGCGGTCATCATCTCCCAGAAGCGCGCGGCGTCGATGTCCACGCCGGTGCGGTACTCGGTCGAGCCGAAGGTGACCATGAGCGGGACCACGGTCACCTCGTGGCTGGCGGCGTCCTCGGGCGACAGGTCCGAGGCCGAATCGGTGATGATGGCGACGCGGGGCATGGGCTTCCTCCGGGTGTGCGCCGTGAGGCCGGCCGACACGGCGACCGGTCCCCTCGATGATAGGCGACTCAGACGCGCTCGAAGGCCATGGCCACGGAGCCACCACCACCGAGGCAGAGGGTGGCGAGGGCATGACGGCCTCCGCGCCGCCGCAGCTCGTGGAGCAGGGTGGCCACGATGCGCGCGCCGCTGGCGCCGACGGGGTGTCCCAGGGCGATCGCGCCGCCGTTGACGTTCACCTTCGACCAGTCGAAGCCGAGCTCGCGGCCGTCGGCCAGCACCTGGGCGGCGAAGGCCTCGTTGATCTCGATGAGGTCGAAGTCCTCGATGGACATCGCCGTGCGCTCGAGCAGCTTGCGCACGCCCTGGACCGGGGCGAGGAAGAGCCACTTGGCGGCGATCTCCGCCTGGGCGTAGCCGACGATGCGCGCGAGCGGCCGCAGTCCGTGGCGCTCCACCGCGCGCTCGCTGGCCACGACGGTGGCGGCGGCGCCGTCGCTGATGCCGGGCGCGTTGCCGGCCGTGACCGAGCCCGAGGGCTCGGGCTCGCCTTCCTCGCGTGCCGGCAGCGCGAAGGCCGGCTTGAGTCGGGCGAGCGCCTCGAGGGTGGTGTCGCGGCGCGGCGCTTCGTCGGTCGTGAAGAGCGTTTCCTCCTTGCCGCGGCGGATCGGCACCGGCACGATCTCGTCGTCGAAACGGCCCCCGTCGATGGCGGCGATGGCGCGCCGGTGGCTCTCGAGGGCGAAGGCATCCTGGTCGGCCCGGCTGACCACGCTGTGCGCCGCCACCCGCTCGGCGTGCGTGCCCATGTGGCAGTCCTCGACCGAGCACCACAGCCCGTCGGAGATCGTGGAGTCGAGCATCTCGGCGTGGCCGAGCCGATAGCCCGAGCGAGCTCGGGGCAGCAGGTAGGGCCCCAGGTCCATGCTCTCCATGCCGCCGGCCACGACGATCTCCGCGTCGCCGGCCTTGATCTCCGAAGCGGCGAGCATGATCGCCTTCATCCCCGAACCACAGACGCGGTTGATGGTGGTGGCACTGGTCGTCTCGGGCAGGCCGGCCTTGAGGGCCGCCACGCGCGCCTGGGCCTGGCCCGTGCCCGCCTGCAGGACCATGCCCATGAAGACGTCGTCGATGGCGTCCAGCGGCACGCCAGCGCGCTCGACGGCCGCGCGGATGGCGATGCCGCCGAGGGTCGTGGCCGGGATCTCGGCGAGGCTGCCGCCGAACTTGCCGATCGGCGTGCGCGCCGCGGAGACGAGGAAGACACGGCCGTCGGGGCCGTCGGCGGAACGCGTCATGTGGGGAATCTACACCCCGGGGAGTGGCGGAAGCCGGACGGCGTCCGGCATGACCGGTCGGCATGCGAACGGCCGGAACGGAGCGTGACCGCTTCGCAATGAAGCGCCATCACACGTCAGCCACGCACAGCTTCATGGCCTCGCATGACCGCCGGGCATTCGGCTCAGGAGCCCGAGACCCGCGCCAGGACGTGCTCGGCCACGATCAGCCGGTGGATCTGGTTCGTGCCCTCGTAGATCTGGGCCCCCTTGGCGTCACGCATGTAGCGCTCGACCGGGTTCTCTCGCGAGTAGCCGGCAGCGCCCAGGAGCTGCACCGCGTCGGTCGTGACGCGCATCGCCGCGTCCGAGGCCGTCCACTTCGCCAGCGACGACGCCTCGGCGATCGGCTCGCCCCGGTCCTTCGCCGCGGCGGCCGCGCGGGTGAGCGCCCGCGCCGCGGCCACCTGCTGGGCCATCTCGGCCAGCACGAAGCGCAGCCCCTGCTGCTCGGCCAGCGGGACTCCGAAGGCGACGCGCTCGGTCAGGTAGCGCGCCCCCACCTCGAGGGCAGCCTGGGCCAGGCCGGTGCATGCCGCGGCGATCGAGATGCGCCCCTCTCCCAGGGCGGACAGCGCGATGCGGTATCCCTCCCCCTCCCCGCCGAGCCGGTTCGCGACGGCGACCTCGCAGCCCTCGAAGATGAGTTCGGACGCGGGGCAGGCACGGATGCCCATCTTCCGTTCGTGGCGCCCGGGGCGGAACCCGGGCATGCCTTTCTCGACGAGGAAGGCCGTTATCCCGTCGCGCCCGAGACCTGGGTCGAGGGTGGCGAAGACGAGGTAGCGGTCCGCCTCCGGTGCGTTGCTGATCCAGCTCTTCGTCCCGTCGAGCCGGTAGCCATCCGGCGCCGCGGCGGGCCCCACGCGCGTCGCCCGCGTGCGGATGGCGGCGGCATCCGAGCCGGCGTGGGGCTCGGTCAGGGCGAAGGCGCCGAGCGCCTCGCCGGCCAGCATCGCCGGCAGCCAGCGGGCCCGCTGCTCATCGCTGCCCCAGGTGTGCACGGGGTACTGCGAGAGGACGTGGACGCTCAAGGCGATGGCCATGGCCATGTCCGCCCGGGCCACCTCCTCCATGGCCAGCGTCCAGGCCCGGTAGCTGAAGCCGGCGCCCCCGATCGACTCCGGAAAGGGCGCCGCCGTGAAGCCGAGCTCGCCCATGCGGTCGAAGAGCGCCCGGTCGAACCGCTCCGCCTCGTCGCGCTCCGCCGCACCCGGCGCCAGCTCGCGCTCGGCAAAGTCGCGGGCCATGTCGCGCAGGAGCGACTCCTCCGGCGTCAGCGCGCCGGGCTCGCCAGGGGCGACGGTCATGGCAGCCCGATGGGGCGGACGGTGGATGTCATCGCGCCTAGCATAGCCAGCGATGGACGCGCCACTCGTGGGTCGGGACACGGAGCTCGCGGCCGTGGGGGCGGTCCTCCGCCGAGGTGCGTGAGCGGGGCTACCGTCCCTGGCGCGGGTACTCGTGGAAGCCGCGGCCCGTCTTCTGGCCCAGGCGACCCGCGTCGACAAGCTGGCGCAGCACGGGCGGAGGCGCCATGTGCGGCGCCCCGAAGCCCTCATGCAGCACGTCCATGACGTGGAGGCAGACGTCGAGGCCGATGAAGTCGGCCAGCTCGAGCGGGCCCATGGGGTGGTTCAGCCCGAGTCGCGCACCGGCGTCGATGTCTTCGGCCGTGCCCAGCCCCTCCTCGTAGGCCCGCATCGCCTCCGCGAGGTAGGGCATGAGGATGCGGTTGACGATGAAGCCGGGCCGATCGCGGCTGGCGATCACCTGCTTGCCGATCGCCGCTGCCCAGGCCCGGACCGCGGCCTCGGTCCCGTCGCTCGTCTCGGCCCCGCGCACGAGCTCGACCAGCGGCATGACCGGCACCGGGCTGAAGAAGTGCATGCCAACGACGCGGGACCGTCGTTCCGGCGAGACCGCCGCGGCCAGCCGCGTGATGCTGATGGAGCTCGTGTTCGAGGCGAGGACCGCGTCCGACGGCGCGAGGCGGTCCAGGTCGGCCAGCAGCGTCCGCTTGACGGCCTCCTCCTCGAAGACTGCCTCGACGACCAGGGCGGCCCCTCTGGCGGCGCGGACGAGGTCGGCGCGCACCCGGATCCGCGCCAGCTGCGCGTCGCGCTCCTCGCCGCTCAGCCGACCCTTGGCCACGGCGCGCTCGAGGTTGCCGGCGATCCGCGCCCGGCCGGCCTCCGCGCGTGCCAGCTCCGGCTCGTACAGCGTCACCGGGTGGCCGGCTGCCGCGAAGACCTGCGCGATGCCGTGGCCCATCATCCCGGCGCCGCAGACGAGGATCGGTTGGGCGGACATCGCGGGCAGCCTACCCGACCCGCGACCGGCCGGCCAGCAGGTCGAGCGCACGATCGGCGGCGGCGTACGGGTCGAGCTCGTGATCGGCGACCGCGCGGACGAGCAGCGCCGTGTCCGCCTCCAGGGCGGGCTCGGCGAGGCGCGCCCGGACCCGTTCGCCGAGGATGCCGTGGAGCTGGGCGCGGGCCCGGATCAGGCGCGTGGCGTCGACCTCGCCGTCGTCGGTCGCGGCGCGACGGGCCGCCTCGCGCCGATCGAGCGCGGCCAGCAGCTCGGGCACGCCCTCGCCGCTGAGGGCGGTCGCGAGCAGGACGTCCGGGCGCTTGGGGCGCGGGCGTCCCGACTCGGCCGCCACCCGATCGTTCTGCCGGCCCACGGTCAGCATCGCCCGCAGCTGGGCAGCCGCGCGGTGTGCCCCCGGCCGGTCGCCCTTGTTGACGACGACGAGGTCGGCCACCTCGAGGAGCCCCGCTTTGATGGCCTGCACCTCGTCCCCCATCTCGGGCGCCTGCACCACGACCGTCGTGTCGGCGATGGCGGCCACCTCGACCTCGGCCTGGCCGGTGCCGACGGTCTCGATGAAGACCAGCGGGAAGCCCACGGCGTCGAAGACGGCCGCCGCGGCCACGGTCGCCGCGGCCAGCCCTCCCGCGTGGCCGCGCGAGGCCATGGAGCGGATGAAGACGTCGCGGTCGCCGGCGTGTGCCTGCATGCGCACGCGGTCACCGAGGATGGCGCCGCCGGTGATGGGGCTCGAGGGGTCGATGGCGAGGACCGCCACGCGGCGGCCGTCCCGTCGTGCCTCGCCGACGAGGGCCGCCACCAGCGTGCTCTTGCCCGAGCCGGGGGCCCCCGTCACGCCCACGAGATGAGCCGCGCCGGCCAGCGGGTACAGGATCCGCAGGGCGGCCTCGCCGGTGGGCGTGCGATCCTCGACCTCGGTCAGAAGGCGCGCCAGCGGCCTCCGTTCCCCCGCCCTGGCGCGTTCGGCGAGGTCCCGACCGCGCTTGGCGGCCTGGCTGCGCGCCGGCTCGCTCACACCCCCGGTCACGCCCCGGCGCGGGAGCGGACGTTGGCGCGGATGAACTCGGCGACCCGGGCGATCGTCGTGCCCGGCCCGAAGACCGCGGCGATGCCGGCGGCCTTGAGCGCCGCGATGTCGTCGTCGGGGATGATGCCACCGGCGGTCACGAGCACGTCGTCGAGGCCTTCGGCCTTGAGGCCGGCGGTGATCTTCGGCAGCAGCGTCATGTGCGCGCCCGACAGGATCGAGAGGCCGACGACATCGACGTCCTCCTGGAGCGCCGCCGTGACGATCATCTCGGGCGTCTGACGCAGGCCGGTGTAGATGACCTCGAAGCCCTCGTCGCGCAGGCCCCGCGCGAGCACCTTGGCACCGCGATCGTGGCCGTCGAGGCCGGGCTTGGCGATGAGCACCTTGATCGGTCGGTCGGACATGCGGCCATGATAGCCCCGTCCCGAGCGTGAGCGGGGTTTCAGGCCGGGCCGGGCGGACGGCGCTCCAGGTGGGCCAGGAACTCGGCGCGGGTCTTGTCGCGCGTACGGAAGATGCCCAGCACCGCGCTGGTGGTCATGATCGTGCCCGGCTTGCGCACGCCGCGCATGACCGCGCAGAGATGCGTCGCCTCGAGCACCACGCCGACGCCCTGGGGCTGCAGGCGCTCCTGGAGAAAGTCGGCGATCTGCTGCGTGAGCCGCTCCTGCACCTGGAGACGGCGGGCGTACATCTCCACGATGCGCGGGATCTTGGAGAGCCCGATGACCCGGCCCTTGGGGATGTAGGCGACCGAGGCGGCGCCGAAGAAGGGCAGCAGGTGGTGCTCGCAGAGCGAGTAGAAGGGGATGTCCCTGACCAGCACCATCTCGCTGTAGTCGACCTCGAAGATGGCGCCGTTGACGAGGCGGTCGGGATCCACGTGGTAGCCCGCGGTCAGCTCCGCGTACATGCGGTGGACGCGCTCCGGCGTGCCGGCGAGGCCGGGGCGATCGGGATTCTCGCCGATCTCGATCAGGATCTCGCGCACGGCCGCCTCGACGCGACCGTTGCCCGCAGAGGGCAGGCGGGCCTCGCCGATCTCGAGCTCGATCTCCTCGACCAGGGCACGGATGTCGGGCGGCGGCTGGCTCATCGCGGGCGGAGGGCGGGCGTCGGGGGCCTAGGCCCGGGGCTGGTCGTCGGGCCTGGCACCCTCATCGTCGGACCCCTCCTTGGCCGCCTTGCGGGCGCCGGAGACCGCCTTGCCCAGCGCCTCGCCGAGCTTGGGCAGCGTCTTGGGGCCGCGCACGACGAGGACGACGATGAGGACGATGACGAGGACGATGACGATGTCGGGCATGCGCGGATGGTACTCCGCGAGCTGCCGAATCGCGGTGGATCAGGCGCGAGGCGGCCGGCCCTCGGCACCGCGCGGGGCCGCGCTAGACTCGTCGCCATGACGCCGCAGCGCCCCGCCGCATGAGCGACCTCGACGCGCGCAGCCTCCAGGAACGTTTCGCACCGGCGAGCGTCTGCTTCGGCTGCGGGCCGGCCAACCGCGACGGCCTCGGCCTGCGCAGCTTCCCCGACCCGCACCGGACGGACGGCCTGGTGGCTACGTGGATGCCGTCGCCGCACCACCACGCCTTCGCCAACGTCCTGAACGGCGGCATCGTCGGCGCGCTGATGGACTGCCACGCCAACTGGGCGGCGGCCATGGCCCTCATGCGCGCCTCGGGAGCGGACCTGCCGCCGGCCACCGTCACCGCCGGCTACGAGGTGAAGCTACTGGCGCCGACGCTCACGGACGCACCCCTGACGATCCACTCCTGGCCGGTCTCGGTCCAGGGACGCCGAGTTACGAGCGAGGCGCGGATCGAGGCCGTGGACGGCTCCGTCACCGCCACGTTCCTCGGTCGTTTCGTGGCCGTGCACGAGGAGCACCCGGCGCACGACCGCTGGCAGCCGGGCGAGGGCCCGACGCCCGGGGCAGGCTAGGTGACGGTCGCGAAGAGGAAGTCGCGCACGAGGCGGCGGAAGTCGTCGGGCCGCTCCAGGTTGACCATGTGCGCGACCCTCGGCACGACCACGCGCCGCGCGCCGGCGATGCCGAGCTCCAGCGCCTCCGCCCCCGCCGTGACCCCCGAGACGTCCAGGTCGCCGTGGAGGATCAGCGTGGGCACCCGGACCTCGGCCAGGCGGCCGATGGCCGGCGGCTCGAGCGGGATCGGCCGCGCCTCGGTGTGGCCAGCCGTGTAGTTGGCCAGGCTCATGGCCCGCACGCGATCGCGCACCGCGGCCGCGACCCGGGTGGCCGGCTGGCCCACGCCGTCGACCCACAGCCGCACGTCGAGGTCGGCGACGCCGGTCCAGTCACGAGCCTTCGACAGCGGCTCCTCGCTCTCGAAGAGCGCCCGCTCCACCGGTGTCGGCTCGTGTTCCATGCCGCCCGGCCCGCAGGCGACCAGGACGAGAGCGCTCACCCGTTCGGGCCGTTCCAGGGTGAAATCGAGGGCGATCTGGCCACCACGCGAGCAGCCCAGCAGCGCAGCCCGCTCGATCCCGAGGTGGTCGAGCAGCGCGGCCAGGTCGGCGCGATTCGAATAGTCCACGGCGTCGGTCCTGGATCGCCCAAAGCCGCGGCAGTCGTACGTCACGACACGATGCCCGCCGGCGAAGCTCGGCACGTCGTCGTCCCACACACCGTGGTCGGCGATGCCCGCGTGCACGAGGACGAGCGCCGGGCCTCGGCCGGTGGACTCCCAGTAGAGCGTTCCGCCCGGCACGTCGAGCGTGCCGAAGGCGTCTGCGGAGAAGGTCATACGTCTCCCGCGGCGGCCGCGACGAGGAGCCCGAGAAGCTCGGCGCTCACCTCGTCCGGCCGGTAGCGCATGACATTGTGCGCCACGCCGCCGTAGCGGACGACGCGCACCGGAGGATGCCCGGCGGCGGCACGGATCCGAAGCAGGTCATCGAGCGCCAGGCGCCGCTCGCGCGCCGTCTCGTCGTCGGCGCCGCCCGCCTCGGCCACCAGCACCAGGAGTGGGCCGCGCACCTCGGCCAGGGCCGCTTCCGGGTCGTAGCCGAACATCGTCCGCACCGACGCGGCCAGCGCGTGGCGGCGCACCACCGGCGCCACGCGACCGGTGTGCTTCTCATCGACAGCCGCGCGCGCCGCGCGCTCCTGGTCCGCGTCCCAGCTCGCCTCGTCCCACTCGCGCCGGTCGGCCAGGTAGGCGTCCATCGAGCGCAGGACTTCCGGCGGCTCGGCCAGGCCGCGCAGGAACTCCGCGGCGTCCATCCGGGTCGTCGCCTCCAGCTCCTCCCAGCCGCCGTCCACGAGTCCGAGGCCGGCCACCGCGCCAGGCTGGACCCGCGCCGTCCAGGCGGCCACCTGGGCCCCGAAGCCGTGACCCACCAGCACGGCCGGCTGACCGCCCGCATCGGGCCCGAAGCCGTGGGCGACGAGGACGGTCAGCAGGTCGTAGGCGAGCGACTCGAGGTCGTACCCCGCGGGCGGCGCCTCGCTGAGCCCGTGTCCTCGGAGGTCCACGGCCAGCACCCGCGTCGCGGCCCGCAACCGCCGCGCCACCGGTGCCCACGCCCAGGCCGTCTGGGCCAGGCCGTGGATCAGCAACAGCGGCGGCAGGCTGGTCGCCGACGGGACTCCCCAGTCGAGGACATGGATCCGGTCGCCGGTATCGAGCGTCACGACTAACGAGTCGGGCTCGACGGGGGGAAGCGTCACCTCGCTAGCATAGGCGTGGAGCCCGGCCGACCGGCCGGCGACAGCCGAGGGAGTCCGTGCCCATCCGACGCCGCGGAACGCAGGCGCGCCGCCATCCCGCGCGCCGCGCCGACCTGTCCGCTGGCCGTCACGAGCCGTTCGAGCGGCTCGTCGAGCGCGCCCTCGACCGCCTGCCCGCTTCCGTGCGGCGGCTCCTGGAGAACGTCGCCATCGTCATCGAGGACGAGCCCGACCGGCAGCAGCGCAGGGAGCAGGGCCTGGCACCCGATGAGACGCTGTACGGCCTCTACGAGGGCACGCCGGTGGTCGAGTACGGCGCCGACTGGGTGCCCTTCCCGAACAAGATCACGCTCTTCCGGCTGCCCCTCGAGGAGGACTTCCCCGATCCCGATGAACTGGCCAAGGAGGTGCGCCGGACCGTGATCCACGAACTGGCGCACCACGCCGGCTTCGGCGACGACCGGCTCCACGACTTCGGGCTCGACTGAAGGCGCCGAAGGTACTGCTCGACGCGGGAGCCACCCGGCGGCAGGCTTCGCACGACGGACGGTCCGGGCGCCGGCAGGGCGGCCGCCGCGGACTCCTCCCCGGCGTCGGCCGCCGGCGTCGACGTTGCCCGCGACGCCGGGCCGTCCGTCACCACCCGTCGCCGGCCAGCTCGAGGATCGCCGGCAGCCGCCCGAGATCCACGTTGCCGCCCGACGCGACGACCGCCACGGTCTCGCCGTCGCGGATGGGGATGCGCCCGGCCAGGACCGCGCCGAGGGCCGTCGCCCCGGCCGGCTCGAGGAGCTGCTTCATCCGTTCCAGCGCGAAGCGGACGCCGCACGCGATCGTCGGCTCGTCGACGAGGATCACCGCCTCGACGCAGTGGCGGGCGATGTCGATAGCCCAGGATCCGGCGAAGGGGGCGCCCAGCCCGTCGGCGATGGAAGCGGGCACGATCGTGACCGGCTCGCCGGCAGCGACGCCCAGCCACAGCGCGTTGCTCGTCTCGGGCTCCACGGCGAAGACCCTGGCGCCCGGACAAAGCGCCTTGACGGCGCTGGCGATGCCGCCGACCAGCCCACCACCTCCGGCACCGACGACGACGACATCGACCGCGGGCAGGTCCTCGACGATCTCCAGTCCCACGGTCCCCTGGCCCGCGATGACCTCGGGATCGTCGTAGGGGTGGACGACGACGAGATTGCGCTCGTCGCGCAGCCGTTCCATATGCGCGAGCGCCTCGCCGACGTGCTCGCCGTGCAGGACGACCTGCGCCCCGTAGCCGGTCGCCGCGGCCACCTTCGAGCGGGAGGCGTTGGCGGGCATGACCACGGTCGCCGCCACGCCCAGCGCCGACGCGGCATACGCCACGGCCTGGGCGTGGTTGCCGGCCGAGATCGTGATGAGCCCGCGCGCCCTCTCGTCGGCCGTCAGCTGGGCGACGCGGTTGGTGGCGCCGCGCGGCTTGAAGGAGCCGGTGACCTGGAGGTGCTCGGCCTTCACGAAGAGGCGCCCCACGCCATCGCCCGCCGGCCCGGCGCCGAGCAGCAGGCCGTGGCGCTCGGCCACGAAGCGCGCTGCCGTACGGGACGAGAGGAGCGGCGTGCGCTCGACGCGCCCGGCTATGCGGGCCGCCGCCGCCTCGATGGCGGCCAGCGGGATCTCGCGGCTCATCACGTGGCCGGTGCCAGCCGTCCGGCGCTGAAGAGGATGACGGCCGGCACGAGGGCGACGACCGCAGCGGCGACGACGAGCGGGCCGAGGCCGGCCACGGCGAGGACCGCCGGCGCCAGCACGGTCGTCAGCGCCGCACCGACCAGGCCGCCCATGTCGAGGACGCCGAGGGCCGAAGCACGCTCGTTCGGTGTGGTGGCATCCGCGACCAGGGCGGTACCCGCCAGGTAGGCGATGTTCCAGCCGGCGCCCACGAGGAAGATCGAGGGCAGGACGGTGCTGAGGGTCGAGCCCAGCGCCAGGCCCAGGGCGCCGGTGGCCACGATGACGAGGCCCAGGCTCATGGCCGGGCGGCGCCCCACGGCATCCACGACCCGCCCGAGGACCGGCGCGAGCCCGAACATGCCCACGAAGTGGACGCCGAGCGCGACGGAGATGGCGCCCAGGTCCTGGCCGCGGTGGTGCATCTCGAGCCCCACGACCGACATCGCCGCCGCCATCACGACCTGGGCGACGACGACCGCCAGCAGGCCGGCGCGGAGCGTCGGATCGGTGTAGACGAGACGCAGCGAGCGTCGGCCGGCGAGGGCGGGAGCGGCTCCCGGGGCAGCGCCAAGCTCGCGCGCGATCGAGAGCGGGTCGCGGCGCATCCCGAGCACGACGCCGGCCCCGAGGGCGGCGAGGGCGGCGGCGACGATCCACGGCGCGGCCAGGGACGAGGGATCGCCGGTGCGGTTGCTCAGCAGCGGCGAGAAGACGATCGGGCCGAGGATGGCACCCACGGCCGCACCGAGCAGCACGCGGCCGACGCGCGAGGCCCGCTTGTCCGGTGGGGCCATGTCCGCGGCACCGACCCGGGCCAGGTTGACCGTGCCCAACCCGAGGCCGAGCGCCACGAGGGCCGCGAAGAAGAGGGGCACCAGCCGGTACTCGACGGCCACGAAGAGCACGCCCGATGCGGCCGCGGCGGCGAGGAAGCCGAGGGTCAGGACCGGCCCCCGACCCACGCGGTCCATGAGCCGGCCGGCCGGCACCGCCACCAGGCCGAGTGCGACGAGGAACAGGGCCGAACCGACGCCGGCCACGGCCGTCTCGCCGGTGAGCACCTCGGTCGTGATCGCGGTGAGGGCCGATTGGAGTTGGATGACCGCCCAGCCGATGGCGTATATGGAGCCCAGGATGACCGTGTTGCGGCGGATGACGCGCTCGAGCGCGAGGTCGACGGGGGGAGGCATCGGGCGGCATTGTCGCAGCCGTCGCGCCCCGGCGCCCGATAAGCATGGCGGCCAGGCCTACTGACTACTTGCGTATTTGCGCAAGTGATGACACAATCCGAGCATGACGTCAGCCACGATCTCGAGCGAGATCGACCGGGAGCGGTTCGCCGCCGTCGGTCGGGCGCTCGCCGATCCCAAGCGACTGTGCGTCCTCGAGACGCTGGCCGCGGGCGAGCGCTCGGTCAGCGAGCTCTCACGCGATGTCGGCTGCCAGGTGCCGAACATGAGCCAGCACCTGGCGGTCCTGCGCAGCGCCGGTCTCGTCGCCACGCGGCGGGACGGCACCACCGTCTACTACCGTCTCGCGGACTCCCGGGTCCTCGAGACCTACCGACTCATCCAGACGCTCGCCCGCTAGGGCGGCAAGAAAGGGAAACGAGGCCGATGGCCACGATCAAGGTTGCCACCGACGAGACCTTCGAGGAGCTGGTGCTCCACAACGACAAGCCCGTGGTCGTGGACTTCTGGGCGGCCTGGTGCGGCCCCTGCAGGCTGGTCGCACCGGAGATGGAGAAGCTGGCCGAGAAGTACGACGGCCGCGTGGACGTCGTGAAGGTCGACGTCGACGCCAACCCCGGCCTCTCGCGCGAGTTCAACATCATGTCCATCCCCACCATCGCCTACTTCCAGCCGGGCGCGCAGCCGCGAGGCGTCGTCGGCTTCAAGCCGCTGGAGGCACTCGAGCAGGCCTTCGGGCTCACCGAGCTGGCACCCGCACAGGGCTGATCCCCGCTCCTCCTCCCGTCAGGGCCCCGACCGGCGACGATCGGGGCCCTCGGATTCAGCCGCCGGCCCCGCGGACGGCGAACGCGAACCAGGCCGCGACGCGGTCGAGCGCGAAACGATCGAGTGAGCGCGGCCGGAACGCGACCCACTCCGGGCCCCGCGGCGACGCGTGGGCGTCGGGCGTCCTCAAGGCGGCGGCCACGACGTCGGGCCGCAGCCGGAACTCGACGCCGGCAGCTTCCAGGACGGCCACGAGGCGGTCGCCGACGAGATACTCGACCCGCTCGCCGGCGACGCGGCGCGCCACGCCGGCCCCGTCCGCCGCCTCGTCGAGCAGCGGCGCGAGATCGCTCAACGCCCCGCGGCGCCGAGGATGACGGCCAGCTCGGGCCGATGCTCCTGGTAGTGCTCGATCGTCTCGCCGACGAAGGTCTCCATGCGCTCCGGGCTCTTGATCCAGCGCGCCTCGGGCACGACCGTCAGCGTGCCGCGCAGCTCGCCGGGGACCTCGCGGATGCGCCGCCGCACTTCCTCGAGCGGGAGCGCGCGCCAGGTGGCCATGAGGCGCTCGTTCAGGGCGTCGCCCTCCGCCTCCCAGGCGGCGTCGATCTCCGCGCTCGTGCGGCTCTGCTCCCCCACGGCGAGGTCCCGCGCGATGCCCAGCGCCACCTCCAGCCAGGCCACGATGTGGCCGGCCAGGTCGCGCCCGGTCCAGCCGCGGGCCGGCCCGTCGGGATCGGTGGGGCGCTCCAGATCCTCGTCGGAGAGGTCCGCGAGCGCCTCGTAGGGCGCCCACTCCTCGCGCTCCTCCTCGAGGAACTCCATCGCGCTCAGGTACATCGTGCCTCCGATCCTAGACCGCCACCGGTTCTCGGTACTCACCGAACACCGCGCGGAAGACGCCGCACATCTCGCCGAGCGTGGCGTAGGCGGCGGCGCACTCGATGAGCGCCGGCATGAGGTTCGCCTCGCTCGAGCCCGGCCGCGCGGCGAGGTCGCGCAGGCGCGCTAGGGCTGCCGCCACGACCTCCGCATCCCGATCTCGACGCACCCGCTCCAGGCGTGCCAGGTGCGCCCGCAGGGACGTCTCGCTGACCTGGAGGAGCGGGATCTCCAGGACCTCGTCGGGGTCGACGTGGGTGTTCACTCCCACCACCTCGCGCTCGCCGGCGTCGAACTCGCGCTGGTAGCGGTAGGCGGCGTCGGCGATCTCGCGCTGTGGGTAGCCCGCGGCGATGGCCGCCACCATGCCGCCCCGCGCGTCGATCTCGTCGATGTAGCGCCATGCCGCACGCTCGGTCTCGCTGGTGAGTTCCTCCACGAACCAGCTGCCGCCGAGGGGGTCGACGGTGTTGGCCACGCCGGTCTCCGCGGCGATGACCTGCTGCTGGCGCAGGGCCAGCAGCGCGGCCTCGGCGGAGGGCACGGCCCAGGCCTCGTCGTAGGCGTCGGTGTGCAGCGACTGCGTGCCGCCCAGCACGGCTGCGAGGGCCTGGATGGCGACGCGCGTCAGGTTGTTGAGCGGCTGCTGTGCGGTCAGCGAGGCGCCGGCCGTCTGGGTGTGGAAGCGCATCCAGGTGGAGCGCTCGTTCTCCGCGCCGTAGCGCTCCGCCATGAGCCTGTACCAGATGCGCCGGGCGGCCCGGAACTTGGCGATCTCCTCGAAGAAGTCGCTGTGGCTGTTGAAGAAGAACGAGAGGCGAGGCGCGAAATCGTCCACGCGCAGCCCGCGGCGCAGCGCGTCCTCTACGTACGCCATGCCGTCGGCGATGGTGAAGGCCAGCTCCTGTACGGCGGTCGAACCGGCCTCGCGGATGTGGTAGCCACTGATCGAGACCGTGTTCCACCTGGGCAGCTCGCGGGTCCCGAACTCGATCGTGTCGGTCACCAGGCGCAGGGACGGCTCGGGCGGGAAGAGGAACTCCTTCTGCGCCACGAACTCCTTGAGGATGTCGTTCTGGATCGTGCCCTCGAGGATCGCGCGTGGGAAGCCGCGCTTCTCCGCCGCGGCGATGTACATGGCCCAGATCGGCGCGGCTGGCGAGTTGATCGTCATCGAGGTGCTGACGTGGTCCAGGGGCAGCCCGTCGAGCAGCACCTCCATGTCGGCCAAGGAGGAGACGGCAACGCCGCACGTGCCGAACTCGCCCTCCGCCTCGGGGTCGTCGGTGTCGTAGCCGTACAGCGTGGGCATGTCGTAGGCGATCGAAAGCCCCGTCTGGCCCGCCGCGAGGAGCTGCCTGAACCGCGCGTTCGTGTCCTCGGCGGCACCGAAGCCGGCGAACATGCGCATCGTCCACATCCGGCTGCGGTAGCCGGTGGAGTGGATGCCGCGCGTGAAGGGCGGCTCACCGGGCAGGCCGATGTCGCGCGCGGGGTCGAGATCGCGCCACGAGCCCGGGCCGTACAGCGCGTCGATCTCGACGCCGCTGATGGTGCTGAAGCGGGTCCGCCGCTCGGGAGCCCGGTGCCGTGCGTCGGCCAGCGTGCGCTCGCGCCAGCGGCGCTCCCGGTCGCCCCAGGCATCGGTCATGGCGGCGACTCTATCATCTCCCTGATGCTCCCCGGTTCCCTCCTCCGTCTCGCCCTGCTCGCCGCCGTCCTCGTCATCGCGGGGGGGTGCGGCAGCGCCGCACCGACGCCTCCACCGGACCCCGCCGCGCCCTGTGCCGGAGCGGATGAGCAACGCGCGCCGGGCTTCTACCCGGACCTGGAGGCGCTCCTCCCGACGAAGGTCGCGGGGGCCGCTCCGGCGACGCGCGACAGCGGACGCTACTGCTCCGCGGAGACGCTCGGTTCCCTGCTCGAGGCCGGCATCGCCGAGCTGCGCTTCGCCGGCGCCACCTGGCCGGGCGAGGGCGAGACGGGCATCGCGCTCGTGGTCTACCGCGCTCCCGGCCTGACCGCGGACGCAGTGGCCGACTCGTTCGCCGTCGGGGCGGGCGCGGCGCGCGGCGTGACCCAGGTCCATGCGTCAGAGCGAGACGTGGCCGGCCGGCGCGGCATCGCCATCACGGCCGTCTCCGGCAGGCGGCCGCAAACGGTCATCATCTGGCCGGCCACTGCGGCGGAGACCGTGAACGTCGTGATCGGATCGGGCGAGGGCGAGGACCGCCTGGAGGCCGCCGTGAGCGCATTCGGCGACCGATGATGGGGCGGCATAACGCCATGGTGCGCGGACGCCATCGACCTTCGTACCGAGGGGGCCGTACTCACACCCCATTGCGGGCCACGAGGGGCCGCCCTACCGTCTGATCAGCCGTCGATCCTCGGGCCCGGCAAGCCCGCGGCGTCGACCACCGGGTTCGGGGACGAACGCGATCCCTGCACTTCAGGGGCGGTGGGTCAGACCACCGCGCATCGGGACCGCCGCTCCCGGACGACGAGTCGAGTGACAGGATCTCCGGCCGACGGGCCGGCTGGCGCAGGGGACCGACGGCACCAGCACTCATCGGGCACTCGGGGTCGGGGCTCCGGTCGGGCGGCCGGGGCCCCGCTCCGGTCTTCAGACCGACTCGGTGTCCGTTCGGCGCGTGCTGTATTCGGGCGTCGACCGGTGGACGTGTCGCTCGATCCCGCGGGCGTCCAGATCCGCCCGGATGACCCGCGCCCGCACCACCAGGTCGCGGTCGCGGGTGATGGTGCGGGCGATCCAGTCGATGTAGGTCGGCTCGAAGGCGGCCACCTCTCCCAACGTGTGGCCGCGAAACTTCCCGAACTCGAGGCAGGTGGCCAGCGCCTCTTGCAGCGTCGGCAGCGGCGCCCGAACCCGGGTCCGGCGGGTGCGGATCGGCCCGGTGGGGTGGCTGGCGCGGAGCGGTTCCGGCCCTTCGGCCCGCTCACGGGCGCTCAGCGGCAGCTGCCCGCGCAGGGGCGGGATGCCCTTCGTCGTCGTCGCGTTGCGGCGATGGAACTGCTCGGACGTGTCGAACCGGCCGGTGACGGGCCTGGTCGGCGGCGGGGGCGGAGGGCCGCCCGGGCGCGGTCGCTCCGATGAGGCGCCCCGACGCCCGGCCTCCCGCGCCGCCGTCGAGTGGCCGGCGCTCGCGTTCGGATGGGCGGCGTCGTAGGATGCGCGCCGGCCGGCGTCGCGCAGCAGATCGTAGGCCGCGTTGACCCGCGCCATGCGCTTGGTCAGGTCGGCCGTCTTCGTCGCGTCGCCGCCGGCGCGATCGGGATGGAGGTCGCGCGCCAGCTGCCGCCAGCGTCGCTTGATCGTCGCGTCGGTCGCATCGGGGTCCACGTCGAGGACACGATAGGGATCGCCGCGGAAGGTCTGCTGGGGCATCGACCCGAGCCTAGCACGCGTGCCGGGGTGGTGGCCGGCGGCCCGCATCGGGCCCGCGCGAGCCCCTGGAGGACCGTGGAGCGCCGGCCATGTCTCGGAGACATTGGACCGCGCCCAGCGCCTCCCGCGCACCGTCCGCGAGCGCCTCTGGCGCACGGGCCATGCCCCCGACGCATGAGAACGCGTCCAGCGCGGCCCCGGCGCCGCCACGGTGGACACCGTGCGCGTCCCAGGACGCGAGCTATCGTTCGGGGACATCGGAACGCGCCCCCGGCCGGTCGCATCCGGCTGCACGCCAAGGCAGAGCACCACACCACGTGCGCTATCGTCGGCGCATGCGTCTCCCCTTCGCGCCACCCCTGGAGCCGATGCTCGCGAAGCCGGCGCACGCGATCCCGGCCGGTCCGGGCTGGCTCTACGAGCCGAAGTGGGACGGCTTCCGGGCCATCGTCTTCCGCGACCGCGACGAGACGTACATCCAGAGCCGTGACCTCAAGCCGCTCGACCGCTACTTCCCCGAGCTGGCCGCGCCGCTGAGGGAGAGCCTCCCCCAGCGTTGCGTCGTGGACGGCGAGATCGTCATCCGCGGACCACACGGCCTGGCCTTCGAGTCGCTGCTCCTGCGCATCCATCCTGCCGCCTCGCGCGTCGCCCTCCTCGCGGCCGAGACCCCTGCCTCGTTCGTGGCCTGGGACCTGCTGGCGCTGGGCGACGAGGACATGCGCAGCCGTCCCCAGAGCGAGCGCCGGGCCCGACTCGAGGACGCCCTCGCCGGGGCACGGCCCCCGATCCACCTGACGCCCGCCACGCGCGACGCCGCCACCGCCGAGGATTGGTTCCATCGTTTCGAGGGCGCCGGCCTCGACGGGGTCATCGCCAAGCCGCTCGACGCACCGTACCGGCCCGGCAAACGGGCCATGACGAAGATCAAGCACCAGCGCACAGCCGACTGCGTGGTGGCCGGCTTCCGCTGGCACAAGAACGGTCCCGGCACGCTCGTCGGGTCGCTGCTGCTCGGCCTCTTCGACGACGCGGGCACGCTGCACCACGTCGGCGTCACGGCCAGCTTCACTGAGGCCCGCCGGGCGCAACTCGTCGAGGAGCTGGCCCCGCTGCGCCAGGACGCGCTTGAAGGCCACCCCTGGGCAAAGTGGGCCGAGTGGGCCGAGGCAGCCATGGCCGCGGGGCAGCGCGTTCCCGGCGCGACTAGTCGCTGGAACCGCGGCAAAGACCTCTCCTGGGAGCCGTTGCGCCCCGAGCGCGTCTGCGAGGTTGCCTACGACCACCTTCAGGGCGACCGCTTCCGCCACGCCACGACCTTCCAGCGCTGGCGCCCCGACCGGACGCCCGAGTCCTGCCGCTACGACCAGCTGGAGGTCACGCCGCCCTTCGAGCTGGCGCGCATCTTCGGCGCATGAACCGGCCCGCCCGTCGGCGTGAGCGCATCTCGGCCAACGGGTCGTGACCGGGCGTCAGTAGCTCAACGTAGTGGGCGGAATGCCCGCTCTGAGCACGGGATCTCCGTGGCCATCAACGCTCGATCCCCGTCGCCTGCGACCAGACGACCTGCCACCGGCCGTCATGGCGCTCGTACAGGTCCGTGTGCCAGTAGCGTCCACGGGGAGTGCGCGTCCCGCCGACCGTGAACGCGATCTCCGAGGGATAGCGGATGACAGCGACGTCCCCGTACGACCGGACGACGATCTCACCGGGGTCCCAGAGCGCGTAGTCGATGTCACCGGAACGGACTGCCTCGAGATACCCCTCCTTCGAGAACACCCTGCCGGAGGGGGTGATGAGCTGGAAGTCGTCGGCGTGGAGCCGGGCCGCCCGATCCACGTCGGCTTCGACGAGCGCCCGCAGCCGGTCACGCTCGATCAGATCCAGGTCGTTCATTCGGCCACCCTCTTCTTGCTCGGCGTGCGTTCTGCCTGACCGGCCCGGTCCGGCCACTCGTAGCCCTCCCATGGGTCGTAGTCCGGGTCGAGCGGCTCCTGCGCCGGGCGCAAAGCCGGGGGCACATGCTCCAGGTTGACGCGGATGCGCGTCCACGTCGTGGAGCGCCCGCGCATGGCGTCGACCAGCACGTCCGGCGGCTCCAGGTGGGGCCACACGTCGGGATGCCGGTCCTTCCAGCGCTTCAGCCCCTCCATCGCCTCGGCCTGCTTCGCCGCCCGCCCGATCTCGATCAACGGCTTGGACGACATCCGTCGCCTGGAGGGCTGGACCCGCGGCGGTTCGTCGAACGTCTTGGCGTAGTTCGGCGGCCAAGGTGCGTCGCCCAGCCCCTCGGTCTCGTGGCGGGCGGAGAGCTCCAGCAGCGACTCGAGCGACCCGACGGCCTCGTCGATCCCGGCGCCGGGGTCGCCGATCAGCATGTAGCGCGCCGGCACGGTCCAGATGGTGAAGTCGCCCAGCTCGGCCGCCGGCAGCTCGTCCCACGTGAGCGGCGCCGACACCCGGGCATCAGGCGTGGGGCGGACAGAGTAGGCGGACGCGACCGTGCGGTCCTTCGCGTTCTGGTTGTAGTCGAGGAAGACGCCATGGCGCTCCTCCTTCCACCAGCGGCTGGTGGCGATGGCCGGGGCGCGCCGCTCCACGTCCCGCGCCAGGGCCAGCGCCGCGCGGCGCACCTCGGGGAACGTCCAGCGGCGCTCGATGCGCACGTTGACGTGGATACCGCGCGAGCCCGAGGTCTTCGGCCAGCCGACCAGCCCGTGCTCAGCCAGCGCCTCGCGGACGACCAGCGCCACCTCACGCACCTGGGAGAAGGGCACGCCCGGCACGGGGTCCAGGTCGACCCGCAATTCGTCGGGGTGCTCGAGGTCGTCAGCGCGCACCGGGTGCGGATTGAGGTCGATGCAGCCGAGGTTGACGATCCAGGCCAGCTGGGCAGCGTCGCGCACGACGATCTCCGAGGCGGTCCGACCGGACGGGAAGCTCAGCTCCACCGTCTCGATCCACGCCGGCCGCGACTCGGGCGCCCGCTTCTGGAAGAAGAAGTCGCCGCCGGCGCCGTTCACGAAGCGCTTGAGGGCCATCGGCCGACCGGCCACGCCGCGCAGCGCCCCGTCGGCCACGGCGAGGTAGTAGCGCACGAGGTCGAGCTTGGTCGCCCCGATCTCGGGGAAGAAGACCTTGTCCGGGTTCGTGACCACGACCTCGCGGCCGACGATCTCGAGCACCTCGCGCCGTACGGGCATGGCGGCAACGATACGACGGGCCGTCGAGCCCAGCCCCATGGAACCAGGCCGCGCCCGCCGACGTCGGCGGGCCATGACCGCGAGGATCGCCCTGTTCGCACTGCTCGGGCTCCTGACCGCCTGCTCTCCGGGCGCCCCGCCGCCCTCCTCCACGGCTGATACCGCGCCGACCATGACCGTTACCGACGCCTTCGCTCGCCAGCTCGAGCTGGATGGGCAGCACGTCCGCATCCTGGGCACCTACTGGAGCGACGGCCAGAGCGCCTTCCTGAGCGACATCCTGCTCAAATCCTTCCCGCCCCAGATCGTGCGCGAGTCGGCGATCCTGCTGGAGGGCTCGGTGCCGGCCGACGTCCTCGGTCGCCTCGAGCACGCTCCGGCCGGCCTTGCGCCGATCACCTGGGGTCCGGTCGAGGTCGTGGGCATCCTGCACGCCGAGCGCGGCCCGGCGGCGGCGCGCCTCGAGATCCTCGAGATCCGCTTCTCCGGAGCGTAGCCCCGGAGACTACAGCCGCTTGCGCAGGTAGGTGGCGATCCCCGCGTCGTAGCCGAGCGATTCGTAGAGGTGTTGCGCATCCGGTCGGTGACGGCCGGCGGTCACCTCGATGAAGGCGCAGCCGGTCTCCCGGGCGATCCCCTCGGCGGCCGACATGAGCAGGTGACCGATGCCCCGCTCGCGCACGCCAGCGTCCACGACCAGCGCGAGCACGCGCGCGATCCGGTCGCCGTGCTCGAAACGGGGCATGGCGTGGACGGCCACGAAACCGACCAGCTCGCCGCCGATCTCGGCCACGCGCACCGTCGAGAACGGCGAGCTGAAGCGGCTGAGCCGCTCGCGGATGTCGCTCGGGCCGGCCGGGTAGCCCTCGTCGGTGAAGAGCGCGGCGATCGCCTCCGCGTCGGCATCGATCGCGGGGCGGACGGTCGGCTCGTTGCTGATCACAGGCTGATGGTAGAGGACGAAGGGCCCCCATGGATGCTCGGGCCTCAGGAGCCGGGCGCGCCCGCCGATCGCGGTCGGCCTGGAGGGCGATGCCGAGGCCGAGTCCGGCACGGGGTCGGCCAGCCACACAGCCACCGGGCCCTCGCCGTGCCGGGCCAGCGCCGCGGCGAGGCGCCCCTCGGTGCTCGGTTCGAGCAGCACGAGGACCGTGCTATCCGACAGCGTCGTCCGCGAGGTGGAGGCGCCCAGGGCCTCCTCGTCGGGGGCCGCGCGGAAGCGCAGCGGCGCGAAGTCGAGGGCGGCGCGCTCCCGATCGACGGTCGCCCAGCCCCAGGCCACCGGCACCATGCCCGGAGAAACCTCGAGCCCGCGCTCTTGCAGGGACGAGAGGAGGTCGGCGCTCTTCAACGGCATCGCCGCGAGTCTGCCGGAAACCTCTCGATGAAGCGCTACCGTATCGAGGCGCGATGGTCCCTGGCCGTCGCCACCACCAAGGAGGAGACCCGACCCGTGCGTTCCACGATCGCATTCGGCCTGACACTCATGCTCGCGCTGGCCCTCGCCGCGTGCTCGTCGGGCGGCGCCTCGCCCACGCCGAGCGCGAGCACCGCGCCGCCGGCCACTGGCGCGGCCGTGACCATCGTCGACTTCGCCTTCCAGCCCGCCGATCTGACCGTGAAGGTGGGCGACACCGTGGCCTGGACCAACACCGGCAACGCACCGCACACCGTGAAATGGGATGACGGCACGCCGGCGAGCGATCGCCTGACCGAGGGCGGCGCGCCCTACGAGCGCACCTTCGACGCGCCAGGCACGTTCACCTACGTCTGTGGCATCCACGGCTCGATGAAGGGGTCGATCACCGTCACCGAGTAGCCCGGCCCAGCGGCCCGCGCCGGAAGCGGCTGCCTCAACCCCGCCGGCGCTCCCGCTCCAGCACGGCTGTGCGCGCCGACGCGCCGCGCGCTGCGCCGACCGACCGGCCGCGTCGGGCGTGGGCGAGGAACCAGGGCCGCACGGTGAACAGGCCGGCCAGCACGAGCGCCGGGACGGCCACGTCAGCGCCGAAGACGAACCAGACGCCCGTGCTCAGCACACCGTCGGAAACGTTCACCATCACGGCATGGGCCACGCCGACGACGAGATAGACGACGCAGACGGCTGCCCCGAAGATCCAGCCGAGCGCCTGCCGGCGACCGAGAAGGATGGCCGCGGCCAGCGCCAGCGCGCCCCACAGAAACGACCACGACGGCGAGGAGTCCGCCTGGGCGATACCGCCCAGGCGGAAGAAGCCCACGCCGCTCACGGCCAGCCACGCCGCGTCGGCGAAGCTGAGCACGGCGCGCGCGAAAAGCGCGAGCACGAGGATGCGCAGCAGGCCATCGTGCGACCGCTCGTCGGTCGAAGAGGCGTCCCCCCTCTCGGTTCCGGTCACCGTCCGACCCTACCACCGAACGTCAACCCGGCGCCGCCCCGCGGCCACCGGTACGAGAAGCGCTCCCGCCTGATCAGTCCGGGAGGGCCAGCCCGGCGGCCCACGTCGCCCGGATCGCGCGCAGGAGCAGCGCGGCCTCGCGGACATGAGCGCGGGCGTGGGCCACCGATACGCTGGGCCGGCTGATGCCGAGTGCGTCGGCGACCTCCGACTGCCGTCGGCCCTCCACCAGGACGGCCCGAGCGATGCGCCGCTGGGCCGGCGTCATGTCCGCCAGCAGCGTGCCGAGGACGGGCGCGAGGTCGGCCAGGAGGGCGTCCGCGTCCGGCTCGCCGGTGACGACGATGAGCCGATCGCGCCGACGACGAGCCAGCTCCAGGGCCGCACGCGCGTCGGCCTCGGAGCCACGCACGACCGCCCAGCGCATCGGCGCCGAGGCCGGGTCGAGCAGTGCCTCGAGGGCAGCCGGGAACGGATCGTCCACGCCAGCGCTTCGGGGCGGCAGGCGCGAGTCGTCGGGCGCGTCGGTGCGCCGCAGGAACTCGCCCGCGATGGTGACCCTGCCCTCCACTCGGCGGAGGCTACCGGGCGCGCGGAGTAGCCGTCAACGGCTAACATCGGTCCCGGTTGACGGCGGCACGCCCGACGCTCACCATCCCCGCCGTGAACCCTCGCACGACGCCCTGATCGATGAACCCCGTCGACGCCCTGCCCACGGGCACGGTCACCTTCCTGTTCACGGACATCGAGGGCTCGACCAAGCTCGCCGAGCGGCTCGGGACGGCGACCTGGAGCGAGCTGCTCGAGGCGCACCAGGCGATCCTGCGCCAGGCGTTCGCGGCGTCTGACGGCCGCGAGATCAAGACCGAGGGCGACTCCTTCTTCGTCGTCTTCCGCAGCGCCCAGGCGGCGGTGGGGGCGACCGTCGACGCGCAGCGCGCGCTCGCCGCGCACGCCTGGCCGGACGGGGCCGCTGTACGCGTGCGCATGGGCCTGCACACGGGCGAGGGCGTGCTCGTGTCCGATGGGGACTACGTCGGCCTGGATGTCCACCGCGCCGCCCGCGTCGCCTCGGCCGGCCACGGCGGTCAGGTGCTCGTCTCCTCGACGACGCGCGCCCTCGTCGACGGGGCGCTGCCGGCCGGGGTGGAGTTGCGCGACCTCGGCGAGCACCGCCTGAAGGACCTCTCGCGGCCCGAGCGGATCGGCCAGCTCGTCATCGTCGGCCTGCCCGACCACTTCCCGGCCCTGAAGACGCTGTCCAACCTGCCCAACAACCTGCCCGTGATGCTGACCACGTTCGTCGGCCGGGGGTCGGAGGTGGCCCGGGTCCGCGAGCTCCTCGCGGAGTCTCGCCTGCTGACGCTCACCGGGCCCGGCGGCACGGGCAAGACCCGCCTGTCGCTGCAGCTCGCTGCGGAGGCCATCGATGCCTTCCCCGACGGCGTCTTCTTCGTTGCCCTCGGACCGATCAGTGACCACACGCTCGTGGCCGGCACGATCGCATCGGTGCTCGGCATCCAGGACGTCGGCGGCGCACCGATCGAGCAGCGACTGGCCGATTACCTGGCCCCGCGGCGCCTGTTGCTGGTGCTCGACAACTTCGAGCAGGTGACCGACGCCGCACCGCTGATCAACGACCTGCTGCGGTCCGCGCCCGAGCTGAAGTGCCTCGTCACGAGCCGGGCCGTGCTGCACCTCTACGGGGAGCAGGAGTTCCCCGTCCCGCCACTCGGTGTGCCGGACACCATGCACCTGCCACCGCTCGAGGCGCTCACGCAGTACGAGGCGGTGGCCCTGTTCATCGCCCGCGCGCGCACGGTCCGGCCGGACTTCCAGGTGGACAACGAGAACGCGCCGGCCGTGGCCGAGGTGTGCTCCCGGCTCGACGGCCTGCCCCTGGCCATCGAGCTCGCCGCCGCCCGCATCAAGCTGCTCAGCCCGCAGGCGATGCTGGCCCGGCTGCAGAGCCGTCTCGATCTCTTCGGGGGTGGGGTCGCACGCGACCTTCCGGCCCGTCAGCAGACGCTGCGCGGGGCGATCGCGTGGAGCTACGACCTCCTAGACGAGGATTCTCGGCGCCTCTTCCGGCGCCTCTCGGTCTTCGTGGGCGGCTTCGTGCTCGAGGCAGCCGAGGCGATCTGCGGACCGGCCGCGGAGGGTTCGGCTGGACCGGCCACCGACGTCCTCGAAGGCCTCGGCGCGCTGGTCGACCAGAGCCTGCTGCGGCAGTCGGACCAGCATGCGCACGCCCGCTTCGTCATGCTCGGGACCATCCGCGAGTACGCCTGGGACGCACTCGGAGAATGCGGCGAGCGCGATGAGATCCGGCGCCGGCACGCCGGGTACTTCGCCGATTTCGCGGAGCGGGCACTGCCCCACCTCACGGCCGAGGATCGCGGCGAGTGGCTCGACTACGTCGAGCACGAGCACGACAACCTGCGGGCCGCGATCACTTGGGCGGTCGAGACCTCCGAGCCGAGCGTCGGGGCCCGCCTGGGGGCCGCCCTGTGGCGCTTCTGGCAGACGCGGGGCCATCTGCGCGAGGGCCTCATGCGGCTCCAGGCGGTCCTCGACATCCCCGGCTGCGCCGCCTTCCCGGTCCTGCGGCTGCGGGCCTTGGAGGCTGCCGGGGGCATGGCCTACTGGCTGGGCGACATGGCCGGGGCGGGCGTCTTCTACGAGGAGGCGCTGCTGATCGCGCGCGAGCTCGGGGCGCCGGCCGACCTGGCACAGGCGCTCTTCAACCTGTCCTTCGCCCACATGTTCGGGAGGGGCGACGTGGCCGGCGCGGCCGAGCTGCTGGATGAGAGCGTGGCGCTCTTCCGCGAGCTGGACGACGAGGGGGGCGTGATGCGCACGACATGGGCGCGGGCGACCGTCGACTACCGCAGCTCGGACTGGCAACGCGCCAAGGCGACCTTCAGCGACGCCCTGGCGCGTGCGCGCGCACTGCACGATTCCTATTGGACGGCCTGGTCGCTGCACATGCTCGGAGGTTCGGAGGCCGCCCTGGGCGAGCTTGACGCGTCGCGAGGGCACCTCGACGAAGGCCTGGCCATGATGGTCGCCAGCGGCGAGATCACCGGCATCGTCCTCGTCCTCGATGACTTCGCCGAGCTGGCGTGGCGCAGCGGGGATCTGCCCCGGGCTCTCCGGTTGCAGGCCGCCGCCCGGACGCTCCAGGAGCAGACGGGTACAAACCTCGCCGGAGTCGCCAACGAGCTCATGCGTGAAGGTGGCGTCCCGACCGGCGACCTGGCCGCGGAGGACGTCGCCCGCCACGCGGCGGAGGGACGATCGCTCTCATTCGACGAGGCTGTGGCCTACGCCCGCGGCGGGGAGTTCCCGGCGCCGCGCCTGGCCGCCGGCTAGCCCTCGGCGTCCGACCAGCCCGGCGGGGCCGAGGGCTCCGGGATCGTCACCCCGGCTCGAAGCCGGGCGCGGGCAGCGGCGGGCAGCGCAGCGGCCGGTCCTCGCGGTAGCCGAGCAGGTAGTCGGCCTGGATGAGCGTGTGCAGCTGGCTCGTGCCCTCGTAGATGACGGCCGCCTTGGAGTTGCGCAGGTAGCGCTCGACGGGGTACTCGTTAGAGTAGCCGTAGGCGCCGTGGATCTGGATCGCGTCGAGCGCGCTCTGCACCGCGTGATCGGTCGCGAACCATTTGGCCAGGCTCGTCTCGCGGGTGTTGCGCAGGCCGCGGTTCTTCAGCCAGGCGGCCTGCCAGCAGAGCAGCCGGCCGGCCTCGATGCCCTGGCCCATGCGCGCGATCATCTGCTTCACGAGCTGGTGCTCGCCGATCTCGACGCCGAAGGTGTGGCGCTCGTGGGCGTACTTCAGCGAGGCATCGAGGCAGGCCTGGGCCAGCCCCACGGCACCGGTGGCCACCGTGAAGCGGCCCTGGTCGATGGCGCTCATGGCGATGGTGAAGCCCTCGCCCTCCTCTCCAACGCGGTTGGCCGCGGGGACCCGGACCTCGTCGAGGAAGAGCTGGCCGGTGTTGCCGGCGTTGATGCCGAGCTTGCCGTGGATGGTGCCGGACGTGAAGCCGGGCATGCCGCGCTCGACGATGAAGGCCGTGATGCCCCGGTGCTTCTTCGCCCGGTCGAGCGTGGCGAAGAGGAGGAAATGGTCGGCCACGTCGCCCAGGCTGATCCAGATCTTGGCGCCGTTGAGGATGTACGTGTCGCCCTCGCGACGGGCTGTCGTCTGGAGGTTGGCCGCGTCCGTCCCGACGCCCGGCTCGGTAAGGGCGAAGGTCGCCAGCTTCTCGCCCTTGGCCTGCGGCACGAGGAAGCGCCGCTTCTGGTCCTCCGTGCCCCACTGCAGGAGCGTCAGCGAGTTCAGCCCGACGTGGACGCTCATGATCACCCTGAAGGCCGTGTCCGCCCGCTCCAGCTCCTCGCACAGGAGGCCCAGGCTGATGTAGTCCATGCCCGCACCGCCGTAGCGCTCGGGGATCGGCGCGCCCAGGAAGCCCAGCTCGCCCATCTTGCGGAAGGTGGGCAGGGGCACCTCGTGACGCTCGTCCCACTCGCGGATGTGGGGCAGGATCTCCGCCTCGGCGAAGGCGCGGACGGCCTGCTGGACGAGCGTGTTCTCGGGGGTCAGGGCGAGGTCGATCACGGGTCGGCGCGGTCCTTTCGGTCAGGGGGCCGGGTCGGGCCCATTCTAGGTCTGCCGTGACCGTTAGACTCCGCACCATGCGATCGACGACCTCGACCACCGCCACCGCCCCCGACCACCTCACGCCCGTCCTGGGCCGCTACTTCACGCGGACGTGGAGCCACGGCGAGGGTCACCGCCTCTTCGACACGGATGGGCGTGCCTACCTCGACTTCGCCAACGGCATCGCCGTGGCGGGGCTGGGCCATCACCATCCGGCGGTGACCGCCGCGATCCACGCCCAGGTGGACCGGCTCATCGCGCCCGTCAACGCGGTCGGATCTGCCGAGCCGGTCGACCGGCTGGCAACGATGCTCGTCGAGGAGCTGCCGGCGCCGCTCGACACCGTCTTCTTCCTCAACTCGGGCTCGGAGGCCATCGAGGGCGCCCTGAAGATGGCGCGGCGCGTCTCCGGCCGGCCCGGGATCGTGGCCTTCCGCGGCGGGTTCCACGGGCGGACGTACGGCGCGACGTCGGTGACCAGCTCGAACCCCAACTACCGTGAGGGCTACGAGCCGCTGCTGCCCGGGGTCCACATCGTGCCCTTCCCGGACGTCTATCGCGAGTTCGGCGGCGACGAGGCGCGCGCGACGCGCGAGTGCCTGGCCGCATTGCGCGAGCTGACCCGGACGACGCTGCCGGCCTCGGCGATCGCCACGGTGCTCATCGAGCCGATCCAGGGCGAGGGCGGCTATCGCCCGGCGCCGGCGGCGTTCCTGCGCGGGCTGCGGGAGTTCTGCGACGAGCACGGCATCCTGCTCATCGCCGACGAGGTCCAGTGCGGCTTCGGGCGCACGGGCCGGATGTGGGGCTTCGAGCACGCGGGGATCGTGCCCGACGTGGTCTGCCTGGCCAAGAGCATCGCCAACGGGCTTCCGCTGTCGGCCATCGTCTCGCGCCGCGAGCTGCAGGAGCGCTGGGGACGGAGCGCCCACGGCACGACCTTCGGCGGCAACCCGGTCTCGTGCGCGGCGGGCATCGCGGTGCTCGAGACCATCCGCGCCGAGGGACTGGTGGCCAACGCGGCGGAGCGCGGGGCGCAGCTGACGGCCGGCCTGCGCGCGCTGATGGCCACGGACCCCGGCATCGGCGACGTGCGCGGCCCGGGCCTCATGGTGGGCACGGCGTTGGTGCGCGATCGGACCACGCGCGCCCCCGACGGCGAGCGCGCCGAGCGCGTCATCCAGCGCTGCGCCGACCTCGGGCTGCTGGTCCTGTCCTGCGGCGTGGATCACGACGTCGTGCGCTGGATCGCGCCGCTCGACGTCACGGCGGCCGAGATCGACGAGGCGCTGGCCATCTTCGCCGAGGCGCTGCGCTCGGCCTAGCCGGTCGGCGGCCTAGCCGCAACCCGCGAACGCGGGCGAGGACCCGCGCACGCGGGCGGACCATTCGCCACAGGCATAGGATTCCCGCCAGCTGGACCCGAAGGGGATCCCTGGCGCCGAATCCATGCCCCGGGGCGATGGAACACGGCCCGGGGACGCGGCCGAGCGGGTCTTAGCGCAGATCCTATGCCCCGGGGAGATGGGACTCGGCCCGGGGGCGCGCGCGGAACCGGCGGGCCTAGTGTCACGCTCGACAAGAGACTTGTAGTTTCTGATACTCGCAGCTACGATGCTCGGTATGGCCAATCATCCCGCGCCTCCGTTGGCTGTCAGCGAGTCCGAAGCTGAGACCCTCCGGGCCATGGCCCGGGCGGGCACGACCGAGCAGCGCACCGCGCTGCGGGCGAAGATCATCCTGCAGGCGGCCGAGGGGGTCGCCAACGTCGCGATCGCCGACGAGCTCGGGATCTCGGTCCCGACGGTCGGGCTGTGGCGGACCCGCTTCAAAGAGCGTGGCCTGGCCGGCCTCGCCGATGGCCCGAGGACGGGTCGCCCGGCGATCTATGGCCGGGAGATCCGGGAGCGGGTCCTGGCCACGACCCTGACCCCGCCGGAGGGGGCGACCCACTGGAGCACACGCCGCCTGGCCAAGGCGGTCGGGGTCAGCCCGAACACGATCCTGCGGATCTGGCGCGAGGGCCGCCTCAAGCCGCACCGGACCGAGACGTTCAAGTTCAGCCGCGATCCCGAGCTCGTGGCCAAGGTGACCGACGTCGTCGGGCTGTACCTTGTCCCGCCCGAGCGGGCGATCGTCCTCAGCGTCGACGAGAAGACCCAGATCCAGGCCCTCGATCGGACCCAGCCGATGCTGCCGATGAAGCCCGGCCAGGTCGAGCGCCACACCCACGACTACAAGCGCAACGGCACGCTCGTGCTCTCGGCCGCCCTCGAGATCGCGACTGGCGAGGTGACGACGCAGACCTCGGCCCGCCACCGCGCCACCGAGTTCCTCGACTTTCTCAACCTGCTCGTCCGGACGTACCCGCGGCGGCAGCTCCACCTCGTCCTCGACAACGTGAGCACCCACAAGACGCCCGACGTCCAGAAGTGGCTGGCGCGCCACAAGCGCGTGCATCTTCATTTCACCCCGACGTCCGCGTCCTGGATGAACCAGATCGAGACATGGTTCAGCATCCTGAGCCGCCAAGCGATCCGTCGCGGCTCCTTCGAGAGCGTCCGCGCCCTCGTCGCCGCGATCGAGCGCTTCACCCGCGAGTGGAACACCGGGGCCTCTCCCTTCACGTGGGTCAAGACCGCCGACGAGATCCTCGCCAAGGCCGTGCGCAAGACGCAAGCGACTTCGGGCGCGGGACACTAGCCGGTCCCCTGGAGGCCCGCCGCCACCCCGTTGACGGTCAGCTGGACGAGGCGGAGCAGCCGCTCGCGCTCGGGATCTTCGACCGGGAGCGTCCGCAGGCGACGGAGCAGTCGTACCTGGAGCTCGGAAAGGGAGTCGACATACGGGTTGCGCAGGGCGATCGAGCGCTGGAGCGCGGGCTGGCCGTCGAGGAGGGCGCCGCGGCCGGTCACGCGAAGCAGCAGTGCCACGGTCGACCGATGCTCCCGCTCGATCCGTTCCCAGAGCCGCGGCGCATCCGGTCCCCCGGCGAGGGCCGCGTAAGCGCGGGCCACCCCGAGGTCGCTCCGCGCCAGGACCAGCTCGGCGTTGTCGAGCAGCGACTCGAAGAACGGCCACGTGCGGTACAGGCGGGCGAGGTCGTCGAGGCCGGCTTCGCCGTGCTCCGTCCGGAAGCTCTCGAGGGCGGAGCCGAGGCCGTACCAGCCGGGCAGCGAGAGGCGCGACTGCGACCAGGCGAAGACCCAGGGGATGGCTCGCAGCGCCTCGATGGGCGGTGGCTGGCCGTGGGCGTCGGCGGCGACGCCCACGGCGTCCTGCCTGGCGGCCGAGCGCGAACCCAGGCGCAGCGCCGAGATCTCCGCGATGGGCGTAACGTCGCGGAAGAACGCGGCGAAATCCGGCTCCTCCCAGACGAGGGCACGATACGCGTCGCGCGACCGCTGCGCCAGCTCATCCATCAGCGCGGCCCCGGAGGCGGCGGCGGCCGCGATGGTCGCCTCGTGCTCGGGCGAGGATGCCAGCAGGACCGCCCCGGTCATCTGCTCCAGGTGTCGCCGGGCGATGACCGGATCGCCGTAGCGGGCCGCGATGACCTCACCCTGCTCGGTCAGCTTCAGCCGCCCGTCGATCGAGCCCGGCGCCTGGGCGAGGATCGCCCGGCGAGCCGGCCCTCCGCCGCGGCCCGTGGCGCCTCCGCGCCCGTGGAAGAGGGTCACCTCGACCCCCTGCCGCCGCGCCACCGCGACGAGTGCTTCCTGCGCCCGGTAGAGCATCCAGCTCGCGGCGAGGAAACCGGACTCCTTGTTCGAGTCGGAGTAGCCCAGCATCACCTCCTGCCGGTCGCCCCGCCGCGCCAGGTGCGCCCGGTAGGCCGGGTCTCCGAGCATGTCGCCGAGGATCGTCCCCGCCGCGGTGAGGGCGTCGGCGGTCTCGAGGAGCGGCACGACGTCGACGACCGGCGTGGCGGGGGCGAAGCCCGCCGTGGCCGCCGCCTCCGGGACCGGCTCACCGGCGCGCTGCGCGAGCTCGAGCACGGCGGCGACGTCGCCGGCGCCACGCGTGAAGCTGACGATGTAGCGCCGGCAGGCGTCCTCGCCGAAGCGTCGCTGGACCTCGGCCATGGCCCGGAAGGTGGCCAGGACCTCCCCGGCCGACACGAACGGCGCCACGGGAAGGTCGGCGGCGAGTTTCGCGTCCGGCTCGCGCAGCGCGGCCAGCGTCGCCTCGTGGACGGCGGCGTGCTGGCGGACCTCGAGCGAGGCGAGGTGGAAGCCGAACGTCTCGGCCTGCCAGCGCAGGTCGGCGACCTCTCCCCAGGCGACGCGACCCAGGCCATCCTCGGTGAGTGCCTCGGCCAGCTCACGGAGCTCGGCCCGGAAGCGGTCGGCAGACGGGTAGCGGCCCGCCAGCGGTGCACGGGTCTCGGTCAGCTGCGCGCGCGTCCGGCGCAGCCGCTCGACCATCGCGCCGAGTCGCCGGCGATAGGGCTCTTCGGGGAAGCGTCGCCGAAGCATGCGCATCGTCTCGGGCAGCTCCTCCTCGTCACGGGCGAGCTGCCGAGCGAGCGATCCGGCCAGCCGCTCCGGCGGGACCGTGGCCGAGATCGTCTGCATGAGCCGGGCGCAGACGGCCTCGTAGCCCCGCAGGACGTGGTCGCTGCAGATGCGCAGCGTCTGGGCCGTCACCTCGGCGGTGACGCTGGGATTGCCGTCGCGGTCGCCGCCGATCCACGAGCCCCAGCGCAGGAAGGCCGGCACCCGGGGCGGCCGCGCGCCGGTCCGGCCTGTGTCGCCGGCGGGCGGATCGGGCATGGCCCCCCGGCCCCCGCGCCGGTCCCGTCGGGTGGTCTCGCCGGCCAGCCGGTCGAGCGCCGCGTCGAGCGCGCGGTAGAGGCGGGGCACGACCGTGAAGAGCGTCTCGTCGAAGAAGACCAGCGCCGCCCGGACCTCGTCGAGTGGGCTCGGCACCACCGACCGGAGGCCGGCCGTGCGCCACAGGATGGTGATCTCCTCGCGCAGCCGGCGGCGGACGTCGCGGTCTTCGTCGGGCGTCAGGCGCAGGTCGTCCAGCCGCTCGAGCAGTCGCCGACAGCGCCGCAGGGCGACGAGGAGGGTGCGCCGTCGCGCCTCGGTCGGGTGGGCGGTGAGGACGGGCGTGATGGCCAGCCGTCCGATGATCGCCACCGGATCCGCTCCGGGCACGGCGCTCGCCCCGAGACGAAGGACCGCCTCGGCGACCGAGCCGTCGAGCGCGCCGCCGCGGGCCGCCCGTTCGCGGCGCCGGAGCGTTCGAACGCGGTGGCGCTCCTCGGCCAGGTTGGCCAGCTGGAAGTACAGCGCGAAGGCGCGGATGACCGTTTCGGCCCCCTCGGCGTCGAGGCCGTCGAGGTCGGCCGCCAAGCGCGCCCGGTCGACCGGGTCGTCGGCCCGACGAAGGGCGATGGTCCGGCGCCGGATCCGCTCCACCAGCTCGAGCAGCTCAGGCCCCTCCTGCTCGACGATGACCTGGCCGAGGAGCGCGCCCAGCAGCTTCACCTCGCGGGCGAGCGGGTCGCGGGCACGCGCGGTGCCGATGCCGCGCGGCTCGGCACGCACGGCTGGGTTGCGCCGAACGCTCCTGCCTCTCATCGGCGACATCATGGCGCGCCGCGGCGGAGCCGTTTCGCCACGCTGCCGGAACCGGGCCGCAACCTTCGCCCGCTGCCGGTTTCCGTACTCTCTGTATCGTGGAGCGCATGGCCATCCTCGACCTGGACCCCGGCTCGGACGAGCCGGCACGTGAGCCGGCCCCGGCGCAGGCGCCGGCGACGACGCCGGCTTCCGAGCAGCTCGAGCAGCTCCGCTTCCTCTACCGCGTCATCCGGCTGGCCACGACCGCACGGACGTGGGACGAGCTCCTGGAGACCGTCGTGGACGGGACCCGCGACGCGCTGCGCGCGACCGTCAGCTCGCTCTACCTGCTCGATCGCGACGGGGAGAACCTGACCCTCGCCGCCACCAACGGGCTGGACAGGTTCCAGATCGGTCGCGCCCGCGTTCCCTTCGGCCGGGGCGTCACCGGCCACGTCGCGGCGGCGCGCGAGCCGTTGATCATCCCGGACGTCGGAGCCGACCCGCGCTTCCTGTGGGTGCGCGGCCTCGACCAGCGCCGTTTCATCGCCTCGATGCTCTCGGTCCCGCTCATCTGGCACGACGGGGTCGTGGGCGTGCTCAACGTGCAGACCGAGCAGCCGCGGGACTTCACGGCCTCCGATGTCGACCAGCTGCGGGCGATCGCCGACCTCCTGGCCGGTATCGTCGAGCGGGTCCGGCTGCAGCGCGAGGCGGAGGGCCGGGTGGCACAGCTGCGCGCCATCGACCAGGCCCGCGTGGAGCTCATCGCGCTCGTCACGCACGAGCTGCGGACCCCGCTGGCCGTGGTGCGAGCGTATGCCGACCTGCTGGCCGAGGAGCCCCCGCTGAAGGGTCGCCGGTCGCGGGATGCGGCGCGGCGGGCGGCCCGCGCCGAATGGCATGAGGCGGCCACCGGCCAGATCGAACGGATCGATCGCCTCGTCGACTCCATCATCGCCTCCGTCCGACCGGCGGCCGAGGACGAGGCGTCGGCCGAGGTCGTGCCGGTCGACCCGGCGAGCCTGGTGGACGAGGTCGTCGCCGAGCTCGCCCCACTCCTGCGGCACCACCGGGTCGAGGTGTGCATGGACGTGCGGCGCCACGTCCTCGCCGACCCGCCCAAGCTGCGCCAGATCCTTGAGCACCTCATGGAGAACGCCGTCAAGTACGCGCCACCCGACACGACCATCACCATCGAGACGACGCTCGTCGAGGGGGTGGTCCAGCTGGCGGTGAGCGACCAGGGACCGGGCGTGCCGCCCGAATGGCGCGAGAGGATCTTCGAGCCGTACACGCGCCGCGAGACGCACACCGCGCGCGGCTCGGGGATCGGCCTCTACGCGGCCCGGCGACTGGGCGAGGCGATGGGCGCGCGACTCTGGTGCGAGCCGGGTCGGCCCGCGGGCGCGAGGTTCGTGGTGGCCCTGCCGGCCACCGCGGCGCTGTAGCAGACTGCCGCGATGACGGCCCGGCGGTCGCTGCGGATCCTCGTCGTGGACGACGACCCGGCCATGGTCGGCGCGATCACCGCGCTGGTGGGCCTCGAGGGACACCAGGTCGTCACCGCCTACGACGGCCTGACCGCGGTGAAGCGCTTCGCCGAAGAGCGGCCCGACATCGTCCTGCTCGACCTGGCCATGCCGGGACCCGACGGCTTCACCGTGGCCGGCCTGATGCGCGCCGCCGGCACGGCTCCGATCCTCGTGGTGTCGGGTGAGAGCGGTGAACCGGCCAAGGTCCGGGCGCTCCAGATCGGCGCCGACGACTACCTGACCAAGCCGTTCGGGCGTGCCGAGCTGCTCGCCCGGATCAATGCGCTGGTGCGGCGTTCCGAGATGACCGGGAGCGCCGGTGGCACGGCCGAGGGTGGCGTCCTGCGGGTAGGCGCCCTCACGGTCGAGCCGGGCCGCCATGAGGCGCGGGTGGGCGACGTGACACTCCGCCTGACACCCATCGAGTTCCGGCTGCTCGAGGCGCTCGCACGCTCCGGGGGCGACGTCGTGCCGCACCATCGGCTCGCCCGGGGCGGATGGCCCGCCGAGCCGGATCCGGACGTCCTCTGGCTCAAGCCGCACCTCACGCGCCTCCGCAGCAAGGTCCTGGAGGCCGGGGGGCCGGCGGTCGTCGCGGTCCGGGGCGTGGGCTACAGGCTCGTGACCGACGATCGCTGACGGCACGCGTGGCGCAGCGGCGGGCACCGCCCGCCGGCGCCGTCAGATCGCGACCGACACCTGGGCCGCGCGGCCGCTCCCGTCGTGCACCAGACCGACGCAGGCAACGCGGCAGCCCATGGCATCGCGGCCACCTAGCGCCCCGAAGTGCACCCAGGTGCCTTCCGTGCCGCTCGGCTGTAGGCGACACCCGCAGACCTCGCAGGTGACCGGCCCCACACGGTCGTCGCGGGCGCCGAACGAATAGCGCGGGGCTGGATCGGACCGATACATCGGCTTCCTCGTCGGCTGGAGCTGAGGTGGAAGTGCCTCCCGTTTGCCACGGTACGGGACGGCGGCGCCGGTGTCGGCCACATCATGGGTTCGGGAAGGTTGCGATCCGGTATCGCCCCGCTCAGGGGGCGGCGGCGGACGTGGCGCCACTGGCAACCGCGGGCACGTGTCCAGCTCCCGCCGCGCGCGCATCCTTCTCGACCGTCCGCGTCGCCGGCGCGGACACGGTCGGCGCCTCGACGGGATGCGGCTCGACCACCCATACCTCCTCGGTCGCCGGCCCGCCGGCGACCAGGTGGCGCTCGGCCAGCAGTGAGCCCGCCCGGGCGTGCGCCTCGAGGAGCCGACGCAGCTCCCCGGCCAGGGCCTCCCCATGCGCGCGCTCGCGCATCGCCGTCGAGAGGCGCACGGCGCCCACCGAACGCGCATCGAAGGCCGCCGCCTGCCGACCGGTCGGGTCGACGACATACGCGCGGCCGCCGGTCATCCCCGCCCCGAAGTTCGCGCCGACGGGTCCCAGCACGACGACGATCCCGCCGGTCATGTACTCGCAGCCATGCGGGCCGAGACCCTCGACCACGGCCTCCGCGCCGCTGTTGCGAACGGCGAAGCGCATGCCCGCCCTGCCCACGACGTGCAGCCGGCCGGCGGTCGCGCCGTAGAGGCAGGTATTGCCGACGATCGCCTGCTCCTCGGGCGCCGCCGCGAAGTCCGGCTCGGGCGCTATGACGACGGTCCCGCCCGACAGGCCCTTGGCCACGTAGTCGTTGGCCTGGCCCTCGAGCCGCAGCTCGATGCCGTCGGCGAGGAAGGCCCCGAAGCTCTGGCCGGCGGCCCCGGTGAGGCCCAGGCGGATCGGCGCCCGCACCTCCCGGCGCTCGACCGCACCCGAGAGCCGGGCACCGAACGAGCGATCGGCGGTCGTGATCGCCAGGCCGTCGACGGTGCCGCGCCCCGAAGCCGCGAACTCGGCGACGAGGCGTTCCTCGAGGCGCGACGCAGGCTCCCGCTCGACGACGTGCATCGCCGCGGACGGGTCCGCCCGTCGCCGAACGGCCGCAGGCCAGGGGCCGGCGGCCACGAGCGCTCGCAGGTCGAGCGTGCCGGATCGCCGGGTCGACCGCAGGAACCGGGCACCCTCGCCGATGATCTCCCCCACGCTGCGCGCCCCCAGGGCGGCAAGCTCGTGCCGGACGTCCTCGGCCAGGGCGGTGACATACCGCTCGACCTGCTCGGGCGTGCCCGAGAACTTCGCCCGCAGGTCCTCGCGCTGCGTTGCGATCCCGGTGGGACAGGTGTCGAGGTGACACTGGCGCGCCATGTCGCAGCCGAGCGCGACCAGGAGCGCCGTCCCGAAGGCGAACTCCTCGGCGCCCAGGAGCGCCGCCACGACGATGTCGCGACCCGTCTGCAGTCCGCCATCGGCGCGCAGGGCGACCCGGTCGCGCAGGCCGTTGCGCACGAGGACCTGGTGGACCTCGGCGAGGCCCAGCTCCCAGGGGGCGCCGACGTGCTTGATCGAGCTGAGCGGCGAGGCTCCGGTCCCGCCGGCGTGCCCGGCGACGTGGATGTAGTCGGCGCCGGCCTTGGCGACCCCGGCGGCGATCGTCCCGATGCCCCGCGTGGCGACCAGCTTGACCCCGATCCGTGCGCGGGGGTTGATCGCGCGCAGGTCGGCGATCAGCTGGGCCAGGTCCTCGATCGAGTAGATGTCGTGGTGCGGTGGCGGGCTGATGTAGGCCTGGCCCGGCTGGCCCCGGCGCAGCGCGGCGATGTAGGCGGTCGCCTTCTTCCCGGGCAACTGTCCGCCCTCGCCGGGCTTCGACCCCTGGGCCATCTTGATCTCGAGCTGGTCGGCCCGGGCGAGGTAGCGCGCCGTCACGCCGAAGCGGGCCGAGGCGACCTGCTTGATGCGCGCGTCGCGCCGCTCGCCGCCGAGGCCGGGCTCGTACCACGAGGGGTCCTCGCCGCCTTCTCCGGTGTTGGCGGCTCCGCCGGCACGCTGGATGCCGAGCGTGACGGCCTGGTGGGCCTCGGGCGACAGGGCGCCCACGCTCATCGCCGCGGCCACGAAGCGACGCACGATCGCGCGCGCCGGCTCGACCTCGGCCGGTGCCACCGGTGTCGGCGGGGGGCGGAAGGCAAGCTGGTCGCGGACCACCGCTGCGTCGCGCCGCAGGCCGACCCGGTAGCGGTCCAGGGCACCCTCGCGCTGCGCTCCGTCGCGCGAGAGGACCTGGATCTCCTCTACCACGCGTGGCGCGTAGAGATGGAGCTCACCGTCGCCGCGGAAACGCGCCAGGCCCGGGTCGACGAGGCGCTGGGGCGGCGTATCCGGGGCGACCGTGCCCGCCGCTCGGTGGCGGCGGAGCAGCCGCGCGGCCAGCTCCGCGAAGCCGATGGTGCCCGGCCACGCGGCCGCGGCCGGAAAGCAGCGGTCGATGACCTCCGGGGCCAGCTCCAGCACCTCGAAGTGCGCACCACCGACATAGGAGGCGACCGTGCAGATGCCCATCCGAGCGAGGGTCTTGCGCAGGCCACTCTCGAACGCGGCGAGCAGGTTGCCCACGGCGCCCTCGATGGACAGCTCCTCGGCGCCTCGGGATCCGGCCAGCTCGGCGGCCAGCTCGATCGCCAGGCGCGGGCGGAGTGCGGTCGCACCCACGGCGAGGACCATCGCCGCGCCATGGACATCGAGGACATCGGCCGCGTCGCACAGCACGTCGGTGCGGCCGCGCAGTCCGGCGTGCGTGAGGGCGGTGTGGACGGCGCCCACGGCCAGGGCCGAGGGGATGGGCGAGCGCTCGAGGCCGAACGCGCGGTCGGTCACGACGAGCAGCTCGACGCCGGCCGCGGCAGCCGCTCGGGCCTCCGCTGCCAGCCCGTCGAGACGGCGCTCCAGCCCACCGCTGCCCTGCCCGGCGTCCCACGTGGCGTCGAGCGTGCGGACCCGACCGGGGAACGCGGCGATGAGGCCGTCGAGGTCCGCGATGTACGGACGCTCCAGGCGAAGGGTCCGCCGGCGACGGTCCCCGGGCAGTCCGCCCAGCAGCGCCGGCCGACGTCCGAGCTCGACGGAGAGGTCGACGACCGCCCGCTCCCGCTCCGGGTCGATGGGCGGATTCGTCACCTGCGCGAACGCCTGGCGCAGGTGGTCGGTGAGGGGCCGGTCGACCCTCGCCCGGCCCGGCGTCGGTGTGTCGTCGCCCATGCTCCAGAGCGGTTCATGGCCCTCGAGGGCCATCGCCTTGAGGTGGAGACGGTGCCGCTCCGCATCGAGCCCGGCCAGGAAGCGAAGGTGCGCGGGCATCGGCGCGGGCCGTGCGCTCGGGATCCGGTCGCGATGGGCCGGGCGCGGCGTGTCGGGCTCCCAGGCGCGATGCAGCGTCTCGACCTTCGCCTCGGCGTCCCCCAGGATCAGCCCCCGCGAGGGGTCGACGAGCAGGAGTTCACCGGGTCCGAGCCGGCCCCGGCGGACCGTCTCGTCGGCCCGCAGGGGGACCGCTCCGGCCTCCGAGGCCACGGCCACCAGCCGGTCCCGGGAGACCGCGAACGCGGCCGGGCGCAACCCGTTGCGATCGAGCAGCGCGCCGACTCGCCCGCCGTCCGAGAAGACGATCGCGGCGGGACCGTCCCACGGCGCCAGGAAGCCGGCCACCCGGCGGCTGAACGCCGCGGCCAGGGGGTGCGGCTCGCGGCGGAGGCCGTGCGCCTCCGGGACCAGGGCCAGCAGGGCCGCCTCGACGGTCCAGCCGGTGAGCGACAGCGCCTCCACCGCCTCGTCGAGCGACAACGAATCGGACCCGTCGGGGGAGAGCAGCGGGCCCGCTGCGGCAAGGCGTCGCGCCGCTGCCGACCGCGCCGGGTCGCCGGCGCGACCCTGGATCTGCTGACGGTTACCACGCACGGTGTTGATCTCACCGTTATGGGCGAGCAGCCGGAACGGCTGGGCGAGGTGCCAGGCCGGGTGCGTGTTCGTCGCGTACCGCTGGTGGAACACGGCATAGCCGACGGGCAGGGGCGGGGCCAGGTCGGGATAGAAGCCGGCCAGGCGTCCGCCCGCCACGAGGCCCTTGTAGACGACCGTCCGGCACGACGCCGAGGGGACCGCGAACGCCCGCAGGCGGGCCTCGCGGGCGACGACCTGCATCCGCCGCCGGGCCGCGACGAGGCGCAGCTCGAAGGCAGCGTCGGACGCTCCGCGCGGTCGCTCCACGATCGCGTGGACGAACGAGGGGCACGACAGCGCCGCGTCCGTGCCCAGGACCGCCGTGTGCACCGGCACGTCGCGCCAGGCGACGACCCGCAGCCCTTCGACGGCGAGCGCCTCGGCGACGATCCGCCGCGCCGCCTCCCGGCGAGCCCGCCCCCGGGGCAGGAACAGCGAGACGATCCCGGGCCGGCCCGCCCCGGGGCCGGCGATGCGCTCGATGACCGCCGGTTCGAGCGGCAGGCGACCCCTGCTCCGTCGGACGATTCGCCGTCGGCCGCGAAGGCGCCCCGGTGGCCGAGGGCGGCCAGGCCGGCCAGCGCCAGCGGCAGGACCCGATGGCGGGAGCTGCCGCCGGCATCGGCGACGAAGCCGACACCGCACGCGTCGTGCTCGAAGCGCGGGTCGTAGAGGGGAGCGGCCGCGGAGCGGCGCGGGTTCGGTTCCGCCATCCACGCGTCCTCCCGTCGTGCCTCGTGCCGAGCGGCGCGGGCCATGCGGGGAGGCTAGTGACGGAGGACGCTGTCTACCACGTGGACCGGGCGACGAAAGCGGTGCGTTTCGGTTGCGACCACGACGGACACGGCAACGCCGCCGGGAGGAGGGTACCGGCGGCGCTGTCGCGGACGTTGAGCGTCGAGACGCGGGTGGAGGGACCCGCGGTGGTTATCGGTTCTTGTGCAGGAAGGCGAGGACATCCTCGGCGCGGAAGCGGCGGTCGCCGCGCTTGCAGACCCGGTAGAAGGGCAGCTCGCCGCGATCCCCGAGACGCTTCACGGTGTTGACGTGGAGGTGAAGCATCTCCGCCACCTCGGACGCCGTCATCATCGGTCCGATCTCCTGGACCGCCATGGAGGCCATGCTGTGATTCGCCCTCGCGCTACGCTCGTCGAGCTTCGAACGGGCCGGTCCGCCCTGGTCCGGAGTTGTGCGGTCCGTCCGACTCGCGTGCCGAATGCTGGCCTGACGGGTAGAGGGGGACAAGCCGTACTTTCGTCCGCCGGGGTACGGTACCGGTGGGGTGCAGCCACTTCGGAGCCGAGCGGAGGCGGTGGGATGGGTAGAGCACCGGTGGTCGAGCTGCTCTGGTTCGACGATTGCCCGAACCACGAGAGCGTGCGCCAGACGCTGCGCGAGGTCGTCGAGGAGCTGGCGCCGGGCGCGACCGTGATCGAGCGGAACGCCAGCGACCCGGACGACGCCGCGCGCCTCCGTTTCCCCGGCTCCCCGACGGTCCGCGTCAACGGCCGGGATGTCGATCCGCGGTACCTCGACCCGGGCGATTACACGCCGCGCTGTCGCCTCTACTGGACCGCGCAGGGCCTCCGCGGCGTCCCCGAGCGCGCCTGGATCGAGGCGGCGCTGCGAGCGGCGATGGTCGAGTCGAACGCGGAGGTCGGACGCGACGCCTAGATGGCACCGCCGGCACGGCGATGACCGCCAGGCCCGGCTCCGCAAGAGCACCCACTCGAGCACGGTCGCGTACTCGCAGCCGCGCTGACGGTATGGTTCACCACCTGACCCGGCTGGGTGGGGCCGACATGGTGTTGACCGACAGGGGACGGAGGTTCGGTGGTGCGGACGCAGGCACGGGTGGTCATCGTCGGCGGGGGCGTGGTCGGATGCAGCCTGCTCTATCACCTGGCCAAGATGGGCTGGCGGGATACGCTGCTCCTCGAGAAGAACGAGCTGACCGCAGGCTCGACGTGGCATGCGGCGGGGCTGTGCACCCAGTTCAACGCCAGCCTCAACGTGACGCGCCTCCTCATGTATGGCGTCGATCTCTACAAGCGCCTCGAGGCCGAGACCGGTCAGGCCGTCGACTTCCGCGAGGTCGGCAGCATCCGCCTCGCGACCGTTCCCGACCGGCTCGACCAGTACCTCGAGGCTCGCGGGCGAGCGCGGATCGCGGGGCTTCCGTTCGAGATCATCGGGCCCGACGAGATCGGCCGGCTGTGTCCGATCCTCTCGCTCGACGGCGTCCTCGGCGCCGCCTACACGCCGACCGACGGCTACGTCGATCCGAGCGGCGTCACGCAGGCGCTGGCGAGGGGTGCCCGCGACCTCGGCGCAGAGATCCAGCGCCGAGCACCCGTCCGGGCGCTCCGTCCGACGTCGAGCGGCGAATGGGAGGTCGTGACCGACCAGGGCACGGTGACCGCCGAGATCGTGGTCGATGCGGGCGGGATCTGGGGACGGGAGATCGGTGAGCTGGCGGGGGTCGAGCTGCCGATAGTTCCCATGGAGCACCAGTACCTCGTCACGGACGGGATCCAGGCCCTCGCGGCGCCGCATCGCGAGCTTCCCGTGATCCGCGATGTCGAGGCGTCCTTCTACGTGCGCGAGGAGGCGGGCGGGCTCATCGTGGGTCCCTACGAGGCCCATCCGAAACCATGGTCCGCGCACGGGATCCCGGCCGACTTCGGTCAGCAGCTGCTCGCGCCGGATCTGCCCCAGATCGAGCGGATCGTCTCGCTGGCGCAGTCGCGGATCCCGGTTCTCGCCGATGCCGGGCTCAAGCGGGTCGTCTGCGGGCCGACCAGTTATACGCCCGACGGCAATGCCCTCGTGGGCTGGGTTCCGGGGCTGCGCAACTTCTTCGTCCTCGCCGGCTTCAGCTACGGGATCGTCCAGGCGGGCGGCGCCGGCCGCTCCGGCGCCGAATGGATCGTCGATGGTCAGCCGAGCGATGACCTGTGGGAGCTCGACGTGCGCCGCTTCGGCCCGCACGCGGCCGCGCTCCCGCACCTGATCGCCCGCGCAAGCGAGGTCTACGAGCGGGAGTACGCGATCCCGTACCCGTTCGAGGAGCTGCCGGCCGGCCGGCCGCTCAAGACCGACCCGCTCTACGACCGCCTCGCGGCGCGTGGCGCGGTCTTCGGTGCGCGCAACGGTTGGGAGCGGCCGCTCTGGTTCACGCCGCCGGGAGCCGCCACCGGCGACGAGCCGACCTTCCGCCGTCCCGCGTGGCTGCCCTACGTGGCCGCCGAATGCCGAGCCGTGCGCGAGCGGGCCGGCCTCCTCGACATGACGAGCTTCGCCAAGTACGAGGTGAGCGGGCCGGGCGCCGAGGCGTTCCTCGACCGACTCTGCGCGAACGCGCTGCCGAGGGAGGGCCGGATCGCGCTGACCCAGATGCTCACGCCGCGGGGCGGGATCGAGTGCGACCTGACGGTGACACGCCTGGCGCCCGATCGCTTCTACCTCATCACCGCCGCCGGTACCGAGGCGCACGACCTCGAGTGGATCGAGCGGCACCTGCCTCCCGACGGGAGCGTCGTCGTCGACGACGTCACCCGCCGGTGGGGGGTCCTCGCGATCGCGGGACCGCGGTCCCGCGAGATCCTCGAGTCCGTGTGTGACGATGACCTGTCAGCCGGGGCCTTCCCGTTCATGGCGGCACGCGAGATCCGTGTCGGGTCGGTCCCGGTTCGGGCGCTGCGCGCCACCTACACCGGTGAACTCGGCTGGGAGCTCCACCATCCGATCGAGTACTCGCGGGCGCTCGATGACCTGCTCATCGAGGCGGGTAGCCCGCTCGGACTTGCCGACATCGGCTACCGCGCCCTCGAATCGCTCCGACTCGAGAAGGGCTACCGGCTGTGGGGCGTCGACATCATGCCCCAGTGCACGCCGCTCGAGGCGGGCCTCGAGCGGTTCGTTCGCTTTGAGAAGGGCGACTTCATCGGCCGCGACGCGCTCCTTCGCCAGCGCGACGCTGGGATCGCTCGGTGGCTCGCGTGCCTGACCATCGACCTCCAGCCCGCCGACGACCTCTTCCCGCACGGCGGCGAGCCGATCTACGCGAGAGAAGCGCTCGTCAGCTACCTGCTCGCGGCCGACCGGGGGCACTCCGTGGGCCAGACGATCGGGCTCGCCTATCTGCCGCTGTCGCTCGGCGAGCCGGGGATGCGCCTCGAGGTCGAGATCCTCGGGGAGCGGCGCAGCGCATCGGTCGTCGAGGCACCGCTCTACGACCCCAAGGGGGAACGGATGCGCGGATAGTCGTCGAGGTCGAACCGCAGACGAACGCGAGGTGGTGTCGCCATGAGCGCAGGGACGAACGTGACGCAGGGGACCAGCCCGGGGCTCGATGCGGGCGCGCTGCCTGAGCACGCCCAGGTGGTCATCGTCGGCGGCGGGGTGATCGGCTCCAGCATCGCCTACCACCTCACGAAGCTCGGCTGGCGCGATGTCGTGCTGCTGGAGCGTAGGCAGCTGACGGCCGGGACGACCTGGCACGCGGCGGGACTGATCACGTCGGCGGGCTGCGCCACCGAGACCATGCTCTGGATGGCCCGCTACACCCGCGACCTGTGCGCCTCGATCGAGGCCGAGACCGGCCAGGCGACCGGCTTCCGCCCGATCGGCCACCTGTCCCTGGCGACCACGCCCGGACGGCTCGAGGCGCTCCGGCGCGAAGCGGCGTTCGCTCGCGGATACGGCGTCGACAACCAGGAGCTCTCGGCGCGCGAGTTCGGCGAGCTGTGGCCGCAGGCGAGGACCGACGACGTCCTCGCCGCCTTCTACGTCGCCGATGAGGGGCGCGTCAATCCCGTCGACCTCACGATGGCCTACGCGAAGGGCGCCCGGATGGGCGGCGCGAGGATCCTCGAGGGCGTCACCGTGATCGGCTTCCGCACTGCGCGGGGGCGGGTCACCGGCGTGGTCACCGACCGGGGCGCGATCCAGACCGAGTGCGTCGTGAACGCTACCGGCATCTGGGCGCGGCAGGTCGGCGCGCTGGCAGGCGTCTCCGTGCCGCTCCAGGCGGCCGAGCACTACTACCTGATCACCGACACCGTCGAGTGGGCGAGCCCCGACCTCCCGGTGATCGAGGAACCGGACCGGCACGGCTACTACCGCGAGGAGGGCGGCGGGATCCTCGTTGGCCTGTTCGAGCCCGTGGCCGGACCCTGGTCGCTGGACAGCATGCCGGGCGAGGTCGCGTTCGCCAGTCTGCCGCCCGATTGGGAACGCGTCGGCCCCTACCTGGCTCGGGCGATGGACCGCATTCCCGCGCTGCACGAGGCTGGCGTCCGGACGATGTTCTGCGGACCGGAGAGCTTCACGCTCGACATCGGGCCGCTGCTCGGCGAGGCGCCGGAACTCGGGGGCTTCTTCGTCGCGGCCGGGATGAACTCGCTCGGCATCCTCCTGAGCGGCGGCGTGGGGAGCCTGATGGCCCGGTGGATCGTCGACGGCGTCCCGCCGGTCGACGTGACCGGCCTGGGCATCGACCGGACCCAGCTGTTCGAGACGAGCCGCCGCTTCCGGGCGGACCGGACGGTCGAGCAGCTTGGGGCGCTCTTCGCCGACGCGGCCTGGCCGAACTGGCACCCGAGGACAGCTCGCAACGTCCGCCGGTCGGTGATCCACGACCGGCTGGTCGCGGCGGGCGCGCACTTCGCGGTCTCCTCGGGCTGGGAGTACCCGGAGTGGTTCGCGGTCGACGGCGCGCCGCCGGAGATCGTGCTCGGCTGGGGACGCGACGGCTCCTTCGCGCTCCAGGCGGCCGAGCACCGCGCCGTGCGCGAGGCGGTCGGCATGCTCGACGTGTCGCTGATGGCGAAGTTCCTCGTCCAGGGCCGTGACGCCGAGGCCGTCCTGAACCGGATCTGCGCGAACGACGTGGCCGTGCCGGTCGGCCGGGTGGTCTACACCCAGTGGCTCAACGAGCGCGGCGGCATCGAGGCCGACCTCACCGTCACCCGCCTCGGCGAGGAGCGGTTCCTCGCCGTCGTGACGGACCTCGTCCACCGCCGGATCGCGCCCTGGATCGAGCGGCATGCGCCGGAGGGCGCCCATGTGACGGTCACCGACGTGACCTCCGGGACGACGCTCCTCACCGTCCAGGGCCCGCGGTCCCGCGAACTGCTCCAGCGCCTGACGAGCGCCGATCTCTCGAACGACGCGTTCCCCTACCTGACCGCCAGGGAGATCGACGTGCACTACGCCCGGGTGCTCGCGATGCGGGTCACGTACGTCGGCGAATTGGGCTGGGAGTTGCACATCCCGGCCGAGTTCTCGCTCACCGTCTACGACGCGCTGATGGAGGCCGGAGCGGACCTCGGGTACCGCAACGTCGGCCTCGGCGCGATGAACAGCCTCCGCCTGGAGAAGGCCTATCGCGACTACGGCCTGGACATCGACAACACCGACACGCCGCTCGACGTGGGCCTCGGCTTCGCCGTCGCCTGGGACAAGCCGGGGGGCTTCATCGGGCGCGAGGCACTGCTCGCCCGGCGACATGCCGGCCCGCCGAGGCGCCGACTCGCCCAGTTCCTCCTCGAGGACCCGGAGCCGCTGCTC
>LDXM01000011.1 GCA_001443375.1 Chloroflexi bacterium CSP1-4
GCCGGTGTTGACGCTGGACGCCACCGCCGCCCCGTAGCGCAGCGTGCGCAGGATGTAGGGCAGCGTCGAGCCGCCCACGCAGTCCACGGCGCCCGCCCACCGCTCCGACTCGAGCGGCCTGGGACTCTCGGCCGTGACCTCCGCCCGGTCGAGCACGCCGGCCGCCCCCAGCGCCAGCAGCTCCTCGGCCGCCTCGGGCTTGCCGGTCGCGGCCCAGACCTCGTAGCCTCGCGCCACGAGCACCCCCACCGCGGTCCGCCCCACCCCGCCCGTGGCACCGGTCACCAGCACCGGACCGCTGCCCGCGACGAGGCCGCGCTCCTCGAGGCGGAGCACGCTCATGGCCGCGGTAAACCCCGCCGTCCCGACCGCCATCGCCTCGCGCGGCGAGAGCCCCGCCGGAAGCGGCACGACCCAGCCGGCCGGCACGCGCTGGTACTCGGCGAAGCCGCCGTGCCGCGAGACGCCCAGCTCGTAGCCGTGGGCGAGCACCTGCGACCCGACCGCGATGCCCGCGTCGGTCGAGGCCACGACCTCGCCCGCGAGGTCGATGCCCGGGATGAGCGGCGAGATGCGCGCCACCCTGCCGTTGGCCGTCGTCGCCAGCCCGTCCTTGTAGTTGACGCTCGACCACAGGATCCGGATCTCGACCTCGCCCGGGGGCAGGTCGGCCTCGGCGAAGGCGCGCACGCCGCGCGCCACGGAGCCGTCCTCGGCCTTCTCGGCGACGTAGGCGCGGAAGCCGGCGGGGATCGCGCTCATCGGGCCTTCCTCGAGTGCGCCCTGGGGATGACGGTGGTGCCGATCGCGCGGCAGGTCACGATCGGCTCCTCGAGCACGTCGGCTGCCGAGGGGGAGACGTCGTACCGTGAGGCGATCACCTTCTTCGCCTCGAAGTGGACCGTCCGGCTGGTGTTGCCGATGCGCACCACGCGCCCGGTCACCTCGAGGAAGTCGCCCGCGTGGACCGGCGCCAGGAACTCGATCTTCTCGTAGCCGACGAAGAGCCCCTCGTCGCCGTCGGTGATGATGGCGATCTCGGTGATCACGTCGCCGAAGAGCTTCAGGGTGCGCGCCCCGTCCACGAGGTTGCCGCCGTAGTGGGCGTCCTCCTGGCCCATCCGGACACGAACGGTGCACACGATCTCGGGCTGGGGCACGCCGGCCGCGGCGCTCGGGTCGGTCATCGCTGGGCCTCCTGATGCTGGGCGGATACGGGGCGGCCCGGCGTGCGCACGACGAGCGCGTCAACGGCCACGGTCCGGTCGCGGCCGACGAGGACCGGGTTCACGTCCACCTCGCCGATCTCGGGGTGGTCGGCGCCGAGCGCGGCGAGGCCGCAGATGATGTCGTGGATGCCGGCCTCCTGCAACGCGCCGCCGCGGGCGGAGCGCAGCATCCGGCCGACGATCGTGTCGTCGAGCATGCGGCGCGCCTCGTCCGGGCCGATCCGCCCGATGCGCACCGCGACCTGGTCGAGGTGCTCGGCCCAGATGCCGCCCAGGCCGACCAGCACGGCCGGCCCGAACTGCTCGTCGCGGCGGAAACCGCAGATCAGCTCGATCTCGGCGCCCACCATCTCGCTGACGAGGAAGGTCGTGCCCTCGACCCGATGAAGCACCGCGGCCGTCAGGATCGCGGCAGCCGCTTCACGCACGTGTTCGGCCGTCTGGAGGCCGACCTTGACGAAGCCGACGTCCGACTTGTGCAGCACGGCCGGCGCCACGCCCTTGAGCACGACCGGGAAGCCGATGCGCTCGGCCGCCGCCACCGCCGCCTCGACGGTCCCGACGTGCTCCCGCCGCGGGACGGGGACGCCGTAGCGCTCCACGATGGCCAGGGAGGCGTCCTCGTCGAGCGGGGCGCCGCCGGTCAGTTCGGGCAGCGGGATGGGGGCGCCGGCCGCCACCGTGCCATCGCCGGTCCACTCCGCGCGATGGGCCACCTTCGACAGCGCGTCGAGCGCATGCCAGGCGCCGCGCAGGAGCGGGATCCGCTCGGCGAGGCAGAAGTTCATCAGCTCGGGCGAGGGGTCCTGGCTGGAGGGAGACACGAAGACCGGGACCTTCCGCGTGCGCGACGCCGCCGCGGCCAGGTAGGCCGCGAGGTCCCGCCCCAGCTGCATCTCGTAGGAGCCACAGGTGGTCTGCTGGTCGAGCGAGACGATGAGCAGGTCGCCCGGCTCGTCGGCGGTGGTCTCGAGCACCTTCGGGTAGATGACCCGGTACTCGTCCGTGCCCCAGGGGTCCATCGGGTTGGCGACGTGGAAGTTCGGCCACGCCTCCGTCAACCGCGCCACTCCCGCCCCGCTCATGGGCGGCAGCTCGATGCCGGTCTCCTCCGCGATGTCCGCCAGCAGGTTGGCCTCGCCCCCGGAGTTGGTCACGATGTGGGCGCGACGCCCGAACTCGACGCGCCCGCAGCCGAGGATCTCGCCCACCGTCGTCAGCTCGTCCAGGTCGGCGCAGAGGATCGCCCCGACCTGGCGCAGCGCGGCCGCGGCCACCCGCGCGTTCCCGGCCAGCTTGCCCGAGTGGGCGACGATGCCCGCCTGCCCGATCTTCGAGCGCCCCACCTTGCAGACCGCGAGCCGCTTGCCGGCCGCGGCGAGGTGCCGCGCCGCCTCGAGGAAGCCATCCGGGTCGCCGAAGCCCTCGACGAAGGCGAGCACCGCGTCGGTGCGCTCGTCGGTGGCGAAGAACTCGAGGTACTCGGCGAGGCCCGTGCCGGCCTCCGAGCCGCACGAGACGATCGTCGAGAGCGGCACCCGACCGCCGTTGTTGACGAAGGCCTCGACGATGGCGCCCGATTGCGCAACCACGCCGACCCGGCCGCGCCGGACGTGCATGGGCACCGTGCCGATGTAGGGCGCGGCGCCCGAGACGAGGTCCACGAAACCCATGCAGTTCGTGCCCACGACGGCGATGCCGCGCTCCTGTGCGAGCCGGCGCAGCTCGCTCGCCAGCTCGAGGGCGGCCGGCCCGGAATCGGTGTAGCCGGCGCCGGGGATGACGAAGCTCCTCGCACCGGCGGCCACGCCCTCGCGCACTGCCCCCAGGATGCGATCGGTGGCGAGCTGGACGAGGACCACGTCCGGCGCCTCGGGCAGGTCGGCGAGCGAGGGGTAGGCCGTCAGCGAGCCGATCTCGGGGTACTTCGGGTTGACCGGGAAGAGCCGGCCCTGGAAGCCCAGCGCGCGGCTGTTCTCGAGAGCGACCCGACCCACGAAGGAGCGCGGACTGGCGCCGACGACGGCGATGGAGCGGGGACGCAGGATCGTCGCGAGGTCCAAGGCGGACACCTTCGAGCGGGCGGCGCAGGGTGCAGCGCGATGCTACCGGCCGAGGCCGGAAGCCGTCGAATCGGGCGCCATGGGGCTTGACGCCCGCTCGAACGCGCGTGCTATCCTGCCGGCCCTTCCGCCGCGCGCCCATCGACTCGCAGCTACCGAGGCAACGCACTCACCGTGGCCGCCCCCCAGCGCATCGCCCCCGGCCAGCTCGAGGTCGGGCTCGTCCCGGAGCTACCGCGCCTGCCGATCGCGCCCGAGTGGAAGGACCAGCAGCGCCTCTGGGGCCACGCGTTCCACCCCATGTGCAGCTACCTGGCGATGTTCCCGGCGGCGCTGACGCACGCTTTCATCGCCCGCTACAGCCGGCCCGGCGATGTCGTGCTCGACCCGTTCAGCGGCCGCGGGACGACGCCCCTCCAGGCCTGTGCGGAGGGCCGCGTGGGGGTCGGCAACGACCTCAATCCGATGGCCCACTTGCTGACGGCGGCCAAGGTGGACCCGCCCAACCGCGCCCAGCTGGCTGCGCGCGTGAGCCTGCTGCGCGTGCGCTGGTCGGCCGAAGCGCCGCGCTGGAGCGCACTGGCCGCCGAGGCGATCGCCCGGCCCGGCCCCGGCGGCTTCGACGTCCCCGCGGCGGGCGGCCACTCGGCCCCGGCTCCCCTCCCCCACGAGGTCGCGCTGGCCTTCCACCCGCGGACGCTGGCCCAGGTCCTCTTCGTGCGCGAGGCGCTGGACCGCGCCGACCGCGCTGACCGCTTCATCGCGGCCGCGCTGACCGGCATCCTCCACGGCCGCAGCCAGACCTACCTGTCGGACCTCATGCCCAACTCGTTCAGCATGGCGCCCCGCTACGTCCGCGACTACGTGGCGCGGACGGGCTTCCGCGCCTCGGAACGCGACCTGTTCGCCTGCCTCGACGCCAAGCTCAAGCGCCTCCTGCGCCATGACCTGCCGGCGGTGCGCGGCATCGCTCTCCTCGGCGACGCGCGCGACGCGGGCTCCCGCGCGCGGCGTGCCCTTCGGGAGCGGTCTCTCCCCGACCGCGCCCGTCTCGTGGTGACCAGCCCGCCCTACCTGCGCACCGTGAAGTACGGCTACTACAACTGGCTCCGGCTCTGGTTCCTGGGCGTGGACCCGGATGCCGTGGACGCCCTGCTCGACGACGCGCACCAGCTCGATGCCTACCTCGTCTTCATGCGCCAGGTGCTCGCCGACCTCCGCCCGGCCCTCACCGACGACGCGGTGGTGGTGCTCGTCATCGGGGACGTGGAGCTGGACCGCGGTCGCGCCATCCGGGGCGGGATCGGACTGGCCGAGACCGTCTGGGAGCGGTCCGCCGCACCGGAGGGCTACCGACTCGCCGGCGTGGCCCTCGACGACATCGCCGCCCATCGCAAGATGACGAAGATCTGGGGCGACGAGGCCGGGCGCACGACGAAGACCGACCGCCTGCTGGTCATGGCGCCGACCGACCAGGGCCGGCGCCGGGCACTCGCCGCGGCCACGCTGCCCATCGACTGGGAGTGGCCCCCGGGCGGCCGCCTGCGGCTCGTCTGAGCCCTATACTCGGCGCTGCATGCGCCAGATGTACCACCCCGACGATCTCGCGGCGATGGACCCGCTCGTGCTCATGAAGAACCTCGACCATGCGCGGATGACCAGCCGGCGGCTCTCGTACATCCTCCAGCAGCAGGTGCACCTCTACGTCCCCGAGGCGAACCAGCTGCGCGACGAGATCGACCGCTACGTCGAGGCCGAGCGCCAGATCGAGGGCGAGCTGGCCCGCCGACGCATCCGCGTCTAGAGATCAGTCGGCTGCGGCGTCCAGCGTGGCTGCCGGACGCCCGTCCGCACCGTCGGCCCCCGCCGACGACCGGCCCCGTGACCGCTCGCGCTCCTCGCGGCTGACGACCGCGGCGATGGCGGCCAGGCCGGGCATGTCGAAGAGCGTGAAGCGGATGCCATGCTCTGCCAGCTCGGCGTGGCCCCAGCCGCGGAAGGCGCCCCGGGAAGCGACCGCGCACATCTCGTCGTAGAGCTCCGGCCAGCCCACGCGGCGGCGCGCGTAGCAGAAACGGACGAACGCGACCGCCTCGGGCGAGGCGGCGCCGTGCTGATCGGGCGGCGGTGTGTCAGCGCGGATCCCGCGGGGCACTTCCATCGACGGCGGGACCCTCCTTCCTTCGCTTCGCGGGCGCGTGCAGGCACGGACATGGGTCCTGCGGGAGCCCGTGGACGGCGTTCGGTCGCCACCCTGGACGCTTGGGAGCCGCGGCTCCGGGGAGTTCGTCCGCCCCCGGATGAGTGCCTACGCATGGTACTCGCCGTGCCCCTCGGCTGCGAAGGGGGTCTGTCCACCATCTTGTCCACCAAGTTGTCCACAGCACCAGCGGGAGCCGTCGCGGACCCCGTCGAAGGGCCGCCGGACGGGGTCAGGCGGGGCGGCGCACGACCCCCACGCCGGGGATCTCGGGCAGCCGCCAGCGGCAGTCCGGCCCGAGCACAAGGCCGTCGAACGGGTCGGCCGCGAGGAGCAGGCAGCCGTCGAGATCGGCCCAGTCCACGAGGCCGGCCACGGCCGCGGAGGCGGCGATGCCCAGGCTCGTCTCCTCCATGCAGCCGAGGAAGATGCGGAACCCGAGCTCCCGCGCGCGCCGGATCATGCGCAGCGCCGGGCCCACCCCGCCCACCTTGGCCAGCTTCACGTTGACGCCGGCGACGACACCCACGAGTCCCTCGAGGTCGGCCTCGACGACCGCGCTCTCATCGGCCACGATGGGCAGCGTGCTGCGCTCCTGGAGCCAGCGCAGCTGGTCGAGCCGCCGCGCCCTGAAGGGCTGCTCGATGAGCTCGACCCCCAGGCGCACGCACTCGGGCAGCAGCGCCTCGGCGATCTCGGGCGTCCAGCCCGTGTTGGCGTCGACGCGGATGGGACCACCGAAGACGCCCCGCACCGCCTCGAGCGTGGCCAGGTCGGCCGGGCCGCCCAGCTTGATCTTCAAGGCCGGGAAATGGGCCGCCCGGGCGGCACGCTGGGCGACGATCTCGGGCTCGTCGATGCCGATGGTGAAGTCGGTCGGCGGCAGCTCCCGGGGCGTGCCGAGCAGCTCGGGGAGCGCCAGCCCCAGGCGCTTCCCGACGAGATCGTGGAGGGCGATGTCGACGGCGCACTTGGCGGCGCCGTTGTGCGAGATCCGCTCATCCATGGCGAGCGATGCGGCAACCAGCCACTCACGGGCGCCCGCGACGTCGCGCGGCGCCTGGCCCATCTCCGCCAACGTCTCGACGAGGACGGGCACGACGGCCGCCACCGTCGCCGGCGTCTCCCCGTAGTAGGGATCCGGGAAGCCCTCACCGATGCCGCGTGCCTCGTCCACATCCTCGATGGTGGCGATGACGGTCGAGGCGGCGTGGTGCGGCAGCTTGCGCGCGATGCGGAAGGGATCGCGGAACGGGAGCTCGAGGACCTCGGTGGTGACCCTCACCCGAGGCGCTCGCGCAGGGCGTCGAGGAGGCGCTCACCCCCGAAGCGGTAGGGGTCGTCGGTGGGCAGGCCGGTCTCCTCGGCCGTGCGCGCGATCTCGCGGCGCGCCTCGCCCTCGGATAGGAGGCTGGTGTTCAGCGCAACGCAGGCCACGACCGAGGGCGCCACCAGCGCGGCCACCTCCTCATGCAGGCGGATGTACCCGGGCAGCGGCTTCAACATGTGGGGCGTCTCCTCCCAGCCGTGGTGGTGCGTGCGCCCGACCTGGTGGACCATGACCATGGCCTGCGGCGTGCAGCCGTGGATGAGCCCCAGCGTGACGGCGCTGTAGGCCGGGTGGTCGAGAGAACCCTGGCCCTCGACGAAGATCCAGTCGCCCATCGCCTCGGCCTGCTCGACCAGCCACTCGCAGGTGCCGTTGAGGAAGTCGCTGATGACGCGGTCCACGGCCACGCCCCAGCCGTCGATCATCATGCCCGTCTGGCCGGTGGGCACGAAGACGCCCGCAAGGCCGGCGTTCAGGGCGGCCCTGCGCAGCTCGAGGGCCACACTCATCTTGCCCAGGGCGCAGTCGGTGCCGACGGTGAGGATGACCTTCTTGCCCGGCAGGTGCTCGCGGCCGCTCGACACCTCCATGCGCTCGGGTGAGCGCCGGTAGTCGGTGATCTCGACGCCGGCCGCGGCCGCCGCGGCCGCGAACTCGGGATCGTCGCCGATGAACGTGTGCAGGCCCGAGCGGATGTGCATCCCGGCCTGGATCGCATCGAGCACGATGATGCGCCAGCTGTCGGGCAGCTTGCCGCCGGCGGGCGCCGTGCCCAGCAGCAGCGCAGTCGGGCGGGCGGGCAGCGTCTCCGCGAGCGTGGCCGCGACCGGGATGTCGTACGGCTCGCCGAGCCAGTCGCGCACGTTGCGGCCGGCGCGGGTCGAATCGATGACGGCGACGATCGTGTCGCGACCGTAGCGGATGACGCCGAGCGCCGTCTTCGAGCCGATCTCGCCGAACTGGTCCTCGGCGAGGATGACCAGGCGCTGGGGCCTCGTGGGGAGGTTCATTTGCCACGCAAGTCTATCGGCTATGAAGACGCCCCCGGGGCGCGGTCCGGGGGCGTCGGGGATGTGCGTCTGGTACCGCATACCGGATTCCCAGCGAACCGTCTCATGCGTCTCAGCCGCGTTCACGGAGCACCTCCGAGAGACGCATGAGACGCAAGAAACAGAACCCATGAGGGCTCCAATAAGGGCTCCTCACCGGCGGGATCGGAAGGCGTCGGTCGTAGGATTGCCAATGTGAGCAGCATCGAGCGCAAGAACCTTGGCTCCCCCGACGAGACCGAGCACTTTCCGCGTGGCGTGTCCCACGAGGTGCACCTCGGAGAGCTGACCGTGGCGCGCAACATCCATCAGCCTGGATGGCATTGGGCGGAGCACGTGCGGCCGATCGTGGGCGGCTCGTCGTGCCGGATCCACCACACCGGCTACGTCGTGCGCGGACGCTCTCACGTGCGGCACGACGACGGGACCGAGATGGATTTCGGGCCGGACGACGTCATCGACGTGGCGCCCGGCCATGACGCGTGGGTGGTCGGCGACGAGCCGTTCGAGACCATCGACTGGGTGGGGGCGCACCGATGGGCCTCGCCGCCGGCCGGCGACCGCGTGCTGGCGACGATCGTCCTGACCGACATCGTGGACTCGACCGCGCGGGCGGCGGAGCTCGGTGACGTCGCCTGGGGACGTCTCCTCGAGCGACACCACACGATCCTGCGGCGCCAGCTCGATCGGTTCGGCGGACGCGAGGTCAAGACCACTGGCGACGGCATGCTCGCGCTCTTCGATGGGGCGGAACGGGCTGTGCGAGGCGCCAATGCGATGGTGCGCGCCGTCGAGGAGATCGACTTGCGGATCCGCGCCGGCGTTCACACCGGCGAGGTGGAGTATGTCCCTGGGAACGTCCGCGGCGTGGCCGTCCACGTCGCCTCCCGCATCATGGCCCTCGCCGGTTCGGGCGAGGTTCTCGTCTCAGACACGACGCGGGGTCTGATCGAGAGCCGAGAGATCACCTTGATTGATCGCGGGCGCCATGCCCTAAAGGGTGTCACCGATGAACGCACGATCTTCGCTGTCGAATAACGCTCACTCGTCCCAGGACCCGCGACGGCCCCTAGCCTCCGGCCCGAGCATGGGCAAGCGACGAGCCCACGCGGCGCTCAGGCGCGCACTGATTCGGCGAGCAGATAGGTCGTCATCGGTCCCAGACCTTTGACCTCGACGGGCTCGCGCTCCTCGAAGGCGTAGGCGTCGCCGAGCAGAGATCGAGTCGACTGCGCAACGTGGATGCGGCCGGGAACCCCGGAGGACTGCATCCGCGACGCAATGTTGACGGTGTCACCCCAGAGGTCGAACAGGATGCGCTGCCGACCGATCACGCCGCCCACGAGCGGCCCGCTGGCCAGGCCGATGCGCAGCTGCAGCGGGCCGTCCAGGCGCCCGCGCGCCTCGTCGAGGGCGCCGAACATGCCGCGTGCGAGCCCGATCGCGGCCGGCGCATGATCGGCCCGAGGCTCTGGCGCGCCGGCGACCGCCATGTACTCATCGCCGATGGTCTTGATCTTCTCGACGCCGGCGTCCGCGGCCAACTCGTCGAAGCGGGTGAAGAGCTCGTCCAGGAAGCCAACCACGCGCGCCGGGTCCGTTCGGCGGGCCCAGGGGGTGAAGCCGGCGAGGTCGGCGAACAGCACCGTCGTCTCGGGGTACGACTCGGCGATCCGCTCCTCACCATGCTGCAGCCGGACGGCGATGGATGGCGGGATCGCGTTGGTCAGTAGCTCCTGCGAGCGCGCCTCGGCCCGCCGCCGGCGGACGTCGGTATAGCGCAGCAGCGCGAAGGTGATGCCCAGGGGCACGCCGAGGTTGGCCGCGTACCACACCAGGCGCAGGGGGTACGGCTGAGGCGGAATGCGGCTGCTTACGATCGGATCGATGATGATCACCCCGATGACGACTGCCATGAACGCTACGAACCAGGCCGTCGCGTGCCGCGGCCCCAACCCGAGGAGCGCGAACACCGGGCCCAGGAAGGCGAACACCACTGCCGCACTGGATCCTGCCAGCCCGCCGAGCGACACCTCGATGACGGCCGAGAAGGCGAACACCGTCAGGATCAGGACCTTGACGTAGCGCTCGAAACGCCGGGTGCGAGCCAGCACGATCAGGTTAATCGCGGTCACCAGCGGCATCGTTGCGGCCACGAACCAGCTCAGCGGGAGCCCCTGGGACAGCGCAGGGAGCTGCAAGGCGCCGACGATGAGGATGTAGCTAGCGATGACGAGGACGCGCTTGCGTAGCCGCCGGTCGTCGTCGTCCGTCGGCTGGTCCGCGATACCGATAGCCCGATCCACGAGTGCCCGGGCTCGACGCGCTGGGTTCGTTCGGGTCACGACGCGCCTGCCGAGCGCCGGTACAGGACCACGCGCCACACCGGGATCCCGCCCTCGTGTGCGTTCCGATACCCCGCCCCCGTCATCCACCGCTCGAGTTGCGCATGCCGGTGGATGAAGTAGCGGGCCGGACTGCGGCGAAGGACCTGCACCAGGTTGTACAGCCGCATGAAGAGGCGCATCCACCACACGTCGCGCGGGTAGCTGATGCCCACTAGCCGCGGGCGCGAGCGCGTCGCCGCCGCGAGCAGGAGCTCGAGGTAAGGATAGCAGCAGATCACCGCATCGAGGGTGACGATGTCGGCCGCCGGCAGTTCACCGGCGAGCTCCACGACGTCGCCGTACCGATACTCCACCCGGCCGTTCAGTCCCCGCCGGTCGGCCTCGGCACGCGCGGTCGCCAGGAACTCGCGCGAGGCGTCCACGTCGACGGCGGACGCGGCGCCGGCCTCGAGCAGGCCGACGTGCACCGCGCCTACGCCGGCACCGATGTCGAGCACACGCGCGCCCTCGATGCCTAGGCGCTGGATGATCGCAATCAGCTCGCGCGTAACCTGGTTCAGCCGTCCGTCGCGCCAGCGTTGCAGGTCGGCGTCTGCGTTGAGGCCGTCGTAGCCGAGTCGTGCCATGTCGTCGTCGCAGCAGAAGCGTCGCCGGGGTGTTGCCATAGACCGATGATGCGCCGCGCGTCAACCGCAATCAGCGTAACGCGAGGGAGGATGGTCCCGCGCCAGCCGCATGCCGCGCCACATGGAGCCTCTCGTCGCCGGGTCCGGCGATTAGGAGTCTCGCACCTACGTGGAGCAGACGTACACACGAAAGGCTCTTACAAGGGTCGCGCCGCTAACTGTCCGTCGCTACAGCCGGCGGTCCTAGCCGTCGATCGCGGGCCGATGCCACTGCGGCTCACCCCTTCGTCGCCCGCCACCTCGCTGGTACCGAAACGATAAGGGCTCCCATAAGGGCTCCCGGGCATTGGCGATCGGGCGAAAACCACAACATCTGGTGTGCGATCCGGGCTCACCGTACTAGATATTGTGGTTTGAGTGGTACCGCATACCGGATTCGAACCGGTGGTCTCCGCCTTGAGAGGGCGGTGTCCTGGGCCTCTAGACGAATGCGGCGCTGGCGGCCAGCGCCCGCCGGGGCGCCCAACCGGCCGAGATGATACCAACGAGGGGGGCCGCTCGCAACCTACACACCAAGCCGCAGCCGACAGCGGCGCTCAGGATCGACGCACCCCCATGATCACCGGCGACCGTGTGAGTCTGCGTCCGAGGGCACGCTCGCCACTCGGTCGAAGCAAACTCAGCACGCCGACGACCAGGTGATCGAGAACGTCGTCTCGGTAATCGTCGTCCCCGGCCAGTTGATGTACCGCGAGCCGTCGACACCCGTCTCGCCGTCGTAGTGCGCCCGGAAGTTGTACGTGATCGAGCTTCCGCTCGAGAATCCCTTGGACCAGTTGTTCCCGCTGGCGTTGCTTGCGGTTGTGCTCGTCACGTTGTTCGTCCAGGTCGAGCTCGTCGAGGGCTTCCGATCGAACCAGAGCGTCCGGTTCGACAGCGGTGTGTTCGACAATGCCTGGTAGTTGGTCGAGTCGGTCGCGATCGCCAGCCGACCGGTCGCAGTGGCCGTCGCTCCAATACAAGCGCTGTAGCTCGACGAGCCCACGGTCGCGCGGCTCTTGAGGCCAGCCGGACCATGGTTCGTGATGTTGAGGAAGCAGTCGGCGTAAACGCCGGCACTGTTCTTGACGCCATACTTCAACTGTGCCGCGGCATGGTCGCAGCGCTCGATGTAGGTCTTGTTCCACCCGGTGTTGCTGGCCCACGGCGAGGTCGATCCCATGATCGTGTCGTCCTCGCCTTGCTCGTCATGGCTGCCGCCGACCAGAACCGCATGGAGCGTCTCGTGAAGCATGGTGCGGCGGGCATAGAAACACAGGCCGGTGGCTTGGCACGAGTTCGTCGTGTCGTACCAGTGCCAATTGTTGACCGGGTGAGGCGCCAGCGCGAAGTTCCGAATGTAGATCTCCCAGTTCGTCATGCGAGTGTTCCTCGCGCACTGGAGCCACTCGAGCGAACCCGAGCACGGTGACGTCGAGGAAGGAGAGAAGTAGATCCGTCCGGTGTTCGGTGCGACCTGGCTGAGCGTCGGCATGTGGCTGTTGTTCTTCGCTGGATCCACCCACAGCGAGGTGAGCACGCCATTGCCCACCGTGTAGACCCAGCTCGGGTAGGTCGTGGCGCCATAGCCGTAGGTGAGGACCTGGTCATTCGTGAATGCCTTACTCGCTCCGGCCGTCGGCGTTCGCCCGCTATGGGCGCCGACGGCAGTGATCACGGTGGCCGCGATCAGAGCGGACCCGACCAGGCCGCGAAGCAATCGACGCATCGAACGAACCCCTTTCGGAAACGCGCGCATGATCGGTTACGGGGTGGCGGGCGACAGGATCGTCAGCGCGTTGGGGAAAACCTGTCCGGTGGCAAGCTCGACGACGTCGGCCGACACCGAAGGGGCCCCGCCGCCGAATGCAGCGCTGAGGAAGGCGTTGACGTGGCCGACGACGGCGAAGCGATCGTCCGACAGTTCCGGCCAGAGGCTCAGAGGCGAGACGCTGTCCGGCTCCTGATGGACGACTCGGATCGCCCCACTGGCCGTGTCGATCGCCGCGAGCACCTTGAGCGTGGGGATCTCTTCGCCATTCCCCAGGGACACGTAGGTCACAACGTAGGCCGCCCCATCCGACGTCGGATAGTGGTCGACGAACTCCGCGCTCTCTGCCTGCCATCGCTGCTCGCCCGTCTGGCGGTCAAACGCCACGATGAAGGTGCGTTCGTCGGGCACCGCGAAGAGCGTCGTGTCGCTCACGTCCCACAGGTAGAGCGAGGTATCGGTGACGGGTCGGCTGAATGCGCCGCTCGCCACGTCGATGACGTCGATGAAGCAATGCGGGGGAAAGACGAGAACCGGACCGCAAGCGGGCGCGCCCACGGTGGCCCCGGTCGGGCTCACCCGCAGCTGATTCCGGGTGCCGGTGCCATTGAACTCGGTCGGCCACGGGGCAGGCTCGATGACCTGGCGCACGGCGAAATCAGTGAGGTCGATCGCGCTCACGCCGGGATCGACATAGCCGGCAACGGGAAGGCCGGTGAAGTAGAGCGAGCCGCCGGCGAAGACGGCGGTGCCGACTTGCTCCGGCCGATCCAGCCGGATCAGCTGGCGCCCGGTGGCGATGTCGCGGATGACGAGGCTGGAGCCAGCAGCCCCGGTGGGGAGGACCGACGCGACTTGATCGGCGCTCACAGCGAGCACTTGCTCGCCCGGCGGCAGTCGGAGGCTGGGCCCGCCGATCACGGCGGCGGCGGATACACCGGGTGGGACCTCCGCGGCAAACGCTCGTCCGACGGCCACGCCGGCGGTCGGAGAAGGCGAACTCGACGCCGGCGCGCCGAGGCTCTCGGAGGGTGCCGGCGACGCCCCGCTCGATGGGTTCGTGCCAGGGCGAAGCAGGACCGCAACCACCAGCACTAAGCCCGCGCCCGCGACGAGGAGCGCTACCGAACCGGCCCGCCAGCGGACGGGCGCTCGCCGGACGCTCATCGTTCGCCCTCGCTCCTCGACGGGTGTGCTACCCACCCGAATCTACCGATGCGAACTCGCATGCTCGCCTCCGCCACCGGCTTGGCAATCCCAAGCGGACCTCGGGAATCTTGCCCGCACCGCAGCGCGGCTGTCAATACATTAGATACCTTGAATGTCAGAAATCAGCGACTCCATCCTGGCCACTGAAGCGCGGCTGGGAACACTGGTTGGAGCGCACGCGCGCCGATTGAGGCGGCGCATGCCGCTCAGGTCAGACCCAATCATCTGCAATCATCGGCCGGCTGACGGGCCGGATGCGCTGACGGTCGTCAGCCCCAGATACCTACAGCCGATGCGCCTCGAGGAAGGCCCGGATCGAGGCGGCCACCTGCTCGTGGGACTCCTCGCCCAGCACCAGCCCGTAGTGCGAGTGCGCCCCGTAGGGCTGGTACTCGGCGCCGAGCCAGGCGGCGAGGCGTTCCGAGTCGCCCTCCGGATAGAGCCGGTCGAGACCGCCCCCGACGACGAGTATCGCCGTCCCCTCGCCGACCGCGGCGCGGTCCACGGGCACGCCGGCCAGCACGTCGCGGCGGGCCTGGCCCGACTCGGCGCCCATCATGTGCTGCACGCGCAGCACGTCCGCGATGGTCAGGTCCGGGTTGCGCCGGCGGAGCTGCTCGGGCATCCCGGCCCAGCCGACGAGGTCGCGGCGGAAGACCTCGGGCACGGCCCGCAGCTGGTGGAGGCGCGCGGGCGTGCGCAGCGCGGCCGGCAGGGCCGGGCTGATGAGGACGAGGCCGGCGATCGGCCGGAGTTCCGCCGTCTTGAGGGCCAGGAGCCCGCCGACGCCGTGGCCGACGATGACGACGTTGCCGCCGAGCCGGTCCACGGCCGCCTCGACGTCGCCGACATAGGTGGCGAAGTCGAGCGTCTCGTAGTCGGTCGTGTCCGACCAGTAGTGGCCGCGCAGGTTCAGGGCGTGGCCCTCCCAGCCACGCTGCGCGAAGTACTCCTGGTAGCGGTGCCAGAGCCACGAGCCGCCCAGCTCCCCGTGCACGAGCAGGAGCGGCCGGCGCCGCGAGCGACGCTCGGGCAGCCACGACTCGATGTGGACCCCGCGCTCGAGGATGTCGACCTCGTCCTTGCGGATCGGCCGCGGCGAGGGCGGGCGCTCGTTCGGTCGAAGGGGCAGGCTGATGGGGGCGTCCTCGTCGCGGTCCATGGGAGGGCTCACCACTCGCCCGGGCTGAAGAGCAGACCGGTGGCCGGCTTGGGGTAGAAGTAGGTCGACTTCTGGGGCATCAGCTCACCCGCGCGCGCGACGCGCACGACGTCCGCCGCGTCGGTGGGCTCGAGCAGGTAGGCCGCGTCGCCCTCTCCCCGGTCCACGGCCGCGATGGCCGCAACGGCGTCCCTGACGTAGTCGATCCGCTCGCCGGCGGCGATGGCCGCGCGGTCGAGGCCGTGGATGGCGCTGAAGGCGGCCTCCAGGACGGTCACGCCGAGCCCGCGCAGGACCGGCGAGGCGTCCCCGGGCAGGAGCGGAGCAAGCGCCTCCGTTCGCGGCCTCAGCACCGCCGCCCGGCCGCCGGCCCACGACCCGATCCGGGGGCCGTGCCCCCCTCCACCGGTGGGGGGAAACGCGGCGACGAGCGCCTCCGCGCTGGGCAGGGGCTCGACCCGGAACAGCCGCTCCACGGCGGCCGGCAACTCCGCCCCCGGCGGCCCGCCGCGCACCACGCGGTGGGTGGGCAGGATCGTCATCTCGGTGGTGGCGAGGTCGAAAACGAGGGCCAGGATGAACTCGTAGGGCGGGTCGATCGTGCAGGCGCGGTTGGCGGCCCGCTCGTCGCGGTAGCGCAGCGCCGTCTCGTAGCGGTGATGACCGTCAGCGATCGTGATCGGCCCGGCCTCGGCGAGCTCGATGAGCCGGGCGCCCGGACTCCCGTCCCCGCGCCGGCCGACGGGCACGACCCACAGGCGATGGCGCACCCCGTCATCGTCGGTGGCCGCGGTCGCCGGCGGCTCGACGGCGACCGAGGCCAGCAGCTGCCCGCTCTCGCCGGAGGGCGACTCGTACAGCCCGACGATCGGGCTCAAGTTCGCGCCGGTCGCCTTCAGGAGCGCATGGCGGTCCTCCTTCGGTCCGCCCAGCGTGCGCTCATGGGGCAGCACGCCCGAGCCCGGCCCGAAGCTCTCCAGGGCGAGGCGGGCGAAGAAGCCGCGCTGCGTCCGCTCCACGGTCGTGCCCGGCACGTCGTACGCCTGCTCGTAGGCGTAGATGGCGGGAGCGGGGTCCTTGCGCAGCGTGCCGTCGCTGCGCCACGCGGCGAGGGCCGCGGCGGCACGCCGATAGCGCGCACCGGGCTCGTCGCCCGGCTGGTCGGGCGGCAGGTCGAGCAGGACCGAGTTGCGCGGGTGGCGGGCGGCGAGCGTGGCCTGCTGCGCCGGCGAGATCACGTCGTAGGGCGGGCTGATGACCGCAGCGACATCCGCGATGGCCGTCGGGTCGTAGCGCAGGGCACGGAAGGGTCGCAGCGTGGGCACGGGGCGCCTATCCTAGCCGACGTCCCTGCTCACCGCCTCGGGCGTTCCGGCCCATCGGCGCGTCCACAGCGGAGCCGGTGCAACTTTCGGCCGGTCTCAGGCGTCTAGCTCGCACCGCGACCACCCACCGGTCAGACTGAGGCCCGATGCGCAGGTACGCCACGCTCCACATCCGCCCCGCCCGCCGATCCCTCCGGCTCGTCGCCGCGCTGGGCCTCGTGACCGCCCTGCTCCTGCCCGCCGCGGCGGCGCCCGCGGCCGCGGCGGAGGAGGTGACGATGACCGCGCGCGCACTCGTCGGCGGCCACGTCCGGGTCGGCGCCTGGTCGGCGGTCGAGGTGGACCTCGCCAACGACGGCCCGGCCATCTCGGGCGAGCTGCGTCTCGGCGGCGGACAGCCCGGTGCATCCACGTACGGCGCGCTCGTGGACCTGCCGACGAACTCGAAGAAGCGCTACCTCCTCTACGCGCAGCCCTCGATCTTCGGGCGCGACATCCTGATCGACCTCATCGCCGGCGGCCAGCGCCTGGCCACCACGAAGGTGCCGATCACCGCGCACGATGTCTACCAGCCCATCGTCGTCGTCGTCGCCGAGCAGCCCGGCCGCCTCATCCCCGACCTGACGGCCGCGGTTTCCAACCCCAACATGCCCGTCGCGGCCATCGTGTCGCTCTCCCCGGCCGATCTGCCCGGCCGAATCGAGGCCTGGTCGGCCATCGACCGCCTGGTCTGGCAGGACGTGGACAGCTCGAAGCTCGACGACGCGCAGCTCGACGCCCTGCGGGCCTGGCTGGGCCTGGGCGGACGTCTGGTCATCCTCGGCGGCTCGACCGGCGCAACGACCCTGGGTGGCTTCCCCGACGCGATCCTGCCCTTCCGCCCGACGCGGACGGTCGACGCCACGCCCGATGACCTCGGCTCCCTGCTGGGCGCGGTGCCGGCGCTCGGCGAGCGGTTGCCGGTGCTGGGCGGGACGCTCATCGAGGGATCGGTCCTGGCTCGCAGCGGCGACGACATCATCGCCGCGGAACGATCGGTCGGCCAGGGCGACGTGCTCATCGTGGGTATGGACCCGGGGCAGTCGGGGATCGCCGGCTCGGCCGGGGCGCGATCGCTCTGGCGGCGGGCCGTGCCCATGACGCCGGGCGCGGTGGTCAACCCCCTCGCGCTCCCCGACGACAGCGCCATCGTCGCCGCCCTGAACTACCTGCCCGCCGTCGGCCTGCCGCCGGTCGAGCAGCTACTGGTCCTGCTGGTCGCCTACATCGTGCTCATCGGACCGGTCAACTACCTCATCCTGCGCCGCCTCGACCGCCGCGAATGGGCCTGGCTGACGATGCCGCTGCTCATCGTCGTCTTCTCCGCCGGCGCGTTCGGGCTGGGGCGGCTGCTGAAGGGCAGCGACACGGTCGTCAACGAGATCGCCATCGTGCGCGGAGCGGCCGGCGCCGGATCGGGGCTCGGCCAGGTCTACGTCGGCGTCTTCTCGCCGACACGGCGGACCTTCGACGTCAAGGTCGCCGGCGGCGCCCTCCTCTCGAACCCCATCAGCCTGCAGCAGCAGGGCGCCTTCGGCCAACCGCTGGACATCCTCCTCGGCGACCCCGCCCGACTGCGCGGCTACGAGGTCAACTTCGGCGTGCTGCGCGGCTTCCGGGCCGAGACGGCGCTCCCGACGCCGAAGATCGAGGCGAAGCTGGAGCTGGCGACCGACCGCGTGCGCGGCACGGTGACCAACGACTCCGACGAGAAGATCGAGGCGGCCGCGGTCGTCTTCGGTGGCAGCCTGGTCCGCCTCGGCGACCTGGCCCCCGGCCAGACGGTCAGCGTCGACCTGGCACTGGGCGCCAGCAACGTCTTCGGGCTGCCGCTGAGCGAGCGTCTCTTCGGCTCGCAGTCGGGCGGCGGGGACGCCGCCAGCCGCATCACACTCACCCGCCGCACGGTCATCGACCAGCTGACCGCCTACACCGGGAAGTTCTCGACCCTGGTGGGCACCATCGGCGGCGACGGCGCCATGCTCGTCGGCTGGCGCACGGCCACCACGCTCGCGGTGGACGTCGGCGACGAGAAGGCGGCGCAGGTCGGCGAGGCGCTCTACCTGCTGCCCATGGACGTGCGCATCGGCGGGCGCACGGTGTTCCCCGATGAGCTGATCCGCCACACGGTCATCGGCGCCGACGCGGGTGAGGCCTTCGACCAGGGCTCGGCCTTCTCGCTGAGCCATGGCTCGATGACCGTCGAATTCGCGCCCATCGCCTTCTCCGGCGAGCTCCGCGCCACGAGCCTGACGCTGGGCATGACCCAGGGCGACCCGAGCTTCGTCCCGCGGACCAAGGGCGACCCGGTGCCGCCGCTGCCGGACGACCGCCAGCCGCCACAGGACGACCCGGCCGGCGCGATGCCGCCCGCCGGCGTGCCCTTCGACGGCATCCCCGCCTTCCAGCTCTTCGACCGCACGACCGGGCTCTGGATGGAGTTCGAGCACCTGGGCCCGAACGCCGCGGTCAAGGTGGCCGAGCCGGAGCGCTACCTCGACACGGCCGGCCGATTCCTCGTCCGGTTCGTCAACCGCGGCATCGAGGGCCAGGGCAGCATCTACTTCACACTCTCGGTCGTCATGGAGGGCACCATCCCGTGAGCCTTGCCGTGCGCACCGAGGGCCTCGTGAAGCGCTACGACGGCACGCTGGCCGTGGCCGGCGTGGACCTCGAGGTGGCCGCCGGCGAGATCCACGGCCTCGTCGGACCCAACGGGGCGGGCAAGACCACGACGCTGAAGATGCTGGCCACCCTGCTCCTGCCGACCGCGGGCCGGGCCGAGGTGGCCGGCGCCGACGTGGTCCGGGAACCGGACGCCGTGCGCCGCGTCATCGGCTACATGCCCGACAGCTTCGGGGTTTACGACGACATGAAGGTCTGGGAGTACCTCGACTTCTTCGCCCGCTGCTATGGCCTGCCGCCGGCGCGACGGCGCCAGATGATCGGCGACCTACTTGAGCTGGTCGACCTCGCCGACAAGCGTGAGGCCCCCGTCCAGGCCCTCAGCCGAGGCATGCAGCAGCGGCTCTGCCTCGCCCACACGCTCGTCCACGACCCTTCCGTGTTGCTCCTCGACGAACCGGCCTCCGGCCTCGACCCGCGCGCCCGCGTCGAGCTGCGTGAGCTGCTCCGCGAGCTGCGCGCGCTGGGCAAGACGATCCTCATCAGCAGCCACATCCTCCCCGAGCTCGAGGAGCTGTGCACGAGCGTCACGATCATCGATCGGGGACGCGTCCTCGCCTCCGGCCGCGTGGCCGACATCGAGGCGCGCCTGCGTGCCGGTGCGGTGCTGCGCACCCGCGTCCTGGGCGACGAGCCGGCCATCGCGGCGGCGGCGGCCTTCTTCACGGCCGATCCGACCGTGGTCGCGGTGGAGCGCCACGACGACGGCTGGCTGGAGCTGGCCTTCCGGGGCGATGACGCCGAGAGCGCCGCGCTGCTGGCGCGGGCCGTCGGCAGCGGACACAGCATCGCCACCTACGCCCGCGCCGCCTCCGACCTCGAGGAGCTGTTCCTGCAGGTGACGGCGCGCGAGGCCGCCGGCGACGACGCCGGGCAGACGCCGACGGAGGGCGCACGATGACCGCGCTCGCGATCCCGGTGCGCAACCCGCTGCGCCGCGTCGGGGCCGGGCTCGGCTGGCTGGCCACGGGCATGATCGCGGTCGGCACCAAGGAGCTGCGCGGGCGGATGCGCGGCCGTCGCGCCTTCGCCGTCCTGACCTTCTACCTCGTCCTCCTGTCGGTCTTCGCGTGGGGCATCTTCGAGTTCCAGCGGAACGCGGCGGCGATGTACGCGACTCCCTGGGGCGGCATCGGCTTCCCGTCCGTGGCCCTCTCGGCGCAGATCGGGCAATCGCTCTTCAGCGGCCTGCTGGTCATCGAGACGCTGCTCGTCGCGGTCCTCGCGCCGGCCTTCACCAGCGGCGCCATCTCGCTCGAGCGCGAGAAGCAGACCCTGGACCTGCTCGTGGCAACGCCGCTCAGCTCGTTCGCCCTCGTGGCAGGCAAGCTGATCTCCGCGCTGGCCTACGTCTTCCTGCTCATCCTCGCCTCGGTGCCCCTGGCGGCCATCGTCTTCCTCTTCGGCGGAGTCGGGCCGGAGGACCTCGTGCGGGGCTACCTGCTCCTGTTCGCGGTGGCCATCGGCTTCGGAGCCATCGGGCTGTTCGTTTCCGCGCTCGTGCGCCGGACGCAGGTGGCGACCGTGCTGACGTACCTCACCGTGCTCGCCCTCAGCATCGGCACGGCCGTCGTCTGGTTCTTCCTCTACGCCACGTCGGGCATCAGCCAGGTCGGCGGCGTCGTGCCCGGCAGTGGCAACACGTCGGCCGGTCGGCCGGCACAGCAGATCCTCTGGCTCAACCCCTTCATCGCCGACCTCGACCTCATCTGCGGCACATCGTCGAGCGGCTACGATGTGGCCTGCTCCATCATCAGCGCGGTCACCGGCAAGCCCTACTTCGGGACGACATTCGGTGGCGTGAGCGGTTTCGATGCCGCCGGCGGTGCGGTCGCGATCGGCGTCGCCCCCTGCCCGCCGAATGCGCGGTGCGCGGCGCCCGCCGTGCTGGCCGATGTCGTCGGCCCCGAACCCATCCAACAGCCGACCGTCACGGGCCTGCCGCGCGACGCCTTCTGGCCGCAGAGCGCAGCGGCCTTCATCGCCACCGCGCTCCTCCTGACCTTCCTGTCCGCACAGCTCGTGGCGCCGACGCGCCGGCTCGTCCGTCTGCCGCGCCGCCGCCGGCACGCTCCCGAGGCGTCGACGTGACCCTCGATCCGACGCTGAGCCAGATCCGCGACGGGCTGCGGCCCTTCCGCCGCCGCCTGTGGCTCCGTCGCGTCGTGCGCGACGGGACCTTCTCGCTGGCCGCGGTCATGGGCCTCGAGCTTGCGCTCGCGCTGGCCGCCCGGATCGTGCCCCTCGAGTGGGGCCGCGTGGCCGCCGCCGCGATCCCGTTGCTGGGTGCATTGGCGCTCCTCGTGGACGCGGTGCGGGTGCGCCCGACGCTCGGCGAGACCGCCCTGGCGCTCGACGGCGAGCAGGGCCTGCGCGACCGCGTCTCGTCGGCGCTGGAGATCGCCCTGCGCTCGCCCGACCTGGTCGAGGCGCCGCTCGCTGCCGAGGACGCGCCGACCGCCGAAGGCACCGCCACCGAGGACGCCGCCACCTACGCCCGCTTCGTGAGGCTGCAGCGGCGCGACGCGCTGAGCACCTTGAGGGCGGCCGACCGGCGCGCCTTCCGCCCGCGCCTACAGCGACGCCCGGCAGCCGTCACCGTCGTGCTGGCGCTCCTGCTCGTGCCCGCCCTCCTGCTGCCCAACCCGCAGTCGGACGTGCTGGCCCGTCGCGAGAACCAGCGCGCCGCGGCCGAGCGCCAGGCCGAGAAGCTCGAGAAGGCCGCCGAGAGGCTGGCCGAGGGCCGCACGGCGCCCGACCCCCGCCTCGACCTCTCCGCAGAGCTGAAGAAGCTGGCCCGCGAGCTGCGCGAGCGGCCCGAGGACCTCGATGCGCAGCTGGCCAGGCTCGGCTCGCTGGAGGATGCCCTGCGCGCGCGCATCGATCCGGCCAACGAGCAACGCGCCGCGGCGCTGTCCTCGCTGGCCCGCTCCGTGAGCCGGCTCTCGAGTGGCCAGGACAGCAACCCCGGCGGAGACCCGAAGAAGGCGAACGAGGACCTGGCCAGGCTCGGGGAGAAGATCGACGGCATGACGAAGGCCGAGCGCGAGGCGCTGGCGGCCGACCTGGCCGGCCTCGAGTCCACCGCCCGCCAGGCCGGCGCCGACGCGCAGGCGGCCCTGCGCGACGCTGCGCAGGCGCTCGGGCGCGGCGATGCGACGGGCGCGAAGGACGCGCTGGGCCGTCTTGGCGATGCACTCGCGCGGGGGGCACGCAACGTGGAGTTGAACCGCGACCTGGCGCGCACGGCGAACGACCTGCAGGACGCACGACGGCAGCTGGCCGACGCCGGGAAGCCCGCGAACCAGGGGCAGGGTCAAGGCCAAGGGCAAGGCCAAGGGCAAGGCCAAGGCCAAGGGGAGGGGCAGGGTCAAGGCCAAGGGCAAGGGCAAGGGCAAGGCCAAGGCCAAGGCCAAGGGCAAGGCCAAGGGCAAGGCCAAGGGCAGGGCAGCCTGGGCGGCGGCGGCTCGAACGCCCGCTTCCTGGGCAGCGGCTCCAGCTCCGGCGGCTTCGGCGGCCCGACGGCCGGCAACAAGCAGTTCTCCACCGGCGACATCGACAAGGTCCTCGCCGACTTCGGCCGCCTGGGCAAGCCGGGCGATCCGTCCTACGTCGCCGGCACCGGCGGCGACGGGCAGACACAGCAGGGCAGCGGCACCGGTCAGGGCACGCCCAGCGACGCGTTCGTGCCCTACACCGGCGTCTTCCAGGACTTCTACGACTTCGCCATCACCAGCCTCGAGCGGAGCACGGTCCCGCTGGGCGTCAAGGACTACGTGCGCGACTACTTCTCCTCGCTGAACCCCTGACCCGACACACCGCGGAGGACCCACCGATGACCGAGCAGGCGATCGAGCCGGCGGCAACCAGGCTCAGCCCCGAGGAGTTCGCGGACCGCGCCCGCGCCATCGAGCGTGAGGTGGGCCGCGTCATCGTCGGCCAGCACGCGCTCGTGCGGCAGACGCTCATCGTCATGCTGGCCAACGGCCACGCGCTCCTGGAGGGTGTCCCGGGGCTGGGCAAGACACTCCTCGTGCGCACGATGGCCGAGGTCCTCGACTGCGCCTTCAACCGCATCCAGTTCACGCCGGACCTGATGCCCGCCGACATCGTGGGCACGAACATCCTCATCGAGGAGGAGGGCGGCCGGCAGTTCCGCTTCCAGCCGGGCCCGATCTTCGCCAACCTCGTGCTCGCCGACGAGATCAACCGGGCCACGCCCAAGACCCAGTCGGCGCTGCTCGAGGCGATGCAGGAGCAGCAGGTCTCGGTGGCCCGCCAGCGCTACAAGCTCGATCCCCCGTTCTTCGTGCTGGCCACCCAGAACCCGCTCGAGATGGAGGGCACCTACCCGTTGCCGGAGGCCCAGCTCGACCGCTTCCTGTTCAAGCTCTGGGTCCCCTTCCCCGCCGAGGAGGACCTCATCGCGATCATGGATCGCACCACCGGGGCAGAAACAGCCACCGTCGAGCACGTGGCGAGCGGGGCGGACCTCGTGGCCATGCAGCGCCTGGCGCGGAGCGTGCCCATCGCGCCGCACGTGACCGCCTACGCCGTCAGCCTCCTGTCGGCCACGCACCCCGACAACGAGCGCGCCCCGGGGCTGGTCAGGGAATACGTGCGCTACGGCGGCTCGCCACGCGGCGCCCAGGCGCTCGTGCTGGCGGGCAAGATCGGCGCCCTCATGGACGGCCGCTACAACGTGGCCATCGACGACGTGCGCGAGGTGGCGCTGCCGGCGCTGCGGCACCGCGTCATCCGCAACTTCGAGGGTGAGGCGGAGGGCATCACGCCCGACGCGATCATCCGCTCCGTCCTCGACGCGGTCCCGCCGCCCCGCGTCGACTAGCGCCGCGGAGCGCACCATGAGCGACCCGCGAGCCGAGCCGACGGCGGCCGAAGCGCCGGCGCGCCACGACCTGCTGCCCGCGGCGGTCGACCCGACCGTCTTCGACGAAGCCTTCCTGCGCCAGCTCGAGCGGCTCATGCTCGTCACGCGCAAGGCCGTCCGCGGCGGCATGAAGGGCGTCCGGCGCAGCGCCAAGCGCGGCGTCTCGGTCGAATTCGCCGACTACCGCAACTACACCATCGGCGACGACCTGCGCACGCTCGACTGGAACATCTACGCCCGCCTCGAGAAGCTCTTCGTCAAGCTCTTCATCGAGGAGGAGGACGTGACCGTCCACATCCTCCTCGACGCGTCGGGCTCGATGGGCCTGGGCGCCCCGGACAAGCTGCTCTTCGGCAAGCGCGCCGCGGCCGCCCTGGCCTACGTGGGCCTCGCCTCGTACGACCGCATCAGCATCGCCGTGCTGCAAGGCCGCGTGGCTCGCCGCTACCCCGCCGTGCGCGGCACCGGCCGCATCTTCCAGGTGCTGGCCGACCTCTCGTCGGTCAAGGCCGCGCCCGGCCCCACGGACCTGGCCGCCTGCGCCCGACATTACGCCGCGCAGCTCACCCAGCGTGGCCCGCTGATCCTCATCAGCGACCTCTTCGACGCCAACGCCGAGCGTGCCATCTCCGAGCTGGCGGGCACGCGCTGCGAGGTGGCCGTCCTGCACACGCTCAGCCCCGACGAGCTGGATCCGCCGCTCGAGGGCGACCTGCGCCTCCTTGACACCGAGTCCGGATCGGGCGTCGACATCACCGCCGACCTGGCCACCATGGACGCCTACAGGGCGCGGCTCACGGCCTGGCAGGCCGGGCTCGACGCGGTGGCGACGAAACGGCGCGCCGCCTACGTGCCGGTGCCCACGACCCTCCCCCTGGCCGACCTCGTCTTCGCCGAGCTGCGGCGCCGGCGCGTGGTGGCCTGAGGTCCGGCGATGCCGTTCCTGGCGCCGCTGGCGCTGGCCGGGCTGGCCTTCATCCCGCTCATCGTCGCCTTCTACCTGCTGCGCCTGCGGCGCACGGAGCGGACGGTCAGCAGCACCTACCTCTGGCAGCAGCTCGTGCGCGACCTGGAGGCCAACGCGCCGTGGCAGCGCCTGCGTCGCTCGCTCCTCCTGATCCTCCAGCTGCTCCTCGTGGCCGTCCTGGTCCTCGCCGCGGCGCGCCCCTTCCTGGAGCGGACGGCGGGGCTGGCGCGGGACCTCGTGCTGGTCGTGGACGCCTCGGCGAGCATGGGCGCCACGGACGTCTTCCCCGACCGCCTGAGCGCGGCCAAGCGCGCCGCCATCGAGGCGCTGGCGGGGCTCCCGGCCGACGGCAGGGTGAGCATCGTCGCCGCCGGGGAGACAGCCCGGGTGGTGGCCAACGAGGTGACCGATCGCGGCCGGGCCGCCGACGCCATCGAGGGCATCCGGCTGAGCAACGCGTCGGGTGATCTGGGCGATGCCTTGAAGCTGGCCGGGGCGCTGGCCGCCCGAGCCCGCGGCGCGGAGGTCCTCGTCGTCACCGACGACGCGTCCCGTCACGTCCCGGAGGTGCGCCTCGCGGTGCCCATCCGCGTCCTGACCGTGGGGCGCGAGCGGCGCAACCAGGCCATCGTCGCGCTGGCCGTGCAGACCGGCGCGGGGGGCGTCAAGCGCAGCCTCTTCGTCAGCGTCGCCAACCTCGACACGCAGGCAGCCACGCGGCGGCTGCAGGTGCTGGCCGACGGGGCCCCCTTCACCGCTCGCGACCTGTTCCTCGACCCCCTCACCCGCACCGAGGTCGTCATCGACGAGCTGCCCCAGGGCACCGCCATCGTCGAGGCCCGCCTCACGGCCGTGGACGGCGCCGCCGGGCCGACCGGTCCCGCCGACCAGCTGGCGGCCGACGATGCGGCCTGGGCCATCGTGCCCTCCGACCGGCTGCAGCGGATCCTCCTCGTCGGGCCGGGCAACGTCTACCTGCAGAACGCCCTGTCGCTGCTGCCCAGCGTCGAGCTGTACGGCGTGAGCGGCGCCGACTACGCCAAGACGACCGGCCTCGAGAAGTTCGACCTCGTCGTGTTCGACGGCTTCCTGCCGCCAACCCTGCCCGACAAGCCGATCCTCGCCATCGCCCCGCCGCGCAGCAGCGCGCTGGGGACCGTCACCGGCACCCTCACCGGCCCCTATATCGCCACCCCCGCGCCCGACGAGCCGCTGCTGCACGACGTGGATCTGACCCGCCTCCACGTGGCCACGGCACAGCGGCTGGAGCTGCCCGCCTGGGCGCGCACGGTCATCCCCGGTCCCAAGCAGGTGCCCCTCCTCTACGTCGGCGCGCGCGAGGGCCTGCCCACCGCGGTGCTCGCCTTCGACCTGCACCAGAGCGACCTGCCGCTGCAGATCGCCTGGCCGATCCTGGTGGCGAACCTCTCCGGCGAGCTGCTGGGCCGCGACGCGAGCACGCTCCATCCCATCGCCCCGGGCGCGCCGGTCGAGCTGCTCCTGCCGCCGGGCTCCGCCGGCATGCGCGTCAGCGCACCCGACGGGAGCGCCACGGAGCTGGTCCCCGGCGCCACCGGCGCCTCGACCGTCACGTTCGTGGGCACGGGCCAGCTCGGCGTCTACCGTGCGGAGCCCATCCCGGCCGCACCGGAGCCGCTCCCCAGCGGCGCCACGCCGAGCCCCGCGCCGAGCCCGAGCCCCAGCCCCAGCGGGTCGGAGGCCGCGGCGGCGGTCGGGCCCGTGCGCTTCGCGGTCGACCTCTTCGACCCCGAGGAGTCGAACATCGCGTCCGGCGACGGGGCGCGCCTGGCGGCGCTGGGTGGGCCACCCGCGGCGGGCGGCCAGGCCGGCATCGCGCGCGACGAGTGGTGGATCCCCATCGCCCTGCTGGCGCTGCTGCTGCTCCTCGCCGAGTGGCTCGTCTACGAGCGGGACGGCGCGCGGCGCATCCTCGGCGCCCTGCGCTCGGCGCTGACCCTGCGGCCCTTCCGGCGGGGGCGCGCCTGATGGGTTTCTCCCTCACCGCGCCCGGCCTCCTGTGGCTGCTCGTCCCGGCCGTCGGGCTGACGCTGCTGCTGAGCCGGGCCGCGCGTCATCACCTCTCGCGAGGGCGCCGTCGCGTCGCGGTCGCCATACGGATCCTGCTCCTGGCCCTCGTCGTGTCGGCGCTGGCGGGGCTCCAGCTGGTCCTGCCGGTCGACAGGCTGACCACCGTCTTCGTGCTCGACCTCTCGGACTCCGTGGGCGCCCCGGGGCGCACGGCGGCGGTCGACTTCGTGCGCCAGGCGATCGAGAAGACACCCGACGGCGACCGCTCGGGCATCGTCGCCTTCGGCGGCGACGCGCTCGTCGAGCGCCTGCCCAGCGAGCTCAAGGAGATGGCCACCGTCGCGTCGGTGCCCGTGCGCGGCGCGACCGACATCGGCGCCGCGCTGCGCCTGGCGGCGGCCCTCTTCCCCGACGAGACGCAGAAACGCATCGTGCTCGTCAGCGACGGCAACGACACGACCGGCCGCGGCCCGTCGGAGGCCGCCCTCGCCGCTGCGCGCGGCGTCCAGGTGGAGACGCACCTCGTCGGGGAGCTGGCCGCCGACGAGGTCATCGTGGAGCGGCTGCGCACGCCGGCCACGGCGCGCGTCGGCGAGGAGATCGAGGCCACGGTCACCATCACCTCCACGGTGAAGCAGCCGGCGACCGTGCGCCTCTTCGGCGACGGCGAGCAGATCGGCTCGCAGGGGGTGACCCTGGAGGCCGGCTCGAACTCCGTCGTCTTCCGCACGAGGGCCACCGAGGCCGGCTTCCACACCTTCCGGGCGCTCGTCGAGGCGGGCCGGGACACCTTCGCCCAGAACGACCGTGCCGACTCGAACACGATCGTCAAGGGCGACCCACGCATCCTCGTCGTGGCCGGCGACGAAGAGGTGTCGGCGAACCTCGTGGCCGCGCTTCAGCACGAGCGGCAGGATGTCACCACCGTCGCGCCGGAGGCCGTCCCGGGCTCGCTGACGGGCCTCGCCACCTACGACTCGGTCGTGCTCGTGGACGCGCCGCGCACGCGCCTGAGCCAGCAGCAGATGCTGGCCATGCAAGCCTTCACGCGCGACCTCGGGCGCGGGCTGGTGATGATCGGCGGGCCGCGCTCCTATGGCGCGGGCGGCTACAAGAAGACGCCGCTCGAGGAGACGCTGCCGGTCGAGATGGACGTGCGCGACCGGCAGAAGCAGCCCGACGTGGCGCTCGTGGTGGTCATCGACAAGTCCGGCTCCATGGACGCCTGCCACTGCAACGTCGCCAACCGCGATCTCGGTGTAGCCATCCAGGGCATCCCCAAGGTCGACATCGGCAAGGAGGCCATCCTGCGCGCCGTGGCCGCCCTGACCGCGCGCGACGAGTTCGGCGTCGTAGCGTTTGACGAAGACGCGCACTGGGCCATCCGCACCGCGCCGCTGGGCAACGTCGGCGACGTCGAGAGCCAGATCTCCGGCATCAAGGCCGACGGCCAGACGAACATCTTCGCCGGCCTCTCGGAAGCGGTCGCCTCCCTGGAGAAGACGACCGCCACGCGGCGCCACATCGTGCTGCTCACCGACGGCTGGTCGCGCAGTGGCGACTACGAGGCGCTCCTCACGCGCATGGCGGCGGCCGGCATCACGCTCTCCACGGTGGGCGCCGGCGGCGGCGCGGCGGACATCCTGCGCACGCTGGCCGAGCGCGGCGGCGGCCGCTTCTACCCCGCCCCCAACCCGGCCTCGATCCCCGACATCTTCCTCAAGGAGACGCAGCAGGTCTCCGGCCAGCAGATCGTGGAGGAGGCGTTCTTTCCCATCCAGACGGGCTCATCGCCCATCCTCAAGGGCCTCGAGGCGGGCCTGCCGAAGCTCCTCGGCTACAACGGCACGACCGCAAAGGCGGCCGCCGAGACCGTCCTCGTCACCGGCCGCGACGACCCGCTCCTGGCCCAGTGGCAGTACGGCCTGGGGCGCTCGGTGGCCTGGACCTCCGACGCGACCGGTCGCTGGGCCAAGTCGTGGGTGGCCTGGCAGGGCTTCGACCGCTTCTTCAGCCAGCTCGTGGCCTGGACCTTCCCCGGCGAGGAGACCGGTGGCATCGAGGCCGAGTTCGTCACCAACGGCGACGAAACGCGGCTGCGCGTGACGTCCGTGGAGACCGACGGCACGCCGCGCGACTTCTACGACACCGCGGTGACGATCGTGGATCCCGAGCTGGGTCAGCAGGTCGTCGCCCTCGACCAGGTCGCCCCGGGCGTCTACGAGAAGGACCTCGGCCGGCTGGAGCCGGGCGCCTATGCGCTGCGCGTGCTCCAGAAGCGTGAGGGCGTGGCCGACCTCGGGCGGACCCTGGGCCTGGTGGCGCCGACCCCGGCCGAGTACCGCCTTCTGGGGGCCAACGAGCGCCTGCTGGCGACGCTCCGCGCAGCGACGGGCGGGCGGGCCATCGAGCTGCCCGAGGAGGCCTGGGTCCACGACCTGCGCTCGACCGCCTTCGCCACCGACCTCTGGCCCCTGCTGCTGGTCCTGGCGCTGCTCCTCTTCCCCATCGACGTCGCCGTGCGGCGCGTCTCGCTCGCGCGGCGCGACCTCGTGGCCGCGCGCGAGTGGGTGGTCATGCGCCTGCGCGGGCGTGCCGCGCGACCCGCCGCCGTGGGCGGGATGCTGGCGGCGAAGGAGCGGGCGGCCGGGACCAGGTCGCGCGCCGCGCTGTTGCGACCGAGCGAGAGTGCGACACCTTCGTCGCCGACACGACAGGCGCCGCGGGTGCCTGAGCCGACCCCTGAGGCGCCGCCGCCCGCGGAGCCAGGCACCCCGCCTGCCGACACCGACACCCTGACGCGTCTCCGAGAGGCCAAGCGGCGCGCCCGGCGCTGACGGGGTAGCCTGACGACCATGTCCCCTCGTTGCGCGCGCCGGTCCAACGCGCTCGTCGCCGTCGCCGCGCTCACCATCGCCGCCTGCGGCTCGGTCGTCACGACGATGCCTCTGCCCACGCCGGCCGACGCGATCGGCATCTTCGAGCAGTGGGCGCTGCGTGGCGTCGCCGTCCACGAGCGGACGAGCGGCGACCCGGGCTGCTCGGATCCGTCGCTCGACGACAACGCCATCCACGTCGTCGTCTCCATGGACGCCGGCGGCCAGCGGCGCGACGTCTACCTCTTCCGCTTCCGCAACCGAGTGCGCTGGACGGACGGTGCGCCGGCGGTCGATGCCTGCCAGGGCGAGTTCGAGGCCCGCTCGGCGCGCGTCGGCGGCCCGGTGGACCGGGTCGACGTGAGCCCCTACCGGGCCTTCGGGGACGGCTGGTCGCCCGAGCTTCGAGCGGCCCTGGAATCGGGCCTGCTCGTGGCCGCGGGGGATGGCGGGATCCCGCGGGGCAACGACGCCAACCTGACCCCGCAGCCGACGACGTCCGGCGCGCCCTGACACCGCCCCGCCACGCGCCGGTGACCGCGCGCACCACTCGGCTGGCGGGGGTACCAGTCCGCTGGGGCCCGTATCGCACCCGCGAGTAGTCCACTCGCCGTACGCCGACCGCACCTCTCCGCACGGGTCCGACCGGGGCACCGCGCAGCGGGCCTGAAACCCGCCCACGGGGTCCCAGACGGATCCGCCGGAGGGGGCAGCCCGACCGTCTGACCCGTAGCTGACCAACGGGCCAGCGATTTCGAGGGTCTCCGAATCGAGTCTTGCGACATGGACCGCAAGACCCTTCCGAACCGCCCGAACCGCCTGCGGATCCGCGCCGCCGCCCTGCTCTGGTGGGTCGTCGCCGCCGGCACACTCCTCGCCGGCAGCGCCACCGCCAGCGCGCCCGCATCGACCCTCCCGCCCACCGTCGTCGGCGAGGTGCCCGCGCAGGGCGTCAGCGCCGACATCCCCGTCCGCGTCTCGACCACCCCCGCCGCCGCCCCCGAGACCTTCGACATCCGCCTGGACGACCTGCGTTCCGCCGCCGCCGACTGGCGTGCCGAGCGGGCCGCCGACCGCGCTGTCGAGGAGGCCGCCGCGCAGGCCGCGGCCGAAGCCGAAGCCGCCGCGCAGGCCCAGGCGGAGGCCGAAGCGGCAGCGAAGGCCCGGGCCGAAGCCGAAGCGAAGGCCGCCGCGCAGGCGAAGGCCGAGGCCGCGCAGCCGAAGCCCCAGGCGCCCCAGCCGGCCGTCGCACCGACCTACACGGGCCAGAACCGCTTCTGGTTCCCGAAGCTCGGAATCAGCCAGAGGGTCTACGGATTCCCCTGCAGCCGCAGCGAGACGCCCGGCGACGTGGTCTATCGCTGGGGATGTGCCGGTGAGAACAACGTCTACCTGCTGGCTCACAACTTCGGCAAGTTCTACCCGCTCTACAAGGCTTACTACGCGGGCACGCTGGACAGGGGCCTGGTCGCCATCTACGCCGACCCGCAGGGCGAGGTCCACTACTTCGAGCTGGCCTGGTACAAGGTCGTGCCGCCGGACGGTGACGTCGGGTTCGCCTACGCGGCCCAGTCGCAGAGCTCCCTGTCGATGCAGACCTGCGTCGGCGACGACGGCGAACTGCGCCTGGTGGTGCGTTTCACCGAGGTCCCGAAGCCCTAGCCTCCCGGCGCTAGGATGGGCGGGTGACCCGCCCCGGCGCCTCGAATCCCTGGCCGACCTTCGGGCGCGACGTGGCCGGCGTCGCCTGGCGACCGGATCCCGCGACCGCGGCCGCATCGCTCCTGGCCCGATTCCTGCGCGCCATCGGCGAGCCCGACCTGGAGGCCCTCCAGGCCCGCGCCGTCGTGGATCCGGCCTGGTTCTGGGCGGCGGCCGCGGACGACCTGGCGCTCGACTGGCAGCGCCGGCCGACGTCCACGCTGGACCTCTCCGGCGGCGTGGAGTGGGCGCGCTGGTGGGGCGGCGGCGCCTTCAACCACGCTTCGGCGGCCGTCGATGGTCGTGCGGCCCGTGATCCGGAGGGACTCGCCATCGCCTGGGAGGGTGAGGACGGCGACGTCCGGCGCTACTCCAACAAGGAGCTGCGGGGGGCCGTGGACCTCGCCGCCGGGATGCTTCAAGCGCATGGCGTTCGTGCCGGCGACCGCGTCGGGATCCTGCTGCCGATGCTGCCCGAGACGGCCATCGCGGTGCTGGCGCTGGGCAAGCTCCAGGCGATCTTCACGCCGATCTTCTCCGGGTACGGCGCGCCCGCCGTGGCCGCGCGCCTGGCCGACTGCGAGGCGTCCCTGCTCGTCACGGCAGACGGTTTCCGCCGTCGCGGGGGGATCGTGCGGCTGAAGGAGACCGCCGACGCGGCCGTGGCCGCGGCACCCACGGTGCGCGAGGTACTGGTCGTGCGGCGGTTCGGCGAGGCTCTCGGGGAGCTGCCCTGGAAGCCGGGGCGGGACGTCTGGTGGGACGAAGCGCTGGCGGATCCCGCGGTGGAGCCGCTGCGCGAGACGTCCGAGACCGACCCCGAGACGCCCTTCATGCTCATCTACACCTCGGGCACCACCGGCCGGCCGAAGGGCGCCGTCCACGTCCACGGCGGTTTCCCGGTCAAGGCCGCGCAGGACCTCGCCCACGTCTTCGACCTGGGGCCCGGGGATCGGCTCTTCTGGGTCACCGACCTCGGCTGGATGATGGGTCCCTGGGCGATCACCGGAGCCCTGCTGCGCGGCGCGGCGCTCGTCATGTACGAAGGCACGCCCGACTACCCGGCGCCGGACCGGCTGTGGGCCATCGCGGCCCGCCACGGCGTCACCCACCTCGGGCTCTCGCCGACCGTCATCCGCACCCTGATGGCGCACGGCGCCGACCCGGTGCGCGCCCACGATCTGTCGGGCCTGCGGGTGCTCGGCTCGACCGGCGAACCCTGGAACCCGGAGCCGTGGTGGTGGTTCTTCCGCGAGGTGGGCGGCGGCCGCTGCCCCATCGTCAACTACAGCGGCGGCACGGAGGTGAGCGGCGGCATCGTGAGCGGCAACCTGCTGACGCCGATGAAGCCCTGTGGCTTCTCCGGGCCGAACGTGGGCACGGCAGCCGATGTCCTGGGACCGGACGGAGAGAGCGTCCGAGGCGTGGTCGGCGAGCTGGCCATCCGGGCGCCGCTGCCGGGCATGACCCGCGGCTTCTGGCGGGACCCGGAGCGTTACGTGGAGACCTACTGGTCGCGCTTCCCGGGCGTGTGGGTGCACGGAGACTGGGCGCTCGTGGATGAGGACGGCCACTGGTTCATCCAGGGTCGCTCGGACGACACGCTCAAGGTGGCCGGGAAACGGGTGGGGCCGGCCGAGGTGGAGTCAGCCGCGGTTGGGCATCCCGCCGTGCTGGAGGCCGCGGCCGTGGGCGTGCCTCACGAGGTCAAGGGCGAGGCGATCGTGGTCTTCTGCGTGCTGCGTCGGGGAGAGGTGGATTCGCTGGATCTGCGGGCGGCGATCTCCGCGACGGTCGTTGCCTCTCTCGGCAGGGCCTTGAAGCCGGAAACCGTGGTCGTCGTACCCGAGCTGCCCAAGACGCGCAGCGGCAAGGTCATGCGCCGCGTGGCGCGCGCCGCCTACCTGGGGCTGGATCCGGGCGACCTCTCGGCGCTGGAGAACCCGCTCGCGGTGGAGGCGATCCGAAGAGCGGCGCCGGCGAGAGGCTGAGGGCCGCCCGACCGGACGCGGCGGGGACGGGTCGGTCAGTGCGGCGCGCATGCGTGTCCAATGTCAACCCAGGAAGCGCTCGCCGGTTCGCGCGCCGCGACCCGCCGCTCAGGCTCGGGATCCCGGCTCCGGGCCCTGACGGATGCGTTCGCCGGGTGACGTAGAGCATGGGGCTGTCGCCGACACGGGTCGGCCACGGCGGCTGACGCTGTGCCGGTTGACGTACGTCAGGCATCACGGTCAGACGCCACTGGCGATGTCACTAGGCGTGGCACCGGACCTGGCCGCGTGTCGGGTCAGCCGCCGCGCTGCAACGCGGAGAGGCGGTCGGCGTAGCGGCGGCGGACGACGTTCAGCTCGGCGAGCGTGAAGCCCAGCTCGTCGGCGACCTGGCGGATGGTGGCGTTCTCCTCGGCACTGATCGTGTCGCCGTTCGCCGTGGCCACGGCGAACATGCAGTGCAGGAGCTGCTCGCGCTGCTCGGGCGTGGAGATCTCGCGGAAGCGGCGAGTGACGAGGAAGTCCTCGGTCGCTCCCTCGAGGGCGGCCTGCCGGTGCGCGATCTCGACCACGAGCACGGCCAGCGCCTCGTCGAGGCCGCTCCACTCGCGCAGGATGCGCTCCATCTCGGCCGTCTCGTCGTCGCTGACGTGCAGGTCCGCGTAGGCGGTGCGGCCGAGCACGTACGCGAAGCCTCCGACGATGGCCGCCTGATCCGGTGGCAAGGCCTCCAGGCGGGCGACGATGCGCCGGATCGTCTCGGTCTCGCGCGGGTCCGCGGGGCGGGACGGCGGCGCCATCAGACCACCTTGAGGCCGAGCACCCGCCGGCCGATGACGAGCCGCTGGATCTGGCTCGTGCCCTCCCCGATCTCGGTCAGCTTGGCGTCGCGCAGGAAGCGCTCCACCTTGTACTCCTCGACGTAGCCGTAGCCGCCGTGGATCTGCACGCCGTCGTTCGTGGCCCGCTGGGCGACCTCGGAGGCGAAGAGCTTCGCCTCGGCGGCGGCGAGTGCGTAGTCGCGGCCCTGGTCCTTGAGCCAGGCGGCGCGCCAGACCATGGCCCGGGCTGCGTCGATCTCCGTGGCCATGTCGGCGATCATGAAGGCGACGCCCTGGAAGGTGCCGATGGGCCGGCCGAACTGCCGGCGCTCGCGGGCGTAGGCCACGGAGGCATCGAGGGCCGCCTGGGCCAGGCCCACGGCCATCGCGCCGATGGAGATACGACCGCCGTCGAGGGTCTTGAGGAACGTCTTCCAGCCGTCGCCGCGCCCGCCGAGCATCTGCTCGGCCGGGACGCGGCAGCGCTCGAAGAGCAGCTCGCCCGTGGCGCTCGCGTGGAGTCCCATCTTCTCCTCGAGCCGGCCGACCGTGAAGCCGGGCGTGCCGGCCTCGACGATGAAGGCGCTGATCTCCGGCGAGCCGTCGTGGCGGGCGCCGGTGCGGGCCGTGATGACGTACGTGCCGGCCTGGCCGGCGTTGGTGATGAAGCGCTTGCGGCCGTCGATGACCCAGCTGCCGGCTCCGGGGCCGTCCTCATGGCGGGCGGCGGTGCGTGTGCCACCGGAGTCGGAGCCCGCCTCAGGTTCGGTCAGGCCGTAGGCGCCGAGCACCCGGCCCTGGGCCATCGGCACCAGGAAGCGCTCCTTCTGCTCTGGCGTGCCGGCAAGGTGGAGCGGACCGCAGCCGAGGCTCGTGTGCGCGGCCACGATGATGCCCAGGGAACCCCAGACCCGTGACAGCTCCTCGACCGCGATGGCGTAGGCAAGGGTGTCGAGGCCGGCGCCGCCCTCCTCCTCGGGATAGGGGATACCGAGGAGGCCCATCGGGCCGAGCCTGGCCACGACGTCGGTCGGGAAGCGGCGGTTACGCTCGTGCTCCTCGACGACCGGCTCGACCTCGTTCGCGGCGAAGTCGCGGATCGTCCGGCGCAGCAGCTCGTGCTCGGGGGGGAGGTCGAGGTCCACGGACGGCGAGCCTAGCACGCGGCGGGCCGGGTGGTGCGGCGCTTGGTGGGCGGCGGACAGACGGCCCCATCTGTCCGAGGCATAGGATCCGAGGTAGGCGAGGAGATGGCCGTCGCTCCCACCCTGATAGGCGCGGATCCATGCCCCGGCGGGATGGAACCGCAGCTGGCGCCGCGGAAGACGGGCCCGGGATGGGCGCCCAGGCCGATTCCTATGCCCCCGGAGTATGGCGGCGCCCGTTGGTCTGTCGGCTGGGCCCCGCCTCAGCCCGCAACGGCGGGGGGCGCTCGGTGCTACGCTCGGCGGCGCCATGGAGGAAGCGTCAGCGTCCACGCCGCACGGCACTGCCTCGGCCCGCCAGGCGCTCCTCGTCGCCCTCCGGCGGCTCGGCCCTGCGACGCCGGACTTCCTCGCCATCGAGCTCGGCATGAGCCGCACGACGGTGCTCCAGCAACTTCGCGCCCTGGACACGGCCGGGCTCGTGTCCCGCACGACGGAGCGCCACGGCGTGGGCCGGCCGCGCCATCGCTACGACCTGAACCAGGCGGCGCAGGCGCTCTTCCCGTCGAACTACGCGGATCTCGCGCACGGGCTGCTCGAGGCGCTCGAAGCGGTCGGTGACGAGGCGCTCATCGAGGCCGTCTTCGCCGAGCGACGGCGCCGCCAGGGCGAGGAGATCCGCCGGCGCTTCGCGGACCGGGGGCTCGACGGCGCCCCGCTCGCCGACCGCGTCCGGGAGCTGGCCATCATCCAGGACGAGCAGGGGTACCTGTGCGAGTGCCGAGCGGGAGCTGCCAGGGGGACGCCGGACGACCACGCGGCCGACCCGATCGAGATCGCCCCCGACGGGGCCATCCGCCTGCGCGAGCACAACTGCGCCATCCTCGAGGTGGCCCGCGGCACGCCGGAGGCCTGCCGCTCGGAGCTCGAGCTGTTCCGCGAGGTGCTCGGTGCCAGGGTCACGCGCGAGGCCCACATCGCCGCCGGGGATCGGACCTGCACGTATCGCATCGAGGCTCCGGCCCGAGCGTGAGCGGCGGTCTCCGACCCACAGGGTCGGCTACGCCTCTTCCCGCTCCAGCTGGCTGCGACCGGGCGGGCGGCGCTTGGGCAGCGGCACGTCGCTGACGCCCTCGACGAAGGAGGCCTGGCGCGCCCACTCGGCCGACTGCGCCTGCTCCTCGGGGCTGAGGATGCCCAACCGCCCGAGCGAGGTCAGCTCGTCGCGGATGTAGGTCTTGAGCATCTCCGGGCCGTCGGTGTTGATGGTGAAGCGGACGGCGTTGCGCCGGAAGGTGTCGAAGATCCAGCGAAACTCGTCCCAGCCGGACACGACGCGCGTGTTGAGGTTGCTCGTGGGGCAGATCTCCAGCACGATGTCGCGTTCGCGGATCATGGCCATCGTGCGCGGGTCGTAGGCGGCCTTGACGCCGTGCCCGATGCGGCTCGGCTCCAGCTGCTCGATGACCTCGGCGATCTCCTCGACCGGCCCGGCCTCGCCGGCGTGGACGGTGACGCCGAGCCCCCTGCGCCGGCAGCGATCGAACAGGCGCCGGTAGTCGCGCGGGCGGAAGGTCGGGCTCTCGGGGCCGGCGATGTCGATGCCCACCACGCCGCGCCCGTGGTAGGCGATGGCCTTCTCCGCGATGATCTCGTTGAGGGCGTAGGGGAAGGCGCGGTCGAGGCAGAAGATGAGCCCCGGCGTGATGGGGTACTCGAGCATCGCGCGGTCCATGCCGCGGATGGCGGCGCTGATGATGTGGTCGAGATCCTGCTCGCCGCCGCGGTTGCGCTTCATGGGGTTGAAACGCAGCTCGCAGGTGGTGACGTTGTTCTTGCGGTAGGCGCCCCCGACGACCTCGTACACCGAGCGCTCCACGGCCAGCGGCGATGACTGGATGAGCTCGGTCCAGTGGAAGAGCTGGAGGTAGCCGTCGAAGGAGCGCCCGTGCCGCGCCGACACGGTGATCAACTCCCGGAACTCCCAGTAGTCCTTGGTGGGCAGCTTGATGCCCTGGGAGTGGGCGATGCCCCACATGATCGCCGGCGCCACGGCGCCGCCGAGGTGGCAGTGGAGCTCGGTCAGCGGTGCGCGGCGGGAGATGACGGGCGGCACGCCCTCATCGTAGGGGAATCGAAGGGGCCCGGGGGATCCGAGGCCTCCGCGTCGGCGGCTCTCGGCGGCTCTCGGCGGCGGCAGCATTCCCCTCAGGCATTGGATGCGCGCTGGAGGGGTACGTGGCAGGGCGCCGGCGGCGCGTGGTGTCGAACCGATGTCCGGGAGGCATCATTCTCACCCCAGGCCTCAACCGACCGGAGCCTTACGCGTCCGCCGGCCGCGGATCGATGCCCCCCGGGCATGACTCCGGGCCGAGGAGCAGGCCGCTGGACGTTCGCTCCGGCTCAGGCCCGAATCCTATGTCCCGGGAGCATGGATCCGCCGTGGCCGGAGCGACCGCCGACGCGATCAGGGCCGGTGGACGGCGTCCTTGCGGTGGTCCTTCGACTTGCCGCCGTTGGCCTTCGCGTCGGTCGTGGCGTCGGTGGCGGCGTCGGTGGTGGCGTCGGTGGTGGCGTCGCAGACCGCCTCGGTCACCTCGCCGCGGGCCACCTCACTCACGGCGCCACCGTGGTTGTGGTTCTTGCCACCAACGCAGTCCTTGTCGTGCGCGGCCGCCGAGACAAGGGCACCGTGCTCGCCCTGGGCGCCGTCGGTGCCTTCATCCGTGTCGCTGTCTCCGTCGGTGTCCCCATCCGCGTCCTGGTCTTCGTCCTCGGCCGCAGGGGCCGCCTGGGCGTGCGGCGCGCCGACTGCGGAGGGCTGCGCGAGGTACGTGGCGCCGGCCACACCTGCCATCGACACGATGAGTAAAAGGGCCGCCACGAAGGCCGCCCAGCGGATCCGAATCCGTTCCATGGCCGAAGGCTAACCCAGGTGCGCCGTTGTCGCTCCCCGGACTTCCGGTGTGGGACCCGGAATCCGGTGACGGGCGGTACCGCGGCGCCAAGGTGCCAGTGCAGGCTCGGCGAGAGGGATCGAGCGCGAGAGCTGTCGGGCCATCAGCTTGCGAGGACAACGGGCGGACGTCGCCGGTATGAAGGCGGGGGACGGCGATCGGCCCCCACTCGAACCATCGGCCCCGGCCAGCCAGGACGGCCCGAGGCCGCAGCGTCAGGGGCGGACGGTGGTCGTGAAGATCTCCGTGCTCGCGTCGCCGTTGCCGGTCCAGGCCAGGCGCGCCCGGTCGGCGAACGACTCGATCTGGATGTAGTCCCCGATGAACGGGTTGGCGGCCGGCGGCAAGAGATTCCCGTCGAAGCTCTCCCGAGTCACCCGCGTCCGCGACCACGTTACCCCGTCGTCCCAGCTCGCCGCGTAGGTCACGTCGATCAGGTGGCCGGCCGGGTCGTAGCCCAGATCGTAGTAGATGACGTCGAGGCGCGAGCCGTCCGGCGAGACGGTCATCCAGGCGAACAGCTGGTTCGTTCCCGCCGCGGTCTCGCCGACGAGCCGCCGTGCGCTCCAGGTCTTGCCGCCGTCCGATGACTCCCTGACCATGAGGTCGCCGTCGCCGTCGGCGTACTCGCCGTACACCACCCACAGGTGGTTGCCGTTCGTCGGGTCGACCGCCGCGATCGGCTGGTTTCCGGTCCGCCAGGACTGGCCCGGCAGGAACTTCGGCATCGGCACGACCGAGTCGACGACGACGCTCTTCTCGAAGGTCCGCCCACCGTCGCGCGAGCGCGAGACCGCGATCTTGTCCTCGTTCCAGTTGACGCCCGTGCTCCAGACTCCGAACACCGCGTAGACCGTTCGGGCGCTGCCGCCGCCCACCGGGGGCCCTGTCTCGACCGTCAGGTCGAAGATCTCGTTCTTCTGGATGTCGCTCACGTTGACGGGCGCGCTGAAGCCGGCCGCCATGTCGTCCGCATCGGCCTGGATCACGTAACTACGCGACCGGATGCCGAAGCCGTTGAACACGCTGTATGCGACGTATAGCGTGTCGGTCGTACGGTCGATCGTCATGAACGGGTGGTCGTGCGAGCGCGCGAGCTTGATGCTCGAGACGGCGAGGAAACGGTCGGTGTACGTTCGACCGCCGTCCGTCGAGCGGTAGACGTAGACCGCCCCTCCCCAGCCCGTTCCGCTCGAGTCGTAGTACAGGCACGAGAAGTAGGCCCGGCCCTGGCTGTCGAAGCCGACGCCCGGGTCGGCCGCCGTCGAGTAGTACCCACCGTCAGGCCGCGGCGCCTGGCGCAGGATGCCGTGGCCCCATGTCCGGCCGCCGTCGGTCGACCAGCCGTAGCCGCAGCCGTCGTCGACCTCGTACTCGTTCCAGCCGGCGATGACGTTCCGGGGGTCGAGCGGGTTCGTCGCGATGTCGACCTCGTTGTCGCCGTTCGCGTCGTCGGTGATCTGGACGATGCGCCCCACGGACGCCGCCAGCACCGGCGAGGCGAGGAGCACGACCGCAGCGATGATAGTGAGGGCGGCCACCGCCCCGGCCCGTGGCACTCGCATCGGGTTCCTCCTCGACATCCCCCTGGCGGAACGGGCGTTCACGGGGGGCGCACGCCCGCGACCCTGTGGGGTCCACTCTACGGCCCAGCCGGCGGCCGGGGCAACGCCGGCCGACTCCTGCGGCCGATTCGGGGACGATAAATGGTGCACCTGAGCACCACCCAGGGCGCCTGCGGCCACGCGAGGTCAGCTGGCCGCGGGGATGACCCGGCCCTCGGCGTCCACCGTCGCCCGGCGGCGGAGCGCCCGAAGCTCGGCGCCCGGAACCTGGTCGCGGGCGTGATAGCTGGAGCGCACCAGCGGCCCCGACTCGACGTGCCGGAAGCCCAGCGCCAGCGCCTCCGCCTTCAGCTCGGCGAACTCGTCGGGATGGTAGTAGCGGACGACCGGGAGGTGGCGCTCCGTCGGGCGGAGGTACTGCCCGACGGTGAGGATGTCGCAGTCGACCGCTCGCAGGTCGCGGAACGTCGTCGTCAGCTCGGCCCGGGTCTCGCCCAGCCCCACCATCAGGCTCGACTTCGTGTGCACGGCGTCGTCACGCCCCGTCAGCTCGCGGCTCATGGCCTTGGCCCGCGCCAGCACGTGGAGGGAGCGTCCGTAGCGGGCCCGCCGGCGAACCGGCTTCTGGAGACGCTCCACGGTCTCCACGTTGTGGTTGAGGATGTCCGGCCCAGCCTCCATCACCGTCCGCAGCGGTGCGTCCATGCCGTTGAAGTCGGGGATGAGCACCTCCACGCCCATGCCCGGGCACTGGCGGCGGAGGGCACGGACGGTCTCGGCGAAGATGTGGGCGCCGCCATCGGGCAGGTCGTCCCGCGCCACCGACGTGACCACGACGTGCTCCAGGCCCAGCTCGCGGATCGCCTCAGCCACGCGCCGCGGCTCGTCCTCGTCGTTCCAGGTCGGCCGGCCGGTCTTCACGGCGCAGAAGCCGCAGGCCCGGGTGCAGGTGTCGCCGAGGATCATGATCGTCGCCGTGCGCTGCTCCCAGCACTCGCCGATGTTCGGGCAGCGCGCCTCCTCGCAAACGGTGTTGAGGGCCCGGCTGCGCAGCAGCCCCTTCAGCTCGTGGTAGTTGGCGCCCGAGGGCAGCCGCGCCCGGATCCACTCGGGGTGCCGGCGGAGCGCCACCGACCCGTCCGCGGCAGGCTCGGTGAAGGACCCTCCCCCCATGGCGATCGTCAGCGGCTCCCGGGACGCGTGGCCGTGGCCACCGGAGCCGCCGCGGCCGGACGCGCCAGCAGGGGTGAAGATCGGCAGTTCGCGTCCCATCAGCGGCAGTCCGGTTCCCTCAGGTACAGCTCCCCGGCGAGGGAGCGGCCGTCGTAGATCAGCAACGTGTCGCGGGCCAGGCCGGCCGGTGTGTTCTCGATCGTCAGCAGCATCAGCGGCCCGAGCGTGTAGCCCGTCTGACGGTACCCGTTCTCGGGCGTGGGCGCCGCCACGGGCCGCCGGGCGCCCGCCAGGCGATAGACGACGCCCCCGAAGCGCACCCAGGTCGGGTAGGCCTCGTCGTGCAGCACGTTGACGGTGGGGCAGTCGGCCAGACGCTGTCCGGACTGCACGGAGGCATCCGGACCCGTCCAGGTGTCCGTCGTGTTGTCCCGCACGACGTTCGCCCCGACCCGCGCCACGGCCCACACGGCGACGACCACGATGGCCAGCCGCACGAGGCGCCAGGCGATGGGGTGCCACTCGTAGCGGATGCCCCGGACCCGCCCCACCGGCAGCTCGCGCCCGGCCTGCAACGCTCGCACGAGGCTGGCGAAGCGGTCGCGGCCGCTGTGGGCCATGCGCTCGCGCCTGGCGGCACGCTCGGCGATCGAAGGGCGGCGAGCGGGATGATCGCTCGAGGGCACGGCGACGGCCCTACCAGATGGGCGTGTCTGCGTCCACCGACTCCAGCCACTTCCGTACGTCGGCGACGAAGCGGCCGATCTGCGCGCCGTCGGTGGCGCGATGGTCGAAGCTGACGCAGACGTTCATCATCGGCCGGATGCCGATGGTGTCGCCGTGCGGTGTCTCGATGACGACGGGCCGCTTGACGATCGCCTCCATGGAGAGGATGGCGACCTCGGGCACGTTGACGATGGGTTGGCTGGCGACCGAGCCGAACCAGCCCGTGTTGTTGACGGTGAACGTGCCGCCCTGGATGTCCTCGAGCATCAGGCGCCCGGCGCGGGCTCGGCCGGCCAGGTCCTGGACGGCCTTGTTGAGGCCGCTGATCGAGAGCGTGTCGGCATCGTGGATGACGGGCACCACGAGGCCGTCGTCGACGGCCACGGCGATGCCGATGTTGATGCGGTGCCGGCGCAGGACGCCCTGGTCGGTCCAGTGGGCGTTGAGGTCGGGGTGCCGGCGCAGCGCCTCGACGACCGCCTTGGTGACGAAGGGCACGAACGAGAGCGCGACGCCCTCTCGGGACTGGTAGGCGGCCTTGGCCGAGTCGCGCAGCGCGACGACCCCGGACATGTCCACTTCGACGGTCGTGTACGCGTGGGGCGCCGTGCTCTTGGCCTTGACCATCTGGGCCACGATCGCCTTGCGCATCGGGGTCATCGGCTTCAGCTCGTCGCCGGCGGCGGGGACCGAGGCGGGAGCGGGCACCGAAGCGGGCGCCGGAGCCGACACGGGCGCCGGGGCGGGCTGGGCCGCGCCGGTACGCCGGCGCTCGATGTAGGCGAGCACGTCCTCGCGGGTGACACGACCGGCGTGCCCGGTACCGGCCACGAGCGAAAGGTCGAGGCCATGCTCGCGGGCCAACCTGCGCACGGCGGGCGTGACGCGGCCCTCGAACTCGGCGACGGGGCGCTCGTCGGAGCCAGCGGGGCCGTGGGCGGTCGCGCCGTTGCCGCCGGCGGCTGCCGCGACGGCGGCCGGGGCTGGGACGACGGGGGCGGGGGCCGCCGCAGCGGGGGCCGCAGGGGCGGCGACGGCCTCCCCTGCGCCGTCGATGACCGCGATCTCGGCATTGTTGGGGACCGTCTCGCCCTCCTGCACGAGGATCGCGGTGAGCGTGCCCTCGAAGGGCGAGGGCACCTCGGCGTTGACCTTGTCGGTGATGACCTCGACGATCGGCTCGTACTTGTCGACGTGGTCGCCGACCTGCTTCAGCCAGCGACCGATGGTCCCCTCGGCCACGCTCTCGCCGAGCTGGGGCATCGTCACCTTGGGCATCGCGCGGGTCTCCCTGTCCTAGTAAGCGGCGAGGCGGCGCACCGCGGCGGCGATCTTGTCGGGATCGACCATGAACCAGTCCTCGAGAGTGTGACTGTACGGCACGCCCGGCACATCGGGGCCGGCCACGCGGACGACCGGCCCGTCCAGGTAGTCGAAGGCCTCCTCGGCGAGGACGGCGGCCACCTCCGCGCCATACCCACCGAAGCGGTTGTCCTCGTAGACGATGACGCACTTGCCGGTCTTCTTCACCGAGCCGAGGATCGTCTCCGTGTCGAGCGGGCGGAGCGTGCGCAGGTCGATGACCTCGACGCTGATGCCCTCGCCGGCGACCAGCTCGGCCGCCTCCAGGCTGTAGTGGGCCATCAGGCCGTAGGCGATGACCGTGACGTGGTCGCCGGGGCGCGTGACCTGGGCTCGGCCGAGCGGCACCACGTAGTCCGTGTCGGGCACCTCGCCGCGCACCGAGCGGTAGAGCTTCTTGTGCTCGAAGAAGAGCACCGGATCGGGGTCGCGGATCGCGCTGCGCAGCAGACCGCGGGCATCGTAGGGGGTGGAGGGCACGACGACCTTGAGGCCCGGCACGTGGGTGAAGTAGGCCTCCACCGACTGGCTGTGGTAGAGGGCGCCGTGGACGCCACCGCCGTACGGGGCGCGGATGGTGATGGGGCAGCCGAAGGCGTTGTTGGAGCGGTAGCGCAGGCGCGCCGCCTCGCTCACGATCTGGTTGAAGGCGGGGAAGATGAAGTCGGCGAACTGGATCTCCGGCACCGGCCGCAGGCCGTTGACCGCCGCCCCGATCGAGGCGCCCACGATGAGCGACTCGGTGAGCGGCGTGTCGATGACGCGGTCCTCGCCGAACTCGGCCCAGAGCCCGTCGGTGGTCAGGAAGACGCCGCCCTTCCGGCCCACGTCCTCGCCCAGCACGATCATCGTGGGATCGCGGCGCATCTCCTCGGCGAGGGTCTCGCGGATCGACTCGAGCAGCGTGCGGACGGCCACGGCTCAGGCCTCCGGCTCGTGGTAGACGTAGCGCTCGGCGGTGGCCGGATCGGGCTCGGGCTGGGACTCGGCCCAGTCGGTGGCGTCGTCCACCACGGTCTTGATCTCTGCCGCCAGGCGCTCCTCCAGCCCCCCGTCGAGGACGCCCGCATCGCGCAGCTCCCCGCGGAAGCGGGGCAGCGGGTCGTGCTGGCGGCCCTCGGCCAGGTCCGCGGCTGTGCGGTACTTCGTCTGCTGGTCGTCCGAGGAGTGCGCCGTGAGGCGCGTCACCTTGGCCTCGATGAGCGTGGGGCCGTCGCCGCGCCGCGCCCGGGCGATCGCCTCGCGCCCGGCGCGGTAGCAGGCCAGCACGTCCGCGCCGTCCACGATCACGCCCGGCATGGCGTAGCCGGCGGCGCGGCTGGCGATGTCCTCGACCGCCGTCTCGAGGCTGGCCGGCACGCTGATGGCGTAGCCGTTGTTCTCGACCACGATGATCACCGGCAGCCGGTGGATGCCCGCGAAGTTCAGCCCCTCGTGGAAGTCGCCCTGGTTGCTCGCGCCCTCGCCCAGCTCGGTGACCGCGACCTGGTCGGTGCGGCGGATCTTGGCGGCGAGGGCGATACCCACCGCGTGCAGCACCTGGGTCGCCACGGGCGAGCTCTGCGACATGATGTTGCGAGCGGCCGAGCCGTAGTGGCCGGGCATCTGGCGTCCGCCGGAGCTGGGGTCGTCGGCCCGGGCGAACTGGGCCAGCATGATCTCCCGCGGCGTCATGCCCAAGGTCAGGCAGGCGGCCACCGAGCGGTAGTAGGGCACCAGCCAGTCGTGGCCCCGACGCAGGTCGAAGAAGAGACCGACCTGCGCGCCCTCGTGGCCCTGGCCGCTGATGACGAAGGGCACCTTGCCGGCGCGGTTCAGCACCCACATGCGCTCGTCGAGGGCGCGGGTCGTGGCGATGAGCCGGTACATCTCGATGAGCTGATCGCGCCTCAGCCCCAGTTCCGGGCCGAAGGGCAGGTCTGCTCTGCGGGCGGCGGCCCCTTTCGCGGCCGCCGCTCGGGTCCCCGTCGTGGCCATCGCCCCTGCGCCGCTAGAAGTTGATGGCCCGGCCGGCGACGGCCAGGGCCGCCTCCCCGAGCGCCTCGGAGAGCGTGGGGTGGGGATGGACCGCGGAGCCCAGCTCCCAGGCCGTGGCCTCGAGGAGCATCGCCGCGCTGGCCTCGGCGATGAGGTCCGTCACGTGCGGGCCGATGAGGTGGACGCCGAGGATCTCATCGCTGTCGCGGTGGGCGATGACCTTGGCGAAGCCCTCGTAGTCGCCGCCGATGAGCGCCTTGCCGTTGGCGATGAAGGGGAACTTGCCGGCCTTGAAGGGCAGGCCGTCGCGCTCGCACTCCTGCTCGCTGCGCCCGATCGAGGCGATCTGCGGCCGGCTGTAGGTCGCGCGGGGCATCTTCAGGTAATCCACCTGCTCCGGCTCCGCGCCGACGATGGCGGCCACCGCCGCGAGCCCCTCGTGGGCGGCGACGTGGGCCAGCCAGAGTCCGCCGATGATGTCGCCGATGGCGTAGAGGTGGGGTTCGGCCGTGCGCATCGTCGCGGGGTCCACCCGGACGACGCCGTTCTCCACCTTCGCCCGGGTCGTCTCGAGGCCGACGTCCTCGATGTTCGCGGCGCGGCCCGTGGCCACGAGCATCTGCTCGGCGCGAAGCTCCTTCGGCGCCTCGCCCGGGGGGCCGACCATCACGCTGACCCCGTCCTGGCCGGCCTTCACCGCGGCCGTGTCGAAGCGCGCGTTGGTCATGACCGAGATGCCACGGCGTCGGAAGGAACGCTCCAGCTCGGCACTCACCTCGCGGTCCTCGAGCGGCACGAGCGCGGGCAGGTACTCCAGCACCGTCACGGCCGTGCCCAGGTCCGCGTAGAAGCTGGCGAACTCCACGCCGACCGCGCCCGCGCCCACGACGATGAGGCTGGCGGGCAGCTTGTCAGAGGTGAGGATGTCGTCGCTGGTGACGATGCGCTTCCCGTCGGGGACGAGGCCGGGCAACGACTTCACGCGGCTGCCCGTGGCGAGGATGACGTCCGTGGCGTCGAGCGTCCGGCTGCCGGCCGCGGCGCCGTCCTCGCCGATCAGCGCGATCTCGACCTTCTTGCCGCCCTTGAGCCGGCCGCGGCCGTGGACGAACTCGACGTGGTTCTTCTTGGTCAGCCCCTGGAGGCCCTTGTGCAGGCGCTCCACGATCTGGCCGCGGCGCTTCGCCACGGCGGCGAAGTCGATGCTCGCTTCGCCGGTGGTGATGCCGAAGTCCCCCGCCTTCTTCACCCGGGCGTAGAGGTCGGCCGACTCGAGCATGGCCTTGGTGGGGATGCAGCCGACGTGGAGGCAGGTGCCGCCGATCTTGTGCGCGTCCACGAGGGCGACCTTGAGGCCCAGCTGCGCTGCCCGGAAGGCCGCCGAGTAGCCGCCGGTGCCGGCGCCCAGGACGACGAGGTCGAAGCTGTTGGAGGATCCGACGGCCACGGGTCAGCAGGCTCCGATCGGGGGGATGGCGGGACGACTGCGGGGCGGCCGTCCGGCGCGGCGGGTCACCCGGCGATGGTACGGCGGGCCCCACGATGCCGCAACCACGCCGGCGCGGGTCCCTGGGGACTCAGGCGCCGACGGCCACGACCTCGATCCGGTGCCAGCCCGTCGAGCCGGAGGGCAGCGCGGACGTCCGCTCCCCGGTCTGCGTGATGCCGTCCCCGTCGGTGGCGCGCACGACCAACTCGGCCGCGCCCGGCTCGGCGATCGTCAGCCCGACGCGCCAGCGCACCCAGGACAGCTCGGCCAGCGGCGGGAACGTCGCGTCCTCCAGCTCCGCCTCGAGCCACGTGGCAGCCCCGTCCGGGCTCACCCTCACGCGGCTGATCCCGCGGTCGCCGGCGAAGGCGATGCCGTAGGCCGTGAAGGGCACGCCCGCCTCCACCGTGGCGCCCAGGCGCGGCCAGTCGATGCGGGACATGGTGCGCACGTATGCCTCGCGGTCCCAGCCGCGCTCCTTCCAGTAGCCCGGCTCCTCGTGGTCGGCGAGCTCCATGCGGCGTACCCATTTGGGCTGCTTCATCCCGAAGCGACCGGCGATGAGGACGCGCGCCGGGAAGCCGTGCTCGGCGCTGAGCGGCGCCCCGCCCATCTCGTAGGCGATCCAGGTGTCGGGGTGCCGGGCGACTGCGAGCGGAAGCGACTCGGTGAAGCCGTCGTCGGCCTCCCAGAGGATCCAGCTCGCCTCCGGCCGGACCCCCACGCGATCGAGGAGGTCGCTCGCGCGTACGCCCCGCCAGCGCTGGTTGCCGATGAGGTGGTCGCCGCGGACGATGTCGGTGCTGATGCACTCCAGCGTGCGGTACGTCTCCTGGTACGGCAGGGCGCGCAGCTGGTCGAGCGTCAGACGCTCCGGGCGCTCCACGAGCCCATCGACCGACAGCGCCCACGAGGCCTCGTCCACGAACGTGGGGCCGAGGTTCTTGTTGACCGTGTAGAAGTCGTCCACCGGGGTGAGGGCGGGGGTGGGACCGAAGCCGCCGGGGGGGAAGTCGGCGACGGCGTCGCCACCGCCGCGCCGTGCGACCTGCAGGACCTGGGAGACGAGGGCGGCCATCGAGCCGGCGAAGGCGGTCCCGCCGACCACCAGAAGGCTGCTGCCGACGAACCGCCGCCGCGACACCTCGCCGAAGGCGGAGGTCGGACGGACGAACGGCAGATCGGGCGCCGAGGCCTCGAGGGCGCCCGCGACGGGCTCGACCAGCCACGTCTCGCGCAGCCCGATCAGCATCGCCGCATAGACCAGCACTGCCACGACGATCGGCGCCTGCACGGCCCCGGCGTCGGAGCGCAGGCCGTCCCCCAGGAACCCGGCCCCGAAGAGCGGCAGCAGCGCGAGCTCGACCGTGGCCAGCGCGGCCAGGGCGACGAGGGCGCCAGCGAGCGCCGGTCCGCGTCGAGCGGTCGCCCGAAGCGCAAGGTCGCCCACGATCGCCCCGGCGACGAGGATCCCGCCGGCGATCCCCAGCGCGAGCAGCCCCTTCGCGAGCGGCCCGAGCGTGGCGATCATGAGCTCGAAGAGGTCGAGCGGGATGAAGCGATTGAAGCCGTCGGAGATGACCTCGATCAGCCCCGGGCGGTCGGTCACCAGGCGACCGGCGACCAGCGCGGCCAGGGCCGGACCCGCGGCCAGGAGTCCGGCCACGAGGCGACTGGGGCGAGGTCGGCCAGTCATGCGGCGCAGCGTGGCACGGCCGGATGACGAGCGCATGACGGCCGTGCCCGGCCGCCTGCGTATACTCGTCCCATGGACGGGGAGCTGCTTCGCGCGGTCTTCCTGGTGGGCGGCGCGTACCTCGTCGGCTCGGTCCCCACGGGAGTGCTGATGGCGCGCCTGACCGGGGGGCGGGATCCGCGCACGGTCGGCAGTGGTCGCACCGGCGGCACGAACGCCTTCCGCGCCATGGGCGCGGCGCGGGGGCTGGCCGTCGGCCTCCTCGATGTCGGCAAGGGGGCGGTGCCCGTGCTCGTCGCCCGCTGGCTCGGAGCCTCGGAGTTCCTCCAGGCGCTGGTCGGCGTGGCCGCCGTGGTGGGCTCCTGGCGCTCGGTGTTCCTTGGCTTCCACGGCGGCCGCGGCGTGGCCAGCGGCATCGGGGCGATGCTCGCCATCGCCCCGCTCGTGGTGATCATCAGCGGGCCTGTCTTCCTCGGCGTGATCGCGCTGAGCCGCTACGTGTCGCTCGGCTCGCTGCTCGGTTCGGCGGCCGCCGCGGCGACCATGCTCGCGCTCGTCGCCTTCGGCGTCATCGAGCCGGTCTGGCTGGTCTTCGGCATCAGCGCGGCGATCATCGTGTGGCTTGCCCACGCCGACAACATCGACCGCCTGCTACACGGCCGCGAGCGCAAGTTCTCGTTCAACGACCGCGAGCGCGGCTGACGGGCCGATTCGTCAGCGCCGGCCCAGCGAGGCCCGGATCGAGCCGATCAGCACCGCGAGGGTGACGACGACGAGGCCGACGACGACGACCGGCGCCCTGCGCAGGACGTCGCCGACGGGCGGCACGAGGAGGGCCAGCAGGGCCAGGGCACCCACGCCGAGCACGACCGCCGCGGCGGCGAGGAGGACCTGGCGGTCGCGCACGCGGCGCGGTGCCGGCTCGTTCAACGCGATGCCCTAGGCCTCCGGGTCGGCCGAGCCCGGGATGCCGATCGGCGCCACGAGGACGCGGCCGGCCAGCGCCCGGCCGGTGCGCGTCGCGTGGCCGAGCTTCGGACGGTGGAAGGTGACGGTGACGTCGGCGCGGACGACCGGGTCGGACGCGGCGCCGCTGGTCAGGTCCACGGCCGTCGGCGTGTCCACGGCCAGCACCGGGACGCCGGCCTCACGGGCGCGGATGACGAGATCCACGGCGCTGAGGATCGGCTCGCGGAGCGGACCGCTGACGCCGCTGCCGAGCAGCGCGTCGACCACGAGCGCCGCCTTCTCGACGCCGGCCAGCAGGTAGCGCACGTCGCGGTCGTTGGCGGCGTGGATGCGGTCCACGTTCGTCCCTTCCAGGCGCTCCCAGTTGCGGCGGGCGTCGGCGGGATAGGGGTGCGGGTCGGAGGTCACCAGGACGATGGCCACGCGCAGGCCGGCAGCGGCCAGGTGGCGCGCGGCGACGCTGCCGTCACCGCCGTTGTTGCCGGGACCGGCGAGGATGAGGATGGTCCCGTGGCCGCGGCGCCCCGTGCTCACGAGCGTCGCGCGTGCTGCGGCCGCGACGGCGGCGCCGGCCTCCTCCATCAGCCGCTCCCGGTCGATCCCGACGCGCTGCGCCTTCACATCCGCGCCGCGCATGGCCTCGCCGCTCATCGGCGTGCGCGCGGCGAAGGCGGCCCAGTGCGCGGCCAGCTCGTCGAGACCGAACTCGTCACCGGCCAGGAACGGGTCGGCGGTCGGGAGCGGTACGGGGAGGGTCGGGCCGGCGGCAGGGATGCTCATGGAGGCGACCATCGTAGCGCCGCTCAGTGCGGAAGGCGGACGCGGCCTCGCTCATCGCGTTCCAGAAGCCCCTCGCGCTCGAGGTCGGCGAGCGCCGCCGCCACGACCGGCGTGTCGTGGAGACCGAGTGGGCCGGCGATCTCGGTCCACTCCCCGTCGGACAGGCCGCGCAGGCGCTCGACGATGCGGCCGCGGAGCCAGCGGCTCGTCGTCTCGTACGGGGCCGGCGCCTCGGCGACGCGGCGCGGGCGAGGGTCAGCGGCCGGCTCCGTGATGCCGATGGACGCATAGCGGCACTCCCCGGCGAGCGGGCACGCGGCGCAGTCCGGGCGCCGCGGCCGGCAGACCGATGCACCGATGTCCATCAGCGCCGCCGTCCAGTCGGCCGGTCGATCCGCGGGCACCAGCCTGTCGGCGATGGCCTGGAGCTGGCGGGCCCGTAGTGGCTCGCCSGCGTCCCAGCGGCTGCCGTGCGCCGCGAAGGCCCGTCCCAGCACGCGCCGCACGTTCGTGTCCACCGCACCGACGGGATGGCCGTGGGCGATGGCGAGGATGGCCCGCGCCGTGTACGGCCCGATGCCCGGCAGCGCCAGGAGCGCGGCCAGGTCGTCGGGCAGCCGCCCGCCGTGGCGCTCCACGACCGTGACGGCCAACCGCTGCAGGGCCAGCGCCCGCCGGTTGTAGCCCAGCCCCGCCCATGCCCGCAGCACCTCCGCCGGTGACGCGGCGGCGAGCGCCTCGACCGTCGGGAAGCGCGCCATGAAGGCGCGCCAGGCCGGCTCTCCGCGACTCACCTGCGTCTGCTGCAGGATCACCTCCGAGATGAGGATGGCGTACGGGTCGCGCGTGCCGCGGAAGGCGAAGCTGCGGCCGTCGCGGTCGAACCAGCCGAAGAGGGCCTCGTGCAGTCGGCCGACCTGCTCCTGATCGGGCACGAGCTCGCTGTATGTTCGAGCCGAGCGCGAGGCGACGCCCGAAGCCTTCATCGGTCGGCTCGCAGTGTGCCCTTGGCGACCGCGAAGGCCCTCCCGCCTCCATCTATGGTCGCGAGACGATCCAAGCCGCTCACGGGCGCCGGCATGCCGGAGCCTGGGCACATGCCTGACGTTCGATGGCACCATAGACCGAGGTCCGGGCATACCTTAGGCGGGACGAGAGGGCGATGGACGGGCACTCGATGGACGGGCACTCGCTCGAGTGTAGACGGCGCACGGGTTCGCAGGCCGACCGGTAACCTCGCGGCGTGGCCGAAGCACCCTTCACCGTCCTCTACGACCGCGACTGCGGCTTCTGCGCGTGGGCGGCGCGCTGGATCCGGCGAGCGGATCGAGACGACCGGCTGCGCATCGTGGCGCTCCAGGACGCGCCACAGGATCCCCGCCTGGCCCCGATCGTGGAGGGGCGCGACCTGCGCTGCGCGCTGCACGCCGTGGATGAGCAGGGCGCCGTCCACGCCGGCGGCGACGCCGTCCTCTCGGTCCAGGAGCGGCTCCCCGGGGGGGCTCTGATCACGGCCTGGCGCCGCCTCCCGGGTGCGGCTGCCCTGGCCGACCTCGCCTACCACGTCGCCGCGCGGAACCGCGACCATCTCGGGCGACTGGTCGGCGCGGAGGCCGGCGCCGTCTGCGAACTCGAGCGATGACGGACGAGCCCATAGGCACGCCGGCGCCGATGCCCGACTTCGTGCCGCCCATGACCGCGACGCTGGCCGAGCGCGCCTTCAGCGATCCGGACTGGCTCTTCGAGGTCAAGTGGGACGGCTATCGCGTCCAGGCCGTGGTGCGCGACGGGCGGGTCCGGCTCTGGACGCGCAACCGCCGGGACGCCGCGCGCTACTTCCCGGACCTGGCCGGCCCGCCCGACTGGATCGAGGCGCGCGAGGCGATCTTGGACGGCGAGGTGGTCGCGCTCGACGAGGCCGGCCGCCCGTCTTTCTCGCTGCTCCAGGCACGGGCCGGCTTCGGGCGGCGGCAGGACGCGAACGTGCCGGTCGTGTACCAGGCCTTCGACCTCCTGTACTTCGACGGCCGCTCGCTGCTCGACGTCCCGCTCGAGGAGCGCAAGCGGCTCCTGCGCGAGCGCCTGCGGGACCACCCGCTGGTGCGCTACGCGGGCCACGTCGAGGGTGATGGCGAGGCGCTCTTCGAGACCGCCAAGGCACAGGGCCTCGAGGGCGTCATGGCCAAGCGGCGCGCCAGCCGGTACGAGCCGGGCCGCCGCTCGCACGCCTGGCTCAAGGTGAAGGCACGGCGGGAGCAGGAGTTCGTGGTGGGCGGCTGGGAGCCGGGCAGCGTCGCGCAGCGCGACCTCGGCGCCCTCCTGCTCGGCGTGCATGATCGCGACGGCGAGCTGCGTTTCGCGGGCGAGGTGGGCAGCGGCCTGGACGCCCGGACCCGACACGACCTGCTCGCGCGCCTGCGGGGGCTGGACCGCGACGATCCGCCCTTCGCCGAACCGCCACGACTCACGGCCGTCCATTGGGTGGAGCCGCGGCTCGTCGTCCGCGTCGAGTTCGCCGAGTGGACACGCGAGGCGCTCATCCGCCAGGCGGCCTACAAGGGCCTCGAGCTCGACCGCGACCCCGACTCGGTCGTGCGCGAGGAGCCGGCCTCCGGCGCCCGATCGATACCGACCCCGGAGCCCTCGACCCCCCAGGCGCCAGCGCGGACGGCGACGGTGGAGGAGCTCGAAGCCCTCGACGCCCTGGGGGCCAATGGCGTCTGGCAGGTAGGGGGCCACGCCGTCGGGCTCACGAACCTCGACAAGGTCCTCTTCGCCGAGGGCGGTTTCACGAAGCGCGACCTGGTCCGCTACTACGTGACCGTGGCGCCCGTCCTCCTCCCCCACTTGCGCGACCGCGGCCTGACGCTCGACCGCTACCCGAACGGCACGACCGGCCCCCACTTCTGGCAGAAGCAGATCCCCGCCCACGCCCCGACCTGGGTGGCGCGCTGGCATCACGAGAGCCGCAACCCCGAGGAGTCGCACACGTTCATCGTGGCCGATCGCGTCGCCACGCTGGCCTGGCTGGCCAACCAGGCGGCCATCGACCTGCACCCCTGGACCTCGCGCACCGATGCGCCGCACCGCCCGACCTACGCGCTCATCGACATCGATCCCGGGCCGCGCACGACCTGGGAGGAGGTGCTCGTCCTCGCCCGCCTCTACCGCGCCGCGCTGGGCCATCTCGGGGTGCGTGGCTACCCGAAGGTGACCGGCAAGCGCGGCGTCCAGGTCTGGATCCCGGTCGAGCCGCGCTACGCGTTCGCGGAGACGAGCGCCTGGGTGGAGGGCCTCTCGCGCGCGGTCGGTGCGACCGTGCCGGAGCTGGTGAGCTGGGAATGGTCCGTGGCGGACCGGCGCGGGCTGGCCCGCCTCGACTACACGCAGAACGCGAGCAACAAGACGCTCGTGGCGCCATATGCCGTGCGCCCGGCTGGCCATGCTCCGGTCTCCGCGCCGATCGCCTGGGAGGAGCTGGACGACCCCGACCTGCGCCCGGACCGCTGGACGATCGCGACGATGCCGGCGCGCATCGCCGAGCGCGGCGACCTCTTCGCCGGCGCGCTCGCCTTCGACCAGCGCCTGCCGGCGCTCGGCTGAGGCGAAGACGTGCGCGGCGTCCAGGCGCTGTTCCTCACCCTCGGCGCGGCGGTCGGCGTCTTCTACCCCTTCATCGCGGTCATCCTCATCCGGCGCGGCTTCGACGTTGTCGCGGTGGGGGTCGTGACCGCCGTCTCGGCGGCCTGCTTCACGTTCGCGGTGCCGGTCTGGGGTCATCTGGCCGACGTCAAGCTCGGCCGGCCGCGCGCCCTCCAGATCGCCGCGGCGGCGAGCAGCGCGGCCCTCCTGCTGACCCTGGGACCGGTCCCCGCGCTGGTCGTGGCCGGCTGCTACGTCGCCTTCGCCGCGTTCGAGTCGGCCTTCGCGCCGCTCAGCGACGCGATCGCCGTCAACGCCGTCCACGACCCGCGGCGCGACTACGCGCGGATCCGCCTGCTGGCCAGCCTCGCCTTCGCGGTCGCCACCATCGCGGCCGGCTTCCTCTACGACCGGACCGGGTACGGACCCGCGCCGCTCCTCTTCACCCTCCTCGCGGCGGCCGCCATCGCCAGTGCGGCCGTGACGCCGGACGTCGAGCGCGCGGACCTGCGCGCGCTCGCCGCGCCCGAGCCCGCAGAGGCGACCGAGCCCGCCGGTGGCCGGGACCGTCGGCCCGGACGGCGGCTCCCGACCTGGCGGCTCGGCTCCGTCGGGGTCGCCCTCGGGCTGGCGCCCCGGCTGCCCGCCGTCCTGCTCGCCATCGGGCTCATCCAGGTCGGCATCATCGGCGGCTGGACCTTCCTCGCCGTGCGCCTGCAGGAGCTGGGCGCCAACCCCTCTGCCATCGCCCTCTCGTCGGGCATCTCCGCGGCGGCCGAGATCCCGGCCTTCCTCGTGGCCGGCGCGGTCGCCCGGCGGGTCGGCATCCGCGGCCTCTTCGCCGGGTCCGCGCTCCTGTACAGCGCGTGCTTCGTCTCGTGGATGGTCATCGACGTGCCGGCGCTGCTGATCGCCACGCGCGTCCTGACCGGCGTCAGCTTCGCCGGCATCAGCGTGGCCGCCGTGCTGACGGTGGCCGCCCTCCTCCCCGACCGGCTGCAGGCCACCGGCCAGGCGCTCTACCAGACGACCGCCTTCGGGCTGGCGGCGATCGTGGCCAACATCGCCGGCGGCGTCGTCTATGGCGCGGCCGGCCCAGCCGCGGTGTTCGGGCTGGCGGCCGCGGCCGGCCTGGCGGCGGTCGTGGTCGGCTGGGTCGTGCTGCCGACGCGGGCTGCGCAGGGTGCACGACCGGCGACCGGGACCACTGCCGTGCCCCATTGACCCCATGCGCCCATTCCAGCCACGGGCGTCGTCGGCGATGCTTGCGCCATGGCCCTCTTCCCACGACCCGCGGCCGTCGCCGCGCTGCCCTCCTGCCTGCGCTGCGGCCTCGACGCGCCCCGGCCGGAAGCCACGTTCTGCCGCCGCTGCGGGCTGCCCTTCGGCGCGGAGCCGGCACCGCTCGACGACCTGCCCGCCTGCCCGGTGTGCTACCAGGAGCCCGACCCGGACGGCCGCCACCCCTCCGCGGCGGATCGCATCCGGCGCCTCGCCCCGGCCGATCACCGGCGCGAACACGAGCGCCATCCCGTCGGCGACGACGAGTGGCTGGAGTCGCTGCGCGAGGGCGACCGCATCCGCATCGGCCGCTGGAAGGCCCCCTACGGCCTCGTGCGCCGCTATCTCGTGACCGGCATCGTCTCGGCCGGCCGGCGACGCCAGATGGAGCACGACACGATCGTGACGGCCATGACCCAGCTCGCCCGCTGGGGCGCCGGCGTGGAGGTCTTCGGCGACCAGCCCGAGTGGGCCTCGGCACGCCAGGCCGTCGCCTCGCTCATGGAGCGCTACCACCGCGCCTGACGAGTCGCGGGGGCCTTTCGGGGTACCATACCCGCCGCGTTCACTGGCGAGTGGCCAAGCGGTAAGGCGCCTGACTCTGGATCAGGAGATCGAAGGTTCGAATCCTTCCTCGCCAGCCAACTCCACGACATCTCGGTCCAAGCATCCACCAGACCACCAGATGCTGCGGTTTCGACCCCACTCGGACACCGCCCCTGCCGGCTGTTGCTAGCCCATTCCCGATTGAGGGCCGGCTGTCGAACCACGAGCCAGACGGGCACGCCACGAGCGAGGCGGCGCTGGAAATGAGGTCAACCTCCACGGCAGAATGCGCGGTGCCGGAGGCCCTCTGGCGCCCGATCGCTCCGAGGTCGCGCGGGTCGATACAAACCGCGCATCCGTGATGAGCCAGGACGGTCAGTCACGTGGAAGCTCGACCAGACGAAGCACGCCGCGCGCTCGTGCTCCACGATCGCCAGCTGGTCGTGGACCTCATCGAGCTGACGCTGAACCACGGCCTCTTCGTCGTGCGGGCGGCGCGCAGCCTGGCGGAGGCGGAGGCGATCCTGGCCGAGTGGCGCCCGCACCTGACCGTGGTCGACATGGACCACGACGACAGCACCGCGCTGCTCCAGCGTCTCGGCGCCTCGAACACCCTGACGCGGAGTGTGACGCCGGTCCTGGGTCTCACGCGACGCGGCGACCTGAAGACCAAGCTCAAGGCGTTCGATCTCGGGGTCGACGACATCCTGACGATGCCCTTCTCGCCCGAGGAGCTGCTCGCTCGGTCCATCGTCATCAGCCGTCGGGCGTCGGGGACCGATCGGCCGATCGTTCCCACGATCAAGCTCGGCGAGATGGAGATCGACATCGTCAATCGCCAGGTGCGCGCCGGTATTAGAGAGCCGGAGCGCCTTCCGGGGGCGCCACCGTAACCAGTCGGGCCAGTCGCTCCTCGTCCAGAATGTTGATACCGCCGCTGCGTTGGCGTTTCACGAGACCGTCGGCTTCCAGCTCGCGCAGTGCCCGGTACATCATCACGCGGCTCGTACCGATCATGGCTGCCAGGTCAGCTCGCTGGGCAACTGGACGGGGCGTGTCGAAGATCGCCTTCCCGTACCGAGTGAGGATGGCAGCCAGCCGCTGGCGCGCATTCTCGAAGGACCGTTCATCGAGCCGCATGTTGAGAACCACCGCGAGATTCGATGACTGGTCAAGGAGGCCGACGGCCAGCCCGGCGTCCTGCAGCGCGAGTTCTCGCACGAATCGCGGATCCCATGTCGCCCATGTCCCGTCGCTCAGGGCGACCAACTCGTAGAGCGCCTCAGCGTCCGGATCGCTGATCGAGCGAAGTCCGCCGAGATAGCCAGGCCCTGCGATCAGGGCGGCGCGCACCTGTCCCGTCTCCGCAACGCGGCGAGCCATGAAGTGCCCATCGAGCATGACGAAGGGAGGCAGTTGCATCCCCCTCGCGTGCAACCGGTCGCGGCGGCTGAAGGTCTGTCGCTGGGCCGCACGCTCCAGGCGGCGCAGCGTGCTGGCGTCGGCGCCCGGCAGTAGCCGTGCGATATGTGAACCAACCGATTCGATCGCGTCCATGGGGGTCCTCTTCGCGTCCCGCCGATCGTACCGCGGGTGAACTCCGGGGCGTATGTGAACTCTGACATTGCTGGCGCCGGAAACTGAGGTAGGTTCGGGTTGCTCGACCATTCCGCCAGAGCCCGCATCAGCGTCGGTCGCGCTGGGCCTCGCGCGCCAGCCTCCGTGAAGAACCCCCTCGATCTCGTCTGGGCGGAGCCAGGTTCCCCGCGGCCCATGAATGAGCGGGGAATCGAGCAGCGTGGGCTCGAGCCGGAGGCTGGGATACCGATTGCAACGACGGCAGACAGAACCCGGGGGTCGAGAACCCGATCAGACTGAGGTCAGCAGGCCCCCGACGAGCGTTCAGAACGGCCGCGCCTTCAACGAGTGGCTGCGCTCGCAGCTCAAGGCGAAGAAGATGTCGCAGCGCCAGCTGGCGCAGCAGTCGGGCGTCGATCACTCGACGATCTCGCGCCTCATCCGCGGCGAACGCACGCCCTCGCTGGGCACGGCGACGAAGCTCGGCCGTGGCCTGCACGAGATCCACGACGAGGCGGACACGCCGCAGTACTTCGGCCTCGTTGCCTCGACGGCGGCGAACCCCACCGCGCACGTCGAGTACTCGCTCCGCGCCGACGAGTACCTGAGCGAAGCGCAGGTCCGCCAGGTCATGGAGTACTACCTCGCCGTGCGCATGGGTCGGCTGGCGGCACGGCCGATGGCCGTCCGACCGGGCGCCTCGCCCCTCGTGCGCTTCCCGAAGCGCAACTAGCACATCGTCCGACCCGCCTCACCGCCGGTCTCGGGAAACGATCCACGCTCCATGAAGACGGTGCCGAAGGTCCGGCCGAGCGAGGCCGCGAAGTTCAGGCGCAGCAGCCAGGCGCGGTAGACGTCGCCGAGCTTGGTTCCCATATCGCACGGCCACTGCCGGGCGCGACGCGTCGCGCTAGGAGGGACCGGTGCGCCGCACCCAGCCCAGACCGAGACTGAGCGTCTTCAGCCGCAACCGATTCGATCGCGTCCATGGGGGTCCTCTTCGCGTCCCGCCGATCGTACCGCGGGTGAACTCCGGGGCGTATGTGAACTCTGACATTGCTGGCGCCGGAAACTGAGGTAGGTTCGGGTTGCTCGACGATTCCGCCAGAGCCCGCATCAGCGTCGGTCGCGCTGGGCCTCGCGCGCCAGCCCCCGTGGGCCGCGGGGAACCTGGCTCCGCCCAGACGAGATACGCGATGGGGTCTTCACGGCGGTGGGACCGGGCGCACCTGCCTGGGCGCTCTGGATCCCAGAGGCAGCAATCGTCGGCAACACACGCTGCGCGGCCGCCCAGCCGAGAACAGGTCGCAAGGGACATGCAGACGCTTCACCCACGTTTTCCGCGCATCGAGAATGAGCCGTGACAGCCAGCCAGGTGAACGCAGCGGAAGTCGAAGCACGCCGCGCGCTCGTGCTCCACGATCGCCAGCTGGTCGTGGACCTCATCGAGCTGACGCTGAACCACGGCCTCTTCGTCGTGCGGGCGGCGCGCAGCCTGGCGGAGGCGGAGGCGATCCTGGCCGAGTGGCGCCCGCACCTGACCGTGGTCGACATGGACCACGACGACAGCACCGCGCTGCTCCAGCGTCTCGGCGCCTCGAACACCCTGACGCGGAGTGTGACGCCGGTCCTGGGTCTCACGCGACGCGGCGACCTGAAGACCAAGCTCAAGGCGTTCGATCTCGGGGTCGACGACATCCTGACGATGCCCTTCTCGCCCGAGGAGCTGCTCGCTCGGTCCATCGTCATCAGCCGTCGGGCGTCGGGGACCGATCGGCCGATCGTTCCCACGATCAAGCTCGGCGAGATGGAGATCGACATCGTCAATCGCCAGGTGCGCGCCGGTGACTCGATCGTGCACCTGAGCGGCATCGAGCAGAGCCTGCTGTACCTCCTCGCCAGCCGTGGCGGGCGCGTCGTCACGAGGGAGGAGATCCTCGATGCCATCTGGGGCACCGATTTCGTGGCCGAGAGCAACATCGTGGATCGCCACGTCCGGAGCCTGCGCATCAAGCTGCAGAACGACTATCGGCAGCCGCGCTTCATCGCCACGGTCCCCGGCCAGGGCTATCGATTCATCCCGACCTTCTCGAATGCGGGATGGGACGGTCGGCGGGACCCGAGCGAACACCCGCGCCACTGAGCGTCGCCCGACGAGATCGACCACGAGACCAGCGCTCCGACGAGGGCGCGATCAGCGACGTTGCTCGAGTGGTGGCGTCGCGGAGATGACGGACCGTCATGACGCGGTGGCGTCAGGACGACACACTCGCATATCGCTTCTCCTGCCTGGGGCTCGGGGACGATAGGGCCGCGGCGGACCGGGATGGTCAGCTCGTCGGCCATGGTGGAGCGCCGTTGAGAGGCGACTCCAGCGGCAGGATCCCGTCGACGGGGTCGATAGGTAGGCGAACCGTCTGGTGCCTGGGGGCAGCAGAAGGTCTCACCTGAAGACAGGAGCGGCGGGATCCTGCCGGGTCTGGCTCTGGCAACCGGCGACGTGCAGCGAGCGCGTGTGGGTGCAGCCTGTGCGCCCAGATCGCGCCGTCGGCTTGATGGACCGGGCGCCGACGCGCATCGTCGAGGCGAGCGTCATGACGGACCGTCATGACGCGGCGGTGTCGAGACGACACACTGGCGTAGGCCTCCGAACGCCTGCTGATCTGGCAGGCGAAATGAACAAGGAGGTCTACAGGTGGCCCAACTCGTTGTCACGGGTCATCCGGACGAAACGACCGCCTAGCGAGCGTTCGGCACGGCATCGAGGATCGGCGAGAACTCTCGAGGTAGACGACATGATGAAGACACAGGTCCACGGGGCCAGGCTGCTGCTTTCGGCTGGCATCGCAGTCACTCTCGCGATCGGCATGCTCGCCGTCGGACGGACGGCAAATGCCGCGGGTCCAGCGCCAGTCGGGCTTGGAACGGCCGCGCCTTTCGCGGTCTTGGCGGGCACGCCGGCGGTGACCAATACTGGGGCGACGACCATCACCGGAGACCTGGGTATCCACCCCGCTGCCGCCGTGACGGGATTTCCGCCCGGAATCGTGAACGGGACGATCCACGCGGCCGACGCCGTCGCGCTGCAGGCCAAGAGCGACCTGGTCATCGCCTATGACGACGCCGCAGGACGAACACCGGTGACGGTCGTGGCCGGGGGCACCCTCGGCGGGAGGACCCTCGTCCCCGGCGTCTACAACGCCGGCGGCGCCACGCTCGATCTCACAGGGACGCTCACGCTCGACGGCCAGAACGACCCGAATTCCGTCTGGATCTTCCAGGCGACGTCCGACCTCATCACGGCCTCGTCGAGTTCCGTCCGCTTCATCAACGGCGGTCAGCCCTGCAACGTCTTCTGGCAGGTCACCAGCTCGGCGACGCTCGGATCGGGCTCAAGCTTCGCGGGGACCATCCTGGCCCTGACATCCATCACGATGAACAGCGGGGTAACGGTGGACGGTCGAGCGCTGGCCCGGAACGGCAACGTGACCTTGATCAACGACACGATCACGAGGTCGACGTGCTCGACACCTACTCCAACGCCCTCGCCTACCCCGACCGCCAGCCCCTCTGAAACCCCCACGGCGACTGACGCGGCGGCCCCAAGCGCCTCTGAAACCCCCCCGGCGACTGACGCGGTGGCAACGACCGACGTTCCCGGGTCAAGGCCGACCCCRGTGATCCTYGTCGGGATCTTACTTCTCGCCTCCGTCGTGGTGGTCAGCCGACGATCGCTGCGGACGAACCGCACCCGCTGAACCATGCGGCATGAGCCTGCTCGAGCTTTCATGGGTCGATCTCTGGGCGAGCTCGGTCTCGGTCCCATAGCGCAAAGGAGAAAGCCATGACCATCGATCAAACCGATCGGACAGGCGTCACCCGGGAACCCACGGTGGCCGCGGGTCAGGAACCAGCGCGGACGGACACGGGTCAGCAAACGGTGCGGACGGACAGTCGTCGCATCACCAGGGCGGGCCCCGGGGCGTCCGAGATGACCCGACGCGTCGTCGTCCTCGTATTCGGGCTGATCCAGCTCGTCATTGGAGCGCGCTTCGTCCTGCTCCTGCTCGACGCCAGAGAAGCCAACGACCTCGTGTCGGGCATCCTGAACGTCAGCCAGCTGTTCGTCGCGCCGTTCGAGGGGATCCTCCGGACGGACGCCCTCCATGCCGCGGGTTCGGTGCTCGATATCACCGCCATCGTGGCCTTCGTTGGCTGGACGATCATCGAGCTGGTCGTGATCTGGGCCGTGGGGATCTTCCGGCGCGAGCCGGCCTGATACGATCGTGTGACCGCGTCGCGGTCCCCAAGCGGGCAGGGCCTCGTCCGCAGACAGCGTCGGCCGGAGCGGGGCCGCGCGACACGGAAGGAAGGGGTTCGATGGGCTTCATCTCTTGGATCGTCGTCGGCGCGATCGCCGGCTTCCTGGCCAACCAGATCATGGGCTCGCGTGAAGGTCTGCTGATGATGATCGTCCTCGGCATCGTCGGCGGCCTCGTGGGCGGGTTCGTCGCCGCGAGCGTGCTCAAGATGGGCTCCGTCGACGGCATCAACCTCGAGAGCATCGTGATCGCCACGCTCGGCGCGATCGCGGTCGTCTACGTGGTGAACCTCGCGAGAGGTGGTCGTCGCGGTTTCAGGTGATCCCGGGCGCCCCGCGAAGCCTGACAGGCTCGAGCAACTCCGGACAGGACCGGCTCGGTGGGGGCCGGCACTGTCCGGCTCTTCTTGGCGACCGGACGCGGGGCTGGAGCGAGACATGACGATCGCGGAGTCCGAGCGGCGCTCGCCCGGTACCCTGACCCTCGCTCGTGACCCTCGGAAGCACCCCGCGAGCGTCGTCCGGCGCGTGTCGGGAGCCATCGAGTTCGCCCGTAGGAGCGCCACGATGCACATCGTGCGGCCAGCTCGGTCGGCCTCGGCGCCGGGTTCTACCTCGCCGGGGCGCCGCGCTCGGACCGTCACCTGGTTCCGCGCGCGTGCCGTCGTTGCTCGATGAGGCGCCAGATCATCGGCGTGAAGATCAGCTGCATCGCGAGATCCATCTTGCCGCCGGGGCAGACGAGCGTGTTCGCCCGCGACATGAATGAGTCGTGGAGCATGGAGAGCAGGTAGGGGAAGTCGATGCCGCGCGGGTTCCGGAAGCGGATGACGAGGAAGCTCTCGTCGAGCGTCGGGATGAAGCGGGCGATGAACGGGTCCGAGGTGTCGACGACCGGAACGCGCTGGAAATTCACATGTGTTCGGGTGAACTGCGGGCAGATGTATTGCACGTAGTCGGGCATCCGCCGCAGGATCGCGTCGGTCACCGCTTCCGTCGAGTAGCCCCTCGTGGACTTGTCGCGGTGGATCTTCTGGATCCACTCGAGGTTGATGACCGGCACGACGCCGATGAGCAGGTCGACATGGCGGGCGACGTCGATCCCGTTGCAGGCCACCGCGCCGTGTAGTCCCTCGTAGAACAGGACGTCAGAGCCGTCCGGGACGTCTTCCCAGGGCGTGAACGTGCCGGCAGGCTGACCGTACTCGGCCGCTTCTTCGTCATCGTGGAGGTAGCGCCGGATTCGGCCGCCGCCGTCGCTACCGTAGTCCCCGAACAGCGCCTCGAGCTCCTCGAACAGGTTGGCGGCTGGCCCGAAGTGGCTGAACGAGTGGTTGCCCGCCGCCGCCTCCTCGGCCATCCGCTGGGCCATCTCGAGGCGGTCGTAGCGGTGGAAGGCGTCGCCTTCGACGAAGACCGCGGTGGTTCCTTCCCGTCGGAAGATCTGCGAGAAGGTCCTCGAGACCGAGGTGGTCCCTGCGCCGGAGGACCCCGTGATCGCGATGATCGGATGTTCTGCCGACACCACAGCTCCTCCTATGCCGAATCCCGGAACAGGCCGCGTGAACCGAAGAGCGGAGCGTCGTAGCGTCGTTCGTTGTGATCCCGGTGATACGACTCGATCCGCTCGACCTCGGCGCGCGATCCGAAGACGAAGCCCGTGCGCTGATGGATGCTCTCCGGCTGCACCTCCAGGATGGGCCCGTAGCCCGAGCTGGCCCGGCCACTCGCCTGCTCGATCAGGAATGCGATCGGGTTCGCCTCGTAGAGCAGGCGCAGTCTCCCACTGCGGGCGCTGGCTCGATCGTCGCGCGGGTACAGGAAGACGCCTCCGCGGAGAAGGATGCGGTGCGCCTCGGCGACGAGGGAGGCCACCCAGCGCATGTTGAAGTCGCGGCCGCGCGGACCGCTGCTGCCGGCGAGGCACTCGTCGACGTAGCGCTTCACGGCCGGCTCCCAGAACCTCGAGTTCGAGGCATTGATGGCGAACTCGCTCGCCTCGTCGGGGATCCGCATGGTCGGGTGGGTGAGCATGAACTCGCCGATCTCCCGGTCGAGCGTGAACCCGTGGACGCCGTGCCCGAGGGACAGGACGAGCATCGTCGTCGGACCGTAGATGGCGTACCCGGCGCAGACCTGTCGCGTACCGGGCTGGAGGAACGCGTCCGGGCCGACCTCTGCGTGCTCGTCCGGATCGGGCAGGACCGAGAAGATCGACCCGACCGAGACGTCGACGTCGATGTTGGAGGAGCCGTCGAGCGGATCGAATGCGAGCAGGTACCGGCCGCGCGGGTACTCCGTGGGGATGCGTCGCACGTCTTCGCACTCCTCCGAGAGCATCGCGGCGAGCGTTCCGCTCCGCAAATGGGTACGGAAGAGGATCTGATCGGCGACGATGTCGAGCTTGGCCTGAGCCTCGCCCTGAACGTTGATCGTGCCCGACTTGCCGACGAGGTCGACCAGCGGGCCCTTGCCGACGATGTTCGCGATCCGCTTGCAGGCAAGCCCGAGGTCGTTGACGAGGGCCGTGAAGCCGCCCGTGGCGTGAGGGACCTTCCGCTGCTCATCGATGATGAACTCGGTCAGCGTCTGCTCCGGCGGCGTGGTCACGATCTGCCGTCCGTCGCCGGGAGGTCGTTTCGCTCGCGCCTTCACTGCGATCCCTCGACCGTCGTCTCGCTGCGATCGAACACGCGACTCGCACGGATGTCCTCTGCCTCGATGGTCATCAAGTCCTCGCGACCAAGCGGTGCGCCCCGCCGGTCGAAGAGCCGATTCGCCTGCCGCAGGCGCGCCCGGTCGAGCGCGTTGCGGATGGAACGCGCGTTGGCGAAGTTCCGCTGCATCCGGCGACGGTCGATGTACTCGCCGAGGGCGCGTGCCGCGTCGGGGGAGAGGCGGTACTGCATCCGCTCGAGCATGAGCTCGGCGATCGAGAACAGCTCGTCGGCCTCGTAGTCCGGGAAATCCACGTGATGGGCGATCCGCGAGCTCATCCCCGGGTTCATCTGGAAGAACCGCTCCATCCGGTCCTTGTAGCCGGCCAGGATCACGACGAGGTCGTCGCGCTGGTTCTCCATGACCTGGAGCAGGATCTCGATCGCCTCCTGGCCGTAGTCGCGCTCGTTCTCGGGGCGGTAGAGGTAATACGCCTCATCGATGAACAGCACACCACCCATGGCGCGCTTGAGAACCTCCTTCGTCTTCGGCGCCGTATGACCGATGAACTGGCCGACCAGATCGTCCCGGGTCACGGCGACGAGATGTCCCTTCCGCGAGTAGCCGAGGCGATGGAGGATCTCCGCCATGCGCATGGCGACCGTCGTCTTGCCGGTCCCGGGGTTGCCGGTGAAGCTCATGTGGAGCGACGGCGGCCCGGCCGACAGCCCGACGCCCATTCGCAGCTTCTCGATCAGCAGCAGCGCCGCGATCTCGCGGATGCGGGTCTTGACCGGAACGAGGCCGACGAGGTCGCGGTCGAGCGTCGCAAGCAGCTCCTCGACCTGGGAATCGGCCAGCGCCGCCTCGAGGTCGAGCGGCGGCGCGGACGCGGCCGGGCCGACCGCGGTGGTCCCTGGATCCGTCTGGCTCGTCACGAGTACCGCCCACCCTCGGGCCGATCGGTCGCATACGGGCGGATCGTGTAGCGGATGGTCCGGCCGGCCGCCTCCTCACGCCCGAGCGCGAAGCCCGGCTCGTGAAGCGGTCGGTTGACGATGAACGAGAGGCGGATCGTCTCGAAGCCGCGGGTCGAATCGAACGCGTTGAGCTTGATGTAGTGGTCGGGGAACGTGCCGCGCGCGGCCTGGACCTCGGTCATGACGCCGGCCGCATCGCGCAGGTCGAACATCGGCATCCCGAACATCTCCCAGTACGTGTTGCGCGGGTGCGGGTCGTCCGTGTACTCGAGCGAGATCGCCCAACCCTGCCCGAGGCAGTACTCGATCTGCGCCCGGATCTGGTCATCGGTCAGGTCGGGCAGGAACGAGAACGTGCCCTGCGTGATCCTCATCGCTCTGCTCCTTCAGGCCGGCGTCGACGTCGGCACGAAGTCCGGGGTGTCCGTGCTCGTGTAGTCGAAGGTGACCTCGCCCCACGTGTCGAGCGCGGCCCGCAACGGGAGGCAGTCGCGTGCCGCGGCGGCCAGGATGTCCGGTCCCTCGTTCCAGATGTCGCGGCCCTCGTTGCGCGCGAGGACCATCGCCTCGAGCGCGACGCGGTTGGCGGTCGCGCCGGCCTGGATGCCCATCGGGTGGCCGATCGTGCCACCACCGAACTGGAGCACGACGTCCTCGCCGAGATAGGTCAGGAGCTGGTGCATCTGGCCGGCATGGATCCCGCCCGAGGCGACCGGCATGACCTTGCGGAGCCCCGCCCAGTCCTGGTCGAAGTGGAGTCCGCGCTGGAGGTCGACCGCGTTGTGCGGCTCGCGGAGGATGTTGTAGAAGCCCTGGACCATGTTCGGATCGCCCTCGAGCTTGCCCACGACCGTGCCCGCGTGGATATGGTCGACCCCGGCCAGACGCATCCATTTGGAAATGACCCGGAATGACACGCCGTGCGCCTTCTGCCGGGTATAGGTGCCGTGGCCGGCGCGATGGAGGTGCAGGATCATGTCGTTCCGGCGCGCCCATTTCGACATCGACTGGATCGCCGTGTAGCCGATCACGAGATCGATCATCACGATGACGCTACCGAGCTCCTTGGCGAACTCGGCCCGCTCGTACATGTCCTCCATCGTTGCGCCTGTCACGTTGAGGTAGTGCCCCTTGACCTCGCCGGTCGCGGCAGCCGCCCGGTTGACCGCTTCCATGCAGAACAGGAACCGGTCCCGCCAGTGCATGAACGGCTGCGAGTTGATGTTCTCGTCGTCCTTGGTGAAGTCGAGCCCGCCCCGGAGCGCCTCGTAGACGACCCGGCCGTAGTTCCGACCTGACAGCCCCAGCTTCGGTTTCGTCGTGGCGCCAAGGAGCGGCCGGCCGAACTTGTCGAGGCGCTCACGTTCGACGACGATCCCGGTCGGCGGACCGTCGAACGTCTTCACGTAGGCGGCGGGGAAGCGCATGTCCTCGAGGCGGAGCGCCTTTAGCGGCTTGAACCCGAAGACGTTGCCGATGATCGAGGCGGTGAGGTTCGCGATCGAGCCAGGCTCGAACAGGTCGAGGTCGTAGGCGACGTAGGCGAAATACTGATCGGGCGAGCCTGGCACCGGCTCGACCTTGTAGGCCTTGGCCCGGTACGTGTCGGCTGCCGTCAGCCGATCGGTCCAGACCACCGTCCAGGTCGCGGTCGACGACTCGCCGGCCACCGCCGCCGCCGCCTCCTCGGGATCGACGCCGTCCTGGGGCGTTATCCGGAAGAGGGCGAGGATGTCGCTGTCCGCCGGCTCGTAGTCGGGGCGCCAGTACCCCATCTGGGCGTACTTGAGGACACCGGCCCGGTAGCGATCGGCCATCTCCGTCGTGGCCATCCGGTCGTTCGCCGTCGCCATCAGATGACTCCTTCCCCTTGCTCATCCGGCCGGCGCGGTTCCGACTCGCGCCGCGCGCCGCACGGTTCGCGGGTACAGCCTATCCGGGACGACCAATGAAGTCCAATGCATGTTCATGATGATCTCGATAACATCTCCGCATGAAAGACATCGGCGCTGCGGCCCGTCGGCTCGCCCCGACGCTTGATCGGCTCGTCTCCGTTCACCAGCTCCGCCTCCTCACGGCGGTCATCGAGAGAGGCGGGTTCTCCCGCGCCGCATCGGCACTCGGCCTGAGTCAGCCCGCGATCTCGCACCAGCTTAAGGCCCTCTCCGGCACGATCGGCACGCCGGTCCTGGAGATCATCGGGCGCCGCGTGCAGTTGACCCAGGCGGGCGAGCTCCTGTACGAGCACGCGAAGCGCATCCTGGCCGAGTTCGAAGCCGCAGGGTCCGCCCTCGACGAGCTGCGCGGACTTCAGCGCGGGAGGCTTCGGGTTGCCGGCGACACGACGGTCGGGATCTACGTCCTGCCGGACCTCCTCGGGGCCTTCCGGCATGCCCATCCGTCGATCGAGGTCCATCTGGGTGTCGACAATCGGCAGGGCCTCTACGAGCGCCTCGTCGCTGGCGAGGTCGACTTCGTCGTCAGCGGGCGGCGCTGGGAGGATCCGTCGATCGCACTCGTCGTCCGCCCGTTTCTCGCCAACGAGCTCATCGCGATCGCATCGCCGCGCCACCCGCTCGCGGGTCGCGACCACGTGACGCTGGCCGACCTGGCCGCCGAGCCGTTCATCGTCCGGGAGCCCGGCTCCGGAACGCGTGAGACGGCCGAGGAGGCACTCCGCGCGGCCGGACTCTCGATCCGACCGGTGATGGAGCTCGCCAGCAACGGCGCGATCAAGCGGGCGGTCGCCCAGGATCTCGGCGTCTCGATCCTGTCACGCTACGCCACGGCGCTCGAGCTCCAGATCGGGCACCTCGCGGAGCTTTCGGTCGAGGGATTCCCGCTGCGCCGTCAGTGGCACCTCGTCTATGCCCGCGACAAGCGACTCGGTCCCGTCGACGAGGCGTTCCTACGGTTCGTCGACGACGGCCGCTGGAAGGAGACGATCGGGCACCCGATCACGACCGACTGAGGCGGCCACCGCCTGTGGCCGGCAGGTGCTGACCGGGTTAGCTCGCCAGCGCCTCGCGAGCCAGCTCGTAGGCCCGCTCGACGTGGCCGGTCTGCGCCAGGAGCTCCGCCCAGTCGGCCAGCACGCGCCGAAGCGCCGGCGTGTCGGGCTCGCTTCGCGCGAGCGCGGCGGCTTCCTCGTACGAGGCAAGCGCACCGTCGTGATCGCCCAGAGCGAGCTGAACCTTCGCCCGCCGCAGCAGGTTGCTCAGCTCGGCCTTGCGGTTCGAGGTGCGGCGCGCAAGCTCGAGCCCGCGCTCCACCAGGGTCGACGATGCCTGGAGGTCATTCCTGGCCAGGGCGATCGCGGCCCGGGTCTCGAGGACGTGCGCGAGCGAGCGCTCGTCGTCGAGGCGAGTGAACTCTTGCTCGGCGCTGGTGGCAAGCTCTTCCGCCCGGCCAAGGTTGCCGATGGCGAGGTATGCCAGCGCCAGCTCGTTCTCGAGCGAGGCCATGGCGACGTCGGACTCGCCGGCGCGGAAGAGGGCCAAGCTGGCGCGGCCCGTGCTCACGGCCGCCTCGAGGTCCCCGGTCTCGCGATAGCTGTGCGCGAGGTCGAACAGGAAGTGCGCCCGGCGTCGATCGTCGAGCTGCCCGGCCAGGCCCCTGACCTCCTCGAGATAGGCCAGGGCGACCTGGTGCTGCCCGGCCCGAGATTCGACCGAGGAGAGCGCCATCAGGACCCGCAGCTTGAAGTCCGGCTCGACCGCGAGACCGCCACGGATCTGCGCCAGGACGCTTTCGAGGATCGCCCGGGCTTCGCGCGTGTTGTCCAACTGGCACTGGGCGGCGGCCAGCCAGTAGCTCGCCAGGGCCGCATCCACGGGACGGTCCAGGCGCGCGAAGATCTCGGCGGCCTCGGCGCCCGCCGTGGCCGCTTCGGCCCCAAGATCGAGCCGGGCGAGTGCCTCCGACTGTCCGCGCAGGAGCTCCGCCCTGGCTCGAGGCTCGACGGTCCCCTGCAGCAGGGCCCCGTAGGCGTCGATCGCCTCCCGCCAGCGACCAGCGGCGAGACGCAGGTCCGCCTCGAGCCGCGTCCAGACCTCGGCCTCATCGGTGAACAGGGCGTGGGCGGTCACGCCCAGCCGCGTCGAGAGGAAGTTGAGCGCCGCCATCGAGGGCTTCACGTGGCCGTGCTCCAGGGCGCTCACGTAGGCCTTCGTGTAGCGGTCCCCGGCCAGCTGCTGCTGGGTCAGGTCGGCCTTGAGGCGCGCGGCTTTGAGGCGTGCCCCGATCCCTCTCGCCAGGGCGCTGTCGTCGACGACGACCCGGCGCCGTTGTCGTGTCGGCATGTACCGCAGTGTACATGCCGGGTCCGCCGGCGGCCACCGGCAACAGCGCGGCCGGCGGAACCTCCAATCGGTCCGCGAACAGCAGCAGCGCCCCGATCGACGGCAGGGCCCGTCCCCGCTCGACCTGGGAGACGAAGCCCTTCGTCAGCGGATGGCCCAATTCCTCCTGGCTGAGGTCGGCCGACAAGCGGCGACAACGGATCGTGGCACCGAGCGCCAGGGCGAACGGAGTCCCCGGCCGGGTGTCCAAGAGTATAGTAATACTTGACTTACCCACGACCGGGAGCCTACCATGCGCTCGCCCGGGCAGGGGGGCCCGGGCGGGGGGCCCTGGCACCAAGGGTCTCGGTCGGGCGGAGAAGGGGGCTCTGCCATGCGTCACACTCTCCGCCGTCTTCGCCCGATCCTGGTTGGCTGGGTCGTCTCGGCGCTCACCGCCCTGGCGACCGTGGTCGCAGTTCTCGCGGACAGCACGGCGACGACCATCCCCAAGTAGTCGAGCCGCAGCGTCACTCAGCCAACGTCGTTGCCGCTCGACCGGACCCTCACCATCGAACCAGCGCGGCCAGTCCGCGCGGAAACGCACGTGGCCGCCTGACGGTTCCAGATGGACGTCGACCTCCCGATGATCGGGATCGGCGGCCGATCCCCGTGCCGTCAGTCGAGCACGACGAGGTCGGTCGTGACCGGGATCGGGTTCGCCAGGCAGTCCCGGACGGGCGAGGTGTCCTGGACGTACTGGCAGAGCTCCTCCAACTCCGCCGGCGTCGCGTTCGGCGACTTCACCCAGCTCTTCGCCCGGATCGCGGTGAAACCCGCCCGGGGCCCCTGGAGCCCGACGAAGGTCCGCAGGTCGATGTCGCCCTCGACTTCGTAGCGAAGCTCGCTGATCTCGATCCCGCGGGCCGCCGCGTTGTAGGCGTACCCAACGCCATAGCAGAACGCCAGCGCCTGGAGGAGGAGCTCCACGGCATTCGGACCCGCGTTCGAGCCGAGAAGGACGGGCGGCTCGTCGCCGACGAGTGGAAACGTCGTTCCCCGGTCCGACGTCGAGCCGGCATGGACGAAGTCCCGAATCTCGCCCCGGCTCCGGCCGCCGTCCTCCCAGGTGCTCCTGGCCTTGAACGTGAACGCGGCGACGGCCGGGTCGGCCTGGATCGCGCCGATCGTGGCGACGAGCTGGTCGACGTTGACGCCGTTGCGAACGGTGATTGTGGCCATCATGATCTCGCCTTCCTGTGCTCCGGGACCGCAGGGGGCGCGGTCCTCGTCGAGGTTCGGGACGTCACCCGTCAGGAACTTATTCCCGGGCGATGATCAGGCCCAGATCGGGAATATCGGGACCCGCGGCCTCGTCTAACCTTGGATGAGACGCTCGCGCGCATGGTCGTGAGGATCGAGGAGGTGACCACGGCGATGCTCGAGGCCACCGAACTGCCGGACGGAACGGCCCGCGTCGCGCCCGACCGGCCCTTCGCGGACGTCGTCCACGAGCACCTCGACCGGCTCTACGGTTACTGCGTCCACCTGTGCGGCGACCTAACGGATGCCGAGGACCTTCTCCAGGACACCCTCGTCCGGGCGATGCGTTCGTTCGACGGCCTGCGCGACCCGAAGGCGGCCAGGACGTGGTTGTTCACCATCGCCACGAACTGCGCCCGGGATCGGTGGCGGGCCCGTGGCCGTGCGCTGGACACCGTTCCGCTCGAGGCGGCCGACCCGGACGACGATTTCTCGCTCTTCACGACGATCGCCATCGAGGACCCGTTCCCGTACTCCGACGAGCTCCACCTCGACTTTCTCCGCCTCTTCGGGGACGAGGATCTGCACACGGTGTTCGCGGCCATGACCCCCGTCTTCCGGGCGCCGATCCTCCTCACCACGATCCATGGGTTCAGCTGCAAGGAGGCGGCCGCCGTCCTCGGGGTCCCCCTCGGCACGCTCCTGTCGCGGCTCCACCGCGGCCGGAAGCAGCTCGAGCGGGGACTCTGGGTGTACGCGGTCCGCCGCCGCCTGGTGACTGTGAGCGATGAGACATGATCGATTGCCGTGAGGCGGTCCGCCGGATGTGGCCCTTCCTCGACCGCTCGCTCGAGCCCCACCCGACCGAGGAGCTCGAGACCCACCTGGAGACGTGCAAGCGCTGTTGCGGCGAGCTCGAGTTCTCCCGCGAGGTGCGCGGGATGGTGACCACCACAATCAGCCCGGCGATGCCGGACGAGCTTCGCGAGCGGGTCGAGCGACTTCTTGCCACCGTGCGCGATGGTGGGCAGGGCCGGTGACGAGCCTCCATGCCGGGCACCTGGAAGGGTCCGACTTCCTCCAGCAGGATGCGATCCGGGCGGCCGTTCGGGAGACGTACGCCACGGTCCGCCCCACCGATCGGCGGGTCGCCGAGCGCTTCTACGATCGGGCCGAGCTCGCCGGGCTGCCGGAGGATACCGTCAGGATCGCCCTGGGAGTGGGGAACCCGATCCGGTACGCCGACCTGCGGCCGGGCGAACGCGTCGTCGACCTCGGCTCGGGCGGCGGCATCGACTGCCTCCTCGCCGCCCGTCACGTCGGCCCGACCGGGGATGTGATCGGCATCGACTTCCTCCCCGAGATGATCGACCGGGCGACCGCCGCGGCGGCGGCCGTCGACGCCGCGAACGTCCGTTTCATCCAGGGTGAGATCGAGGCGCTCCCGCTGCCGGACGACTCGGCCGACGTGATCGTGAGCAACGGCGTGCCCAACCTGTCGCCGCGCAAGGTGCGCGTCTTCGCCGAGGCGTTCAGGGTCCTCCGGCCGGGCGGCCGCCTGGCGATCGTCGATCTCGTCCTCGACCACGACCTGCCGCCGGAGATCGCCACCCACCCGGCCGCCTGGGCCGGCTGCCTGTCCGGTGCGCTGTCGGAGATCGCGCTCTACAAGGGCCTTCGCCGCGCCGGCTTTCGCGACGTCGCGATCGAGCGCGTCGACGACTTCGGCATCGACGAGTGCGCCCTCTATCCGCTGTTCTCGGACGACCTCCTGGCCCTCCTCCGCTCTCGTGTCCCCGCCGAGCGGCATGGCTCGATCGCGGCGAGCGTCGTCGTCCGGGCACGCAAGCCGACAGGGGACGAGATCCTGCCGGGCCGGTCGATGGCCACGAACGCCAGGATCCGAAGGAGCTCGCGATGATGCGGCGGCCTTCGGAACGGTAGGGGCGGGGATCGTGGCACGCAGGCCGTAGCCTGGCCCCCGACCGGCCGTTCGGCACTGGCCGGCGCTCCCCTCTCGTGACAGCATCGTCGCGACTCGGAGACGTCGAGCAGCGAAGCAGTCCGAGAGATGACATCGACGAACGTCGGCGTGAGCTGTCCCACGGGGTCACGCACGCCCGAGCGCGGGGTCGCGCCCGCGATCCTCGCCACCCCCCTCCCCGACGGCAGCGTGCGCTGCGACCTGTGCGCCCACCGCTGCCTGGTCCGGCCCGGTCGACGCGGCATCTGCGGCGTCCGCGAGAACCGTGCCGGCTCCCTCGTCACGCTTGTCTACGGCGAGGCCGTCGCCGCCGAGCTGGACCCGATCGAGAAGAAGCCGCTCTATCACGTCCTGCCCGGCACCACCGCCTACTCGATCGCGACCCGCGGCTGCAGCTTCCATTGCCGCTTCTGCCAGAACTGGGCCATCGCCCAGGCGCCGCGCGAGGGGGTCCGGACGCGCTCCTTCCGGCTGCCGCCGCATGAGGTCGTGGCGCGGGCGGTCGCCCTCCGGGCGCGGAGCATCGCCTACACCTACGTCGAGCCGACGATCTTCGCCGAGTACGTCCTCGACACTGCCAGGCTCGCCAAGCCGGCCGGCCTGCTGAACGTGCTGGTCACGAACGGCTATCAGACGCCCGAGGCGCTCGACGTGCTCGGTCCGTGGATCGACGCCGCCAACGTCGATCTCAAGGGCTTCTCGGACCGCTTCTACCGGCGCGTCTGCGGCGCCAGGCTGGCGCCCGTCCTCGACGCGCTCGTGGGGATGCGCCGGCACGGGATCTTCGTCGAGGTGACGACCCTGCTGGTTCCGGGCGAGAACGACGACATGGGCGAGATCCGCGAGCTGACCGCCTGGCTGGTGCGCGAGCTCGGTCCCGACACGCCCTGGCATGTCAGCCGCTTCTTCCCGGCGCACCTGATGACGGATCATCCGCCGACGCCGCTGGGGTCGATCGTCGAGGCGGTCGGGATCGGCCGGTCCGCCGGCCTGCGTCACATCTACCCGGGCAACGTGTGGGGCGCCGGCGGCGAGCTCTCCGACGACACCCGCTGTGCCGGCTGCGGAGCGACGCTCATCGTCCGACGGGGCTACGCGGTCACCGCCGACCGGATCGTGGACGGCGCCTGTCCGACCTGCCGGACCCCGATCGCCGGGATCTGGGCCCGATGAGCGCCGCGATCGCGGCGGGTACGCCGCGCCGGACGACCCACGCGGGGAGCTTCTACCCTGCGGACCCGGCCGTCCTGGACCGACAGGTCGGCGGCCTGCTCACCGCCGCCCGCCGGGATCGGTCGCCCGACACTCCTCTTCCCCTGGGGCTGCTCGTGCCCCACGCCGGCCTCGACTGGTCTGGGCCGGTCGCCGCCCGCGGCTGGGTCGAGCTCGAGGCTCGTGAGCCCCGGCCCTCCATGGAGGCGGCGACGCTGACGGTCGTGCTGGCCGGGACCAACCACTTCGCCCGCCGGCCGGGCGG